>JAJPRD010000011.1 GCA_023700255.1 Candidatus Thalassarchaeaceae archaeon | reverse complement strand
CAACTAACATTACATCAGGTAAATCTGCATAATTACCGCAATCTCCTACGAATACGTTACAATCTCCACCAGATACTCCTTCAAGATCTTCTCCTCCACCAGTAATTTTGACCCAAGGACTTGCATGATTATAGTACCAACCTTCGTAATTATCTGCAGTCATTTCCTGACCTCTTTGGTTAACTCCACCAACTAACCCTTCATGGTAACTCATAATTTCCATATTCTGATCTACTAGATGCTGCATTCTATCTTTCATTGAAAAATAATCGTGATACTCACGAAATTGTAATCTATCATCCCCTCCCCAAGGGAAAATTTGGTTAGAATATGTAAATGACCAGATATCTTCTGGCTCTAGATTCTCATTTGTTTCTTGAGCATCCACTGGTGCAATCAAGGTTACTGGAGCAAGAACGGACAACAGCAAGGGCATTAGAAGTGCCATCGCAGGAATTCTTCGAGGATTTGATAAAAATTTAGAACTCTTATTCACGCCGCTGCCAACCATGTTATCACCCCTTCGAGGAGTGTTTGGGTCTTGAAAGCCTCGTATTTACGGTATGAAGTACATTAGAGAGATTGATAAGCATCAGGTTAAGCCGATTAGATATGCAAACACTTACTGACTTCATGGATGGAGAGGCAATTTTCCAAGGTTTTACACAAGGTTCATTGATTATTTTTATCTCATTAATTGGACTTTCAATAGCAATTGGTATACTATCAAGAAGATTCGTTTTCCCGGCTATGATGGATCTCTTTTCTAAAACTGAAAGGATAGATGGAAAAACATTGTTTGCTCCTCGCTCATTAGGATGGATGATTGGAACATTATTTTTCAGTCAGGCACTAGAATATGTATTTGGTGACGAAGGTGCAGGTTGGAATCAAAGTATAATGGATGAAATAATATTTGCTAGTTTCACTGTTTTTATTGTTATGATGCTGGTTGCTGCTTACCGTCTAGTTGACTATCTAGACGCTTTTATTGTAGTTGAAGGAGACGATAACATAGCCTCAAGACGCTCATTAGCAAGTGTCGCTGAATCAGTTGGCAGAGTTGCTGTAGTTGTAATTGGTGGATTCGTTATTGCAGGATATGTAGGTGTCGACTTGAATGGACTAATAGCAGGTCTAGGAATTACTGGTCTGGCCCTAGCCTTAGCGGCAAAAGATTCTGTATCAAATGTTTTTGGCGCAATTTCAATCTTAATCGATCAACCATTCAATGTAGGTGATTGGATTATTGTAGATGGAGTTGAAGGAGAGGTAGTAAACATAGGCCTGAGAACTACATTAATTAGAACTTCAGCAGATACAATGATTACTGTTCCTAATTCTAATATGGTAAATTCTCCTGTTGAAAACTTTAGTAAAAGAAGATTCCGAAGAATTACTCCAAAATTCGAACTCGAAGAAGATAGTAACCCAGCAGCACTAAGAGAATTTTGTGACATTCTACTAAAGAAAGTTCGAGACGATGCTAGATCGATAAAAGAAGATGATTCATGGGTTAGAGTTCAGACTTTTGGAACTGCAATGGTCTTAGTGGCAGGTAATTTCTATTGTGTATCATCTGCATCTACACAGAGAGAATTAAATGAAGATATCTTAATGATGGCAAGGGAAACTGCTGAAAAACTAAATCTAATATTCTTTGAACCACGACTAAGAAGCAGTAAGTAAGGTGACGGAATGGCTATTCTTGTTCTCATAAGACATGGGCAGTCATTATGGAATGCAGAAAATAGATTCACTGGATGGACAGATATTGACCTTTCTAAGAAAGGGGAATATGAAGCAGAAATGGCTGGGAAAAAATTAGAAAATATCTCATTTGATGTGGTCCACACAAGTGCCCTTATGAGAGCTCAGAGGACTGCTGAAATCATCATTCAACATAATAAAATTTCAAAAGACATGCCAGTTTACAAAGATGAACGGTTGAATGAAAGACATTATGGTTCACTACAAGGACTGAATAAGACTGAAACTGCTGAAAAATATGGTGCGGAGCAAGTACATATTTGGAGACGTTCTTTTGATATTGCTCCACCTGAGGGAGAAAGTTTGAAGATGACTGCTGAAAGAACTTTACCTTATTTCAAAGAAGACATATTAAAACATCTAAATGAGGGGAAAAATGTGCTTGTTTCAGCTCATGGGAATTCTCTAAGATCAATTGTAATGCATATTGAAAATATATCAAAAGAAAATATTGTTAAACTAGAAATACAGACTGGTGTACCAAGAACATATGAATTTCAGAATAATATTTTTACAAAAATAGAATGATTACTGATTCCATACCCTTAGAATTGAAAGTTCGGGAGAGGGAGCTAGTTTTCGATATGACATGAAAATACCTAGAGTTATGGGGATTAATATTAATGGTAATAATATACCATTAGAGTTACCTACAGCATATTGATAAATACCATTTACTGAGAAAAATCCTGTCATGAAAGATAAAGCTGCAACAGTCCTATGACTGAACATTGACTTTTGTAAATATGGTACATCTTGGATTATAGATACTGCTGGTTCGGGTTTACCAGATTGATGAGAAACTGATTCAATTACATCGAGTAAGCATTGCTCATATTCCCAAAAAAATGACCCTCCTCGTGGAGTATAGAAAATATTCTTAGATGACCAAGCAGGTGGTGCGGTAGATTGCCATCCTTCAATTAAAGAACGACGTAATTCCGACATTTTAAGTTCGGATTCACATGAAAAATATATTCGATTTAGATCATGAAGAAGTGAAGAAAAATCCCTTATTGCTGGAAATTCACAATTTGGTTTTATGATGCCGTCTGCTAAACGTGGCCTAGAGAAATGAATACTGTATGATTCAGATTCTTTATCAATAATATCTGAAAACCGGATATCACCGATTGTAATTATACAGACCGTATCTTTCGTATGAGGGGCTCGCCATATTGTATTTGCACGTAATGAAGCTTCAAGATATTCGAGTCTCTTGTTCCATCTCTTAGCATCACGAGGAGTTATTCTAGCATTTTCAGCAGCCTTATGATATCGACCAATGGCTGCTGCTGATTGAAAAATGATTTCCTTAGATTTTTTTAAATCACTAGATTGAATTGCATCTTGGAGTCTTGAATTTAAATCTTTTTTTCCTTCAGTCCATTTTCTTACAGAGAGAATATCGATTCCATTCCAAGTGTATCCTCCAATCGGAATTATGCTTCCAGGCGGAGCGAGACTGATTCTAGCGCGAAACCTACCATCGGTACCCCAAGGGAAAAATTCAGCTAGCCAATAAGCTCCATCACAGTTTAATTTTAAATTAATACCTCTATCTGTGTGCACTATATCTTCTACAGTGATATCCCCCGTAGGAATCTCTCCCCAAGGTTGTAAATCGGAAATTGTTTTTTGCCAGTTATTTACATCAAGAGGTTCTAACATTTTGGATTTCAAGCCGATACCTGCAAAAACTAACCATTTGAATCCATCAGGAACTTCATCATCAGATTCAAACTGCGACATAGCAGCAGGTTTCCAACTATTTTCAGTCTCGGACATACAGACTCACCTGTATCTACGAAGGAGTAGTAGATTTCATGCAATCGGTCAGGGAATCTTTGATATGGTGGTGGTTTAGGCAACAACATGAGCGAAATCTCGGACATCCCACTAGCGGTCGATATGGATGGAACTCTAATTCTAACAGATATGAGTTATATTAGCATCAGAAGAGTTCTACTAAGGAGGCCATGGATGATAGTGAGTATGCTTTCTAAAGAAATTACAAATAAAAGGGCAGAATGGAAAAGAGACTTAGCAAAAAAGTTAGTATTTGATCCCGCTGAATTAGAATATCATGTTGCATTTTTAGATTGGTTGACAGGAGAACATGCTCGAGGAAGAACTCTGATTCTTGCAACGGCATCTGATAGAATAATTGCTGAACAAGTTGCAGCTCATGTAGGCCTATTTTCAGATGTTCTAGCCTCAGATTCTCAACATAACCTTCGAGGAAAGAAAAAAGCAGAGGCTCTAATAGCGAGGTATGGAGATATGAAATTTGGTTATGCAGGTAATAGCCATCATGATTTGCCGGTATGGAAACACTCAGGACAAATTATTGTTGTTAATCCTGAAAAGAATCTATTAGAAAAAGTGAATAATGATGCACATATTGTATTTGAGTAAGGATTCCTCAATCCAACCACTTTAGACACAGGGTACATTCGCTCTAACATGGGTCGAACACGCAGAGCTGCTGGTCGTCGCATTGACTCATTAGCGAAATGGCTTTTAAAATTTAGAATAATTGCTATTCCTGCAAGAATTATTGCAGGATCGAGTCTAGCCTGGAGTTTAGTATCAAGGACAGATAGAATACGAACTAATAGATTGAAAGATAAGATTCTAAAGGATACTCGGCCAGAACATATTTCTATAATTATGGATGGGAATAGAAGATTTGCATGGAGTAGAGAAATTGAAACAAAAGTTGGTCATGAAAGAGGAAAAGAGAAGTTGAAACAGGTCATGGATTGGGTATTAGATCTAAACATTCAGTATCTTTCCGTTTATGCACTCTCAACTGAAAATATCAAAGAAAGAAGTCAAGAAGAACTGAATTCATTGTATGAGCTTTACACTGAAGGCTTGAATGAGATGGCAAATGACCCTAAAATTCACAATATGAAAGTTAAAGTTCAGGCTGTAGGAAGACTTGAAATGTTGCCTGAAAATGTAAGAAATGCAATCAAAAATATTGAAGAAAAAACTTCAAGTTACTCCGATTTCTTATTCACCGTATGTTTAGCATATGGGGGTAGAGAGGAGATTGTAGATGCTGTACGTAAAGTTGCAGACGAGCACTCAAAAGGTGAAATAACGTTAGAAGAAATAGATACTAAGAAAATATCAAGTAAACTCTATACTGCAAATCTGCCTGATCCAGACTTAGTTATCAGAACAAGTGGTGAAGAGAGAATCTCAAATTTCTTATTATGGCAAATTGCATATTCCGAATTACATTTCACCGATGTACATTGGCCATCATTTAGTAAACAAGATTTGTATGAAGCCATAGATTCTTATCAAAGTAGGAGGAGAAGATATGGGGAGTGAGAGATGTTTACAATGTGGTCGTGATGATTACCATACCCCATCTGTTACAGTAGATGCAATCGCAACGAGAGATGGACTAGAAGGACTAGAATTATTAATGATTAAAAGAGGACCAGAACCTCCAGAATGGGAAGGTATGTGGGCATTTCCAGGTGGATTCGTAGATTATGGAGAAGATCCTGAAGATGCCGTGATAAGGGAATTAATAGAAGAAACTGGTGTAATAGGGAAAAATCCCTTGACTTTAACAATACTAGGGAAACCTGGTAGAGATCCGAGAAAACATTGTATTGGATTATTCTACTTAGTAGAGGTTGATTTCAATTCTAAACCAGTAGGAGCAGATGATGCTGTTGATGCAAAATGGATATCTATTAATGAATTAACAGAACAAAATGTTGCTGGAGATCACTCAAAAATAATTGATATGCTTCGTGAATAAACATATCAGCAACAACATAGTGCGAGAATCATGGCTCGTAAATTGAAAATTGATAATGACAGTAAGGTGTGGGCACCATATAGCCCCGGAATTACAGTTAGAGATCACATATGGCTTGCAGGGCAAATAGGCATAGAAGGAGGAGAGGATGTCGTATCTCAGACTAAAGAAGCATTACGAAAAATTGATAATTTATTAGAAATTGCTAATAGTTCAAAATATGATTTAGTCATGGTAACTATTCTATTAACTAACATAGATGATTATTCTGATGTTAACGAGGTATATGGAAAATGGTTAGGTGAATCAATGCCTCCTGCAAGAGCCGCATATGAAGTAAGTAAACTTCCTGCTGGAGCCATAATTGAGATTATATGTGAGGCTTTTAGAGGCTCAGGAACAGAATAAAAGAAATTTTCATTAGAATCAGGCTCACCATAACCCACAGAGATGATGAAGGAAAACCCGCAGGAGTAAGCATGAGTGTGTTCAAGGCGTATGATATTCGTGGATTAGCGCATTCTGAATTAGATGCTGAATTTGCTGAAAGGTTAGGTCGCGCTCTTGCAACTCATCTCGATGCAAAATCAGTCGCTGTAGCTTCAGATATTAGAGAATCTGGTCCAGAATTACATGATGCTCTTTTGAGAGGGCTTAACTTATCTGGAGCAGATGTTTTAGACTTAGGGATTACGACTACAGGGGTATTGTATAGAGCAACAGTAGATCTCCCAGTAGACGCATCCATTGTAATTACTGCAAGCCATAATCCCCCTGAGTATAATGGATTCAAGATATGCAATGGTAGTTTACCTATGGCTGGAAATGAACTTCAAGAACTCAAAGAAACATTTGATAAAGGTGATTTCAAAGATGGAAATGGAATTATTGAAAACCTACCTAACTTTGAAAATGAATATTTGGAAACAATTGTTAGAAACGCAGGGATACCCCAACGAAAAATGAAAATTGCGATAGATTGTGGCAATGCAGTTCCTGGACCATTAACAATTAGATTAATGGAAAAACTAGGTGTTGAATTGATCCCAGTTCATTGTAATTGGGATAATAAATTTCCAAATCACCCACCAGATCCGACAAGACCAGAAAATATGAAAGATCTCTCTAAAGCAGTTCTAGAAAATAATGCTGAATTTGGAATCGGCATGGATGGAGATGGAGATAGAATTGGTGTGGTTGATGAATCCGGCTTATTTATCCATCCTGATAGATTAATGACAATTTTTGCAAAAGATATTCTTAGAGAAAGAAAGGGTGGGACTGATGCAGAAAGAACTGTATTCTTTGACGTCAAATGTAGTATGGCGTTAGAAGAAGTTATCACTTCTGCAGGAGGTATTCCTGTAATGGTCAGAACAGGGCACTCATTCATGAAAAGAGAATTAAGAAACAATCCTGATTCACCTCTAGCAGGAGAGATGTCAGGACATTTCTTCCTGAACGATAGGTGGCCAGGATTTGATGACTCATTATACAATACTGCTAGATTGCTCGAAATCATTGCTAGAGAGCCTTCGCCAGAAAGTGGTGGTCCGGTATTCTCAGATTGGTTTGCCGATTTACCTAACTATGCTTCAACAGGAGAGGCTAAAGTTCCGCTAATCAGTGACAGAGAAGAAACTATGATTATGGTGAAAAATGCTTTTGCAGATATGCAAAAATCGATAGTAGATGGAGTAAGAGTAAGATATTCAGATGGTTGGTATCTTTGCCGTCCGAGTAATACTGAACCAATACTTGTTATGCGGGCAGAGGCAAATAGCAAAGAGGGGTTAGAAAAAATAAAAGAAGATGTTGAGAATAGATTAGGGTCAGAAATTAATCTTAAGAAATTTCATGAAGCCTAACTAATAGATTGGAATCTATTCATTACTTCAATCATCAAAAAATATCCAATTATAGTGGCACATAGCCCACCACCAAGTGCAGGATAGAAATCCCATCCACGTTCAATTAATTCTGGCATCACTATGAATAATAATAATGAGGGAATAACTAGCCATACAATATCTTTTGAAAAATTGACTATCTCTTCGTTACTAGCCCCATCTTGGTTCATCCACATCATCGCAAGAACACTAACTAATGGTATAGATGCAAGAACAGCAGCAAGTAATGTATCTCGCTGGCTTAATTGTGCGACCATGAAAATTATCAAGGCAGTCAATAAAATCTTGAAAATATCAAAAATTAGACTCGACATTTGATTACCATTCTTTTTTATTCCATACCATGATTGGCGAAAAATAATGGCATTAGTACTATTAATGCACACACACTAGAACATAATAAACCACATATTCCATTCAAACCTGCTGATATGGCACCTAATCCTTCCATTCCCTGCTGAGAATCAACATAATCAGTACTTAGGAAAGACCAAACTATAGTATTAACAAATCCAACACCAATTGCACCTAGAGTTATCCAAATACCTTTCTTTTGATAATTGAACATATGATAACCACCAAAAATTATAACACCACCAATTAAAGATCCAATAATCGTTTGTCCAATAATTATCCAAGTCGGAAGAATTACGAGTCCAGAATCATCTGGAACAAATACCATCAAGGCGTTACTTAATGCAGAAATAAGTGAGAACGCACCAAATATAATTACTAAAACACCCAGAACTTGGGGGATAGAACTTTTCTCTACTAGCATTAAATTACCTGCTGGTTGAACGTTTACAATTTGTGGTTGAGGACTAACTGAACCAGAAAATATATCATTTTCTTCATTACTCATGCATTGTACCGGTAGGGTAACACTCTTAGAATTTGGGACGATAATGAATTATCGATTATCTAATTCTAATGATGATAAAATAGATCTGAATTTAGTATTTGAACGGACTAATGAGTCAAGGACTGGCATGAACCCTCCTGAAAGCATAGTTAGGCAAGCACCTCCACCTGTACTGTTATGAGTTACTAAATCAACTACGCCTCTATTACTAACTAAGGCGCTAGTATGTCCTCCACCAACTATAGTTACAGCAGATGATTCAGTACACATATTTAGAATCTCAATTGTTCCAAAAGCAAACCCTGGTAGTTCAAAGTAAGATGCAGGACCATTCCATAAAATGCATCCTGCATTAATCATTAGAGGTCTTATTTGCATTAAAGTTGAGATTCCAATATCATAAATTGGATGATTGGTTGGAAGGTTTTTAACATTCATAGCGACTCTATTGCCATCTACTTCTATAGCTACATCAGTTGGTAAAAGAAAGTATTCTGAATGATTTTCATATAGGTTAACTGCAAGATCCCAAGTTTCTTGAAATTCATCACCTAGTGCATTACGAATAAATGATTTGTTACCTTCTCCAATATCAATTCCACTAGCCCATAGCATCATATTACCAACAACACCAACAACTGGAATTGTATCAATTATATTCTTATCAATTAAATTCTTAGCCACACGTAATGAATCATCACATTTTGTACCACCAAGAATAGCAATATATGGCCTGGGAGGGTCACTGACTGCAATCTGTAGATTATCTATTTCCTTAGCCATTAATCGTCCGGCAATACAAGGGACTACTTCAGAGAAGCCGGTTAGAGAGGGAGAATTTCGATGTGCTGCTGCAAAAGCATCTGTTACATATACGTCAATTAAAGGTGCTAATTTCTGTATTATCTCCGAACTAGCAGTTTCTTCCGGAGATGCTTTCTTCATAGAATTCTCATCATCATGCATTCTAATATTATCTAAGAATAAAATTTCTCCAGTTTTAAGATTTCTAATTGCCTCAATAGCGGCTTCCCCGCAAATATCTGCAACAAAGCTGATTTTTTTTCCAATTAATCGAGATATACGATCCGCATGCTGAGACATGTCTGTAAAATCTATTTTACCTGGCCTTGATTGATGGCCTATCATTACAATCTTGGAATTTTTAAGAGAATTAAGAGTTGGTATAATCGCTCGTAATCTACTATCGTCAAGGAAGGCCCCAGTTGATGGTTCAAGTGGAGAATTTACATCTACACGATAGAGAACTACTTTGCCGCCGAGGCGGACATTGTCCAGTGTAAGGACGTCACTCACGCTCACGCCCAAAGGCTAGGACTCTTTCACCGTAATGGTCGAAATAGTCTTACACCCCTTCCCCAATACCTTTGTGATTGGTACTGCTACGGATATGTATGACATGGGATATCGGAAGATTGACTGGCCCAGATGGTGTTGACTGGAGAGTACCTGTAAGTGAATTAGAAAACCGCAGGATGAGGTTAGCAGAAGCTCTGTTAGAAAATGGAATTGAATCTGCACTTATTGACGACCCTGTGGAATTATACTGGCTCACAGGTGGAAGACAAAATGGAATGATTTTAGTTGGAGCGAAGGATTCTGGTGTTCAAACAACACATTGGGTCAAAAGATCTCTCGAAAGAGCAATTTTCGAATCGGGGGGAGGTGATTGTCCGAACCCGGTTATTTCACAACCAAGGATGGCCGAATTAGCTGAATCTATCAGGAAAAAAGGAGGTATCTCAAAACCTTCATTATTAGAAGGAAAAATACCACATGATCGTTGGAAATTTATCTCTGAAAAAATTGGGGGTTTAGATGGAACATCAAAAGATTGTACTTCAATTTTTTATGATTTAAGAGAAAAGAAATCTGAATGGGAAATACAAATGCTCCGCGATAGTGGCGATATAAACAAATCTATGTTTGAAGCAATCAGAGAAAAAGGAGGTTTAGGTAAAACCGAATTAGAGATGGCAGCAATTGCTGATGAGGTTAGCAGAACTGCAGGCTTCGGGGGGAGAATAAGAATGAGAAAGTGGCCAATGGATTGTGATAGAGTGGTGATTGTAGCTGGTTCGTCAGCATCTATCCCATCATATTTTGACTCTGCAATCGGAGGAATTGGAGCAAGCCCCATATCGTCTTTAGGATCAGGGCATGCTAAAGTACAGAGAAATTCCCCAGTCACTGTAGATATTGTACACCTACATCGAGGATATGTTTCTGATTGCACACGTATGTTTAGTGCTGGAATTCTAGATGATATTTGGTTAGAAAGACTTGAACATATGGTTGAAATTAGAAATGCTGTTGTCAGTAGTCTAGGGAAAGGAGATGAATGCTCTAGAACCTGGGAAATTGGAAGTTTAATGGCTAAAGAGATGGGATATTCAGAAAATCTCATGGGAATGGCCCCTGATAAGTCTAATTTCCTAGGACATTCGGTGGGACTAGAACTAGATGAGACACCAGTTATTGCAAAGGGTTTCGATCGACCTTTGTGTATTGGAGGAACTATGGCAATTGAACCTAAAGTAATATTCCCTGATGGCTGTATGGGAACTGAAGATACTTTTGTAAGAACAAAAGATGGGATGGAATACCTAACAATGGGAGATTCATTCCCTCTAATAACGGATTGGATTTAAAGAATCTAGCGATTATACTAATTCCCACAAGCCTTCCGAAGGGTTGTGCCTCAAGCTTCTAGTGCCGTAGAACGTAGAATTGCTAAAATTCTTAGAGAAAGAAAAGAGCCACATGGTAAATCATTCAAGGACGTAAATATTCTGAAAGGAGTTGAAATTAATGAATCAGGGATTGCAGAATTATGGATTAAACCTACACACCCTTATTGTCCATGTTGCATTAGTGACTTAATAGAATTAAGAAAGGTGATTAAAAATACAAAAGGAATTCTTGCATGCCATATAGAAGTAGTTTCAATACCACAAGCTAAAAGATGGACTGCAGCTATAAATGAATGATTTTATTATTCTTCCTCATCTCTTTCCCATCTTTTAGCTCTTCTTTTATTGACTTCTTCAATTTTAGATTTAACACGCCGAGATAACCACCAAACTGCAAATGTTATTGCTAAAATATCAAAAATGAGGAGGCGAACTAATTCTTTATCACTCCAGTCGATCATAATATAACCTCATAATGGTGGAATAGTATCAATATCACAAGCTCCTTCAGGGCTCATGCAACAGGCTAATATCCCTCCATCTTCTATTAAAAATTCGTCTAGTCCTGGTGGTAAAGGATCTGGATATGGGACGTTTCCAGAAATCAATCTAACAAGACATGTACCACAATTTCCTGAAGTACAATTTCTAGGAATATCTATCCCTAAACTATCTGCTAAATCCACAAGAAATTCTCCCTCTTTTACCTCTACGGAACCAAGAAGTAACCTTCCGCGGAAGAAGCGAGCGATGGCCATGATTCATCCCATAGAGTGGGGTATCTTCAATCCATCCAAGAAACAAATCTGAATTTGAGTGTCTCAACGATCTTCCCAGCGGGTCCAACGACCTGTTTGTTTATTGAAATATAATCCTGCTTTTTTCATCCATTTATTGAATTTAGTAGCACCAGCACCAGTTGCAAGAATAAATTCTTCTCTATGTTCTTGAGCTTGTATGTATCCCTTCAATTCGATTTTTTCTTCTATCCAATCTTCAATGCTCATTAATCCGCCAGATAATTTGCTTGCTTCTACTGCAGCTTCAACTTCAGCAAATGATGCACCTGTAGATTCTAAATCTCTCTTAATTAAATCATCTACGCTAAGGTGTTCTGATTTTTTAGGTGGTTGATGAACTTTCAGACGTGGACCTTTTTGAGGATCTATAATTAGCCTATCTTCATTACCTAATCTATTCTCAACGATCTCTGCCATTGGTGCGCGGAATTCTTTCTCACAATCCCAACAAATCAACATAAAGTCAGTCATATCATCCATGACATTTCCACCCCTAGGGTCCATTTCTTCCCCACAATCAGGGCAAGCATGCATACACAATACTGGAACTAATTTTCGGCGGAAGTCTACTATGTCTTGAGGAGTACCTGAGAGATCTAATAATTCATGATCTCTTGCTGCTTCAAGTCCTCTTGTCTCAAGTTGATCTCTTAATTTTGTACGCTGTTCATCTTTACCTTCTTCATCAAAAGTATTCTCTAACTTAACAATAAGCTCAACAGTCTTGCCCAATCTATTCATTACTAATTTCTTTTCACGAAATTGTTCGACTCGAGCAATGCGTAACTGTTCTTTTTTCTCTAATAATTCTGAATGAAGATCTTTTTGCTCACGCTTGAATCTCTGTTCTTCAATTTTATCAATCTTTTTCTTAGCGCCACTGCTGTCAGAAAGAACATCGGCAAGATATCTTTGTTTGGATGAGGAGCGGGGTCCGGACTTTACTGCATCTAGTACTGATGTTGCTATTTCCTTCTTCAGACCGTAATTGTTAGTTAAAGTTTCAACATCTAAACCTTTTAGGTCGCCAACCTTAATCCCACCATCTGACAGGATTTGTGCTGTCTTTTCATCAATCCCTCGACGCAATAATGCGAGATAGGTATCTTTCTTTGCCATATTAACACCTCTTTGCGCGAATGTACCATCGGCTTCGCAGTAATCCGCCGAACAATGCGTACGCTATCAAGGCGCGGTCAGAATTATCTCGTTTATTCGACATATGATGAAATTCTATTAGCAATTATAACCCATTCTTCTGGTTCAAGAACATCTGGTCTATTATCAAACCAATCATCGGAAAATTCTTCTGGAGGATTTAGCAATAAGGATTCAATAGCGGATTGCCAACGAGACTTATGCCATCCACGAATTCGGCTAATTCGGCGGGGAACTTGGGAAAGTAATGTTCTTATTTTTTTCCGGCGGCTAGAAAAACAATGTTGAGTAATTAGCCTAAACATTTTACGAGAAATTTCTCCATTATCCTCAGAACGGTCAACAGGAGTCAGCGATACTAACCTAGAATTCACTCGTGGAGCTGGACTGAAAGCACCTCCAGGAACTTTTCTATCTAAATTAACCTCGAAATCAAGCCATAGAGATAATCCCAAAGGACTTAGAGAACCAAAATGTTCCATAGACATTCGTTCAGCAAACTCATCTTGAACAAGTAATACTATTGCACTAAGAGGAGTTTTAGAATGATATTGTTGAATTTTTTCAAGTACTGGACTGGATATCTGATAAGGTAAATTAGCCACTATATGAGTTATATTACTGGGCCAATTCAATTTTAATGCATCGCCTGAAATGAGTTCAAGATTATTATTTGCATCACCAAATACTCTTTTCAAGTGTGAAATCGCATCTTCATCGATCTCAATGCCAATTACTTTTGCTTCACTTCTTAAAAGAGATAAAGTCAGAGAACCAGGGCCTGGTCCTATTTCAAGTACTTTTGAATCAGAATTTAAAGGGAAACCCTCTTCACTACAAATCTCAATTGAACGAGAAATTACTTTCTTATCTAGAAGAAAATGTTGACCCAGTGATTTATCTGGTACAATCTGATCACGGAGTAAATCGACAAGAAGTCTTGGATTTAAATCATCCATATTAATCCCTGATTAATTGGATGATCTTATTAGATTATCAAGAATGCTACGATTGTTTAAAGGATCTTCGATTTCAATAAGATATCGCTCTGCCAATAATGTAACTGAATCGATTTCACAAGCCTCATCAACTTCGGAAAAGTCTTGCCAACCTGCCATTCCTCGAGATTGGACCATTTTTTGTGCCTTAGATTTACCAATACGTGGAAGAAGTTGAAATGCATGGACCTTCAAAGAGATATTATTCGCACGGTTATAAAAACCAAGATGAAGTTCTGAATTGTCCTTGATTGCACCAATTAATTCTTCAAGAATTATGTCTTCACCATTTGTTGATAAATCACGGTAACGAAGTTGTGACATAGGCCCTACTTTATTCTCTTCAACAAGTAACCTTGAACCATTTACTATACCTTCCTTATCTAAAACTCGAGCGCGAACTAGGTACAATGATGGTTCGGTTAATGCATGAACTTCATAGCCAGTGGGGCGCCTCTGAGATATATCTAAAATTCTCAAATGTGTCTCACCTGAGAAAATAGACATTGGACTGTCTCCGACATCAGAAGGGGGGCTCGCACGCATTACGCTCAACTACCTCAGACAGGTCTTCATTCAAGAATCAATTCATTGAACATATACTAATTTATACGCTCAAAGTACATGTTGACGAATTATAGTAATGAGTTCTTCGACTTCTGAAGTATCCATTGCAATTCTCTTACTTGAAATGATAACTCGAATACCTTTAACATTCAAAGGAGTTAATTCTGCTAATTTAGAACAGATTTCAGGATATTGAGATAGTTTCTCATTTACAACAAGAGCATTGTATAGTGCAGTGAAGACTTTAGGATCAGTTTTAGTTCCACCACGATTAGTTGAAGCTGCCCATTCTGCATGTTGCAAAGCCATTATTTGCTCATATGATAAGTCTCCACGTCTTTCACGTGCATCAGAAAGAAGTTCACGTACCGTAGCAAAGTCTACAAATTCTTTTTCACTCATTAAAATCATTCCTTAATTGGTTTAAGATGCTCAGGTCGAGCAACTGCGGTCTTTTTCATATTACCATCTTTGAAATTAACAATGTATGCACGTCCTTGCTTACCTGCAATAATACCTGTGCGTCCTTGAAATCTACGATGAGGCATACCTTTGTGTTGAGCACCATCTAAAACAATAGCTACTCGATCTCCTTCAGCATACGGGTACATTACTCTATTAATAAAAACTCGACCTTTTTCACGCTTACTTTTCTTAAGAATTGAGCGTGTTCCTTGGCGTTGTCCATGCGTCCTTGTTACCATGATATCACCTTACAGACGTTATGTCTTGGAAGCGGTCGACCTGCCTCGTATTCTTAAGGACTCGGATTTGATTAATTACTCATTCATAGTGAATATCTTCAACATCAAGCCAAAGAACGGTGCATTCTTTGTCACCTAAAACGCTGCGTACAGAGGGTACTGTTCGACCTTCATCAGAATGAACTAACTCTTTGACGTACGTTCCAGCTTCACATCGAACCGAAAATTGAATCTCGTCATCTTCAACAATAATATTTGAAAGTGAGACTACTTTTCTTTTCCTATTTTTCGCGGCTCTCCTATGAGATACACGCTTAGGAGTCTCTTGCGATAACTCTACGCCAGAGAGAGAAGATATGGCCGCAATTACAGTTTCTTCATCTAGTATTTCTTCTACTCGAAACCTGATAGTATATGATTTCTCAGAACGACTTTCCTTAACCTTAACAACTTCAGAACGAGTTGACCATCTAAGACTATTAATTTCAACCTTACCTTCAGTATTTTCATTAACCGCTTTTTGAATTTCCTCCAGATTAGCTAGCCGAGTTTTAGGTTTCTTTATTTCTATGACAAAAGGGCGTCCAGTTCCTAGACACCTTACATCAATATCTTCCCTGCCCATACCATGGAACGAGGTATCCTCTGCTGCTAATGAAAGACGAATTGGTTCACCTATCAAATCTTGAACTGACTCTGCATACTGAAGACCTGTTTCATTACAAGATTCGCACCCTTCTGCGCGACCACGACAAGCACGACAAGGCCACCTCGTTTGAGGTAAATCTCGAATTAATTTACGATACCTGCCATACAAAAATACAGGCCTAACATCAACATCAACCATCAGTGTCAGACCATCGACTAAAATCATTAAATCAGGTTTCTCTTTAACAAAAGTAACCCCATGAACTAAGCTAGAAAGTTTAAGCTGTATTTCATTAACAAAAGAGGGCTTGAGATGAGGTGAACCAGGGGAGCCGTGCCTTGAACGAATCTTATCTTCATCCTCAAGTAGATCTTTAGGCAAGTGTATTCCAAGTTGAATTGAGGAATGTTCTACTTCACCGATTTGCTCAATGATTCTTTTAACAATATTATCAATATCATCAAATAGATTTTCACACAGAGGGCATAAATCATTTTTTTCTAATGCTTCTAGTTCTGAATTCCTCTGATATGCCTCTTTCCTTATCTCTTTACCACCATCTTCACCTTTAGATGCGGTTCTTCTACCTGCCAGCCTCTGAACGCAAAAGTTACAGCAGCCAATACGGATAATATGTTCAATTCCGAGAGGAGCTGGGCATGGAGGCGCATCCCAATTTATTGTTGCACCCTCAAACTCAAAATCATCACCATCATACCAAACTTCTTCTTCTTTTCCAGGATTGGCATTAGATTCTTCAGTTAATATTTCTGATTTCCCATAACTAGCATCAGCATATAGTGCCCATGAGTCTTCATCATCAGAATCTACCTTATGATTGTCTTCTTTCATTTACATCACCTATCGAAAAACGGGGATAACCCGAACATTCGATGCCTCTGCGACCGAGAGAGTACATTTCAGCACTTCGGATACTTAAATTATTAATTTAGAGGTTTTCCAAGCTCTTCCGAGACTTTTCTTAAGTGTATAAATGAATGAATCCCAGATGAACATCCAGTAGGCCATTCGAAACGTATTCCATACCTACCTACAAGTTCGACTTTCGGCTTTTCTAATATCAATCGAGAAATTTCTTCTTCTAATTCGATAATTTTTTGTTCATTTTCTTGTCGAGGTTTGCATTTGGCACATTGGCACCTAGATCTTATGGAAACATAGCTCAAATTGAAAGATACACCGTCATCAAACCTTAGTATACAATCTTCATCACTACGTTCTAAATCCGTGAGTACCGAACCATCTCCCATACTCTTTCGGAGGAGGCTTCATCCTTCAACATAAGGGATGAATTACTCAACTAATACAGCAATCAACAAACACCCATTCATAATCTATGGATATTTCACATGTACATGGTCTTGTTCAACGAGCCGAGAATTGTAAATCAAATTTCGGTTTCTGAAGCATATCAAATTTGTGAAGAGATTACTCGTTCTGCATCAACATCTTTCTTACGGTCATTCAAATCATTACCTGTAGAAAAACGTTCATCAGTACATGCATTGTATGCTTTTTGTAGGAAAGTAGATGACATAGTGGATGGAGATTGGTTGCCTAATCTTTCTAATTTAAGTGAAGAAGAATTGGTATCTCTTAACCAAAGAGCAGAGTATAGAGCAATGTCTCTAGCAATCAAAAAAATGAGTGAGCCGTCAAATGGAGATGAAAATCATTTTCAAAGAGTTAGAGCTCTTTTATGGTTCAGAGATAATCTTGAACTTATAGAAAAAAACATAACTGTGAATCATCCAATTTTTATTGCTCTAAAAGATACATCGGAAAAATTCCCAATTAGAATCGTAGATTTGAAATTACTTATTGAAGGAATGGAGGATGACTTGTTTCCAACTAACTATGAGAGTTTCGAAGATGTAAGAAGTTATTGCTTCAAAGTTGCTTCCACTGTCGGACTTAATCTAATAGAGATATATGGATATTCTAATCCTGACGCACGAGAATACGCTGAAGAAATGGGTATATTTTTACAGATGGTAAATATACTCAGGGATATTAAAGAAGATAGAGGAAGAGGTAGACTTTACTTGCCAACTGATGAATTAAAAATGTTTGACATTAATCCTGAAGAAATCGGAGATATGAATTTAGCCAATACGAAAAAGTGGAAAAATTTCATGAAACACTATATTAATAGGACAAAAACACATAGGAACAATGCTTTGAACTTGATACCATTGATTGAAGGTGATTCTAGAAGAAATCCACAGATGATGTGCGCTGTTTATTCAAGTATTTTATCGGAAGCAGAAAAAAGAAACGGAGATGTTCTCTCAAGAAGATTACAACTTGGTTTTATGAAGAAAGTAGGTTTTGCATTATCTGCTCTCGGATTATGGTCAATATCAACAAAAAAATAATATTTTTATTTTCTTACTAATAATAGATTTAATCCTAAACCTAATGGCATTAACATAACGCCGAAGAATATGGAAATGAATGATTTCCATCTTTCACATTTTGCATCAAGACAGCGGATCCAAATCCATCTTGTCACAAATATATCCCCTGCAACCATGTGTGCCCAGGCAGCTGATGCTCCAGATTTTGTACCCAATAAATCTGCAAGACCCTGTAATGCAGTTGCAGGATTTAAAGAATCTATGAATAATTGGATCAATCCAGAAAAGTCGGAAAATGAAAGGATATACCAGATCGCAATAGGGCCGAGGAAAAATAAAGGACCCTGCATAATTTCTTGTGTTTTCTTGTGTTCAGGGAAAAATAACATTGCAATCCAAAAAGGACCTACCCACATTGTCGATAAGAAGAAAGAAATATCATAAACGTCCATATTTTCACCTTAATTTATTAAGTTTTTAATTTCATCTAATACACTTGCGGATGGCCAGTATGTTTTAGAAGACCAAATTATCTTCCCCGAAGCATCCATAATTTGGAGCGTGGGTGTGGAAGGATATCCAAATGAGTCATAAAGTGAAATATCGCTTTCTAATCCAGTATCGAGATCTATTACAATAGTATCTTCTGGGGGAAGAATCAATGGCCAAGATACAGGATTAGTGGCGTTTTCATGAGTACCATAAACTTCCTCAACATAAGATACTGATTCGAAAGAAGGATATCTATGAATACTGAGTATAGAAGAATTACTAATATTTTCATTAATTACTTCATCAGCAATTAGATCCGTCCAAGAATGACACCCCATACAACCTGCTGCGACCCAAATCAAGAGCACAGGGCCATCTGAAACATATTCCTGTAAAACAATTTCACTATTGTTAGAATTCATGGACATCAATGGAGCAGAAAACGATATTCTTTCCGGCGAACTAATAATTGGTTCTTCAACTACAATTTGTTCTTGAGAAATACAACCACAGAACATACTGCTAATAAGAATGAAAATGATAGCGAATGATTTCATCTTATATCACCGATTTTTAATCATTTTTGGTTTCTTTAAATCTCCGAACCAAGTATCTATTCCGTTCCAATCAGGTTCAATTCCTAAATCAGAAAGTACTAATTTACTAGTGATTCTACCACTCTCAAATATAGTTGGAAGACCACTTCCAGGGTGAGTACCTCCACCAACAAGGAATAAATTATTGAATTCTTCAAATCTATTATGTGGCCGTCTCCAAAGCATCTGATCTAATGAGTGAGCTAAATTGAATACAGCTCCACGATAAATATCTGACGAACTCCAATCATCAGGAGTTACGATTGTTTTTGATACAATTGATTCCCTTATATTCTCAAAACCAAGTTCTTTTTCCATCATATCTAAAATAACTTCACTATATTTATCTTTAATATCATCCCAAACTATACTTTCATCAGTATTAGGGACGGGCACTAAAACATACAAAGTAGATTTTCCGTCTGGTGCTAAACTGGGATCAGTAATACAAGCATTCTGAACATAAAAAGATGGATCATCCCATGTTATTTTGTGTTGAGTTATATCTTTCAAATTATCTTCATAATCTTTAGAGGCATAAATTTGATGATGAGGAGCATCTTTGTATAATTTATCCATTCCTAAGTATAACATAAAGGTAGAACAGGAGTACCCCTTGCTTTCTATCTTTTTATTAGACCAACGTTTCCTACGAGAATCAGGGATTAAGGTAGTCATAGCGTGAGCAAAATCGGCATTTAGAATAATTTTATCAGCCCTATATTCTCTATCATTAGTTTTTACACCAACAACTGTTTTTCCTTCATAAATTAGTTCAGTCACTTCAGTATCTAATTTAATTTCAGCGCCAAGTTCAATGGCGATTTCTGACATTTTCTTAGTTATAGAGCCTAAACCGCCTTTGGCATGAAAAATACCATATTCATACTCTAAAAATGCTAAAATAGTAAATAATGAAGGAGCATGGAAAGGGCTCATTCCAAGATATTTGGTTTGGAATGACATAGCCAGCCTGACTCTTTCATCATCAAATAATCTTGATAAATCGGTAGCAACTGAAGCCCAAGGCTTCAATATTGTCGCAACTTTTAGTGCTCTTTTAGTAAGAAGATCTGAAGGTCCTTTCCAAGGAGTTTGCAGACACACTCGGGAAAAATCTAGTTTTTTCCTGTTTTCAAGAACATACTTTTCAAAACCTTTGGCATTTTTATCACCAGATAATTCTCTAATTCGTTCAGTCATCTGATCAAGATTAGATGTTGCATCAATAAAACCACCTGCTCCAAAAGTTAGTCTATATGATGGGTCAAGAGGGATAAGACCCAATTCCGAATGAGCATCTCTTCCAATTGCCTGAAAAATTTCTTCTATAACTTCTGGATAATGAAAAAAAGTCGGCCCACGATCAAATCTAAAACCATCCATCTCGATAATTTTTGTACGACCGCCTACTTCAGATGATTTCTCAAGCATTGTTACTTTAACGCCAGAATGGGCTAATAATAATGCAGAAGCAAGACCACCTGGCCCAGTTCCTACAATCAAAACATCCTGAGAACTTGTTACACTCATAGTTGTGCCAACACCATGGTGGATATAAAAAAGCGTTTTTTATTTCTATTGATTTTTCGAAATTCTTTTCTTGAAATTATCTATTTTTTAAGAAAATAAAACAAACATTAAGCTACTAATTAGAAAAATGTATTCGCAGAAAATACATCTATTAAATAGGGTAAATATGTCGGAGCGTGAACATGCATAAGAGAAAAGCATGTATTGCCTTAATAATGACTGCCTGTCTAATGACTATGCCAATTGCTATGGCAGATTCAAATGATGACATACCCACAAATGCGACAAATACTGGTGTACATGATACATTAGTTGATGCTCTTGTACAAGCTGACTTAGTAAGTACACTACAAGGAAATGGACCTTTCACTGTATTCGCTCCAACAGATCAAGCATTCGCTGATGCTGGAATCGATTTGTCAACATTTGACACAGATGAAGAGATTGCTGTTCTAACAGATATCTTACTTTACCATGTTTACACAGCAGGTGCAGTCTATGCAGCTGATGTAACAGATGGATTAACTGTAGCCATGGCTAACGGAGATGATGCTTCATTCACAGTAACAGATGGAACTGTAATGATTGGAGACGCTACTGTAACTACAGCTGATGTTATGGCATCAAACGGTGTTATCCATGTCATCGACATGGTACTAATGCCACCAGCTGACTTAGTAGACATTGCAGCAGTTGCAATGTCAACAGGAGTACACGACTCACTTGTTGCTGCTCTAGTAAAGGCTGACTTAGTAAGTACAATGCAAGGCGTTGGACCGTACACAGTGTTCGCTCCAACAGATCAAGCATTCACTGATGCTGGAATCGATTTGGATGCATTCACAACTGATGAAGAAATCGCTGCTCTAACTGACATCTTACTTTACCATGTTTACTCTGGTGCAGTATATGCAGCTGGTGTAACAGATGGTCTAGCAGTACAAATGGTTAATGGAGACTATGCTCAATTCACAGTAACAGAAGGAACTGTAATGATTGAGGATGCTACAGTAACTGCAGCTGATGTAATGGCATCAAACGGTGTCATCCATGTCATCGACAAGGTACTAATGCCACCGGCTCCATACACCGGAATCGGTATTTGCTACAATTCCGCAACACATACCATTGCTGCAGGAGCATCAATGGAAGAATGTGGCGCATACATGTACGTAGAAAATTACAGCATGGGTGGAGAAGAATTTACTGGATGCTACAATACAGTATCTCACGCACTCACAGACACTACACAAGCAATTTGTGAATCATACATGTGGACACCACCAGTAGATATTGCAACAACTGCAATGTCGACAGGAATACACAATTCTCTAGTAGGTGCGCTATCAGTATCCAATTTAGTTAGCACACTACAAGGCGACGGACCTTTCACAGTGTTCGCTCCAACAGATCAAGCATTCGCTGATGCTGGAATCGATTTGTCAACATTTGATACAGATGAAGAGATTGCTGTTCTAACAGATATCTTACTTTACCATGTTTACTCAGGAGCGGTCAATGCTGCTGGTGTAACAGATGGATTAACTGTAGCAATGGTTAACGGAGATGATGCTTCATTCACAGTAACAGATGGGACTGTAATGATTGGAGATGCTACTGTAGTGTTGGCTGATGTGCCTGCATCAAACGGTGTAATCCATGTCATCGACAAGGTACTAATGCCACCAGCTGATCTTGTAGATATTGCAGCAGTTGCAATGTCAACTGGAGTACATGACTCACTTGTTGCTGCTCTAGTAAAGGCAGACCTAGTAAGTACATTACAAGGAACTGGACCATTTACAGTATTCGCACCAACTGACCAAGCATTCACTGATGCTGGAATCGATTTGGATGCATTCACAACTGATGAAGAAATCGCTGCTCTAACTGATATCTTACTTTACCACGTTTACTCTGGTGCAGTACATGCTGCTGATGTAACAGATGGATTAACTGTAGCAATGGTTAACGGAGATGATGCTTCATTCACAGTAACAGATGGAACTGTAATGATTGGAGACGCTACTGTAACTACAGCTGATGTTATGGCATCAAACGGTGTTATCCATGTCATCGACATGGTACTAATGCCACCAGCTGATGAGCCAGTTATCCCTGATGGATGTGATTTCGTAATCGGATTAAATGATAATGGAATGGCTTACGACAATACTGATCTAAGTATTGATGTAGGTCAAACTGTATGCTGGATTTGGAATGATGCAACTATGGCACACAACGTCGCACAAGTAAGAGAAGAGGGAGATACTACCAGAGATGTTGCTGGAGAGTACAGTGGTACAGCAGCAACAACTGTTGATTATCGTCTCACCTTCACCGAAGATGAAACGTTCTATTACATCTGTGAACCCCATGCAACAACGGGAATGAATGGACAAGTAGTTGTTGGAACTGGTATCAGTGAAACACCTACTACCGTAGTAGACTCTGATGACAATACCCCTGGATTTACAGCGGGTATTGCTGCAATAGCACTAATCGGTGCATTGGTTGTCTCTGGCTCACGCCGTAGATAATCGGACTGACCCAAACGTCGAGCTCTCTCGTCTCATGGACGATGAGAGGGCTCGGCCTCCTTAGGGAGCCTAAAAATCGTCCATTAAGTGAGATTGTTCACCATTCCTTCATCTCTCAATTTTTTGATCTGATTAGATTGATCAAGTGAGCATGTTATACAATCACCCTTCACTTTACCACCACAAGCCAAAGGCTATGCTAAATAATATGTAAAGAGTTTTTAGTGTAAAAACCAGCCAGCAAATTCGTTAGTTTAATATTTACTTCTTAAGACCTCTGAAGAACCTAGTCGCAGACTCTCAGCAGTTCTTTCATTGAAGTAAAACTCTCTGGTTCTAGCTCACGCCGTAGATAATCGGACTTCGATCCAACCGTCGAACTCTCTCGTCTCATGGACGACGAGAGGGCTCGGCTTCCTTAGAGAGCCTAAAAGTCGTCCATAAATAGGTAAAAGAGGGAATGGTGACCATTCCTTCACCTCACCATTTTTTAGATCATATTTAGATTGATGAAGTGGACATGTTATACAATCATCCTTCACTTTACCACCGTAAGCCAAAGGCCACGCCATGTGCCTACAAAGAGCGTCAGTTGCAAAAACTTGAGAATCTTCTCGAACTATCATAATGCTTCGGAGACCTATCCGGCGCATCTTTTTCTGGCCGTCTTTAAGCTTACTAATTTTGATTATAGGGTGCCACAAATTATCTTCTAGGTGTAAATTCATAGTAATTCATGACATATCAATGCATTTGAATGTCTGTAATTAAAAAACATCTATTCGAATTATTTGAGATTTGTTAAACCGCCATCTACTGGTATGACATCTCCGGTCATCCAATCTGGTGCATCTTTGATTAGCCATTCAGCTACAGATGCAATATCATCAGCATTTCCAATACTACCAACTGGATGCATATTTTCACTAATTGTTCGACTTTGTTCATTAGCTAATAAGTGAGCAGAGAGGGGGGTGTCTACTAAACCAGGTGAAATGACATTGATCCGAATCCCACGCTTAGCGTAATCTGCTGCTGCAGCACGAGCTAACCCCTCAACACCTGCTTTTGCTGCAGATATTGCGGCGTGATTGGGCATACCTAGTGATGCTGCTGCTGATGAGAAAAGTACTATTCTCCCACCATTCCCCCTCATCATTATTTTTGCAGTTGCACGAATAACGTTGAAAGAGGTGAATAGATTCTGAGTTATAGTATCTGAAAATTGCTCAGGACTAGTCGCATGTAGTGGGCGAAGAAAAATTGAACCTACACAATTTACTACAGCGTCTAATGAACCATAAGTCTTACTAATTTCGACAGCCTTGGATTGAACTTGATCTGCATCTGTTGCATCTAAAACAATTGCTTCAATAGAACCATGCTTTGAAATTTCATTCATTTTCTCAATATTTCTGGCACTAATAATGACTTTCCATCCATTATTAGACATGCGTTTAGCAATATGCGACCCAATTCCGCCAGAGCCGCCTATAATCCATACTACTTTTTGTTCCGAGTTTAACATATTTACACCTTTAATTGATTTATCTTATTATCCAAATTGAGACCAGTTCTAAATTCTTCCAAGTAAGGTCCCATTGATTCGATTAATTTGACATTAGGATGTGTTCTTAGAACTAAACCATCTAAATACATTAAAGCACGAATAATGGGGAAGGCTTCTTCACCGAAATCTGCTCCTGCTTTTTCGACAGCAGCTTGAACAGTTTGCATCATTATTCGGGTTAAACTTTTTTCTCCTACAGTTTGATTAGAAAACCCCTCATATATTTCATTCATTTTTTTATAATAAGCATCTAGATTGTTAGAATCTAGAGGAGAATCTGATAACCCTAATAATGAATCAAAAGCTTCTTGAAAATTATTAATAGATAATTGTTCAAAGAATTGAAATAGAGATAAATTAACTTTAGAAGGAGCGTGGCATATAGCTCCATTATCAATAAATACAAATTTACCCTCATTATCAATAATACAATTCCCAGGGTGTAAGTCACCGTGGAATGTACCTATCCCGAAAAGATAGGCTCCATGAATCCGGAATAATTGTAACAGCGTGTCCCAGCTAAGTGATTTTTCTTCAATACCTTCTTCAAGAGATTTTCCTTCAATAAATTCTGACACTAAGACATCTTCATTCGATAGTTCGGGCCAATATTTAGGAAATCTTAGTAAATTCATAGAGAAATTTTCAGAAATTGCATTTTTTATTGTCTCTAACTCCTCAGCACCTTTAATTTCGTTGCGTAAATCAAGTTCTCTAGTCGTATAATCAGCAACATGATTGAGTAATGCTACAGGGTTGCCAACTCTTCGGAGTTTTCTATTGAAGAATAAGAATACTCGAAGCCATCTGCGCATTCTTTCTACATCTCTGCGAAATTCTTTTGAATTCTGGCTTTTAATAATCTTGACAACTACTTCTTCCCCTGTTTTCAATTTTGCTCGATGAACTTGCCCAACAGATGCTGCCGCTAATGGAATCTTTTCGATGTTTTCGAATGCATCGAAGAAACCAGGAGGGGCACGCTGTTCTAAATTAGCAAATACATCTTCGGATGGTATGCTTGCAGCGTGTTGGTAAAGTTGTTGTAATTGCCTACATTTATCTACGCCGATTAAATCAGATCTAAGTGCAAAAATTTGCGCTAGTTTGACTGAAAGTAAACCTTGCTCTTGAATCCATACTAAATCTGCTGGCTTCTTTTTCAAGATTTCCCGCATAAAAAACAAGAATGTCAGTAACCTCACGGCCTGTTCTGAACATTGACTCATATAATGGGTCGTATAAAACCATAAACAAAAAATTCAAATTAGAAAAATAACTTGAAATCAGACTTAATCTAGAAATTCATTATTATCTCATAACGGCTATGGAAATCAACATCATCATCACCTAGTATACGATTAATTTGAATGCCATTACGTCCATTATACCTAGACATAATTGCACCTTCAATAATGCCATCGTCTAGCGCCCACAAAGGAAGTTTATCTGCTGAATTTTTTTGTTCTAATTTAACTTCAATATGGAATACTGGATCTATATCATAATTTAATTTCCCTAATCCTGAATGTTCCCACCAATCCATTATTTCATTGAGATATTCAACGTCACCTTTGATTTCTTTCATAGAGAATGACAATTCTTCCCCTATTCTAATGCCAACTTGTCTTAGTAAAGTTTCAATATCTATTCCAAAGGCAGCAAGACTTTCAACGCCTCCTGTTTCTAACTTTTTTCTAGCTTCATTAATTTCCATTCCTGCAGATAGAATAGATACTGGATCAAATGGTGTATCTTCAGTAGGTAAATCATCATTGACATCGAGAATTTCTCTTATACGCTCTAAAAATGAACCGCTTTCAAAAGTAAGTTTTAGGGGATCTACTATTCTATTTTCTGTAAATCGTTTAGAAGCTGAATCTAGGGCAATTCCTTCTAACCATATTGATTCAACTAGATTCGCCCAGGAGCTTGAGAAATCTGGAGACTCGATTACTAAGGCAGCATCTTCTTTCCCTCGGCCGACTGGATTCTCTTCCATATTAAGATACTGAATAGTTTCTAAATTATCCATTAATGCGCCTTGGGCCTCTAAATTATCTGTATGTCGAACTTCGATACTATCATCTAATTCTGAATAAAAACGTAAAGTTCTACGATCTAGTTGACCGATTACTCGAATATTTATCCCTCTGTTTGCAGCATTATTAACAGCAGTTATTGTAGGGCTTCTACAAAGATGTAAAATACCGAATTTACCCAATAATAAAATTAAGTTTTGATCAGAATCATCGGCCATTTTCTCTATTCTTTTCATAATATGAGTTCGCTCTTTTAACACTGCAAACTTAGGATTAAGATGCGTATTCTCTTCTTCTATATTGCTGAATTTTAAAGAATTAGGATTAGTTTTTACTTCTTCATATGACTGTTCAATTCTCTGAAGTTGCAACTTCCTGATACCGATAAGGTGTTCGACTGCTTCCCCGATAGGGGGGCAAGAAAACCTCATAGGTCTATCTGCAGTTGTTTTCACTAGCCCAATTGCTTGTAATTTCTCTAGAGAATTATAAGCATCAAGACGAGTTGTTTCCAACTCTTTAGCTAACTCACTGGCTTTGAGGTTCGTTTTAGAAGAAAGAACAATCACTGCCTTTATTTCTCTATCATTAAGACCTGAATCACTCAATATAGTTTCCCAGCTCATTTGAAGTCTCTCCTTTCTGTGACGTCACTCATAGCAGCGAGAATCTTAGCCACATGATTACGAGGTCGGAATAACCAATCGTAGACATAATGGATTTTTCTATCCGGCCCTACTACAAAGGAAGATTTTGCAGGGAATTGTCCAAGGTACATCGGTACCCCAAATAAGTCAGCAACCTTTCTATCGGGATCAGATAACAAAGGAAATGGTAATCCTAATTCTTCTTTGAATTCTTTATGTTGAGAGGTAGAATCTTGGCTTATACCAATTACTTCTACAGGAGGAGTTAGTGAACGAAATAAATCGTATTGTTCCTTGAAACTTAAACATCCCCTCTTACAAGTTGGAGATCCATCTTTTGCATAAAAAAATACTACCTTCCAACTCCCATCCAAGTCTGAAAAATTGAAACTATTTTCATTACTATCTAAGAGAGTAAAGTCGGGTGCTATGTCTCCCACTATGTTAACCATACAATAACCGCCTAATAATTAGCTCAAATACTTACTCAATGTCCAGAAGATGTCCCATTCTTGCTCTTTTAGTTTTAAGATAGTTTCTATTTGATGCACAAATACCACTGATGTGCGTTACTCTATCCGATACTTCAATACCATTATTTCTCAAACCTTCAACCTTTAACGGGTTATTTGTCATCAACCTAACTTTGGTTACTCCTTTCTTTTTCAACATCTCTGCTGCAATTTTGTAATCTCGTGCATCAGCTGGTAAACCAAGAGCGAGGTTAGCATCGAGTGTATCGTATCCTAAATCTTGTAAAGCATATGCCTGAATTTTAGCTTCAAGTCCAATACCTCGGCCCTCTTGCCTAAGGTAAATTATGGCACCTGCTCCTTCTTGTTGAATTAATTCCATTGACTTCTTTAGTTGAGGACCACAATCACACTTTAGTGAGCCAAAAGCATCTCCAGTAAGGCATTCAGAGTGAATCCTTACTAGAGGATTTGTAGAATTAGAAAAACCTTCAACATATACTAGCGAATGTTCAAATCCTTGATTATCGGATGTAATTGAAATTCGGAAGTTACCACTTTCAGTAGGTAGATGAGCGTCGGAATCAATATCTTTAGGATCCAACGGCTTTCTAAATTGTATAGTCATAGGCACGCCTTGACTTATTCACTTATGAATGACTGTTTGTTTTAAGCACTTGATTCACATTCATCAATAAGAAATCATAATCCAACTTCGCAGTGATTAGAAAACACTTGGTTATATGCTAGTTTCAAGGTGAAACATTTAATGAACGGGTTCTTCACGTCAAATGAATTCTCTAAATCACGAATTCGGACAATGAATGGCCATGAAATAAATCCTAATGGAAAATTCATACTGTATTGGATGACATCATGTAGAAGATTCAATTATAATGCATCATTACAGCATGCTATATCGTTATCAAGGGACCTCAAAAAACCGATTTTAGTGGTGGAAGCAGTTTCTATAAAACATAAATTCGCTAATGATAGGTTTCTATCATTTATGGTTCAGGGAATAATGAATAATATTAGAGATTACGAGGATAATGGTTTAACTTACGTACCTTGGGTAGAAATTAAAGAGAAACCCGGGACTAGGATGTTAGTTTCATTATCTAAATATGCCTGTTGCGTAGTTATGGATGATTATCCAACATATACCCCTAACAAAATTCTTAATTCTGCGTCTAAAATTTTAGATATTCGTGTTGATGCAGGCGATTCAAATGGGATTCTTCCAATGAAATGGTCTGAAAAAGAATTCACTACTGCATATTATTTTAGGAAAAATATGCAGAAAAACTTACTTGATGCGTTACAAACTATACCAAATAAAAATTCAATGATTGATGTCAATGAAGATTTGTCATTAGATGATAAGGATTTGAAATTTATTGAACAAGAGACTGGATTTAAGGCAACGCCTTTAGAATGGCTTTGGAGAGTAGCAGAAGGAGGAAAGACTGGAGATGATGCAATGGCTGAACTCCCTATCGATCACAGCGTCTCTGCAGTTTCAACCACTAAAGGTGGAGTCGATGAAGCAAGGATTCGTCTTCAAAAATTCTTAAATTATAAACTGAATAAATATGGTGATGAAAGAAATAATCCTGATGATCCTGCTGTAAGTAGTCTGTCTCCTTGGCTACACTTTGGTCATATCTCATCATTCGAAATAATTGAGAAAGTCTTTCTTCTAGAAAATTGGGGCCCTGATTCATTGAATCATGAAGATACGGGTAAAGGGACAAGAAGTGGATGGTGGGGTACTTCAGAGTCTGCGTCGTCATTCTTAGACCAGATTATTACATGGAGAGAATTAGGTTTTAATTTTGCTTATAATAGACCAGATCATGCAACAATTGAGACAATTCCAAATTGGGCTAAAATATCAATGTCAGAACATCTAAATGATGATAGATTGCTATACTCTCTTGATGAACTGGAGCAAGCAGAGACTCATGATGAGGTATGGAATGCTGCTCAAAGAGAATTAGTTAGAACAGGACAAATGCATAATTATATGAGAATGTTATGGGGTAAGAAAATTCTAGAATGGTCACCCAATCCTGAAACTGCGGCTGAAAGGATGATTTATATTAATGACAAGTGGGCATTGGATGGAAGAGATCCGAACTCCTATACAGGAATATTTTGGGTTCTTGGAAGACACGATAGAGCATGGGGTGAAAGACCTATATTTGGAAAAGTCAGATATATGTCTTCTGAATCCGCAATGAGAAAATTGAAACTAAAGAATTATCTTGAAAGATATGCTAAAGAAGAAAAAATGACTTTAGCTAAATTTGGGTGAAAAAAATGACTAAATACAAACACGAGACTATTGTCAATGCAGATATTAAATCCACTTTTGATTGGTTTGAACACGAAGGGTCGTTCAGAAGATTGATGCCACCTTGGGAAGTTGCTGAAGAAGTGCGAGCAGATGACTCTCTGGAAGTTGGTTCGCAAAGAGTATTCCGATTTCCGGCTCCTGGAATTCCATTCCTGAATATGACTTGGGTCGCTGAACACACCGGTTATGATAAGCCAAACTATTTTGCTGATACTATGATTAAAGGACCATTCTGGAAGTGGAATCATGATCATTATTTAACTGAAAAAAATGGAATCACAACAGTTGTTGATGATGTCACATATAGTGTCCCATTTGGTCCATTAGGCATGTTAGTTGATCGAATACTTGGAGGGTCGCTAGTTACGGGACGTATTTCATCTATGTTTAGAGCAAGAGAATTACGTCTTCAAAGAGATATGAAGAACCATACTAAGTTTGCTGATGTAAAAAGAAAAAAGATTCTTGTTGTGGGATCATCAGGTTTGATTGGTACACAATTAGTTGCATTTCTAGATACAGGAAATCATGAAGTATGGAGAATGGTTAGAAGAGAGGCGAATAAGGATAAGAAAGAAATATCTTGGGCACCAAGTAAAGGTATAATTAATGCTAAAGAGCTTGAAGGATTTGACATAGTAATACATCTAGGTGGTGTAGGAATAGGCGATAAGAGATGGAGTACAAAAAGAAAGTCTGCAATTAGAGATAGTAGAGTAGATAGTACGAAACTTCTAAGTAAAACTTTAGCAGAACTAAATAGTAAACCAGAGTTATTTATGATGGCTAGTGCTATTGGATACTATGGAAGTCGTGGAGATGAAGAGTTAGATGAAAATAGTACCATGGGAGATGGTTTTCTGACTGATATTTGCAAAGAATGGGAAGACAGTGCGATTCCTGCCAAAGATGCAGGGATCAGAACAGTTCACCTAAGAACGGGTATTGTATTATCTGCAGTTGGAGGAGCTTTAGGGAAAATGTTGTTGCCAGCAAAAATGGGTGCAGGTGGACCTATAGGCGGGGGAAAACAATGGATGTCTTGGATTTCTATGGATGATCAAATATATTCAATGTATCACTTAATGATGAATGAAAAATCTTCGGGGGAATACAACATTACATCACCTAATCCTGTGAGACAGAAAGAATTTGCCAAAACTCTTGGGAAAGTACTGAGAAGACCTTCTTTTGCACCACTTCCAGGATTTATGATGAAATTATTATTTGGAGAAATGGGTGTAAAATTAACTTTAGATAGTCAAAGAGTCATTCCAAAAAACTTACAAAATTCCGATTATGAATTTACTCATGAATACCTTGAAGATGCATTGGCCGACTCATTAGGGAAGTGGAGATAAAGTAATGTCAGATTCCCATGCATATTTATTAGATACTAAATTTCCGGATTTTAGTATTTATGATGATGAGGGAGTTCTAGTAACAAATAATGAAATACAGCAAAAATGGACAGTTATGTTCTTCTATCCTAAAGATGATTCTCCAGGATGTACATTGCAAGCCTGTTCATTTAGAGACAGATATGAAGAATTCTACAAACAAGGAATCTTACTTTATGGGGTTTCTTCAGATTCAATCGCCTCGCATAAAAGATTTAAGAAGAAATATAATCTACTATATTCCCTATTGAGTGATAAAGAAAATAGGGTTTCTAAAGCATTGAAATTGAAAAAAAACTTTGGTATGCTAAATGCCAGAGTAACTTTTGTGATAAATCCTAAAGGAGTCATTGTTTATACTCACACGAGTCAACTTGGAGTCACTGGACACGTAAATAAGGCATTAAAAGCAATAAAAACCATAAGTGCTGCCAGTGAAAATCAATTAAGTTCAACATAATAAGTACTTTTCATCAAATCAATTGAAGTAGTATGGTCATTGCGAGTAAAGAATATGGCTCAAGGAACAGTCAAGTGGTTTAATCAGAAAAAAGGGTTCGGATTCATCGAACAAGAGGATGGAGAGGATTTATTCTGCCATCATACTCAAGTGGAAGGCGTCATCGCAGATGGCGACTCAGTTGAGTTCGAAGTCGGTGAAGGTCCTAAAGGCCCTAATGCTATTAACGTCAAAAAATCAGAGTGAAAACTCGATCTAACTATTTAGATTTCAGCATAGTAGTCTACGACTGCTTCCTCAATTGCTTAGCCTGAACAACTCTCATCTATTGTCAAATTTTTATTATTCAGAGAAGTAATTAGAGGGTAAATTCAGCTTTCATTCAGTATCGTTCATCAAATCAGTTGAAGTAGTATGGGCATCGCGAGGGAGAATATGCCTCAAGGTACAGTCAAGTGGTTTAATCAGCAAAAAGGGTTCGGATTCATCGAACAAGAGGATGGAGAGGATTTATTCTGCCATCATACTCAAGTGGAAGGCGTCATCGCAGATGGCGACTCAGTTGAGTTCGAAGTCGGTGAAGGTCCTAAAGGCCCTAATGCTATTAACGTCAAAAAATCAGAGTGAAAACTCGATCTAATTATTTAGATTCCAGCATAGTAGTCTACGACTGCTTCTTCAATATCTTGGCCTACAAGACTCTCATCTATTGTCAGAGTGTTCCCGTTACGGCGTAGAGGTTCACCAGAAACTAGAACGTCTAGTACCCTTCCACCGGAATATATTACGTTAGCAAGTATTCTACGGCTATTTTTACCAAATGGACGCATTCGAATATCATCAAGATCCCAAGTTATCCAATCTTTGGAATCTTTAGTAGCTAATTTCCATGTTTCAATTGGATTGAGGATTTTTGCATCCCAATGATCGTGTCTTTGGACTAAACTTGCAGCTTTAGATTCTGCACGCATATCAAGACTATTGTTACTTGCCGCTCCATCTGTACCTAATCTGACATCAACACCTGCATTTCTCATAGCCGGATACGAAAGTGTTCCACCGCAGGCAAGTTTCTGATTAGAAGTTGGACAATGGACAGCATGAACATCATGTCCGGCCAATATCCTCATTTCTTTTTTTGTAACCCAACCACAATGAGCGCATACGGTGTTACCATCTGAAAAAAAATCTAATGAATCAAGATACTCGATTGGATACATTCCTGTTGCCGCATGGCAATCAGCGACTTCTTTACGAGTTTCTGAGGTATGAATACTAAGTTTACAATTTGTTTTTTTAGAAACTTCCGACGCTTTTCTCAGAGTTTCTTCGCTACAAACATAAACTGAATGGGCACCTATGCCATATGAGATTCTATCTGGGCGTGAAGAGCCATTCTTGATTAGAGATTCCATATGCCTCAAAGCATCACCAGATCCTGTTTTGAAATTAGGTGTGAGCCCATCGGTTATTGGTCCACATAATTCAGCTCGGAGCCCAGTTTCAGCAAGAGTATCTCCTATTACTTCAGTATGAAAGTACATATCACAAGCAAATGTTGTACCTGTTGAAATTAATTCTGCTGCTGCTGCACGAGTACCTATTGCAACAAACTCTGGCGTGAGGAATTTTTCTACAGGAAATATAGAGGTTTCTAACCACTCCATTAACGGTAAACCTTCACCCATTCCGCGATTAAGAACCATGGCTAGATGTGTGTGCCAATTTTGGAATGAGCGAGTAATTAAGCGCATTGAACCATCTATGGTTTCAATAACATCCTCATCACCATTGCTAAGCGAATAAGTTCCATCGTCATGTAGTAAAAAATTACCAAAGTTAACTTTGCCATCATGATCGATTAAACGAGTATTCGTCACTCGCCTTAGCCCCGACTCAGATACAACCATGATTCTCCCAAACGGTCCTTTACCGTCAATCTTTGGTTAAACCAAATAAGAATAGTATTTCTAAAACACCGTAGTGAATAATTTCTTTATCTCTGATACTTGAGACATTGGTATGGAGGAATTCGGGCAGATTGGTTTTTCTGGAAAATTAAGGCCATCGCAGGTTGCTTCATCAGATATTATTCGTAAACAATTAGAATCAGGTGAAAAGAACTTGCATATCGTAGCTCCACCAGGTTCTGGAAAAACAGTACTAGGGTTGTATACATGGTCGGATTTAGTGAGATTGCCTACACTAGTTCTAAGTCCCAATTCAGCAATACAGGCACAATGGGTTGCAAGAGCGAGAGAACTATTCGATTTAGATGGGAAAGAAGAACAAATTGGGACGGATCCTAACGTCCCAGGTTTACTTACATCACTTACTTATCAATCGGTCACACTTCCAAAGCGTGCTGATGAAAATCTTGATAGCGCTGCAATGGATATATGGATTAAAAAATTAATTTCTGAAAACGAAGCAGATAATGAGGAAACTGCTAAGGCTTGGATAAAAGACTTGGAAGATAATAATAGGGATTATTTTACAGAAAGGTTTAGCTCATATAGAAAACAAGTAAGAGATGATTTAACGACTCATGGAAATGCTTTATCGGTATTACATGAATCTTCGAAAAAGAATCTAGAGAACCTTGCGAAAACCGGAATTGGCTTGATAATTCTTGATGAATGCCATCATCTGCTCGGACACTGGGGGAGAGTTCTAAGCGAAATTAGAGAATATTTTGGTAATCCAATTGTTTTAGGGCTCACAGCGACACCTCCTGACATTGGTTCTGTGAGTATTGATGATGGTGAAAGATACAAAGAATTTTTTGGAGAAGTTGATTATGAAGTACCTGTTCCAGCATTAGTTAGAGATTCTAATTTATCTCCCTATCAAGATCTAGCCTATTTTGTAAGGCCAAACCCCGAGGAATTAAGATATATAGCTAATGTTGATAAAGAATTTGAGGAGTTAATTGAAGAAATTAGTAATGGACCTGAAGATACAAAAAATCGAACACCAAAATTAGATATTTGGTTAACTGAAATTCTAAGTAAATTATTGCTCCCAAGTGGGTCAGTAAAAAATTGGACTTCATTCGTTAAAAGAGACGAAAATTTGGCTAATTCTGCTAGACTTTATCTCCTGTATAAAAATATAGATTTACCAGAAAATGTCCCATATCCTGAAAAAAAATTAATCGATTTGGATTTGACAAAAAATCAAGTCATGATTACCTTATTAGATCGTTATATCAGACATGGGCTTCTTCGTTCAAAAAATAAAAAAGATCATGAGTTAGCAGAAGTAGCTATCCAAAGGCTGAGAATGCTAGGTCATCAAATTACTGAGACTGGAATGAGACCATGTGCGTCACCAGTCGGGCGTGTAATGGCGTATGCATCGGCAAAATATGATGCTTTGAGAGATATCTTAACTGCGGAAATGCAAGCATTGGGGCCGGATATTAGAGCAGTAATTGTTACAGACTTTGAGAAGACATCTGCTACGGCTCTAGTTGAAGGAGTTCTAGATAAGAATGCGGGTGGAGCTATTGCAGCATTCCGTTCGGTTCTAGTTGATGAGGCAACTGATAGACTTAATCCCGTTCTAATGACTGGTTCCACCGTGTTAGTAGATGATGATTTGTGTGAAATAATATTACCTAGATTTGAACAATGGATTGAAGAAAAAGGATTAAAAATTAAACTTGAGCATACTAAAAAAGACGGTTTTAGTGAAATTAGAGGCAGGGGTAATCAATGGAAGCCTAGATACTATACTGAAATGATTACTGAATTATTTCAAGAAGGAGTTACAAAATGTATAGTAGGCACCAGAGGTCTACTTGGAGAAGGTTGGGATGCAAGTAAAATTAATGTTCTAATTGATTTGACTACAGTAACAACTAGTATGAGCATTAATCAATTAAGAGGGCGCTCATTTAGACTCGACAAAAATAATCCAGAAAAGGTTGCTAATAATTGGGATATTGTATGCTTGGCAGAAGAATTCAGTAAAGGTTTTGATGATTATTACCGTTTCAAAAGAAAGCATTCGAGGCTCTATGGAGTTTGTGATGATAGTGCTATTGAGAAGGGGGTAGGGCATGTACATGCTGCATTTACTGAAGCTCGTCCAGAGGGAATCTCGGAAACTTTAGACGTATTCAATGATGAAATGATACGTAGAGCTAAGAATAGAGAAAGAACCAGAGAATTATGGAAAATTGGTGAACCGTTTAATGCGAAACCAAAAGAAGCAATTGAAATGAAAATGAAGGATGGATTTTCAGGTGGATGGCCTATATTGAGTGTTTCATTTCAGAGACCTGAATGGAATGATGAATCATTAGTACTCGCAATAGCGACTGCTGTTTCCGGTGCATTAAGAGAAACTGGTAATTTGAATACAAGTCCTACAATTGCATCAGGAGATAGAGGAGGAGGATGGATGAGGGCATATCTTGAAGATGCCTCTGAAGAAGATTCAAAAATATTCACAGAAGCAATGGAGCAAGTACTAGGTCCACTAGATAATCCAAGATATATGATTCCAAGACATGTCAAGATGATTAGTGACAATTGGGTGAGCAAATTACTTCCTGAGGTCATAGGAAAATATTTCAGAAGAAAGAAAAAGAGGTTAGTTATGTTCCATTCGGTACCGAAGAAACTTGCTCAAAATAAGGAAGATGCAGCAATTTTCCAAAAGCATTGGAATTTTGAAGTTAGTCCAGGAGAAGTAACGTATGGTTACAGTAAAGATGGAAGAGAGCAAGTTCGTTGGGCAGTGGAACAAGATCTTTCACCAAGAGGAGATTTCCATAGTAAAAGCGTATTTACTTAGCTCAAAGATTCGCAGGATTTCCACCGAAACTGATGCCTAGAAGATTTAGTGAGCCAAGATAAATCTATTTCTCTTTCAAAATAGTAGGATGAGAGTTCGTCTTCAGACCAGTTCTGAACAGACTCATATTATTAGGGATAAGTATCTGGTCTTTGATTAATCGGTTAAAGTCCCTTATTTATCAGGGGTGAGACCTCTTTTCCGATCAGACCTATGGTATTCATTAACTGATTATGTGAAAGTCCAGCATTATCCAATTGGAATGAAAAACGAGATATACCGCCCAATGCCTCGCTATGTCTAATTATTTTCTCAGCAACTTCTTCTGGATCACCAATTACATATGCTCCAAGTGGACCAGTTTGTTCATCAAATCTATGTCTAGTGACTGGAGGCCATCCTCTTTCAAGACCTATTTTTGTGAATGCTTTAGCATATCCAGGGAAATAGATATCTCGTGCCTCTTGGGAATCATTTGCAACAAAACCTAGTGAATGTAAGCCGACTTTCAATTGGCTTGGTGAGTGACCTGCGCGTTCACCTGCTTCTCTGTACAAATCTACTAATGGACGGAAACGATGAGTTTCGCCACCTATTACTGCAATCATCAGCGGTAACCCAAGTAATCCTGCTCTAACAAAGGATTGAGGAGTTCCTCCAACTCCTAACCAGATAGGTAATTTTTCTTGTAGAGGCCTAGGATATATTTGTTGATTTCTTAGTGCGGGTCTGAATTTACCTGACCAATTGACGGTTTCATTATCTCTAATAGATAATAAAAGATCTAATTTTTCTGAGAATATTTCATCATATTCATTTAAATTCAAGCCAAATAATGGATATGATTCAGTAAAAGAACCACGGCCAACAACCATTTCGGCCCGTCCTGAAGAAACTAAGTCAAGTGTTGCAAAGTTTTGGAAAGCCCGAACTGGATCTGCTGCACTTAGAACTGTAACTGCACTAGTCAAACGAATCTTTTCTGTTCGAGCAGCGGCGGCAGATAATATCACAGAATTTGCAGAATCAAGAAATTCTCGGCGATAATGTTCGCCAATTCCAAATACATCAAGTCCCATCTTATCTGCATGTTCTATCCTTTCAAGTAATTCAGAGATTGACTGAGCACTATTAACAGGGTAACTCTGACCATTGTCAAGTTTTACTTCAGCAAAACTGTCAATACCAATCTCCATATTTATTGCGAGTTGTAATTACTATTATAATTAGTAGTTTCAAGGATGGAAGTAAAAGGCTAAGGCTAGAATTGCATAAGTAGCTAAAAGCATTAGCCCTTCAAGCCAGTTTGATTTACCATCTGCTGCTGTCAAATTTGCTATTGTAACTGCAAGGAAAACCGCGATTGTCTCTAAGATACCAAACTCGAAGGTTAGTGGAAGATTCAGAATCCAAGCAATAACCACCATTAAAGGAGCTACAAATACTGCAATTTGTGTAGAGGACCCAATAGATATTGCGAAAGAAAGATCCATCTTATTTTTTGCAGCAACCGATACAGCCGTGAAATGTTCTGCTGCATTACCAAACAGAGGTAAAAGAATAACTCCAATGAAAAGATATGGAAGATGATATTCTTCTGCGGCAGATTCTACCGAATGAACGAGTATTTCAGCCATCCATGAAACCATTACAGTAGCAATTATGAGTAAAACAATTGCATCTTTTTGATCCATTTGAGGTTCTTCATGATGAACATTTTCTGTTGCAAAAAGATGTGAATGTGTCTTTAATTGGAATAGAAGAAAGAAACCGTATATGGCCAAAAGAATTATTGCCGCAGCATGAGATAATTTCTCAACACCGTCATCGCCCGCTGAACCATCGACTGTGAAATTGAATACGGTTGGAATTATCAAAACAATTACTGAAAGTAAAAGAAGTGAACCATTCGAACTTACTTGAGTCTCTGAGAACTTCTGTTCCGAATGATGAATTCCTCCCCAAACAAATGAAAGTCCCATTACTAGCAACAAGTTTCCAAGAATACTACCAATTAGACTGGCTTGTACAATATTGATCATTATTTCTGCTGTTTCTGTGCCAACTCCTGCCTCGTATGCAGTCAAAAGTGCTAATACACAGATTATTATTTCCGCAGCATTACCAAAAGTTGCATTCAATAACCCGCCAACTGATTCAGAAGTTCTTAGGGCAATTTCTTCTGTTGCTTTACCCATTAAGAAAGCGAGAGGCATTATCGCAATCATTGATGTGATGAAAGATATATTTGCATCATGTGCAAAGTAATTGAAATAGACCGTCATTGGGACGGCAATCAATAAAAGATTTAGTTTACTTTCACGAGGGTCAAAGGCCCTGACTATACTTGCGGTATCAACCATTATTTGACTGCGAAGGATGTAATCAAGTCAATGTTACGCCTACAATAGGGAGTATTCATCTGTTAAAGCAATCGCCGAGAGTCGTGGAAGGAGGGTTTCGACTAGCTCTGAGCGGAACTCCAGGAACTGGTAAGAGTACAATTGCATCATTACTTAATGGACAAGGATATACTATTATTTCTCTAGAATCTTTAGCAAATAAATACGATTGTTTAGGTGAAGTTGATAGTTCTGATAATTCCAAACCTATTGATTTAGAAAAGTTATATCATCTTCTGAATATTGCTTGGTCTAAAGAATCAGAATATCCAATTATAGTAGATGGTCATTTGAGCCATCAGTTACCCTGTGATGCAACGGTTATTCTAAGATGTCAACCCGATATATTACAAACTAGATTAGAAAATAGAGATTATACTAAAGAAAAAATTCAAGGAAATGTAGAATGGGAATTAATTGGAGGGCCGTGGAATGACAAAGACACATCAGACGGTTGGTTGGAGTTAGATACTACGGAACATAATCCAAATGAGATTCTTGAATATATTCTTAAGTGGATTCAAGATGGTTTCAAACCAACTACTGAAGATACTGAAATTGACTGGATTGGAATAATGGAGGAATAATATGTTTGAAAAAATGAGAGACACATGGACGAAGGCAATACAACCACTTGTACTAAAAATGGGAGATTTAGATCCTTCTGTGCTCACTTGGACGTCATTATTTGTATCACTTGCTGGATTCTATATATTGTCCATATCTGGAATAAGTACAACAGGTGCTATAATGATAGTAGTAGCAGTAATTCTTGTATTAATTGCAGGAGTCTTAGACGCCTTAGATGGGGCATTAGCGAGACACCAAGGTACAGACGGGGCATATGGAGACTTCCTAGACCACACCATAGATCGTATTGTCGATGTAGGGTTACTAGTAGCGATTGGAATGAATGCTGCGTTTGTAAGCAGTCCCAATGCTGGTTTAGCCGCAGGACTTCTAACCCTTTTAGGGTCTTATATGGGAACACAGGCACAGTCAGTAGGACTTGATAGAATATATGGGGGATTTTCTAGAGCAGATCGGATGATTGTCACTCTTGTAGGACTTCTAGTTGCTGCTATGCAAGCATATACTGGAGGAGTAGGGATCGATATTACTCCATATCATGAATATTTTGGATATCTATTACTAGGAAATAATGAATTAAATGGCATGACTGCAGCACTAGCGATATCTGCCTGGGGCGGAGTTTACACATTTTTAGTTAGATTTAATAGTACAAGAAAACAATTACTAGAATTATGATTCGTAATATCAAATTATACTAAGAAATAGCAAGCAAAGCCTACCTTGGAAGGGTAATGGTTATCCTCTCCCCAATCCGCCTATGAACTGTGAAGAATATCATCGACCGTGTATTAGAACTTCAAGAGGATGAAGGAATACCGT
>JAJPRD010000028.1 GCA_023700255.1 Candidatus Thalassarchaeaceae archaeon | reverse complement strand
CTACATGAGTATATGCAAGAACAGTATTTTGTTTTGTTTGTTGTGTCATTAATTTTTCTAAATTTTCTTGATAATAATTTAGAGGAAGAGTAAATTCTTCGTATTTTTCTTCACCATTTGGAAGTTGTATTTTTACTCTAAGTTCAGCTTCTTTTTTGTTCTCTAAATCTCCAAGATTCATCCATTCAACGTGCTCTGGATTTATAGGGCGATTATGTTTAGGAGAAAACTCTGGTAAATCGTAAGGTCTAGGAGCTACTAGAAGGTCTTCTTCCTCTTCAGCATCAATCCATTCGACAACACCAGTATTTACTAAATCCTCGAAAGATAATTCGCCAGCTCTTAAACCGTCAAGTGTACGCTTTGAAAGAACTAAACTTCCTTCATCTAGCACAAGAAGTGGCCTTTGAATGCGTCCACGATCAGTATTTATGAATACATCTTTGTTTTCTGAATCGTGACGTATACTTACCTCAGGCCTGATACGTCCTTGTCGGCGGCGGCGCTTGAATTGAGCCACCAGTTTATTTGGTCTCTTATGTAATCCGAAAATATCACCGTTTACGTGGATTCTTGAACCATCTGCCCAACCAGCAGGAGAGTCATCTACTCCGGCTTCTTTTAGTAATTCTTTAACTTCAGTTTCGTTAACTTCTTCAGTAACGTCAATCATTTGGGCTGCATTCTTAACTAAGCCACAATTTTGCCCCTCAGGAGTCTCATTCGGACATAATCTTCCCCAATGAGTAGGATGTAGATCTCTAGCCTCGAAATGAGGCTGGCTGCGCACTAGAGGGCTAGTAACACGACGCATGTGAGATAGCGCTGCTAAATATGTAGTACGATCTAATAACTGACTAACACCTGAACGTCCACCTACCCAATTCCCAGTAGCTAATGCATGCATTATTTTTGAAGTAAGTACATCAGGCCTTAGACATGCGTTAATTTTCAAATCTCGCTTTCTATTATGGTGACGCTCCAGTTGATATTTAAGGTCACGAGCAAGTTGTTGTAAACTAACTCGGAATAAATCTTCAATTAAATCGCCAGCTAAACGGACTCTCTTATTTGCATAATGATCTTTATCATTAGGGTCCCTGTTAGTGATTGCCATTTCTAAAACTTGACGAACGATTCTTCCCAAGAAGATTGCTTTCTTCTCTCTTGCTTCTGGAAGTGAACCTAGATGAGGCAACAATTCCTTATCAAGCATATTTTGAATACGAGATTCACGATATTCTTTTTGTTGTCCATGAGCAAATTTCTTCTCTAACCACTGAACTGCTTCTTCAGATGTTTCAACACCATATTCTTCATTGTCTTTAACATCATTTAGATTTGCCACAGTGTATTTCATTGCCTCGACAGGCCCCGCAATTGCTGCAAATATTTCTCTATCATTCTGCATACCTAAAGCACGCATAAGAAGTACTACTGGAATTGCAGCGGTACCTGCACTAGGGATTTTTACCATTAACATACCATCTCGGCGCTTTTCGACATTCAGAGGTTTCCTAACACCATCTTTTTGTGAGAAAATCTTGGCAACTTCAGTTTCATGAGCATATTTCTTATTCTTTTCAACAGTAACACGGTTAGGTGCTAAGTCTTCCATAGAGATTAGTACACGCTCTGTACCGTTAATGATGAAATATCCTCCTGGGTCCATTGGGTCTTCGCCAAATTTCCTTAATAGAGTATTTTGGTACTCAGCATCATCAGCTGAAGTATGTGGTGATAATTTCCTAGGTGATTCCTGAGAACCTGCTATATGATTAGGGTGTAAATTACACCTTGCAGATCTCACCATTATTGGAAGATTTCCAATGTGGACACTTGATTCTTCGATAGAACCATGGGTTTGTCCCGGTTCCGGTGGTATATCATCGCGGTATATTATGAAATCCATGTAAATAGGTGAGAAATAAGTCAATTTACGAATTCTACATTCCATTGGAGTAGCGGGGTGCTCAGCACCATTCGCTTCACGAATTGTAGGGTTGCCTAATCTAAGACCTTTCAAGCGAACATAAATCTCTTTTTCTAGTACGTCAAGCTTTATTGCTCCACCTGCATCTTTGCCACCAGGTATTTCTTCTACAGCCTCATCAGTACCTACTCGAATATTTCGAACGATCTTTTCCATTCGGCTAATACGCCCTTCACCACCTAATATCGTATCGTTATACGACATAAGCTGGTGATTGACTAAACTTCTTCTCTGAAAATAACTCTCTACAATTTCCTTCATAATAAACAACTCCTCAAGTACTCTCCACTATTAATCGATATGCTGTGCTAGATCCAGCAGATTTACTGTATCTTATGACTTTGACTACTCTGTTAGTGAGCCACCCAGCAGGGAGCTCTGAATTGTTTATCTCTTCGACTTCTTTAATCGCTTGAATCGCTGGGTCAGTAATTAGTATTTTAGGCAATAATTCTTTAGCTAATCTAGTACTGCCATCAGATTCTTTTTGCATCATATCCCATGGAGCGAGTTGTGTTTCTTCGTCCGCTGCTGGGACTAATTCATGGTGAGGAACTAAGAAATGATTCAAGACATTAAATCTATCATCACCTTGTGGGATATCGTCGTCAAGTATTGACTTCCTGGAGATTGTAATTCTACCACTGCGGCTTCTCTTTCGTGAAGCCATCTGTTCACGAATAATTCCCATGATATTTTCAAGTTCTACGTCGCCTGACGCTAAGTCGACTTTCTTTGCAACTTGGTCAACAGTCATTCTCTTGATTGCATCCATATTTGCATCGTCGGCGAGTTTGTGAGCGTGTTCCTCGGATACGCCCAGTTCCATTAGTCTCTTTTTAGTTGAACTTTTTACTGCCAAATACACACCACCTTCCAGCACAAAATACGAGCTTGCGGACCAGAAACGAACTTTTAGAGGGGAGATTACCTCTTGGTGTCAAAAGTATTATTTGACCTTGTTCGTATCTTAGCCACAGGCCCATAGCACATGCTGGGCTATCGCCGGACTGAGGGGGTATTTATGAATCTAGTGGTAGAGGCATGGCTGCCACTGGAGAGGGGGGGCTGGTTAGGATGTCCTAATCGGCACACCTAAACCAAGGGGGGCAATGATAAAGGTTTGGAAAAAAAGGAGGATTTAGGGATGAAAAAAGACTTTTTAACACGAGATGATTATGCCACTTCAAGAAATGAATCTAAAGAAATTTCATTCAACTACGATAATGATAATATGTTAAGATTATTGGTTCCAAAAACGGTATATCCACCAAGAGAAGATTCTAAAATGTTAGGTGATTGTATAAATAGCCTGAATGAAACTAAGGGTAAGGCAGTAGAGATCGGTTGTGGAACTGGACTGATAAGTATAATGTTGGCGAAAAAAGGATGGATAGTAGAAGCTTTTGACATCAATCCATATGCAGTAATTTCAACAAAGGAAAACATATCACGCGCTTCAGTTAAAAAAACAGTATCAGTGAATGAAGGTGGACTAGGAGAAAAGAATTTTTCAATACCAAAAGAAACTAAATTAATTGTGTGGAATTTACCATACCTGACTCCGCCGAATGAAAATGAACCGAGATTAGAATGGATAGAAGAGGCATCGATGTCAGACTTAGAAGGAGAAGGTTGGGGGCATCATTTAGCGGACTTTTTAGAGATCAGTAAAGATATTTTAAATCCTGAACTATTAGTATTATTATTACAACGCAAATATCCTAAGAGCCCTAGTACAACCAAGTATTGGTCGGACTTAGGTTGGTCTCATAGAGTTTTGAAATCTAAATGGTTCTATGATGAGAAATTAGAAGTTGTTGCATACTGGAGACCAGGCTTAGGCATATTTCCTAAGAGATTACAGGAATGCCACTCTACAATGGATGAAGCAAAGAAATTACCAACAGAGGGGTGGCAGCGGGTTATCACTAGAGTGCAAACAAACGGGAGAGGGCGGAGAAAATCGACATGGGTGTCAAAAAATGAAGATTTGTTAGCCACTTGGAGTATTCGTAAAAAAATCCTTGAAGAAATAAAACCAGGGTTATTACAAGTATTAATTGGTGCTAAAATATCTGAAATAATTCACCAATATTGTAAATGGCCTAATGACATCGTAGATGAAAAAGGTGAGAAAATAGGCGGTGTTTTGATAGAAATGGATTCTGAAAACGATAAGCTAAGAGTAGGTTTAGGAATTAATCAATTTAGTAGTATTATAGAGAATTTAAAAATTAAAGGATGGAAAGAAAGAAATCCCGAATTGGATGTAGATACCTTATTTTCTATAATCGATGCTGAGCTCTCAACTCTTTTCGAAGAACATCCGCTGCTAGATCTGAAAATTAATATGGATATGATGAAATTAGAATCATGGCGTTCTCTAACAAAATTACTTTCCAGAGGATATTCACTCAATTCAAAAACAGGCGGCTCGAGAGTGATAAAATTAAATCAGGATGGTGAGTTATCAATTATCTCGTTCGGTCATCAAGAGAATATATGCAATCTTGACTCGCTAAAATGGTCATTCAATGCCTAACCTTTCACGCACTAACCTTATTTTTCCGGAGGAAGTCAACGTCTCCAATGATTCATCAGCATTTATTGATAAAAGAGATGATTCATAATTTTCGAGTGGCACCTTGATTATACATTTGTAGAACCCATCACTTATTTTGAAATCAAAAAGTCTCCAAGATACATCTGATAAAACAGTAGATAGTTTTTCTTCAAATTTTACACGAGAAAAATCTTCTTTGAAAAAATGGAAACCCACCCATCGATGCTTCCCTCTAGCCGCCTTGTTGACTTTGGCCATACCTCCTTGGAGGCGTGCCTAGTTAAGGAGCAAACGGTACTGTGTCTACTCAAAGACCACTAACTACCGCTACTATCCTTATTCTACCAACCATTTCATCACTGGTCCGAGCACCAAGAAGAACTTGACAATCAGGATCTAATAGTGACACGAATTCATCAGTAACCTGATTTAGATGATAAAGTGACATATCAGGACCTCCCTCAACTTGAATCCAGCACCCTTTAGCACCATCAACACTCAAATCTGACAAAGGTGATTCGCGAGCCATTTTAACTACATCTGAAAGTGAATTTGTCGAACCGGAACCAACTAAAAGAGTAGCGTTCCCAGGTCTTTCAACAATAGTTCTAAAATCCATTAAATCGAGATTTATCCTACCTACTTTGGCAAGTGTCGTCAGTAAACCTTCAATTAATTCTTCAATCCATCCTGCACCATCTTTCCAATCAAGGTCTCTTTGATTGGCTTGCCAAGATAATCTTTCTAGACTCACTTTAATGCAAACATTTGAGTTTTCGTATACGGATGAATAATTTTCCTCTGCCAATTGATACCTCATGGGTTGCTCGGCAAATGGGAAACCTACGATTGATACCACCATACAATCTGATTTACGGGCTAAATTCGCAAATTCTGCAGAGGCACCTGTACCAACGCCTCCTCCGAGACAAGTGAGGATTACAACTAATTCGGCACTGTCAAGTAATGGCTGAATCTCGCTAATTCCTTCTTTTAAACGGTGTTTAGCCAACATAGGCAACGCAGCAGCACCGCGTGCTTCTCCGGAAGCATCGAGATGTAAGCAATGTGCTTCGGGTGATCCACTGAATGTTTTTTCATCAGCGTCAATTAATAATAGATCAGAGAATTGCGAACAACGGGAATGAGCTCTTTCAGCCCAAAGGCACCCTAAACCGCCGACTCCTACGACTAGTAGGGTACCCTGATTCATGCACCTAAGAGAGATAACTAGTGTTTAGATATACTTCAATCATATGATAAATAGCGGCTGTATTTACGCCTTTCATCCCTGGCCCATGCATTATCTGGTTCGATTTCAAGCACTAAAGTATAATGTTCAACTGCTGATTCAAAATCCGATAAGTGACGGCCATACATATGCGCTAATACATTCAAAACAGGAACGCAATCAGGAGTATCTTTTTTCATATTCAGAAGTATAGATTCAGCCTTACCTAAATCCATCATTTCGATTAAATTTTCGGCCTCATCTAGGTTCTTTAATTGACCATCAGAAAGGTTGTAAACATTCTTCCAGGGGGGGTTCGCCATACATTTGATGCAACACTACTTTTGGTTTGAGGTTTCTCAAGGCTAGGCACTCAAAAAAAGGTAATGAAACTGATAGTCTGGAAGAGCCCTAACTGGAACGTTAATATCCCCCGTTAAGGTGGCGAGGCACATCCATTGGTGAGAGACTATGAGCAGCATTAATCTCATTACCCGTCGCACATTGATTTTAACCGTTGTAGCGCTATTTTTAGCAACCTCAACTCAAGCTTACCATACAGGCATTGGAGGAGACTCTGAGGGTAAAGGTGACGTCGCATTGGCTGGATGCACGTGCCATGCAGAAGAACCTGACAATTCAGTAACTGTCGTATTAGACCAAGTGCCTTATCATTATGAGGCCGGAAAATCATATGCTATGACTTTACAATTAATTGGTGGGGCTGAAATTGGCGGTGAACAAACTGGCGGGTTCTCTATGAGAGTTTCCGAAGGCACCCTTAGCCCAGGAGTTGGATCAGAATCTGATGTACAAAACTGGGAAGAAGAGTTAGATAGCCTAACCCATACCAACTCAGGTTCAAAGACTGAAGATAGGAAATGGAATCTAGTTTGGACTGCTCCCGGAAGTGGAACTGGACCAGTACAATTCTGGATTGCAGGCAATACAGTTAACGGCGATGCAATACCTTCGGCATTAGACCGATGGAATAGATTGACTATGACTCTTGACGAGGGTGTTGATAATGAAAACACACGTACAGTGTTTTCCGGTAATGGAGATATCAATCCACCCTCACCAACTGAAACCCATGTCGATTTACACCATATGGGTGCCGCTCTGAGAGCGCACTGGCTTGGTTTACTAGGATTCTTTGCAGTCATCATAGTAATTATTTTCTGTGGATTTTTCTTGAGATATGGATTTTCAGCTAACTATACTGGAAGATCGAATCTATTGCGTCTACGAATTAAACATGAAAGAAGAGGTGACCAGATATGAAGGATGATGTCGTACTCTTATTACTCAAGCAAGTAAAATCTGGAGAAGTGTCGATAGAAGATGCTCGCACCGCATTAGAAGGAGTCGATTTGAGTGAAGAGAATTACACTTCAGCCATAGACCATGGGGTATTCAATGAACCTACAGCTGGCACGATAGTAAGATCTAGCATATCTCCCGCTGGTGATTCAATTATGGTATTGCTCGTGGGTATTTGGGGCATCCTTTGGACTTTGTTTTGGGCTGGATCACTAAGTTATGGACTCTACAACCATTGGGATCAACAACTTTTATCACTATTTTTAGCTATGACTTTAACAACTCTGATTATTATGGGAATAGTATACCTCAGATTTGTAATGCCGGATTTAGTAATAATAAAACATAGAAGAAACAAGTACATTACTCCTAAGGATTCAGAAGGTTGGAAAAAATATGAGGTGTGATAATGAGTAGGAATTTTAGATTGCGTCCACTATCTGGAGATGAAAATCATAAGGCTGAAAAATCAAATCTAATCGATAGAAGAGATTTCCTTAGATATTCGTTTAACACTGCAGCAGGAGGTATTACATTGGCGAGCCTAGGGAGTATAGGATTCGCCGCTTTACTAATGGGTCAAGCAGAAGCATCAGGTGGAGATACGGCAGTTAGGTTTTGGGTGCCAACTGGCGCCGAAGATACTGTTTGGTATGGAGATAGCCATCTTCAACCAATGAGTTACGATGCTTTTGTGCAAGCATCAGCAAACAGCAATACTGGCATGACTGGAGCACAAGGTGTGTGGTCAGGTATGCCGGTCAACGTGGTTTACGTACCTGATAATGAGAATAAAGATACAGGATTAGCATCTAACAAACCTAGATTCCAATATATGGAGGGTTATAATTCAGGAGGAAAATACGTAGGTTCAGGGTATGAACTCTACGAAAAGCCAGAATATGCATCTCTTTCAATACATGATAATTTGATTATAGTATTCTCAAGATGCCCTCACCTTTGTTGCATACCAGGTTGGCAACTTGTAACTAACGATTATACAAATGATAGTTGGGAAGCTGGAGGCACTGAATCAGGCGGGAATAAATTATTTTGTATTTGTCACTCAAGTAGATTTGATCCAACTGCTATTGAAAAAAATAGTATGGGTAGAGGAACTCCATTCAACTATATAGGAATTAAAAGAGTGGGAGGACCAGCACCCAATGGGATGCCATTAGTACCATTCGTATTAAATGGAGATATGATAGAAGCTTTACCAGATTTTGCAGACTGGTATGCATACTGTTCGTGAGGTGAAAAAAATGATACAATTCTGGTTTTTATGGCTTTTTATAGCAATTGTTGTTGTATTAGTAGCATTTACTTTACGTAAAGAAAGAGATGACTTACCAAGGAAAGACATTTTGAGAGCTGTCGAAACAAGCGCATCAGGAATGGGGCTAGCTGAAAAATTATTTTTGTGGGCATTTTCTTGGTTAGATACAAGATTCAGAATCCAAGATTATTGGGGTATGAGCCGTAATGCTTACCATAGTATGCATCGACAAATGCCTTTGACTCATGCTGAGAAATATAAATTAAGAATAATTTGGTATTGGTACCCCCTATATTGCTTAGGTGGAATTTCATTCCTTGCCTTCATAATATTAGTCATAACCGGAACTGTCCTTGGTTTGTACTATGTACCGGGAGGAGAAGGTGATCCCACACCTGCATATTCATCAATGGAATTCATAATGACTCAACTCCCATTTGGTTATATCATTAGATCAATACACCACTGGGCCACTCACTTCATGGTTGCATCAGTATTTTTACACATGTGTAGAGTTTACTTCACTGGTGCATACCGAAATCCTAGAGAACTAAATTGGCTAATTGGGGTTGCATTAATGTTTTTCACTATCTTCTTTGGATATTCAGGTTACCTACTACCATGGGATAGTCTAGCATTTGGAGCAGCTACTATTGGGATAAATATGGCTACATCAACTCCCTTGATTGGGGGTTGGATCGCTAAAGCACTGTTTGCAGGGACCTCATTGTCTGGCCAGACAGTTACTAGAATGTACTTTTTACACGTATTCATTCTCCCTGTAATAGTTACTACACTAATCATTGCTCATTTATTCATAGTATGGGTTCAAGGTATTGCAGAGCCACATTAGGAGATGTTGTAAATGGGAATAATAGAGAGATTTGGTAGAATTGCAGACGTCTATGTCAGCGAGAGAGACGGCCTAGTCGAAGGAGACCAAGAAAGAAGAAGACCACATATGGGACATCCATTCTGGCCATCTGAAGTACTTAGAGATACAATTATTTTAGCATCTATGGTATCCACTCTAGCGTTTTATTGCTGGTTAATTCCTCCGCCATTACATAGTGCTGCAGATCCTTTTGCTCAAGCAGGTTTCGTATTCCCTGACTGGTACGTATTATTTTCTTATGGCTACCTTAGATGGGGAGAGTATCTACCTGCATTTACTATACCTGCGGGTCCAATAGGTGCTTTTTTTGGAGCTGAATATATATTCTGGAATGCTGCTTGGTGGGGAGCAGCAATAACTGGAATTCCAGTTGGACTCTTAGCATTACCTCCATTTCTACCTGGTAGAGAAAAAAGAGGAGTTGAGGATCCTTGGTTTGCAACCGCTGGGGCAGTATACTTAGCCCATGTATGGTTTATCTCAGTTTTCTCAATTAATATATTCTTAGAACTATATGCAAAGGATTTGAGCAACTATTGTTGGTCAGATTCTCATGGATATTTATTCTGTGGTAGGCAACAGCCTTGGACTGCAGAGGTGTTTAATGTAATACCCTGGGTTTTAACCGGTATATTCATATTTGCAATTATCTATTTCGTTGTCAGAAGGTTTGGTTTAAACGCATTAGGTGCGAGATTAACTCCAAATTTAGGAAGACAAATTGCAATTGGTTCAGCAGTTGGTGCATTCCTAATTTGCGCTATTACATGGCCTATTTATGAATCCGGGTTTTGGGATTATGGAGGGTTAGGAGCAATGGATGAAGTTAGTGAATTAGATAAACTAAGGACACAACCTTCGGATACTCTAATCCATACAAATGAAGGAAATTCATGGGGTGAATGGCAAGATGAATGTTTACCATACGAACAATCCTCAAATTTACTTCTTTGGGAGACACTAACTCATGGAGAAGATTTAGATGATTACTGTATACTTCCTGCAGTTCATTGGGTTGACTGGGGGATATATCAGCCAACTAAACAAGTAATCATAGATTATTCAGGTGCTAATCAACATTCGGTCCCTGAGATAGGTCGAAATTCTGCTTTAGGTGATATGAGTTATACTGGTTTAACAACAGATAGTGAGATCATTCATACAGATACATTAGTGTTTAATGTAGAAGATTTTGGGATTGATAAAGTCCCAGCAGATATTGGTTGCAATTTCAGAACAACTGTAAGAGGAGCAGGTATACACTCACAACTCCTCACTCTTATTGACTCGAATAATGACGTATTGTGGAGTACGGAAGACGGTTCATGTTCGTCAACTGCAATGTACTTAGACGCAGGTGAATCATATACGCTGGAATTCACTACAATCAGCAATGAAGTAAATGATTCCGTGACCATGATTACAGACTATTCAGCAGTAGTATACCAACCGCTTTTATTGAATGCAGATGGCACTGCTCTTCTAAGATCTGAAACTACATTAGAGCCTAATGATTTGACTAAACTCATGGTAGATAACCCCACATATCATAAAAATCCAAAAAGTCTTGATGCTAAATTAATCTATTCTCTTTTCATACCTTGCTTGGGAGTTGGAGCAATGGTATTCATGCTCATGAGAAGCATGGCTAGAGGTTATGAATGGGAAATGAACAAATGCTATGGATGTGATTTATGTGATGATGCATGCCCTGTAAGATTGTTTAATGCTGGAGATAAGCTTAACATAATTTATAATTCATGGAACAATGAAGATGATGGCGTACCTCTTTACTCATGCCTAACATGTACAGCGTGTACAAACGCGTGCCCCCAGTTAGTTGACTATGATTCATATGTAGATATTAGAAGAAGCCTGATTGTAGGTGGACCACCTGCAACTGAAATACCACATACCGTATTACAGGCTGTACTTGCAGCAGAAGCGGAAGAAGATGCTGATGAAGCATTTATCAGCGTAGATGAATATCCTATCGATTCAAATGTAGGATATTACCCTGGTTGTGTAGACTATATTGATCAAGAGATGATCTTTAGTCATGTAAATGAAGGGACAATGAACCTTGGAGATACTACTACTGCTGCATTTACTTTGTTCGAAGATATGGGATCAGAAGTCACATACTTAGGTAGAGACTTTTTGAAGTGCTGTGGCCATGATCAAAAATGGCAGGGTATGACAGAAGTATTTGAAAAACTAAAATCTTATAATCAAAAGAAATTAGGCGAATCAGGAATTGATACTTTAGTGACATCATGTGCCGAATGTTTCAAAACATTCGCGATAGATTATGAATTAGAAGATATGAAAGTCATGCACACGACGGAATATCTAATTGAGAACGGTTTTGACATGAACTTGAAATCGGAAGAAGAACTAACTGTAACATATCATGACCCTTGTAGGTTAGGAAGGCAAATGAACATCTATGATGAACCAAGAGAGCTAGTAGAAGCGGTTCAAGGTGTAGATTTAGTTGAAATGGAACATACAAAAGAAGACGGTTTATGTTGTGGAGTTTCAAGCATGATGTCTTGTAACGAGAATAGTAGATCATTAAGAATTCAAAGGTTCGACGAAGTTAAGGCAACTGGAGCCGATATTATGTTAACATCTTGTCCGAAATGTGTAAGCCATTTCGAATGTTTGAAATTTGAAGGCGACCCGACACATGATTTTGAAATATTAGATGTTGTCTCATTCTTAGCAAGACAAGTTAATGCAAAAAACCAATAATTAAGCAATGAACGCATAGTATGCTGAAAATAATGCTAAAATTGAGTTAATACCAACCCCAATTATTGTTGACTTAGCCATCCTAGGATTATCATAACCTAAAGCAATTAACCAAAGAAAAAATCCAATTAAAGCCCCACATGGTAGAGATATCCAAGCAGCTTTTAGAGAGAGAAATAAATACATAATTAGCCATAATGAAAAGGGTAATAATAAACTTAACAAAACCATAGAGTCTTTCCACCAACTGACTTGTACCTCATCGCCACTCATATCTTTAGTGGCAACGAAGGTTATGAATTAAT
>JAJPRD010000010.1 GCA_023700255.1 Candidatus Thalassarchaeaceae archaeon | reverse complement strand
CTAAAAAAGGGTTTCTTTCCCCACGGTTTTATATGTTTAAAGAGAAGTAGTCTTGCTCCAACTCTACGACTTTCTCTCGTTGGAGCAGCCAAGAAATGGCTTCATCAACTTCTTCATCCCTTATTCCAATTTGACTTAATTCTTGTAATAGAACATCAAAGTGAATTGAAACCAATCCTCTTGATGTTAATGACTCAAGAATGTGCATTACGTGTTCAGTGACTATTGCTAACAAGGGGTCATCACTAATTCCTAAATTAGTATAGTCGACTGCTGGATAATCTTCAACATTCTCATTTTTATTTGTAGATGCCTTGGATTCTTTATTTTCAGAGTCATAGATATCGAATAGATTTTTTTGATTTGGATCGGTCCAAACCACCCCTTCCGAAACCTCTCTTTGTCTTTTTAGACGTTTAGCTAATTTTTCCAATCGATGTAATCTTTGTTCCAATCGCAACTTTTCTCTCCCGAGTTGTCCTTCTACGAGTTGAAGCTCTTCATTTGCTCTATCGTCTAACCACATTGAAATATTCCATGAGGGGTCTAGTCTGAGCATTGTTTCCCATAGTCGTGCTACTGATTCAGGAAGTGCTCTTACATCTATTCTTGGACTCCCCTCTCCGTCGTCTGAAGCATGGTCCATGGTGGGCTGATTTACGGTGAACGTCTATCAAGTATCGTGTTGGTAATTGTCAATTGTCCAATAGTTGGATTGATGAAGTAAACCCATTTGCCCCAACACATGAGTGAGTATCGAGTGACCGTACTTCCAGGCGACGGAACTGGTAAGGAAGTAATAGCAGAGGCCATGCGCGTTCTGTCGGTATTCGAAGAAAATAGCCCCGTATCGTTTAAAATCACCGAAATTCCTTGTGGTGGAGAGTATTATCTTGAGACCGGAAAAGAATGGCCAGATGGGTCTTTTGAACATTGTAGAGATAATTCTGATGCAATTCTTCTTGGCGCAATCGGTTGGCCCGGCGCACGTCTTCCAAATGGCGATCTTGCGGGGGGCCAAGTAATACTTGGTTTACGCTCAGGATTGAACCTATATGCAAATGTAAGGCCTGTGAAATTATTCCATGGTGTGAAGCATAAAGTTCATGGTATTTTCAAAGACATTTGGGATCCAAATTTAGTAGATATGGTGATGGTACGTGAAAATACTGAAGGTTTGTATCATTCATTATTAAGGAGAATGTCACAAAAAGCAATAGGTAAAACAGATGAACCAATGATCATTGATAGTTTCCCTGGGTTAGATGGAGAAGTAGCTTGGGACACACGACCAATCTCAAGAACTGGCAGTGAGAGAGTAATCAGATTCGCTTTTGATTTAGCGGAACATCGTCAGAAGAAGTTAGGTAAGCCACAAAAAGTCACCTGTGTCGATAAGTCTAATGTTACACGAGGATGTCGTTTATTCAGAGAAATATTTCATGAAATCGCAGAACAAGAGCATCCTGAAATAGAGATTAATGAAGCGTATATCGATGCATTCACAATGTGGTTGATGAGAGATCCGGAATCATTAGATGTAGTAGTTTTACCGAACATGTTTGGTGACATTGCCACAGATCTTGCCTCAGTACTCCAAGGAGGGATGGGCATGGCAGGTAGTGCCAACTTAGGTCCAAAGCACATGTTATTCGAACCGGTGCACGGCTCAGCTCCAAAACATGCAGGTAAAAACACAGTAAATCCGATAGCAACACTTTCATCTCTACAATTGATGTTTGAAGCACTCGGTTTCCGTAAGCAAGATTCTGATTTAGACGCATGCTCAGATATTTTGATGCAAGCAATCGAAGAACATTTTGCAGAAGGAGGTTGTGTGACATACGACCTCGGCGGCAAAGCATCTACTAGTGATGTAGGTAATGCCATAGCAGTACGCTGTGAAAAATTATTGAAAGAACATTTTTGATTTTACCTTAGTTCTAAGGTGTTGCATTTTTTGCAATAATTTTCAACGCCTGAATCAGATTTTCATCATTATTCCATTTTGTTGGCCGACAATCGCCATCGACCACATCCTCGAGTAATAACTTGGCAACTCTAGAAATTTCATCAACTATCGTAACTGTTGCCATTTTTGCTGTTCTAGACATTGGATTCAAATCTACAACCAATACTTGTTTCCCTAAAGAAATTAAGGCTTCACATCGATCACCATCTTCAAGAGGGACTAGAATCACATCTGCTTTTTCTATCCCTTTGGCAGAACAAATAGATCTTGGCCCCTCAAGTCCTTCTATTCTTCCATCATTTTCTTTACCTAGTATCTCTACAGCCATTACGGTAGAATTCCAGTCTCCAACCCAGTTTGTAGGAGGCTGTTCTTGAGCTAATAGCATCTTTTCATTTTCTAATAACAAATATAAATTATTAATCCTCTTAACAGTTCTATAATAGATATTAATTTCTATTGGACAATTCAAAACTGCTGCCACACGAATAAGTGATTTGCCAGCCAATACAGCAGTATTCCCATTTACAGATATTATTGGATGTTTTGAGGATAGTAATCTTGCTGCCGATTCCTTAATTGCTAATCGGGCAGAATCATTCGTTTTTTCTCCTAAAAGATAGTCAAAAGCTTCCCCTCTTCCATGTGCAATCATCGCCGAATCAGCCAACAATCCTTCTTTTGTTGCATTAACAATTTTTTCTCTAGAAAGTAAAGAAGTTCTTCTTGGGTGGCTCTCAGGAATTTCAACCATCACTTTCCCTCTCCATCAATAATTAGAGACAGATCAAGAGGGGATATCCCCCTATTTACTGCTGAAGTTGAAACCAAATCTACTCCACTCGCATCCCAATCAAGGATCGAATCTTTCAGAATCCCTCCAGATCCCTCTAGTATACACCATTTCCTTAAATTCAATTCTTTTAATTTAATTATTATTTCTATTACTTGAGATATCATCATATTATCTAATAGTAAAACTACAGGGTCAGTTCTTGCATGAGCTTTCTGCAATTCGAACCACGTGTCTGCCGCAACAACTGCTTGCTCAATATTTTGAACCTCTATTATAGTGAACTCAGAATTCTGCTCTAAATCAATATCCGAGATCATACGCTTCAGAGCATCAATTTCACTTTCATTCTTATTTTTCATTGTTGCTAAATCATTTTCTTTCAGCATCAAAGCATCTTCCCTATCTAACCGATGTGTCAAACCGCCTCCGATGTGTACTGCCCACTTATCTAAAAGACCCCAATCAGTCTTTCTTGTACAAGCAACCCCTATATTCTTTGTAATAGTGACCCAATCGTGCGTTGATGTTGAAATCCCTGAGAGTCTACCTAGAATATTTAGTAAGACTCTTTCAATTTTCAATATTTCAGTAGAATTACCACTAATCTCTAAAATAGTATCTTGAGACATTATTTCATCTCCTTCTTCCAACATCCATTGTATAGAACAGTCACTAGCATGCTTCTCAACTAGTCTTTCGATTATAATATGTCCACAAATAATTCCATTTCCCTTTGCAATAACTTTTGCGTTAACAAATCGAGACATAAAATCGTCTCCTCCTCTATCATCTGCAACCATAGTTTCAATCCAGCGATCAATCGAATCAAGGAACAAAGTAGTAGGAACGCCTTGTTCTGATAGCAATCCTGACCTGTCATGCGGGGGTGTCAGCACAGTAATCCGTCTCTAACATCTCACTTCAACCGTCCGAAACGTCAATTGACTCGATACTATTCGAAAAATGATGCGAGTCGCGGTAGTAGGGGGTGGAGTGGCTGGCCTCAGTGCCTGCATTCAACTCGCAGCAGATGGCGCCGAAGTTATTCTTGTTGAAGCCAGAGATACACTTGGAGGGATGGCTCGAATGCGCAATACTGGTGACTGGGTCATTGATCCCGGCTTGCATCTTATGCGAAAAAAAGGTCCTTTAAATCAATTATTAAGAAAATTGAGAGCACCTAGAGTAATCGGAGAACAGTTTCGCCAAATGGATTTTTTTTCAATTTCTTCCGATAGAAATGATGGGTTATCAAAATTAGAAAACATGAGTATTTCTTCAACATCAAAAGTATCAACTGAATTCATAATACCACGGGGTGGGTGGTCTAGTATCATAGGTCGTTTGATAGTAGCCGTAAATCAACTTAATGTTGAGATATATGTTGGAGAAAAGGTGGAATCAATTATCTTGCAAAATAAAAAAGTTCAATCTATAATAGTCAATGGGAAAAAAATCCATTGTGACAAGATTGTTCTAGCAATACCTCCTTCTGAAGCAGCCCCTTTACTCAAAAGTATAGGTTTAAAAACTTCTAAATTAGATTCTTGCGAACCTCAGTTATCTGCAGCTCTGGATATGGCTATAGAAGCCAAAGTAATGAGCCCTTATTCGGGAATATTTGACCCAAAATCGGGAGTAATCGCTATTGATATAGCGCAGAAAGATAGAATCCCCCCTGGGCGCGAAGCCGATGAGTGCTCCATTATTCATGCAGTTAATCTTCGAGGCGATGGAAACAATGCGCTAGAAGAAATCAAAAATCTTCTCGATTCAAGATGTGCAGGCTGGAGATCACATCTGTCGAAAAGGCGCTCTACGCCTTCAATAATGATTCATCCATGTACTCTTGAGCAGAGAATTCAAGCATCTGTTTATGCATCTTCTGGAATAATTCTAGCAGGTGCTCATGTTATTTCTGATTATACATTAAGTGATGCATCTGTATCTACGGGGAGAAATGCCTCTAAGTTGATTCATCATTAATTGTATTCAAAGTAGACTCAATCGCCCCTAGGCATGCTAGTAGATCATCTACTGTCGATCGAACATTTTTCAGAGAATTCCCAGATACATGAATTCTTAATTCATAAACATCGTCGATTTCTATAATCTCAGCTGAAAAAGTCTCAGGATCATCTGCTGCAATTCCTGCTAATAATTCTTCAGCCCGACTCTTAGAACCAACCCAAACTAAAGACGTCGAAACGGATTCCACAGACATCGGAGCACCCTAACGCATATGTTTCCTTTTGTTGACCGGTTCATATGAGCAGTGATCCTGTGCCCGATGTTCCTTTGCTAGCGGGCATGGGTGGAGTTAATTCAACCGAGTCTCATAGTGTTCATTTTGGACGTAAAGCCATAATAATTTCAAGAGATAAAAATACTCATGAATTTTCCTCTTTAGCACAGACAATGGGCATAGAAGTCGTTGATGTCGTAGTACAGAAAGGTAAACCAAATTCAAAGACATACCTTGGCACAGGGAAATTACAGCAAATTTCAGAAGAGCTCCGAATGGCAGGACAAGGGCATCATTGGCAGAATGTCGATTTACTTTTGATACACAGTAATTTAAAATCCAGCCAATTAGTCAATATTAATGATCTAACATCCGTTGAAAGTTGGGATAGGGTGCGATTATTACTAGAATTATTTACTATCCATGCATCTTCAGTAGAAGCTAAAATCCAAGTCCGCATTGCAAGATTATTGGCAGATAGATCTATTTTAAGAGAATTAATTAATCGAGAACATACTGGGGAACGCTTAGGATTTGGAGCAGGTGGACAGACTGGTTGGAGCAATGTGATGACAGCAGTTAGTCATGAGATTGCAAAATTACGGAGAAAGTTAAAAAAGTTAGACTCATCATTGTCCGAAAGAAGACGTCAGAGAGCTAAATCTGGCGCACTTACTGTGGGTTTAGCCGGTTATACTAATGTAGGGAAATCTAGTTTATTTTCTTCTCTTTCCGGAAAACCAGTTTTAATTAAAAATCAGCTTTTTTCTACACTTGAAACAACAGTCGGGCGTATGGCCAATCAACCAAGAATCTTGATGGTAGATACAATAGGCTTTATCGATAATGTTCCTGCTGAATTATTAGATTCTTTTTCAGCGACGTTACAAGAATCACTTTCTTGTGATATGCTTTTGCTACTCGTTGATGCGTCGGATGAACCAGAGGAGATACGTCGGAAACTTGCAACATCTCGTAGAGAGTTATTTGGAAGACTGGATGATGGAAATAGTAATAATACGTTAGTCGTGTTAACAAAAATAGACTTGTGTACCGATGAACAACTTAGAGAAGCAAAGGAAATTGTACATTTCTATAGTTCATTTGAATCTTCATTAGTTAGTTCCGTAACAGGTCAAGGTATCGATGAATTAAGGGCTAGTGTCATGACAATGCTACACGGCCCTCCAATCAAAATAAATATATACGCCCCTAAGGATGATGGAGATATGGGATTAGTAGAATTAGTATCTCGTGTTTATCGAGAAACATTAGTCATTGGAGTTGAAGAGAACTCCAACCAAACTAAAATTTCTGGTTGGATGGATAAAGCAAATATTGCTAGATTAATGAAAGATCATCCAAATCAAATCCAGATATCTATTTGATTCTAAACATCAGATAATAGTTGCATTCTGCTATACCAAGGCCAAATGACAGTATGTTTTTCAACAATATCAAATCCATTCAGGCCTTGCATAGATCTCAAGATTCCATAATTGGCGAAGTCTGCTCCATTAGGCGAGTTTCCCCCGAAGAAATCTTCATCTATTGCTGATGACATAGAGTTTAGTTGAGTTAAAAGATTCTCTCGGGGCGCTTCATCAAACATTTTTGCGCGACTTTTACCGACCATTCTCATAATAATAGCACCAAGCCATTTATTGACAATCCTATCTTTTAATCCAAATTTATCGACTTTAGTTACATAGTCTAGCGCATGTAATGACGTACGATAACTCTTGTAAATTACCGCTACAATACTCTTTCCTAAAATGTCATTTGAAAAATTCATCCATTTATCCTGTTTTTCATCTTCCCCTTCTCTTGGAAATTTAGCTCCATGCTTTTCATCAATATAATGTAAAATATCATTCGAGTCATTTACATGAGTACCATCTGAATCGACAAAAACTGGGACTTTAGTCCAATCTGACCAATTTAACTCGGTTTTCTTCATAGGATCAACTTCTACATTAGAAAATTCAATCCCTCTTGATTTTAATAATGATTTTACTTTAAGAGAAAATGGACAAGTCGCATATGTATAGATAGTAGGTTTTCCATCTACCGATTTCTCAGGTACTTTGTTTGGTTGCACTCCTCCGAATGCTTCTGGAGCATCTTCCGCCTTCCTAGCCATGATTGTCCGAAAGCGCTCTGTTTGTCAATGTTCTGTTCTTTATGATTACATTTTTAATAAATTAATTAAATTTCAAAACTTGAACACGTTTCATGAAATTCTATGAAGGAGAAACTCTCGCGTTGATAATGATGACATCGTTATTCACCTCCGAATCCGTATCGGCGGGTCATCCAGACAAACTTTGTGATGCGATATCTGATGCTATTGTCGATGCTTGTTTACAAATCGATCCAAGATCTAGGGTGGCAGTTGAAACAATGGTTAAGGGTAAGGAAGATAAAGCTGTAATAATATTAGCCGGAGAAGTCAGTTTATCTGGAAATATGCCATCATATGAAGAAATAGCAAGAAAAACCGCAGCAAATATAGGATATACATCTCACTCAATTGGGATGGATGCAACTAATCCTGAGTTATGTGAGGTTCAAGTTCATATCACTACACAATCTCCTAATATTGCCCAGGGAGTTGATGGTAATTCTGATGACAATGTAGGTGCGGGAGATCAAGGTATGATGTTTGGTTATGCTTGTACAGAAACAGAGGCAGAATCGGAATTAAGTGGCAGATACTTCCCTTTACCGGCGGCTTTAGCACAGAGAATTTGTCGAAGATTAGATATGATAGTCCAAACTAAAGAAATTGCATGGATTCGTCCTGATGGTAAAAGCCAAGTTACCGTTGAATATGATGATCTAGGCAATCCTAGCCACGTGCATACAGTGGTGGTAGCCGTTCAGCATGATTCAGCATTAAAAGATCAGTTTGATGGAAGCGAAAGTCTTGAACATCAATTTGTTACAGAAGAAATTCGCAAACATGTAGTTGAACATGCAATACCTTCTCATTGGTTGAGAAATGGGTACAGGCTTGTCGTTAATGGCACTGGAAGATTTGCAGATCCTGGAGGGCCATATTCAGATGCAGGAATCACTGGTCGAAAAATAGTTGTAGATACTTATGGTGGAATGGGTAGGCACGGGGGAGGAGCATTCAGTGGTAAAGATCCAACGAAAGTAGATCGTTCTGCTGCATACTATTCTCGTTGGGTTGCTAAGCACGTAGTTGCTGCAGGATTAGCAACAAGATGTGAGATTCAAGTTGCATATGTGATTGGAGTGTCTAAACCAGTAAGTCTTCATATCAATAGTTTTGGAACGGGTAAAATTTCGGACAAAGAATTAGAAGAGAAGATCAACGAAGTATTTGATTTTAGGCCTTCTGCAATAGTTCGTGAACTAAAATTGAGAGAGCCTCATTACAGCATCACAGCATCGGGCGGACACTTCGGTCGACCATCTACTGAAGAAGGGCACTTCGAATGGGAAAAATTAGATAATAATCGAATTACTGCTCTACAATTCATAGATCTTAATTGATTATTGTTGGACCGATGGACACATGAATAGGTTGTATGCCGGCAGGCTATGGCACGTGAGCTGGTTAAGCTAGATGAGATCCATCGTACCTTCGGTCCATTGACGATTTTAGAGGGCGTAAATCTTCGTATTGATGAAGGCGATAGAATAGGTGTTGTGGGTCACAACGGTGCTGGGAAGACCACGCTTCTCCGAACAATTTCAAATCAAGATCAAGACATGGGTGATATTACTTTTGCACCCGGTTTACGCTTAGCGTTTTTAACGCAAGTTCGAGACTTAGATGAAGATGCAACACTCGAAGAAGAACTTAATCGCCGTGGCCGTCAGTTTCAGGAACTTGAAGATGAAATAACAGATATTGAAGAGAAGATGACAATCCCTTCTTTCTATGAAGGAGATTGGCAACCAACAATGGATAGATATCAGGAATTACAGGCATTAATGGCACGTTCAGGAGGTGGAGATGTCGCCGGTCACGCTCAAGAAATTCTCAAGGCTTTAGATTTGGCACACCACCCTATGGACACAAAACTCTCCTCTCTTTCAGGCGGTGAAAAGGCAAAAGTTGCTCTTGCTAGGCAATTAGTAGGACTTAAAGAAATAGACCTATTATTTCTCGACGAACCCACAAATCATCTCGACTTACAAACACTTGACTGGCTAGAAAACTTTCTTTTGAATTTTCAAGGGGCCTTATTGGTCGTTAGTCACGACAGATATTTCCTTGATAGAGTTTGTAACAATATAGTCGAAATTCAAGATGCTCATTCGAAAGGCTATCCCGGCAACTATACCTCATTCCTTAAACAAAAAGAATTATTCCTCCAAACACTTGAAGACCGTATCAATAAAACACAAAAAGAATTGAAGCGATTAAAGGGTGCTATGCAGTCTATGAAAAGCAATAATAAATTCGACAAATCAATTTCTCAAAAACATTTTATGATTACGCGTTCAGAACGTGAATTAAAATGGCTTAAGTCAATTAAGCCAAGGCAGAGGAGAATGCTCAACTTCTCGTTACAAGCAACTGAAAAATCAAGTCTTGAGGTACTTGATTTTCACAAAGCCCATTTACACTTTGATGGTATGACTAGGCCAATCCTCCATGGTCTCGATGTAGGAGTTAGGAGAGGGCAAAAAATTGGCGTAGTAGGACCTAATGGGGCAGGTAAAACTAGTATTCTACGTGTCATAATAGGTGAATTAAAATTAGATTCCGGCCAACTTGACGTCAGACCAGGAGTTCAAGTCGGATACTTTCATCAAGATCACAGATCTCTAAGTTTCGATAAAACTCCTATCGAACAAATTCAAGAATTAAAGCCAAGAATGGACTATAAGGATATCAGGGCATTGCTTGGACAATTTCAATTCACAAGTGACATGGTGGATAATAAGTTAGAAAAATTGAGTGGAGGCGAGAGAGCAAGAATTGCCATGCTTAAATTATTACTTGAAGATAATAACATGTTACTCCTTGATGAACCTACAAACCATCTAGATACTGATGCTAAAGAAGCGCTTGAGTATGCATTAGAAGAATATGATGGAGGAATTATTACTGTGAGTCACGATAGGTGGTTTTTAGATAAAATTTGTGATACTATTTGGGAACTTCCAGGAGATGGCAGCCTTTGGGTCTGGCCTGGTAATTATTCTGAATTTATTCGTAGAAAAGCGGCTCAAAAAGCGCAAAAAGAATAATATTGAGATATCTGATATTCGTATTAAAAAGCGGATTATTATGTGTTTATGGACCAGTCCGGTCACAATACTATCAGTTAGAGAGTATCTCCAATACTATGGTTCGAGGGGCTGACAGTATGCAAAATATATTTTCTTCAAGAGAATATTCAATAGAAAATAAACGCAAATCAAGATTATCAATTGTATTGATTTTGTTAATGGTATTCTCATTAGCGGCCCCAAGTATATCTCCAGTATCTCAAGTTCTAGAAGATACTGATGAGAGATATGAGACAGCTAATGGGACTCTTGACGATGCATCTACTTCTACGCTTCTTTCAAATCTAAATACTTCAAATCCTATTGAAGTATCTGGAGTCATGGATAACTTCCAGAGAGTACACTTAGTTTGGATTGAAAATGGTACAAGCCCTCAGTTGTATTATGCTTTAATCTCTATAGCTGGAATTGACACGGTATTAATCGCAAGTACTCCTGTAGGTCAGAATTCAACATCAGCATTATCCAGTCCTTCTTTAGTGGTTGATTCAAATTATCGTACACATATTGTTTGGGCTGTTACTGATACTGAGATTCTATACACTCTACTGGACTCATCTCAGGATGATCAAGACGGTAGCACGGGAGATATAGCATCAATGACTCTTGTATCTGAATATACAATAGCAGTTGGAACGGGCGTTAGAAACGACCCGGATATCGCAATAGACTCATTTGATGGAATTCATATTGTTTGGGTAGATACCTATGATAATCAAAGTACATTTTTCGGAGCATCCTTGATTTATTATGCTATGTTCGGCTTCAATTTATCAGGCTCTAGTTCAATTTCGACATTAATAGCTAATACGATTATAACTCCAGCGATAGGTTACAAAGGAAGTCCAGCAATTTCAATGGGGGTGAATAATACTGTTATTGTAGTATGGGAGGATACCCGCGGTAGTTTAATTGAATATGTAGGTTTAATAGATTCTTCAGGTTCAATGACTACCGAATGGCTAGACATGTGTGCGGTATTTTATGGTGGTAATTTAAGCAGTGGAGAATATTTTCAAGGTGTTAAACCAATGCTCGAATCCGCTAGTATAACCGTATTAGAGACGCTATATGCAATAAGTGGCCGAATGAGTTATGCAAGTAGCCAGAAAAATTGTGAAGATGCTTATGAAATAGGGGGGTATGGTGAAGGGCCTAGGGCTACTCACTTAGGTCAAAATACGACTGATACATCCGGCGGGATCAGAGCTTTATCGGATGTCATGTATAATGGTTCAAGTTATAATATTCCTTCAGATGGGGGCTATAACAGTGAAATGTGGGGTCCGGGTTCAACATGGGCCTGTCTTTCTTGGAGAGATAATTCAGGAAGTGTGCCTGGTAACCCGGCGACACCATATGATCATCAATGGAATCCCAACGCTACAAGGTTAATTATTCCTATATCTGACGAAGGTCCATTTGGAGGCGATCCAGCGGCAAATTCTGACGATACTCAAAGTATTGTTGAAGCACATGATGCATGTGTCAAGGCAGGCATAATTCCAGTTACTGTTGCAGGAACATCATCTTATGGTGTATCTACTGCAAGTGGTGGTTCTGATACACTTGTTCGTTCCCATATGATGGATCTCGCGCAATGCCCTGGATTAGTCATGGGGACTCAACAGAGGATTTGTGACGATACGAGTTGGGAAACAAAGGATGCAGGTGGAGAAATGTACCTATATCCATCTAATAATATGGCAAATTTTGAAGGTAATTTTGAGAGTGGTGTTTTAACAAACGGTTGGGCAGTTTCTGGTACTTCAAACGAGATGTGGTCTGTAGAGGCTGCGAATAATGGATTAGTGTATTCAAGTCAGAATATGTGTGGCATTGGAGGCAATCAAGCAGGTTCTTTTAACTCTGTAAATTGCACTTTTTCTGTGCTTTCAAACAATACCCCTATAGATTTTACAGTCACAACTGATAATTGGGCGTCAGAATTCAGTATGGATGTAATTCTTCCGAATGGGACAATAGACTCTTTCAATTCTAGCCATGTCACTAACTATTATAATGAGATACTAGTTAGTTACAATGATGCAGGAAATTATACTATTTATCTTAATGATACATACGGCGATGGCGGTAGCTCAGTATCCGCAGATTATTCTTATGTTTCTCAGACGAATCCCTCATCCACTCCAATTTCCGGCACATACTCTGCACAATCCGGTTCAATCTCTGATAACCAAGATACAAACTTAGAATTTGTAGGGATATTGGCGGATGGGTCTGTAAGTTTTTCCTATAATATTTCTTCAGAATCAAATTATGACTTTTTGAGATTTTATATTGATGGTATTCAGTTAGCTCAATGGTCTGGTTCTCAAACTGGTAATTTTACTACACCTGTTAGCCTCGGTCAACATACCTTGATGTGGAAATATGTCAAAGATGGAAGTGTAAGCTCTGGCCTTGATGCGGCTTGGATCGATGATGTAATAGTCCCAGTTGCAAATTATACGGATGAACTCAACGCCCTCGTCAACGAAATAGTTTCATTAACTACTGGCAGTGGCTCAACAGAGACCTTCCTGACTGTATTAAATCCTTATTCAATTCTCAATTCTCCAAGGAGCGGATGGTCAAGAGGAATGCCTGCAATTAGTATAGATGATCAAACCGGAGAATATGTCGAAGATATCGGGCCAACTCTTGATTATATCTGGCAAGATGGATTAGGTTGGAGCACAATCGGTCACTTTGTTTTAGTTAACGATACACGACTAACAAATGGTCATGGGTGGTCAGTAAACCCCGAAGTGAATGTTGGCGATGACGGCAATATACACGTAGTTTGGGTAGATGGTCGAGATTCTATGCCAGGTCGAGATGTAGCCTCACAATTACATTACATGCAACTTGATTTGAGTCGTGCAGGAGTTCTTAATGGAGAGGCAGATGGTTTGAATTTAAACCAAGTATCGGTTGTTACAAATTCTGCAGTTCCTGGTTCAGATATGACTTATGGGGCTAATCCTCGGGTTGATTTCGATAATGATGGTTCAATCCACATTACTTGGTTTGAGTCCATGGATGAAACCGTTGTAGATGAGGGGGCAGTCGAACTTCGATGGACTCGAATAAACGCTCCATTATTGAATGATGATGGAGAGCTCTTCACTGGAAAAACACTTACTGATGCTTATGGCGTAATAAACACAAGAATAATCGCCTCTAGTTCAGATAACTTGATGGGTATATTTGGAAACAATATGCAATCAGCATCTCAGCCAATAGTAAATTTCGATTGGCCGAATAGAGACATCATTTGGACGACAGATGATTGTTTAGATTCAACTTCAAGTGAAGAGAAATGGGATGTTTGTATGTGGTCAGAGAATGTATGGGATGTTGAAATAAGTTCAGATCCAAATGAAATAACATTCCTTCCCTCTCAATCCTTTAATACAAATTATCAAATTAATGCAATCCAATTGCCTGGAGAATCCGATATTGTGGTGATCGATGTTCAAGGTGTACCAAATAATTGGTTCATTGATGTTGGTTTTGCTGGTAACTATCAACCTACATCAACATTAATTGAAAATCAAATGAGTGATTTTGATTTATTCATCCGAGCTCCTACTTTATCTCAGATAAATGAAGATCAAGAGTTCTGGTTGACTGTATTGGTTACTTCCTCCACTAAAGACGAAGCCTTTGTTACAAAATTGATTAAGATAAGTCTTACCAATGATCAAGATTGGAATGATGATGATGGAGATGGTATTTCAGATTCGAATGATTTATGTCAATTTGGAGAAACTGGATGGACCTCTTCTTCTTTCAATGATCATGATGGTGATGGCTGTAGAGATTCTTCAGAAGATTTAGATAATGACAATGATGGTTATTTAGATTCAGAAGATTTATGTCCGATTGGCCAAATTGGGGCTATCCTGGATAATGACATGGATGGTTGTGATGATGTTACAGAAGATATTGATAATGATGGTGATGGAGTTGTTAATGTGTATGATCAATGTCCTAATGGAGCGCAGTATTGGGGAGATTATGCAATAGATAACGATGGTGATGGTTGTCGTGATGCTGATGAAGATGATAATGATGACAATGACCCGTACTTAGATTCCAATGATGATTGTAGTTCAGGTTACTCTTGGTGGGATGATTTATACTTCGATCATGATGCTGATGGGTGCCATGATATATTCGAAGATAATGATGATGATAACGATGGTATCGACGACCGCGATGACTTATGTCCTCAAGGACTAGTACTTTGGATTTCAAGTCCAGCCACAGATCAAGACGGCGATGGCTGCCATGATTTGACTGAAGATGACGATAAAGATAATGACGGAATTCTCGATTTATTCGACCAATGCTCGATGGGTGTTTCCGACTGGTATTCTTCAACAATAAATGATTGGGATTTAGATGGTTGTAATGACCTTTTAGAAGATCTTGATGACGATAACGATGGCTTTTTAGATACTCAAGATAATTGTGTTAGAAGTGAAATGAATACTAATGCTGGTGGTTCAGATGGTGACTTAGATAATGATGGCTGTTTGGATGATTATGAAGACAATGATAATGATAATGACGGAATAGATAATGAATTTGATAATTGCCAGGATAACCCCTCCTCAGGCTGGATATCTTCAGTAATTGAAGATGCAGATAGAGACGGTTGTCACGATGATAATGAAGATGCAGACGATGATAATGATGGGGTATTGGATAGCTTCGACAATTGTCCGAATAGTATCCAAAGCGGCCTCGATTTAGATAATGATGGGTGTATCGATGATACTGAAGACTCAGATGATGATGGCGATGGAATTTCTGATTCTAAGGACAACTGTCCAAACGGTTTGACGAATTGGCAATCATCCAAATCAACAGATTTAGATCGTGATGGCTGTATGGATTCTATCGAAGACGATAATATTGAGATGAGTATATTCCAGTTAGCAACCTCTAATTCAATAATGACAGCAGGAATATTCAGCATCACTATGGTTTTATTAGCAGGTTTAATATTAGTCCAAAGAAACAAACCAAGGATTAGTGGGTTATCTGATTATACTGATAAAATTCAGAACTCTTTGAATAGAGATTATGAGTTCGAAGAAAACACTAATCAGAAATTGGAAAACTTAACGAAAGTAGGCTACTCTCCCGAAGTTGCTCATGCAATTGTGGAGAATGAAAAGAAAGTAATGGGGGATTTTACTGAAAATCAACCATGAATCATTTTCTTAACCATTGGGGGTAACTGAAGCATGGGGCAAGGTACCATGCGAGCAGTTAGAATCGAGTGCGCGCCATCCTCAATAAATCATGATTTTCGTATTCAAAAGGCTCTTGAATTTGTTAGTTGGGATTATCGTGGAAATCTTGGAATTTTTGATGAAAAGCTTCGTTTAATGGTCGAATGCATTACTCTAGATTCTCAGTGTCCACCTCCTGGATATAGCATAGGTGGAGTTTCAGTAATTGAGGTACTAGAAGAATGGTCATCCGATTATTTGACACATCATTTATTAGTTTTAGAATTTAATCCAGAGATTATTCAGGATTATTTTGCAGGAAATGATCTTTGTATTCTTGCTGGTAGTAACCTCACCTCCTCAGGTCTTGTATTGCAATTTTCCGGACGGCAAGCATCAATTTCCAAAATCCTTAATGCAATTCGCAATAAGATGCCTGTAGAAAGAATTACAAGGGCTAAAAATTCAAAAGGAATTTCTGATGTTGCGACAACTTTACAGCAACATCGCATTATCAAAGTAGCTCATACCAACGGTTGGTATTCTGTACCAAAAAAGACATCGATAAGAGATATTGCAGCCAAATTAGGACTATCGAAGTCTACGGTAGCTGAACAACTTGTAAAAGCCGAAGGGGAGATAGTTAGTGAATTTCTTAAGAAATCACAATGAGTCTAGTCTTGTTTGAGTATTCCTTTTTACTAACCAAGTAAGATAAACAAGAAGACTTGACATTCTTAGGTGAGAATTGCTCCGCATAAAATGAGCGTGATTCTAATGGTCAAAATTCCTGCAACAATATTACAACAATTTATTGGCATGGATGATTATGAAAAAAAGTTGACGATTGACCGTATTGCTAGAGAATTAGGACTCACTATCGCTGATGTTGAAATCGAGATTAATAATTTTGAAAAAGGAGGATTCTCTCCGACATCTAGCACAAATAGTATTGATATTCCAGATCTAGAATCCAACTTTATCGGATCGGAAGAATCCCGCCCTGGCTCTCCTGAATTCGTAAATGATGCCCATAGATATCGTTTTACATATGACCCAGGTAGAGATGCTAAAGAACGACAATCAACTGTAAATCAAGCAATTCTTTGCCCCCACTGTAATGTTGGGATAGGAATTCCACCTATTAGGCCGATTAAGGTAATGTGCCCATCATGTCGCGTAGAATCTTTATTTGAGAATTAATTAGACGCCCCAGAACTTATTGTTTGAGAGTTCTTCTTCATCCTTTGTTATTGATTCAACCGCTGTCTTAAGGAGGTAGTATAGTATGAGTGTGAATAATGGTAAATCCCAATCTCTTGAAACAGTTTCAAAGTTCACTATGTATGACTGAGAACTAAGGATTGTGATTAATACACCAAGTGAAGCATCAGCAATTGTGTATACAATTGCCCCCCTTCCAGCAAGGATCATTGATCTACCAGTATAGGTTCCTTCGCCCCATCTTACTGCCCCAATTGCTAATGCAAACGTAAATACAGCAACAACAAGCCATTGGAGAGCTACTTCAATAGCAGTAGTCCATATCAATGCGTCCGAAGAATCTCCATAATTTACTGTATCAGAGAAAACTTGAAACATCGTTATTCCCGCCAAGAAAACTGAAAATATTGACATTGCCCATAGCATAGATGAGAAGATTCCTTTTTGTGCACTATCTCTTAAATCGACCATCAGTCTTTCTAATTGTTCTTCCCAACCCAGGCCCTTAGAAAGAATCCAAATACCAACAATTAACGGCATAATTCCGATTAAAACTTTCCCATTTGGCAGAATCAACCCTAACCCTATAATCATTAAAAAAATAGAAATAGGCACTAGTAATTTCGCTCTCCATCGAGGGTCATCTATTGCCTTGGCAATGTAGTAATAAGTAGACTCAATACCTTTAGACTGCCGAACTATTATTTTTTCAACGTGATCTACTCTGACGCGTGAAGTAATTATTGGCATCGATGCTTCATCATCTGCTCCATCAGTTACAAGAATTGCAACATCAGGTTGAAATTCTTTAATCACTTCATCCAATTGACTTGCAATCGCTCTATCGCTTCTTGGACCTACACGTACGTCTCCAGTTAGTATAGCAACTTCTACTTCATCATTTGAGTCCACGTTTTCCATTAACCTATCATAATGGTGTAATGCTCCTAGAATTGCATTCGTATCAGATTCTTCAGGGTCTGCAATTCCAAGTTTTATTGCAGCAGTAATGGTTGGTTTTCGTCCTATAACGGGACCTCTAATCGCTGCTTTAACACCAAGGTCATTATCTCTATCTATCGTTAGAACCAGTGTCCGCACCATTCGACTTAACCCCCTATAGATTCGCCTTAACGAAAGTCACCTATGAAGAATTGTCTTTTATGACTAAATTTTACTTAGTTTCTTCAATAATGGTCACTCCACCACCATCTTTGAAACGACGTCTTTGTTTTGCTTTAAGATACTTCAATGGATGTGTTAACCATTCTTGATCACATAGCCGATCATCTCCTGGAGAAACCGGGCATCTAGCACTTGTTTTTAGAGCAGCACATCCATGAGGAGTATACCCTCTTTCAAAAATTTGATTAATTTGATAGCTTGTAGTATCTGCATTATAATCTGGTGCATTAGAGAAAAATCCACAAGTTTGCTCTTGAGTCAAACTCATTGCTAGAGACATAGATGCCAAAAATACTCGACCTGTATGATTAACATTCACTCCTTGACTTAATTCAGCCACTGCTGATTCAAAGCAAGGCGGCCAGTCTTCTCTGATAGCTGCAGTCATTGGCATTTCGTCTTTGACCTGTTCGGATAATAGCTTAGTGACTCTTTCCACTGGATCAAGGAATAGTTCAGCAAATGAATCGTCCATTTTATTCATTCTATCTACACAACTATTCGTTAAATCTTCTCGAATTCGTTCTTTAATTAGCCTTGCAGTCCGTTGTCTGCTTGTTTCTCCTGCCCCTGGATTCATACATACCCAACCGTTCTTCACTGGCCGATTTATTAATCTCCAATAATTGCCAGATATTCGTGGACATAATTCTATAAAATCACTCATAGGAATCCAGTAGGTAGCAACACCTCTATTTTGTATTTCTTTAATATCAGAAATGTAAGATTTTGCTAAGATAGCAAAATTTTCCTTATCCATGCCGAAGAGTTGGTCCGCTCTACTAGCTTCGCCTTCAACCCATCTCGCCAACAGACGTTCATTGAATGATGCACAAACAATAAGCATGGCATAAAGAAAAGATAGTGATTCAGTCATTTTACCCAAATCTGAAGATAAATCAATAGTCGTAGCAGCGTCTACTCCTTCTTTATGCATTACAGATTCTAGGAGGCGTATTCTTCCTCTCGCCCTCACCTCTTCAAGCCAAGGTGCTTCGATGAGGTCTTCTACTGTTATTCCATTTTTTTCAAGAACGAATTTCAGAAAAACACTGCCTTGAGGTAAGAACGGATATCTCGCCATTATCGATTCATTTTCGATGCTCGGTTTGGTGAGCGGCATCGGCATATTACAAGCATGAACGACGAGGGTTCTTCAATGCTCACCGACCCCTTCCACTGGAGTTAACGTGTTATGTCAATTGATATCGGCGTTTCTACAACTAATAATAAATTAATTCAGATACAGGATGAAGTACGAGATTTTTTCGGGTGGGACATCGAATCTGACACTGAAAGTGCAATGCAATTACTATCAACGGTGGAACTCTATCCAATTGAGGCTTGGACCAGATCTCAGAGATTAGTGACATTAGCAAACCTACGTAGGAGGTTAGTACTTAGAGATACTAAAATTGCTGTATTAGGCGCCGCTGTTGAAGAATCAGAAGTAAGATCTTTGTTAGATACTACTGATCTAATTGTTGCAGCCGATGGAGCAGTAGGAGTTCTTTCTTCATTACCTGAATCTATATCCGAACGGGCTTGGTCACGCTTAGTTTGTATTGTCAGTGATGCTGATGGAGGCGAGGGGACTACAGCAGCTGTCAAGAGAAGCATTCCAGTTATTCTACATGCCCATGGGGATAATTTTGATTCTTGGAAAGAGATTTTGACTCTAGCAGCGAATATTCAAACTCCTCCTCGGTTAGTACTTACTCATCAAACTCCTAAAAAAATAGAGGGTATGTATAACCCAGGGGGATTCACTGATGGAGACAGGTCAATCTGCTTTTTGGTTGCCTTAGGCGTCCCTATCGCTAACATCTCGTTGCTGGGGACTCGTACCGATATAGTGGGTAAATGGTCTGGTGTAACTAATCCCGCTGAGAAACTGATTAAATTGCAATGGATGGCTAAAATTTTGCAGATTCTAGGCGTCAAATACTAATTATAAAAAATCAGTTAAAGTCATTACAGTCACGCGATCATTATTGAATAATGAATCTGTACTCTCAGTCAACCATCTAACTCTCTGCTCTGTATAAAGATCAACTCCGTAGTTTTGAATAATACCTTCAGTTACTTTGATATATTTTCTTACAGCACCTTCTGAAACAGTTAGTATAACATTCCCCCCACATTTTGCAGTGTCTTCTCCTCTTCTTGCAGATAAACCACCAATTTCTAGTTTATGTGTTTGAATACATTTGCCGGCTAAAGGCATTCTTCTATATGATTCACCACATTTCACACATCTTACTTTTTGTCTTGTAAATGCCACTAGATTCCCTCTTAAATCCGGTAAAAAGTGAGATTCAATTACTTGTGAAGCGACCTTTTCAACCCGCACGCTCCTCAACAGACTCCCAATCGCTAATTGTCCGTTCATTTTATCTTCCATTGATCCTAAAGTTTTGTAAGCAGAATTAGTAGGACCTGCATCTAAATCACCAGATTCATGAGTCCAACCATAGCCTCGTAAGTCTCCAATTGTTCCAAGCCTTGATTCTACTGTTTCAACAATATTGCTTAACTCACTTGGGTGCGGTTGTCTGAGAGTTTCTTCATAAAACTGTCTTGAATAGTTATGTGCACAATCTACATTCAATGCTTCTTTATCTATTTCACTGGGATTCAATCTAGTGGTTAAAACAAGAGGTGCATCCATTCTCCCACCTCTTCCTGAAGGTAAAATATGTTTTGAAAAATTTAGTAAACCATCCATTAGCATCAATATACTGTCTTCATCTCCATCACAATTTCTTCTTTTTGCAGCATGGAAAAGTGGATGTGCATAGCCTGCAGATGCAGCAGTCCAGCCAATTATTCGACATAATACTCCACCAGAGGTATGTGGAGCAAGCCCTATAGCTAACGACCCAACAATATCATTAATATTCTTAACATTATAGAAAGGTTCCATTTTATAGAAACGAACTAACAAGTCATCAATAAAATTGCATGTTGATACCAAATGCTGCTCTGCATTCAAAGAAGGAATAATGTCCTGAGGAAATAATTCTAAAATTTGCTCATCCGAGACTAAATCTTCACCAAATACGTCTTTTTTATACCCCAATTCATACAATTTTTCCCACGAAGTATAAATTTCTCTAGGTTTAAAATGAGTTACTGGAACATCTATCATATCGTATCTTGAAGTACCATCTCGAAAGACCGAAACCCCATGTTTCCCTCTAAGAATTCCTTTTTCTATTGGTTCAGGTGTTTGTCCTACCGAAAGTAATTCTTTCTGTGCTTTGATAATTTTTGGCAATCTATCTAAGCCCAAAGATCTTCTTTTAACTTCTAATATTTTGTCTAAATCTACAGTTGTTCTTTCGCCTCTTCTCCTTCTTCGCAGATTTGAACTCCTTGATTTTCTTTCAGTAGTTTTTCCTCCACATTCTATTGCTTCAGACGCGTCTTCTCTATTGTGACACACTAAATTGGGTGATTCTTTACCACAATCTTGACAAATACGTCTTCCCATTTCTACCCTAATACGTCCTTTACTTGCTGCTTGTAGTAGTAATTTCTGAGAGCCACCATTTTCTCCAATTGGATATAATGAATGAGTCATTGGTTTTAATTCTCTTCTAGCGGATTTTTCAGGCCTCCCCATTCTTGCCCCAACTCTGCAGGGAACAGAATCCTCCCACCTCAAATTAGAGACTTTTCTTATTACCCAGAGGCTTCTTTCAACCTCATTCTCATCGATTAATATTTTTGCATTTAGCAATTCTTCACTGTTTCCAGTACCATTGTCGATAATTTTCTCTGCGGCTTTTTCGCCTGCTTTTTCAGTCTCTTGAATATTCATTCCAGATTGTCTAGCAGCAGTAGTGGCTTCGATGCGTTCTAAATCCCTGAGATGTTCTAATTCTTGAATTCTTTCGGTTTCTTGTTTGATTCTTGTTCGAGCATTATTTATTCTTTCTACCCGTTGTCCTACATGTGATTCCGTATCGATTAAAATTGTAATCTTTTCTTCTGAAATTTCTAGCCCCAAACCCTCTAGTAAAGATTCCCAATTTTTATCGATAATGAGGTTCCCGCTTTCATGATAATGCTCAACCCCTAGGGTCATAAGTGAAGATTTCACAACTCCATGATTTTTTACTTCAGTCCATCGCGGCCAATTATTAGAAATCTGTTCAGGTATTTGATTATTGACAACACTCTCGTTGAAAGGCCAATTTTCAACAATATTTGGGATTATTATAGCTCCATTTTGAATTTTTGAATTTGTCAAACTTTGAATTAATAAAGGTATGAAATTCAGAGGTAAGTCAGACCACCAAAGATTCCATGGCGGCGGAATAGCAGTTCCAAAGTCGATAGAGATCTGTTTAATCTGTCTCCATTCTAATTCTAATTCTCTAAGATACATTACCCATTTTCGTTTTCTCCATTTTCTATCTATGGGGTTTTCTCCCCCTCTTTTTATCGCGCCATTAAATGGCAGACCTTCTGGTAATGATTTTTTTTGAACCCCTATTATTGAGGCAAATTTTTCTACTTTTGAGGGCATATCAAGAGATTCTATTAAGTCAGATGCCCACCAATCTTTATTGTACGCTGAAGGGACTAATTTCTTATTATTTTCCAAGAATTCTCCATAGCCGATTAATATCTCTCCAGAATCCCATATGCTTTTGATTTCAGTAAGGCTTTCTCTCCAATCTTCTAAATCTTTAATTCGCCTATATTCTCCATTATTCATTAACACAGTAGGCCCATCGACCTCCGTGCATGGAGTTACTGCGCATGCCTTTCCCGGTCTTTCAATTTTCATTTGTGTCCCTACGGCGAGGAAACCCCCCATCGCTTCCATAGTGACTGGATTAACTCCGGCTGCAGCCAAACCTGTAATCCTACTCCGCCCATATCTTAGTCGAAATCCCCCGGGTTGGTTGGGTTCACCAAATACGGGCCTTCCTGCAATGACATCTTCCATATATCTGCTAATAGGAGGGATTTCTCTCGCTTTGAAAGAGTCTTTATTTTGGTTATTACCTTTATTTTTATTTGCAAATTGGGCTATAAATTCCCAACCTTGAATATTCATTCTTTCTGTATGCTTCTGAACTTTAGGTGCTTTCAAACATAGCCCCTCTCCGATTACAAGCATGACCCCCCCCCTAATCCGAGTTCTATATGATCCATTAGAATTGACAATATTTCTCACTTCTTTATACCCTGAACATTCTATTTTTTCAGTTTCTTCCCCATTGACCATCACGGGACACGCCCTCATTATAGTCTCAATTTCTTCTGGTGGTGGCTTATATTGCAAACCTACTCGATATAATCCAAATTCTTCTTTTACCCTTTCAACTTCTTGAGTTGTTGGAATATATCTATTCAATCCTAATTCTCTCCTAACCATATCTCCGATAAGAACCCCAAGAGCCTGAGCAGTCCCTCCGGCGGCTCTAATCGGCCCGCAAAAATCTATCGATAAAAACTCAGTTCCATCAGTATTATTTAGAATTCTTACATCTCCGATTCCATCTAAAGGCGCGACTAAAACTGCTTCAGTTAATACAGCTAAACCGACTCTCAATCCACAATCTATTGACTTCTGCATATCTAACGTTTGCTCATTCATTTTTCTAGCAACATCTACAGCAATTTGTATCGAAGCACTTTCTCTATCTGTAGTTTTAAGAAGATGCCTTAAATCATCCTCAATCTTCATGCCATCTAAGTAATCTTCAAGTAATTTTTCAGTTCTACTTGCTAAATCAGAAGCTCTCGGGATCTCAATGAAATTTTCAAAATCAAGCCCTCTTAATTTGGCTTTTTGAGCGATTTGATACACTCCTTCAGTATGTTCTTCTAACCATGCTTCATAATCTGATTGTTCTTGTTCAAGACGAGCAGTATCAATTATGAAATTTTTAGTACTTACTTCATCCATATGCATCCCCCCGGCCACTCAATAATCTCTCAACGATACCGGCCGCACAAGAACATTCACAGTAAACAATGTCGAATCACGTATTTTGATGTGACAACATTCATTCGATTCACTGCCGCCGCAGATAAGAGGAAACAGTATGTCGACAAGTGTAAATGATGCTAAATCTCGCTTAATCCAAAAAGTCCAAGAGCTGGCTTATCTCCATTCTCCAGGTGATTTATTCACTTTAGCCAGTGGTAGACAGAGCCCTCATTTCTTTGATATGAAACCAGTAATGATGGATCCTGAAAGCGCTCATCTTTTGGGAGTTATGATACATTCAGAAATAGATTCTTTAGATTCAATTGACGCTATCGGAGGGTTGGAGTTAGGAGCCGTACCGTTAACTGGCATAGTAATTGCCAAGGCTCCAAAAGGCTCGTCTCTCCGTGGATTTATGGTCCGTAAAGAAGCGAAAGGGCGAGGTGGAAGGAAGACAGGAAATCCCCCTGGTATCGAGGGAGCGAGCCTCAAAAAAGGAGATAGAGTAATTTTGTTAGAAGATGTAACAACAACTGGGGGTTCAGCACTTAAAGCATCAGAAAGACTTGTCGAAATGGGCTGCGAAGTAGTCGCTTGCATAACGATTCTTGATAGGCAGGAAGGTGGGATAGAAGCTTTCAATCAAGCAGGTGTTTCATTACTTCCTTTACTTCTACGTTCTGACATCACAGGTGAGTGAATGAGCCAGCATCAAATTGATACCGACAACCTTCCTTATCATCCGGAAAAATTACTCAGAAAAGAATATGTTAGTGTTAATGATTATTTTTCTTTAGATATAAGGGCTGGAAAAATAATAGATGTCTCCGAATATCCTGAGATGAGAAAACCATCCTATAAAATTCGAGTTGATTTCGGGCCTGTAATAGGTGAATTATCTAGTTCTGCTCAGATAACTAACTATCCCCGAAGTGAATTAATCGGACGCTTGGTTGTTGGGGCAATCAATCTTGGAGATAAAACGTTACCAGGGGGTTTCATTTCTCAATTTTTAATTCTTGGTGCTCTAGATCCAGATGGTTCTGTTAATCTTCTAGAATTACCAGATGGTGTTTTACTAGGTTCGACTGTAGCCTAATCTTCAGTAATTTTATTCTTACTTATGAGTATAACAATAACCGGAACTTCTAAACTCTAATCTCCGACACTTTTTATCATTTACACTATCTATATATTTGCAATAACCATCTGATGTAGATTTTCTCATCTCTGGTTTTCTCACACTATCATCAGATAATTGGATGGTAGTATGAGTGGGGGTTAGTTCTTCAAGCGTTTTAGCGTCTTTAGTGATCTTAGCCTGCTCTTTTGATTCTTTATTAGATACTTCAACACATTCTCTACAAAGTAAAAGCGCGATCTTTTGACCCTTCCCATCTTTCTTTGATTTACTTGATCCTACCGGGACAAACTCGGCAAGTCCTACTCCGCCACCTTCGGCCACAGCGGCGATTGCCAGAATGCCTACACCTACGACAACCACTCCAATTGCAACTTGTCCGATAGTTTTGGCATAGGCTTCCACTGGATCAGCGCCGATAGTTTGGCAGTCGGTGCAAATATGTGCCCAACACCCACCTCTTTGGCAATTCCATGCTAGAGATTTATTTTCCTTTAGGCATTTATCGCAGGTGCCTTTAGCCAGAGCTTGATCGGGATTTCTGGATAATATCGCAATTATCCCCCCAATCCCCAAAATTCCTGCCACGAATGTCATTCCTATGCCGCCCTGAGTTGCTAGAATAGCAGCCAAGACTACTACTACTGCACCCGCGCCTTTCCTAAACATTGTTTTATGCTGTAAATCCTGTTCAGTTAGTGTTTTATCGCCTATTAGCCTATCTGGTTCTGTATCAAATCCTCTTCTTAGTTTAGGTTGAATTCCATTTAGAAGATCTAATTCTCCAGCATCAAACCAGAAGGTAGGGCAATTCTCACAAGAGTCAATTATGACTTTTTTAGATTCAGATATGTCAATTAAATTTAATTTATCTCTAATTTCTTCAGGCACGTCTAATTCGATTTCTTTCATTTTAGCCGAACAAATCGGGCAATCACATCCAATTTTTTGTGTATTTGAATCTGCGCGCTTTTCATCCAATTCTCTTCCATTTGAAATAACTGACTCCATCGATTTAGCGGCGACAGCTACTCCCCAACACTCTTTACAAATCAATAAATCTACTCCTTCAGCCTGTTCGCTAGTTTCTATGAATAGCCCTAAATTGCATCGAGGGCAGTTATGGTCACTAAGCTCACTCATAGTTACGTCAAGTAGGACATAACACATTACTATTGTCACGGCATTAGACCATTATCCTCTTGAGTGCCAGTTACTTCCGATGGGTATGACTTACGTAGAAATGTCAACAACTTTAGGCGAAATCCAAATTGAACTTTACACAAATGATTGCCCGGAAACCACTGGTAATTTCTTAAAATTAGTAGATTCGGGATATTATGATGGGCTTCATTTCCATCGAATAATAAAAGATTTCATGATTCAAGGCGGCTGTCCTAAATCAAAGGACCCAGATAGTCGTGCAGCAGGAACAGGAGGACCAGGGTGGCAAATTCCTTGCGAAGCTTCTGCACTTGCAAAGGCACACGATAAACCGGGCCTATTCTCCATGGCTAATGCTGGGAAAAATACAGGCGGTTCACAGTTCTTCTTAACTACAGTTGCTACTCCTTGGTTGAATGGAAATCATGCAGTTTTCGGAGAAGTTGTAAAAGGAATGGATGTAGTTAAAGAAATAGAGTTACAAAATACTGATTTCCGAGACAAACCTCAAACACCTATGCAGATTATTTCTGTCAAAAGAATTTGATCCTTTGTTTTTATGAAAACTTGAAATGCCATGCTGCGAATCGAAACTCTAAGTTTATTAATAAGTTAATAACCGCGTATTACATGGCAAAACATCGCGCGGGTGATCGTCGAATTTTAAGCATAAGTATACCAGAAGAATTAGCGAAAAAACTAGATAAAAAAGTAGGCAAAGGACAGAATGATGGTCGTTCCGCAACAATCTCTAAAATGATTGAAAAAGCCCTTTCTTCAGATAGCAATTCTCAACCATACGCCCCCGAGGGCGTGCCAAAAAAAGCACGTGGGCAAAAAGACTCAATGAGGATAGAGAAAGATACAATGGGCGAGGTAGAAGTCCCCTCCGATCGTTATTACGGTGCTCAAACTGCACGCTCACTAATAAATTTCAATATCGGAAAGGATACAATGCCGCATGCAATGATTCGTGCCTTCGGAATTCTTAAAAAATCTGCAGCAGAAACGAATGTGGAATTAAAAGAATTAGATCCTAAGATAGGGGCATTAATTTCTTCTGCTTGCGAAGAAGTAATTTCAGGCAGTCTAAATGCTCATTTCCCATTGCGTGTATGGCAAACTGGTTCAGGGACACAAACTAATATGAATGCCAATGAAGTAATTGCTAATCGTGCTATAGAGCTCACAAACGGTCAACTAGGGAGTAAAACACCAGTCCATCCAAATGATCATGTCAATAGGGCCCAATCAAGTAATGACACATTTCCTACTGCAATGCATATAGCAGCAGCCGAAGAAATCCGCCACAGGTTAATACCTGCAATCATGAATCTAAGAAACTCTTTAGATCAGAAATCAAAGGATTTTTCCGATATAGTTAAGATTGGTCGTACGCATTTAATGGATGCCGTGCCTTTGACGTTAGGTCAGGAATTCAGTGCATATGTTTCAATGCTAGACTCCGATCTCGTACGTATAGAAAACTCTCAAGTAGATCTGCTTGAATTAGCTCTTGGGGGAACTGCGGTGGGCACCGGTCTCAACACACATCCTGATTTTGCCGAAAAAGTAGCAGAAAAGATAGCAACATACACTTCTTTAGATTTCGTTAGTGCAGAGAATAAATTCGCTCAACTGGGTGCTCATGATGCTATAGTTGCTACTTCTGGAATGTTGAATACTCTATCTGCATCTTTGATGAAAATTGCAAATGATGTGAGATGGATGGGTTCCGGGCCTAGATGCGGATTCGGAGAGTTATCTCTACCTGCAAATGAGCCTGGTTCGAGTATAATGCCGGGCAAGGTAAATCCAACGCAAGCAGAAGCAATGACGATGGTTTGTTGCCAGGTGATGGGTAATAATACAGCAATTTCAATAGGAGGTAGTCAAGGTAATTTCGAATTGAACGTTTACAAACCAATGATGATACATAATCTTCTTCATAGTATTCGGATACTTTCCGATACCTGTATCTCTTTTTCTGAAAAGTGTATTATGGGGTTAGAGGCAAATCATGAGAAAATTTCTCAACATTTAGAAAACTCATTAATGCTTGTTACAGCATTAAATCCTTACATAGGTTACGACAATGCTGCAAAAATTGCCAAAAACGCTCATAAAAATAATTTGACATTAAGAGAAAGTGCACTTGATCTAAAATTATTAGACAACCATCAATTTGATGAATGGGTAAAACCTGAAGAAATGATTGGGCCTAATAAGAATTAGAAAATAGAGCCGAAGTACCGATTAGGTGGGAGCTAGCAGTGGGTTCTGAACATTGGGGGATCATTACCCTCTGCTAACTCCGCAGGGTCCCAAGTCTGCAGGTTCCCGAAGGTCCCTACTCGCCTGGGGTAGATGACTCTGAGACTTCATGCTCTCTCTTTGTCGTTTTCCGAATTTTAAGAATCTCTTCTTTCAACCCGTGTTCGCTTATTTCCCTAGCTCTCACTAGTTTTTTCCACGCCTCAGTACTGATCCTCCACGGTTTCCCGCTCTTGTTCTCAATGTGTTTCCGTTTTGTTTCTCTTCCCCTTCCTTTCGTCCAGTTTTTTTCATCTTTACTTCCTCACATATGCGCCTCAAATTTGTCCCATCTCTGGTTCATTTTCTTCGCTCATGTACCTTTTCGGGATAGTTTTGTATTTCGGTTTATGTTTTCCCCGTTGCCGGTTCGGTTTTGTTTTCCATACTTCCTCTGTGATTTCTTTCCCCTTCCTTTCGTCCAGTTTTTCCCATCTCAGTTCTCCCGTCGTCTTACGTCCACAGACGTTTTGACTATTCCCCGGATCTCTTTCGATTTCCGGTTTTACTGCTCCTTTTCGGAGCTCGGTTGTTGTGGCCCGCGGGTCGCGAATAAACGCGCCCACACTCCTTCACCGAAGCAGCAAAGTTCTCAGGGACGGCCACGGTTCTTAAACCTTTCCTCAACAAGGCCGCAGTCCACTGGAAACAGGGGTTAAACAGGGGTTATTTCCACTGCATTTTTTAAGTCATCTTAGCGCTCTTAATCGTTTTTTTAACAAATCTCTTTTCTGCTGATCATCCGAATCTTCTTTGATTTCGCCTAGCCTTCTAGAGAGTATTTTTTCTTCAAAAAGCATTACTTTTCCATTTTGGTCTGATACCGCAATCTTATCATCTGTATTGCTCATTAATCTAATCCTGGTATCATGAATGATTTGATGTTGTATTTCTCCATCATTTCTATTTAGTAGATATATATTGTTTTCACTATTAGATAATGATGCCCAAATAAAATCCCCAACATCTAGTAAACAATCAATTATACCAACAAATCCTTTTTTCCAACCATTAGATGACATAATAGTTCCATGACTGTTTCCAACACACCACTTATTTTCTTTTGATATAACTGCAGTTATTGGCGATTTTTCAAATTGAATAACATTTACCTGGTCATCATTAATTTCAGTAATCGATCCATTGCTATGCCCCAATAAGAAGCCAGATAATGTTTCAATTCCAAGCGTAATCGGACTTTGCCCCTTAATTTTCTTATGCCTAATTTCATATTCGCTATTTATCGCTAAATATCCGCATCTGGGCCTCCCCACACCTAAAATCAACTCATTTTTTTGCATTATTAAAAACCAGGGTTTTTCTTCGAAATTAATTGACTTAATTATTTTTGAATCTTTATTGAACTGAAATAGTGTGGTTTCGGTATAGTCTTCCACATCAAGTTCATACAACGATGAGGTCACCCAAATTGAATCTTTATCCAATACGACAAGATCACTAGACCCTCCAATATTTTTTGTCCACTCTAAAGTTCCTTGTTCTATTTCTATCGCATGCAACTCTGCCGATGCAGTTACATAAATTCTATCACTTATTGCAATATCTGAAATGGGGCCATCTACTTGTAATGTCCATTTTTCCCGGCCATCATCAATATCCCAAGCCACAATCTTCCCGTCTTTTGAACCTGCAATTAGGGCATTATTATGCATAATTAGGGTGGTACATTCACTCCCTAAATCTCTGACAAATGAGGATAGCCCCTCTAGTCGATGCTTTTGCATTAATATTCCTAAGCATGCCTGTGCTTTCGTGCTTTCGTATCTAAGATGTTAATTCATACAAATATTGCATCTTATCTTGAAGATACTTCACGAAATCATCTGGCGACGGAGGGCTACCTGTAGCTTCTTCGATTAAGGCAGAAGGTTCTATGATACTTCCTCGTGAATGTACATTCTTTCTCATCCATTCAAGGAGGGGTGTAAAATTACCATTTTTAATCAGTTGATCATGATTAGGTAGTTCTTTCTTTGCTGCATTGAGTAATTGAGCAGAGTATAGGTTACCAAGGGTATATGTGGGGAAGTATCCAAATGCTCCAAATGACCAATGTATATCTTGAAGGACACCTAATGTTCTATTCGGTGCGCTAATTCCTAAAAATTCTTGATACATATTATCCCATGCATCTGGTAAGTCATCAACTTCAATCTCCCCGGCAATAAGTTTCTTCTCAATTTCATACCTTATCATAATATGGAGATTATATGTAGCTTCATCTGCCTCAACTCGAATCAAACTAGGCTCAACAAAATTCACTGAACGCCATAAATTCTCTGCCGAGACCCCTTCCATTTGTTTTGGGAAATATTTTTTCCATAAAGGAAGTGACCATTCACAAAATTCTTTTGATCGGCCTATTTGATTTTCCCATAAACGACTTTGACTCTCATGTACTCCTAAACCATTAGCCGAACCAGCAGGTTGAAAATCTAAATTTCTTGGCCTTCCTTGTTCATAGAGTCCATGTCCTGTTTCATGCATTGAACCATATAATGACCCAAAAGGATCAGTCTCATCATATCTAGTCGTCCACCTTACATCATCAGGATTTGGTCCACCACAGAATGGATGAGTTGATGCATCTCTTCTACCTGCCTGGAAATCAAAACCTATTGCTTCAGAAATAGATTGCGAAAGCCCCTCTTGCCCTTCTTTGCTCCAAGTATTTTCATGAACCCAAGACATATCGGGCTTCTTTCCATTTTCGATCACTTTTTTTACAAGCGGAGCAACATTCTCTCTCAATCCAGCAAACAAAGGGTCTACCTTTGAAACAGTTAACCCAGATTCATATAAATCAAGAAGTGCATCATATCTAACACCTTCATAACCCAGATAATCGGCTTTTTTTCTTGACATTTCTACCATTTTTACCAAATCATCCCTAAATATAGAAAAATCATTTTTTGACCTTGCTTCGGCCCAAGAAATTTGAGATTTTGATTTATGCATTGCCATTTCCGCTACAAAAGCAGTAGGAAGTTTTGTTGCTTTCCTATAAGAATCTCTAGTTAATCTAAGATTTCCCATCTGTACTTGATTTAAGTCATCTCTTTGTTCCAACTGTTCGAGCAACTCTCCTATTCTTGGATTTGTTAACTTTTCATGGCCTGTTTTGGAAATCCAAGAGAGTTGTTCGGCTCTCAATGCTGCTGCTTTTGGCGGCATTAATACTTCTTGATCCCAACCCAAAAGTCCTCCTATTTGGCTAACTAAATCGATATCTTTCAATCTTATTAATAGTTCATCATAAGCATCCATAGTTTCGCGGAATCAGTATTGTAAATCAAACCCTTTCATTAGAGAGTCTCTAATTAATATATCTTTGAAGGTTGTTTAATTTCATGCACCGAACCAATCTCTTAGAACTAATCCTATTACGAATGAAATACCAGTAACTACAACTAAAATGCCAGTCATCTCAAAAAATCGTTGCCTAAATGAGTATTCCTGAGCTATAGATACATAAAAATTGAATAAAGCAATAATCAACAATCCAATGATTAGAGTTGCACAAAGTGCTTGAACATGAGGTTCTAGGCCAAATATAATCTGACTATTTTCATTTAACAGTAGGTAAGGTGTAACAAGAAGTAATACTGTAACCAGATATGCAGTTCCAGTAAAAATCGCTGCTTTCATTGGCGAACGTTCAGATTTTTCTTCCTTAGTTGCTAAAAATTCTGACGCAGCCATACTAAATGATGCTGCAAAACCCGTCACCAATCCTGCTAATGCTACAATTTTTAATTCTTGAAATGCGAAAGTAAGTCCTGCAAGTGCCCCCGTCAGTTCAACTAAAGCATCTGAGAGGCCTAAAATTACACTACTTAGATAATTCAAAGCATCTTCTTCTAATAGGGAGAGAAGTTTCTCTTCATGTTCATCTTCTTCCTTAGCAATATCATCTAGTCCTAAATCTAGATATTCCGTTGAAGCCCCTTTCTCAATTTTTTCCATTAATTTCAGAGAGAATGTAAGTCCCAACAAAGTCGATGCCAGAACATGTAATGATACTCTGATTTTTGATGCACTAACGTCGACATTAGTAATTTCTCTTAGAATATTATAGTGCTCTATTTCTTGTGAAGATATTTGTTCTAGAATTTGTTTATTATTTTCATTTTTTTGTTTTTTAGCAAGTTTTCTATAAACTTCCGCTTCAGTAATTTCCATCCGCTGAAGCCGAATCAAACGTCTCTTCCTCTTACTATCCACAATCTTTGTCCAAACGTTGGAGTTATTCAAGTAATCTATTATTATATTCATATTTTCATTAATTTTTTAATCAGATATCAAAAACCATTATGGCAAACACTCATGAGTAATATAAATGACGCGAGTTATATGATTAAGAGGTCGTTGAGTCTATGCTTGACACTGTTAATTATTATGCCAATGTTATCTGGTTGTTTTGGTACCACTGAATCAGATATTATACTTGAAAAGTCTCATTGGCTACCTGATGTTGAAGATAGATCTAATTTGCAGTATCAGGATACTGATGTGTTCAGTCGTGTATCTACTAATGGCTCATATGAGATAGGTGCAGTCAAATCAATTTTTGTATCAGTTCCAACAATTACTACTAGTGACGGTGGTGCTGGAATAACCGGTGATGCCGCAGTGCATCTAGGATTATGGCTACCTATCATCGAAGGTTGCGACTATGATTCCGCAGAAATTTCAGCCGATTGCCAAGTACCAATAATTGCAGAAATAGGTCCATACTATAATGACGGAGATGTTGATGCACTAACTCCTGCCGATAGATTAGGGCGTTTTTTGATTGAGAATTTTGTCCCGCATGGGTATGGAATCGCTCAAGTGAGTGTATTTGGAACTGGAGAAAGTAATCATTGTATGGATTTAATGGGAACTGATGAACAAAGAGGAATCCATGCTGCCGTTGAATATTTGGGCTCAGCACCTTTTTCTAATGGTGCAGTAGGCATTATTGGCAAATCATATGATGGCTCAACACCATGGGAGGCTGCTGCCATGGGTTCTGAATATCTTAAGACAATAATTCCTATGTCTGGACTCATTGGAGCTCATGACTTAATGTGGCGTAATGGTAGTATGGAAGCTAGAGGGGCAATCATGCACAATGGAGTGTATGGGAGTTTTGGTTTAGATGGTGACCTTCAAGATGCTGAAAATGCTTGCGAAGGTTATCTAGAAGGATATTATGCTGGACCTGCTGCATATTTGTCAGGAGATAATTTAGCATGGACCGGAAGTGATTATTGGGAAGAGCGTACTTTCCTTCCTCGTGCATTGGAAAATTATAATGGTTCAATTTACATTATTCATGGTATGCAAGATTGGAATGTTGATCCTCACATGGCATTCCCTACTCACAACATATTTCGTGATGCTGGATTTGATGTCAAAGGCCTCTATGGGCAATGGGGTCATGATTATCCTGACAGGAAAAGTGGCCATGAAGGGTTGAGCAGCGGCAATGGTGCAGAAGCATTTCCATTCACATTAAGGTGGGATTGGGCTGACGATTTACTAGAATGGTTTGATTATTACCTTAAAGATGAGGGCCCTCAACCAAGATTAATTGCTGAGATACAAGATAATATTGGTGGTTGGCGAGTCGAAGAAACATACCCTCCATTAGATCTAAATCTACTAAAATATGATATGGATGATTGTACTATAATTGGAGGTGGGGAAACCATAACTTCTAGTTCTCAACTTTCTATCGAATGTCCATTTTTCGATGAAGAAACTAGAATAATTGGGACTCCAACTTTTCATGTAGAGGCGACAATATCCTTACTTTCAACTAGTGGACACTTATTTGTTGAGATGATACAAGCAAGTAATGGTATGCATTTAGGACATGCAGTCATGGATTTACGATTCCATAATGGTGGTAAAGAAGGCGAAATACTTTCACCCGGTGAAACAGTAATCGCTAAAATGGAATTTTTTGGTATGGATGTAGTAATCCCCGAAGGTGATGGAATCCATCTTTTAATTACTCAAACCGGTGAAGACTATGTCCCTAGCCCCGTTTCTACAATGGCAGTTACTCTCGGATTAGGTACAAGTAGCATCTTAACGTTACCACTTTCTGATAAGGATTGTAATGATTTGTTTCTCCCTCCAATGCAAGAACAGTATCCTCAATGCTCCGATGAAGAATAATTGTGTTTCATTCTTAGACAAGAATCCGAACTCTTGATGCCAGTCATAGGTTTCGGATAACTATGGTCGCTAGCGATGCGCGAGTCAATGTCGCTGTTTCCGATCGTATTATGCTTCATCTTTGGGAGCAAGATCATCAGGCCGATCACTACCTTGTATCATTTGACATGACTCGTCCAGGAATCGCGGAAGTCTGTGCTCTTCATTTACCAAATGTATCACGTACCATGCGTGATTTAGTAGTCAACGGTCTTGTTTCAGAACATACTAGAGCCGTAAGGGGAGATGAAAGGCGTCAGAAAACTTGGCAATTAACTGATGAAGGCCGAAAAGAAGCAAGAAATAGAATTGAAAAACTCCGCTCAACGAAGATATTAATTCGTGACAAAAAAGGCAAATTATTAGAAATAAGGGCCGATGAAGCATCTTCTGTACTACAAACAGGATTAACACTTTTACAAGTATTAATGCATGCCCAACATGAAGGTGTATTGAATTTCGGAGATATCAGATTTGGGGCAATCATTCGATCAGAGGCGGTTTTATCGAATAATATTGGTTCTATCACCTTGCTATCAGGGGCGCACTCAACATACCATGTCCGCCCGCCCGAGACAAGGGAAGTCCATGGTCGTTCTTTAGAGAAAAAATCAATAGATAAATGGTATAACTCCGATATTCCAATGTTTGTATTATCTGGTATTGCAGGATGCGGTAAAACAACTCTTGTTTCGTTCTGGATAGATGATGTGCTTTCATCGGAAAAAGAAATTCAAGCTATGTATTATCCTTGTCAGCCATGGGATTCACCACTAGGTATAGCAACCAGTTTACTCCATAGGATAGGTATTGGTTCTGATGATGGATTTTCAGACCCGTATAAACTTCTAGAATCATTACCATTGAAGCCAGGAGCAGCATTTAACATCGATCTTTTCCGAAGGAGATTAATTGCTCATTTATCAGATGAAGACAAACTCTTAGAGATTCAACCACCCAATCTATTTGTTATTTTAGATGATGTGCATAATATTGGCCCCGAAGGGGATCATCTTTTTGGTGCATTATTGCAAGTAGCCGAAGCAACCAAAATGAGATTATTTTTGATATCTCGAACAAATCTTGCATTTTATGATCGCAGAGATGTTCATACAAGAGGAAAAGTCGAAGAATTAGTATTAACAGGATTGAGTTTAGAAGAAATAGAAGAATGGATTAACAAGTTAAACCTCCCTAGTGATGCTCCTGCTAGGGATATTTATGCTGCAACAGGGGGCCACCCGCTTGCTGTTGAATTATTAGAGATATATGGCAATACTTTACATGAAGATTGGTTACGATTTTTGGATGAAGAAATACTTGATGTATTGCCCCCTGATCACAAAGAATTATTGGCATTTTTAGCTGTTTCAGAGATTCCAGTGCCCTGGGAGATTTTAGCAAAGGCGGCAAATTTTAATGGTCCACCTCCAAGGAGTTTAATCGAACGTGGACTTATGTTAGAGATAGAGGGGGGTATGTGGTTACATGAAGCATTGAGATCTAGACTACTTCGTGAAGTAGGAGCTCCACTTGAAGAACGTGCTCGAAAAATAAATCAAGATCGTAATTAATCCATGTACTTGTTTAGCCACTGGTCAAACATAGGTTTAGGCATAGCTCCAGTTTTTTGGTCAACAGGTTGCCCGTTATGAAATAATACTAGAGCAGGAATACCTCTGAAACCAAACTTTCCCATTGAAAGAGGATTCATATCTGTATTTACCTTTGCAATAGTGATATCTTTTTCCTCTGAGATTTGATTTAATATTGGAGATATCATTTTACAGGGTCCACACCATGGTGCCCAAAAGTCAACTAAGACCCATTCACTACTCTTCGTCGCCATATCAAATTCAGCGTCACTAACATCTACTACTCGTCCCATACTCTCTACCAACAAACTTCCTCTTCCAACTCACCCTAATAATAATTTGTTATTTTAAATCATAATTATAATAGGAACAATTGAGTACCTTGAGCCTATCCAGTTAACCAAAGGTCATATTTTATGCAGATAGCCCCTAGTATACTTACAGCAGATTTTTGTGAATTAGGTAAAGTTATGGATGAAGTAATTTCGGAAGGAATTAATTGGATACATTTGGATGTAATGGATGGCAATTGGGTAGTGAATAAGACGATTACTTTTGGACCTGCTTTGATCAAAAGTATCCGTCAACGAGTAGGTCCCGAGGTATTTGTGGATTGCCATCTTATGGTGGCAAATGCTGAAGATAATTGGGAACAATACGTTGACGCAGGTGTGGACTTAGTAATATTTCATGTTGAAGCGGTTGAAAATATATCCTTACTTATCAGTAATCTTCATTCACGAGGTTGTCAAGCAGGAATAGTTCTGAATCCTAGTACTCCCTCTTCTGCAGTACTTCCTTATCTTTCAGAATTAGATTTAGTACTTGTAATGAGCGTCGTGCCCGGGAAAGGTGGACAATCTTTTATGCCTGAAATGGAACTTAAAATCCGTGAGTTTAGAACTGCAATTGATTCTCAGATATTAGTGGGTGGGCGATCTACAAAATTGATGATTGATGGCGGTATAAAATATCATAATGCAGCCTTAGTTAAGAGTTGGGGAATCGATGTGGCCGTAGTAGGTAGTGGTTTGATAAACAATAATGCGACAATCAAAGAGAACTTAATAAAAATCAACTCAATGTTATCAGATTGAAGTGCAGACACTGCCAATATTCAAAGAGGGCGAACCTCAGAGGTAGTACATGGTTACCGAGGCGTGGATGGTTTCAGAGGTTCTCAAAGTTGTTCCAGATGCTAAAATTGAGGCTTCTGATTTACATGGTAGTGGTGATCATTTCCATGTCCGAGTAATATCGAAAACTTATGATGGTGTTCGACCTTTACAACGCCAAAAACCGATTTTAAATCATTTCAAACCATATATTACTCAAAACATAGTTCATGCATTAGATCTTAAATGCATGACTCCCGAACAAGCAGAATTAATTCTTGATACTGCTTTCGACCCTCACTCTGAGAAAGAAACAGAATTCTTTGGAGTGCATATTCGTAGAGAAACGAAGGAGTGAATAAAATGAGTTTTAATTGGACAACAGATGAACTGCAAGAAATAGTTGATAACAACCCTATTGTGTTGTTTATGAAGGGTACACCTGAACAACCCCGATGTGGTTTTAGTAATAGGGCTGCAATGGTTCTAGGTCAGTTGGATGATAAATGGGCAAGTGTCGATGTCACATCTGATCCACGAGCAATACCCTCTATTTGTGCGTGGTCAGATTTTCCAACCATGCCTCAGATATATGTCTATGGCGAATTAATAGGTGGCTCCGACATAGCCGCGGAAATGTATGAAAGCGGTGAACTTCAGAAAATGATTTTAGAAGGAAATTCTGAGTGAGATGATTTTGTTGGCGGTCGGTAAAGACCGCAAATACATGCTTATTGCATTATTTGGTTCAACTTTAATTTCATTCGCACCATTATTTTACAAATATTCTGCTACGAATCCAGTAACTGGTGCATTTTTTCGAATGGCTTACGCACTTCCCGTTCTAGCATTATTAGTTTATTTTCTAAAATCTAAGGATTCTCGCAGCTCTAAATCTCGTTGGTTAGCCTTTTCTGCAGGATTACTATTGTCTCTTGATTTCATATCTTATCACACGGCTATTGACTACGTAGGTACCGGTATAGCAACTATGATTGGTAATTCTCAGGTACTCATTGTTACTTTAGTAAGTTGGAAATTTTTAGGCGAAAAACCCAACAAATCAATTCTTCTGTCTTTACCCATTGTAATTCTTGGTTTGGCTTTAATATCAGGTATTTGGGATAACGACCCCTACGGTGAAGATCCTTTACGCGGTGTCATTACTGGAATATTAGCTGCAATATTTTATTCTTCATTTTTAATATTATATAGATACTCAAATCGAGAAATGGCTCCTGCACAAAACCTCCAATTCGATGCTACTTCTGGGGCTGCCATAGGGCTCCTTATAATCGGATTATTGCCTTTACAATTCTTAAGTATCGAATCTATTGATCTTCAACCGGTTTGGCCTGGTCATGCTTGGTTAATTCTTCTAGCAATTTTTTGTCAAGCAGCTGGATGGATGGCGATCACTTACGCTTTACCTCGGCTCCCAGCCGCCGATACGTCATTTGCAGTCCTTTTACAACCAGTATTAACAATAATTTGGGGCTTATTACTCCTCAACGAAAATCCTTCAATTCAACAATCAGCAGGGATTATTTTGATATTAGGGTCAGTGATTGCTGTAACTGCCTTTGGTAATACTGAAGTTACCACTGATTAGTAGTTTAGGTGTACAGGGCGAGAGATATTAGCGAGGGGATGGGATGCACTCAGCAGAACCTTACGTCCTGTACGTACCCTGATAGAGGGGGGCAATTGATAATCATTGTTAGATTAATTATGAAAAGTCTCTGAAATATTAGTTATTCTATTTTAAAGTACAGTTAATACTTCAGGGCCGCCTTCTGTGACAATTACAGTGTGCTCAAACTGTCCAACATTACCGCCATCAACATCCCGTAAAGCTTCATAACCTTCTAAGAACCTTATAGCAATTAGTTTCTTTGTCATAGCCTTCCACTTCTTCTGTAGGGCTTCCGCATCTTCATTTGGGAACGGTTTTTCTAATAGTGGATAGGCCCATCTTGCGGCAAAGGGTAGTGTGCTATACCGTTCTTCGATATATCTCGCCATTGTAGCCCCTAGTGGTTTTAGTTTACCTTTTGAGAGTGCCTTACGGATTGATACATCGCCGGTGACTCTCAGAATATTTGAAGATCCAGCAGGAAGGATATTTTCAATCATTCCAGATTTCCCAGTCGTGTTGAACGGTTCAATAGCATAGATAGCACCTACTTCTGCGGTTCCTTTGAATCCTGATTTAGGGCCACATGCATATGATGGTATTGACGTACCAGAATGTAAGTTCCATCTCTCAAGTTGGTGCCCACATAGATTTCTAACTGGTTCAAAACCAGCATCTTTTGTTACTTGCTCTGCTGCTTGTCCAATTTCATGCCATGGTGTACCTGGATGCATTTTCTCAATGGATGCATCTCTTGCATCTTTAGCTGCTTTAATCTGTTCAGTATGATTATTTTGATTTCCAATTTCAATTGTTAATGCATTATCTGCGAGAGCACCTTTGATGTGAACTCCTACATCTAGCTTAACTAAATCTCCTTTTTCAAAAATCATCGGCTTATCCCAACCCTCAGGGGGTAAATTTTGATGACTCGGTGTGAAATGTGCAGCTATTTCATTGACGGATATAGTTACAGGAAAGGCTGCTTGCCCTCCATGTCTCCTGATAAATCTCTCAGCGGAGTCAATAACTTCAAGCCAAGATTTTCCTTCTTGAATTTCATCTTTTATACCTTCTAAGGTTCTTCGAGCGACGTGTCCGGCATCTCTCCACTGTTTCAAATCTGCTTCTTCAACCATTCTTGAATCTCCTTTGATGCGACCAAACCTTCTCTCAATACCTCTATCTCTCGACTGTTGGGTGATTTACAGACCGTATGCCATGCTATCAAGGTACTGGGTCTTCCTCCCGGACACATGCCAGAAATATAGGCAATTTCATTAGCGGTTGTTGAAAGAGATAATGCTGCTATTTCGCAATCTTTTTCAGGGGCATCTCCGCTAATATTTGCAGATGTTGCTGTTAATGGTCCCGTTTTTTTAACAAATTTCTTGGCAATCGGATCTGATAAAATACGAATGGCAATTTTTTCCCCCCCTAACCGTAAATCTAGAGGTTTTTTTGCTTGTAAAATTATTGTCAATGCTCCCTCTGGAAATGCTGCTATGAAATCTTCTAAATCATCAGTTAGATGTACCAATTCTGATGCCTGTTGAAGATCATAAACTCCTATGCTTACAATCATCTCATGGGATCTTTTTTTCAAATTATACAGTTTATCTAGAGCGTCGGAAGTTAATATGCATCCTAAAGCAGGTAATGTAGAGGTTGGATAAACTACGCAATGACCGAGTCGTGCCATTTTGATTGCGTCTTCCATTAATAACCCTCATTTTATGTGTTTTCTATTTGCAGGAGGGAGAGAATTAGCATGCGCTACAATAGATCCTACGCGTAAATCAATATTCGATTGATGAGTATGTCTCTGAGAAATTCTTGCCAAATCATAAACTCCAAAATAAATACTAAAGGGAAATATCAGATACGCTAATTTCTTTAAGGCTCTAATTTCCCACATTTTACTTGTCATTTCCGAACCATCTTCTGCTAAAACAGCTAGGCCCATTAATTTTTGACCAAACGAGCGTGAGTAGTATATACCAGTATATTTCCAATATAGCCAGTGTGAGCCTAAAAGAAGAAATAACATTGCTAGAGAGTAATGGAAGTCATATGATACCCAAAGAGTTAGATTCCATAAATTAATTAAGAAACCTCTTGTAATTAATAGTAAAATTGAACTAACTATTACTGTATCTAGCACAAAAGATGCAATCCTCCTTACCCCTGATGCCAAGATTGTTCCTTCAGGTACCGGCCAATGACCACCATCTTCCGAAACTATTGCTTTAGCGAGTGTCGTGCCACCTTTATTTATTGAAATAGGGGAATCATGTCCATTCATTAGACTCATCTCAGGCCATGCCGAGAAGGTGCCACGCCTCAAACTTACTATTGCCTATGTAATCTAACCAAGCCTTCCAATTCTTATCACTTCTCAGTGTATCAGGATCCCCTATTACTATCAAACCTCTTTTAGCACGTGTTAAAGCCACATTTAATCTTCTAGATTCTGATAAAAAACCAACATTTTTTTCAGGATTAGAACGTACGCAAGAAAAAATTATGACTTCCTTTTCTCTACCTTGATACCCGTCAACTGTCCGAACCTCTACATCGTCTAACTGTTCACTCATTGAATTACGAATAGCTCTGACCTGGCCAGCATAAGGAGTAATAATCCCAATGTCTTTTTGTGTTAATTCTCCGGCCTCTAACAAGTCTTCAAGTATTTTAAGAACCCAAGAAACCTCCAATGGATTTTCTCTAGAGGTTCCATCCGGAGATACTGTTTCTCCTCCATTTATTGGGACAAATGCAACTGGGTTTTCCCAGTCAGGCCAAAGTAAACCAGCCGGGGCAGGTCTTTCTTCAGAATTCACTCCATCTATTAATTTATTAGAATAAAATCGCTGATTTGGGAATTTTGAAATAGCTGGATGCATTCTATATTGTGTAGTCAATAAGAGAGGTTCAATACCTAGATCAATCAATCTTTCAAATAGCGATCTTTTCAAGCCATTTTCTTCTGCTCTGAATGATAGAACTGTAGGTGGTAGTTGTTTATGATCGCCAACCAATACTACCTGTCTTGCTCCCCTAACTAATGGGACTAAAGCAGCTGGTTCTGTGGCTTGTGTAGATTCATCAATTAGAACTTGAGGGAATCTTCTCCCATCTAATATTTCATTACCTGAACCGATACAAGTGCAGCATATAACTTGAGCTTTATCTAAAATATCATCTCTAATTTGATTCTCTATTCTGCGAATTTCTTTCCAACCTTTTTTGATATCTCTATGTGCTAATCCTTTCTCTTTACCTTTCATCGAACTTATTCTTCTACTCAATTTTTCATTAAGATCTAATTGGGTATCTAAATCTCTTCTTAATGGGTGTATTTCCATCTTTGCGTCAATTGTAGCTAATCTTAGTTTCTCCCTTACCTTTACAGGTTGCCCTAATCTTACAGCCCTAACTCCTCTTGCTAGTAATCCCTCAAGTAGATTATCCACCGCAACATTTGAGTCTGCAACTGCTAAAATACTACCAACATCTTGTTTTGCCCATGATTCTAATATTCTGACCGCAGTGTGGGTCTTCCCAGTACCAGGAGGTCCTTGGATTAATGTTAATCTTCTTTCTATAGCTGCCTTTGCGGCAATTAGTTGTGGTTCGTTCAAATCTGGTGCAAAAGTCGTTTTTCTCCCCCTCGCACCTCCTAACTCTGGAATCAAACTGGCAGTTCCAGATGGATCATGAACCATGCCAAGTAACAATTCTCTTAGAGGGGCTCCACCATCTTCTTCAAATATAGTATTTAGACCATCTTTCATTCTGTCATAGGCTATTCTATTTGCCCCTTTATCAAGTCTCCAAGTATCTTTTCTAATATTTTTAGGCAGATCGGAGAAAACTATTTTTATAGAATTTCTTGTAGTAGAATAAATAGTTCCTTCCAAAGGAGTCTCTTTGAGAGGGTCTTTCTTTGATATTAGCACAATATCTCCTTGTCTAAAACGGTGCACTCCTAAATCCTTTTTTTTCTTATTAGTAAATTTAATAATACGTTGTCCGAATAACCAACCATCATTTTTTCCAATTAAGTCAAATAATGCTATACCGTTTTCAATTAATTTTTTCCTTGGCCAATGTTGAAGTTTTTCAACCACATTTTTCATTTCATCATCAAGTTCCCATTTTATTAATTTTAGATATAATTCATGATGATCTTGACTTCTATTAAATCGAGTAAGGGGTAAGTCAGAACTCCCTTTCATAATTCGATGCCAACGTAATTAACACATCACGCTTTCTAATATTAGTTCACAATATAACATTGCACTATGTTTACACTTCTCCGGGTGAGGATTATACGGTATGTTTTGTCGAGTTCGAATGT
>JAJPRD010000027.1 GCA_023700255.1 Candidatus Thalassarchaeaceae archaeon | reverse complement strand
TCAATTTCCCTTTCCGGAAATAATACTAGTTTCGAAAGTAATGAAATGATGGCAGAAGAATGGCCTCAATTAATTGAGGTTTATACTGCGACTTGGTGCTTAAATTGTGTGCAAACAGAGGCCGTAACAAATTCTCTAATAATACCCGACGACGAAAGCATAATGCAAGTACATTATCATCGTTTTATTGCTGAAACACAAGATCCTTTTGGTTCCCAAGCAACTGATGATCGGTGGGTTGAGAGGTATGGGCAAACATCTCAAATTGCTGGTTCTTTCGAGCGTATTGCTCCTTCTAATGTGTTCGATGGTGAAAGGCTGCATATTGGGACATCGCCTCAATCAGATAGTTTGACTACTGATTATCAGATATCTCTGGAAGCCGGTACATCAATTGATGACTCATCTTCTATCGAATTACTCGATTCTTTTGCAAAATTAAGTTGGTCTAATGAATCTGGAGAGAATCTATTTTCTTGGAATATCTCTACACCTTCTTTATCAGAATTTTATACCATAAGTCCTATGCTTTTCTTCGTTGAAGAAGTAGGATACTTCCCCGAGGGAGGAAATGGGGAAGAGTATTATCATCATATCTTGAGGGATGTTGTAGAGCTTACATCGAGTGGAAGTTCTTTCTCCAATACTGGACAGATATCCATTGATCATAATTCTGCTTACGATGGTGACGATTTGAGTGCAGTACTTGTATTTGATTGGCATTATAATAATGATGAAGATGGTGCATTTGATGCATTACCATACCCAAGTGCAGTAATTTTCGTATCATTCTTTGCCGCATCATTATATTCTCGAAAAGATAATTAATCATATATTTTCGAAAGTCTCTTATCGTCGAGTTCAATAACCCTCGTCTCTATGACTAATACTCGGAGGAACTATTTTGGACAGCCTTGATATGATGATAACAAATGAAGAAGTTCATCCAGGACCTTTACCTCAATGGTTGAAAGATCATCTGATATCTCAAATAATTGATAACAAATCATATTCTCAAGGAGGTAAATCTAGACTCCTAATCATTTATCCAAACACCGAGTCAAGACGTGAAATGCTTGAATCTTTAACTGATGAAGGATTTGTAATCGATAATACTCTTCACCACACAATCTCTTCATTAAAGGATTCAATTATGGCAGATTTTCGAATGCCAAGATTATTGCAAAATGATCCTTCATTCCAATTAATATTGCATGAAGAATGTAAAAAAGAGTCTTCGAAGTTAGGTTTTCCAATAATAAACCCACTTCCTGACATGAATTGGAGCCGTGGTAAAACAACAGCTTTAGCTGATTTACATAGCTTCCTATCTTCAGAATCCGCGGCATCAGGTTGGGATGGACCGGGAATCAGGACGTTCCGTCAGGTATTACGATCACTTGAATTAAAACTTAATGTGACGCATAATGATTTCTTAGTAGAACGCATTATTGAGAAATTAAAAACTTCAGAAAAACCGTTTTCTTTGATAGATGTTGATGGTATAATAATGTTAAATCATTCTCCCACAATACCTCAATCAGAGGCTGACTTTATCCGTATGATATCTTGTCATTCACCAATCCATCAATTATCTAATGCGGGGAACTTTCGTTTAGGAAAGCACGGACTTTTACTGAAAGATGAGTGGCCTATTAATGAAAAATCTGAATTGCCGGGGTGGGTTCCAGAACATAATTTCACGAAAGTTATAGATGAAAATAAAATTGAGAGAGTTTTACTCCAGCGTGAAAACCAGTCATTTGAGGCAGCATTTTCATTCGCAACAAAAAAACTTCATGAATCTCCCGACCAAAGCGTATTAATTATAGACCCAAATTTTGAAAATAACAAACACATTTGGAACCGTGGTTTGAAAAATCTGGGATTCCCTATATCTTCAGAAAATTTAATGATTACAAATCACCCCTTAGGTCATTGGTTCAATTCTTATCTAAATTTATCTTATGGTAATGATGCTTTTTCTTTAGATAAATTAAGGGCACTTTCTATTCAAAATTCTCTAACTCTATTTCCAGAAATAAAACCTCACCCTTTAGACAAAAGAATTACTCCTGTCCCCGATCCTAAAATTCTCAGTAAGGTTGCTCGAACAAATCATATCCTTGGAGGCCCAGAAACTCTAATCCAATGGTTAAGTTGTTTAGAGTCAGATTTTGATTTTGGTTTTAATGAAGAAGAAGACAACCTCAAGAAAGAGTCAACTCAATGGTGGCTACTCTGTGTCGTCAAATGGCTCAGTCCAATATTATCTGGACCAGATCGATCTATTATCAATGAATCAAGTAATGTTGGTGTATATTCCAAACATGAACTACCACTCCCAACTAGCCCTAAATCAGGTGATGAATGGTTCCTTTCTACCCTGAAACTTTCGCGTCAAAGTTCGCTAAATGGCGAATTTATTAGTGACTTAACTATTGCTTCCGGAGTTATACAAAGTTTAGTTTCTGAATTTATGAACCTTCGCGACACACAAAAATTATTACAGCATAAGTTTCCAATAATGGGTCCTGATTGGGTCGATGAAATTTCCAATTTGATAGGAATTACAACTTTTTCCTCATCTGTAAATCTTAATCGGCATCGATTACGAATTTTATCTTGTGATCAAGCACTTGGTTGTACTTCTGATATAGCAATTTTAACTAATGTGTCATCAATATCTTGGAATTTAAAAGTTCCAAAAATGCATTTTCTCGGAGATCAGGAAAGGAATGAATCTAATTTATTGAGGCCGGATGGCCCTGTTAGAAACGCTCGTCATAATTTTGAACATATTCTCAAATGTGCATCAGAGGTTATTATTTTAGACCCCAGTTTAGATGATGCAACTCCTTCTTCAACTCCCATTCGAGAGTGGACAATTATCAACGATCCTGATGATAATTCTGTGATATTTGAAATCCCAATCAACCAATCTTTGAGCCTTAGAGCAATGCGAATGATGGATGGTTTAAAATTAAACAATAATGAAAAATCTCTCATATCTCCAATAAATCCAAACTCAGTGACAATCTCATTGGATTCATCATTACAACGAGATAGGGAAAGGAGACAACCTCGAATGGCCGAACCAGACGGCTATCTTTCAGTTGCAAATAAAAATTATTTATTCCAATCTGATATCAAAAATATGAGCCGTAAAACTCCTAAAATGTTTATCAACCCTCGTAATAATTTACGCTGGCCTGTAATTTCTGCACGAACTTGGGATTATGTAAAGGATAAAGAAATAGTTACACCAACAATTGATCCTAGGCCATTTACCCCAAATCCAACAAAAATAAATGTTAGTGATTCACGCCATGGCTTTATTCAAATCAAAAATCAAAAAATCTCTATCTGGTCTGCTAGTCGGCTTCAAGAATGGCTTCGTTGTCCTCGAGCTGGTTGGCTTAGTCGAAGTTTAAGAATCAATGCTGAAGAGTCACAAAAAGAAGATTTAGATGCGCGTACTCATGGTGATTTATTCCATAAAATACACCATAACTTACTTCTTGACATATTAGAATTTGATGAAGGAATGGATAGAGATATTGATTTCTCTGAAAAGTCAAGCATACCATTGAACATCGCTCGTTCGAAAATAAGTCCCGAAATATTAATGCAAAAAGCCCTTATGAATTTAGATAATCTTGCTCCTTGGTTGAATAGGAGCGATGCAGTTTCTGCTAATCGCGTCCGAATGATGACTGGAATGAGTGTATACGAGTGGGATAATTGGTTGTTAGATCCTAAGCCTATCTCTCTTTCTGGACGAATAGGCCGGATGATTGAAGCAGAATTATTACTTGAAAACGTAATTCCAATAGCTTTAGAATGGAATTTAACTCAAGACAATTCAAATGGTATTTTGATCTCTCTCCCTGAAAATATCACATTACCCGTTGGTGAAAAATTACCCGATATCAGGTTACGTGGATATATTGATCGAGTAGACTTAGTTCCTTTTGATTCAGAAAATGATATTTGGATTAACGAAGAAGGAAACTCAGAAGTTGCACCTTTAGAAATTCATAATTCTCAATGGACCCCAAGACGTTTAATCATAATTAGAGATCTTAAGACCACAGAAAAAACAGATATTAACGAACGTCATTACAAAGGTGTACTCGAAGAACTTCAACTTGCTCTGTACGCTAGAGCTTGGGAAGAGAGTCATCCTGGAGATTTGGTAATTGGAGTGGGGATTTCAGTGTTAGGACATAAAACTTCACACCAAATAGAAATGTCAACTAATAGTTTGATTTCGAATCTTTCTAAAATTGGTGATTTAACAGATATAACTCATGATAAGTTCCGTTTTCTCAATGAAGATGATAAGCCTTTGAGTGATCCTTTCCGAGCTTGGTTAGCATCTCGAATTTCAGTTGCATTGAGTGTTTCAGATAGGGCAAATAAAGGTTATGTCAATCCAATTCCAGAAGAGAATAATTGTAAATATTGTAAAGTTAAAGATATTTGCGATGTGAAATTAGAGGGTGACTTTTAATGAAATTAAATAGAGCACAACTATTAGCTTTAAATTTAGATTCACATATAGTTGTTGATGCTGGAGCAGGTACTGGAAAAACCAGCACAATAGTTGATAGGGTGATTGAGCACTATCTTTCTGAAGATCAGCGAGCAACCAGAATTTTGCCCAAACCAGAAAGACCTCCTGAGCTCTATGGGGGAATATTAGTACAAGGTAAATCTGAAACACAAAATCTTCAAAACTGGGGTGGTTTATTGCCCGGTGAAGTTGTTTTACTTACTTTCACAAATAAAGCTGCTGATGAAATGAAAGATAGGCTAAGAAAGCGGCTAACACGTTTAGGACCGGGTCCAATAAGTGATGATGGTACATTTAGGAAAGATCCAAGAATCCATTTCGAAGGATTTAATGAGCAGTTACTTACATTGTTAGATGATGCCCCCATCGGTACAATAGATTCTTTCTTTAACCAATTAATTGCACCATATCGTGGTATGCTTGGAGATTCTTTAAGTCAAGACAATGTTTCAGATTCAGGTAGAATATTACTTACTGAATCAGGATTAAATACTCTATGGCGACTATCTTCTAATCGAAGTCGATTACATGAAGCAGTAGATGCAGGTATGCCTAACAATAGAAATTTTGGCCCACAGGAAATTTTAGCGGCACGAGATCGAATCCAACGTAGATATTCGAGTCGAAGACGAGCGATCAATGTCATCAGAAATCTAGCTAATCGTTCTATATTTATAGATGAGGCAGTTAGGGAACTCGGAGATTCTAATAATAAAATAATTCCGAATAAATTACAAGAAAGGATAATCGAATCTCTTGATAATGACGTATTAAATGAGTTTTCGAAAAATGTCCAAAAAAATATTTCTCAGTTTTGTGATTTAGTTAAACAGCACCCAAATGAATTAGGAAGTGGATGGGGGCCTGAAACCCGTATTGCTTGTTTAGATGAATTATCATCGACAGGCCCAAGAGGAGAAACTTGGGACAAATTAATCTGGTTAAGTAATGTTTTACATTGTACTGTAAACCCAACTTCTCTTATCAATTCAGGAAGTACAGCGGGTCTCACAATATTCCCTTCAGGAAATCTTCCTAAAGATTCTGATAATTGGGATAGAGGAATCGGAAGTCCAGGTAAAGTAAGTAAAATATTCAAACTACATACAAAAGAAATGAAAGAGTTATGGAATTCAGATACTGGTGACATAATTCTCCATTTTACTCGTTTAGCCATGTTATTGAATCAACAATCTCCTCCATGTACTCCGAATGACTGGAATAACCCCTTCCTTACACTTCCAGACACTATCCCTGAAACTCCTCCATCATTAAATAAGAAAACAATCTATAGATTTACTATTGAGCAAGAAGCAAGAAATCTTGATGATTTACGTACAGTACTAATTGGTTTTCGAGGAATTGTTTCGAAACTAAAAGAAGTTAATGAAGTGCATGATTACGATGATATTCAGAAACTAGCCGGCGATTTATTATTAGCAAATTGCCCCGAGACTTGTGAGAGTTTTTATCATGAAAAAATTATTTCAGCACTCAATAACACCTCTCAAAAATCTTGGAGAGATGACCATATATTATCCGCATTTTCTATTCTAGAATCTCTTGAGAATAATCCTAAATATTCAGGTGATTCATCATTCCATCTTAAAGAAACACGAGAAGATTTAGATCGAAGATATAACTTATTAAAGAAGATAAGAAGAAGGTATCGTGCATTTATTATTGATGAAGCTCAAGACAACTCTCCATTACAATGGCGACTATTATCCAGACTTTGGGGTCCCCGTTTAGTGGAAGATGGTGACCCAGAAGTCCCTGATACTCCGTGGCAACCGACTGTTTGTTATGTGGGGGATATAAAACAGAGTATCTATGCATTTAGACAAGCAGAAGTAACTGGTTTTAGACAATATGCGACGACTCTTCGAGAAATCAATAAACATGAATATTCTAGTATACCTCTACTTACTACGCCTGGTCGAGAATTGAGGAATAAGGAATTAAGTAGAGATCCTAGGAATTCTCATCAAATTACAATTGCTAATGCTAAGAAACATTATGATAATGGTGGTCAAGATTTACTAGGATGGATTCCATTCAAACATTATGACGGTTTGGAAGTTGGTTCACAGAAAGAAACAGATGAACGAAAAGAGGGTTTAATTTCACTAAAAATAAATTATAGAACAGATGCTGGTTTACTTGCAGTAATGAATGAATGGTGGGAAGATATATTTCATCCACGACATAGGAAAGTTATCAATGGAGGTTTTTATGCAGATTCTCAAAAGCTCTCTCATTGCGAAGATAAATCAGAAGAAAGTGGAGGTATTGAATGGATTTGCCCATTAAATGCCGAGGTCCCGAATGACTCATCAACAGATCTAAACGAATATCTTGATGCCTTTACTTCTGGGACTCCTGATTCGTTGGAAAGGCAAGGTATGATGGTTGCTCAGAGAATTAAGCATCTTATTGAAGGGAAACCTGTTAGAGTTCTTTCACCATCAGGGAGATGGGATGTATTGCCTGCTTGTGAAAAAGTACCTCCTAGTGAAATTATGGTGCTTTTACCTTCTCGAAGAAATATTCGAGACATAATTATCAGATATCTGAATGATTTTGGTATTTCATCTCAAGCCGACAGAGAAGGAGGATTATTAGAAAGGCCAGCAGTCCATTCATTAGATGGCCTAATACAATTTATTGCTAGGCCTAAGAATCCACATTCTGCCGCTTGGGTCGCTCGTTCTTGTCTAATAGGATTCAATGATGAACAAACACAGAAGTTTATCGGTCAGGCAGAAAACAATGAAAATTTACTTCATCGATTATATTCTATGAGTATTAATTCTAGGCAGAAAGAGTTAGTTAATCATTGGATAGAACTTTCTGAAAAAGGCCAAATTAATGAATTATTAGAAGATACTTTGGACAGTTCAGATTTATTACTTACTTATTCAGATAATACCTCATTGCAAGATGTTGAACAATTTACTGATTTAATTCGCTCTTTAGTCACAGAAGTTGGAGGGGATTCAATTGTTATTGCAGATAGAATTAGGCAATTAAGAGAAAGTGAATCCTCATCAATGGAAGCGATCACAATACCCCCTAAAGACGCCGTACGAATTATGACGATTCATGGTTCTAAAGGACTTCAAGCGAGCGTTGTATTCTTAATCGATATTTGTTCGAAACGGCAAACAAATCTTACTATCGATTCTCGATCTCGAACAATGGTCAGTCCAGAATTATTTGCTGGTAATCCACTTCCTTGGACCGATAAACAAGATATAAAATCAGCCACTTGGTTACATACAAAATGGCTTTATCAATCTAGAAAAGATGCTGAAGCAAGAAGATTGTTGTACGTAGGTGCGACAAGAGCCAAAAATCGTTTGATAATTGTTGGTTCGCCAAAAGGAACTACTTGGGCTGATAGTTCAGGAAGTAATATTGGTGGATTAAAAATACCTTGGAAATATAATAAATCTCTTCCCCAGTTAGGTCAGATTTGGCTTGAATCTCTAAGGCAAGGATCATACAGGAGAAATGAATTAGATTCAGTTTGGAATAAGGATACAGATTTTACAGATAGCCCATTTGATCTGAATACAGAAAGATACTTGGATCCTTTTACAATGAAAAATAATTCTTTTACTGGCAGTCATCTATTGAAAGGAATGGTATTACTCCATCATCAAGATTGTTTTGATACTAATCCTGGAGCAGTGAAATCTTCTTTACCGACACCTTCTCAAAGAATAGTGCAAAAAAATAACGCAGCTATAAACTCATTATCTTTTTCAATTCCTTCTATTGAGCCAAGATTAGATTCTAATTACAGGGTTAAAACGGCTCCACATAGGTTATCACAGTTATCCGAGTGCTCACGTCGTTATTGGTTAGAAACAAGAGGTGGACTCAAACCTAATCCTCTAATCCCCTTATCTAAAAAATCTCTTCCTAATACTTTGTTTAATGGTATAGATGCAGCATTATTAGGATCAATAGTCCATAGAATAGTTGAGATTGGGATGCCTAATCCTGGATTATTAGAAGAAAATTCACCTCCTTTACCTAATACTTGGATTAAAAAGAATCCTAATAATATGATGAATGAGGGTATCCATAATCAGATCTATACTGAGATGCTTTCTACAGATTCGGACAAATTAAAAATTAAAGATATTGTTATTGAAATGACAACTCGCTTATCCAATAGTAAATTTGGCAAATTAATTAATGGAGAAATTATTGATGGAGAGAAAGTAGAAGGTTTGAGAACTGAAATGCCATTTCATATCAGTTTCGAAGTACCTCTCGATGGGTTGACCCGAACCCGTTGGACCCCCCATGGTCATGAATCTCTTTCTCTCTTAAACAAAGCATCAGTTCAGATGGACGGATTTATCGATATTGTTCTTTGTACTCTTGGTGATGAAGGACCATCAATTAGGCCGATTGATCTGAAAACGGAAGAGGCGTATTCGCTACGTTCTAGTAAAAATGAAGGGCTTTTAGCATCCTTGGGCGAAGATTCGTATGAACCTAAGTGTGATTCAGAGTTTGCAATGTTGAAGCATCATAGAATGCAATTAGCATTATACTATAGAGCGTTAGAAAGAATTGAAGAAAGTCGTGAACGACCTCGAAAAGTGTTACGTCCAGCTATATGGGTTGGAGTAACTGGCCGGTTAGTAGAATATCCAGAGGAACTGTTCCAACAAGCTCAGAGCGAGTTAGATGAGTTGCTAATTCAAGTAGCCAAAATGGAATTAGATTCTAATGATTCTCTTAGTAATCATCCCCCTCTATCCGAAAACTCATCTAAACCTTGTGAATCTTGTCCATTTTCCAAAGGAATGTTGCCAATTTGTGGCCCATTAAAGCAGGAACTCTGAATTAAAGATTCAAAGACTGTGTTGTTTAACAGGGTATCATGTCTGTAGACTTGGATAGGCTGATAGAGAGAGCGGATGAGTTATGGGAGGATTCAATAATTCCTAGTTTAAGTGAATTTATTGGCATAGAGGCACTTTCCCCAGGTTTCGAACCAGATTGGGAATTAAAAGGTGAACTCAATTCTGCAATCGAATTATTTTCAAGTTGGCTTGTTGATCAAGAACTAGATGGTATGACATACAAGATTCATCAAATAGAGGGAAGGACTCCTGTGCTTTTAGTTACTGTAGAGGGAACTGGACCTGGGGAAGTAATATTCTATTCTCATTTAGATAAGCAACCGTCAAGAGAACATCTTTGGTCTGAAGGACTTCATCCTTTGAAAGCGGTTAGAAGAGATCCTTGGCTCTTTGGTAGAGGTGCTTTAGATGATGGATATGGTGGATATGTATGTGTGACTGCTCTAAAGATGTTACAAGAACAAGGTGTTCCATATCCACGTTCACACTTTCTTATTGAAACATGTGAAGAATCAGGGTCTTATGACTTGCCCCCTTATCTTGATGAACTAACTCAAGAATTAGGAAATCCAAATTTGATAGTTGTTCTTGATAGTGGTGGACCGGATTATGAGCACATATGGGTTACAGAGGCATTACGTGGTTTAGTTGCGGGTACCCTTTCAGTTCAAGTTTCGAATGAAGGAGTACATTCTGGAATGTCGGGAGGGGTAATACCTTCTTCTTTTAGAATTCAGAGAATTTTACTTGATAGAGTCGAAGATTCAAATTCTGGAGAAATTTTAATACCTGAAATGCATGTTGAAATTAGTGACAAAGTAAGGAAAGAAGCAGAAGATCTAGGTGGTTTATTAGGCGATGAACTTTGGTCACAATTACCCGTTGTTGACAATTTAAAGCCTCAAAATGAAGGAGCAGCCGAGATTCTTCTTGATATGAATTGGAGACCTGCAATGTCTGTAATAGGTGCTGACGGATTACCCCCTACACAAACAGCAGGAAATGTCCTACGGACAAATACTGATTTAAAATTAAGTTTTAGAATACCACCTGGGGTCTCAGCAGAAAAAATAGATCTCATTCTCAAAGAAAAATTCGAACAAAATCCGCCCTATGGGGCTACAGTGGAGTATATTCCCGATGCTGCTGCAGATGGTTTCCATGCACCTGCCATGGATGGTAAATTAGCAGAGGCGCTTAATGAAGCATCAATGCACATTAGTGGTCTACCGCCAATGGCCACTTGGGTAGGAGGAACTATCCCATTTATGGCTATGATGCAGGAAAAATATCCAAAAGCTCAATTTTTGTGTACAGGAACTGGTGGACCTGGAAATAATGCCCATGGTCCAGATGAGAAAATGCATATTCCTTCGTCAAAAAGATTGACTGCAGTACTTTCGGCAACAATTGCCGCAGTATCACAATAAATCAATCGGAATAACGTGATTTCTAGCGAAAGAATCCGCCGTAGTTAAAGCGAGGATATGACTCGAGATAAGCGAGGGTATCCAATGACTAGTGATGAAAACGGTTCAATTACACCGGAAATTCGTATCAAACAACTTGAAGAAAGATTAGTCGAAGAGTCTGATCGTTTAGAAAAATTATATGTTGCATATCGTAAAGTTGAACAAGAACTTGAAGAGAAAAATGCAATAATCGAAGTTCTAGAAAAAGAAGCAATAGAGAAAGAAATAGAGCAAGAAGGAATGGAATCATTACTTTCTGATAAAGATAGTCGGATTCATGAAATGGAAATGGATGGTGCAAAATCATCTACAAAGATCAAACATCTTCAACCAAAATTAGAGAAAACTGAAGAAATGTATTCTCGTGAGAAAGCGAGATTAGGACGTGTATTCGAAGTTGCAGAAGAGCTTGATGAGGCATTACAAACAGCCCAAGTAGAACTGACTGCAAGAGACGATTGGTATGTTCAACATATGCAAATATTTGAGAAGCTAAATGAAGCAATTCAAACAAGATATGATATGATAGATTCAGCAATCGAAAAGAGTGCAGAATTTGCAAAGAAGCAAGATACTTTCAAATCTAGAATGGACGAAGCACTTGAAGCAGCAGAAGAAGCAGTTTCGCATGCTCAAGACATGTCAGAAGAATCAGAAGATTGAATCTCTGGTTTTGATCCATCTGCTATTCTTATGCATTTTGCAGGGATTCCAGCCCATACTTCACCTGCCGGAATTGTAGTCCATTTAGGCACAACAGCTCTTGAAGCAACCACGGCTCCATTTCCTATTTTACAACCTGGTTGAATAACAGACCCCATGCCGATTAGTGCATCATTTCCTATAACTACTGGAGCCATGACTAATTCTCCTCTTTCAGTTAGGTGTGCGTTGATAATTGCGTTACCTCCGATCACTACTCTATCTCCAAGAGTTACAGATCCAGCATCATTGACATGTGCGGAGTTAATTTGTACCCCTTGTCCTAATTTAACACCAGATAGCCAGTAGTAGAAATTTCCTATGAATGATGGAACTAAGAATGGTAAAAAGAAAAGAGCGATTCTATGAAAAATCATCGACCAAGCCCATTGAATAGTTACAAATGACTGTAAAGGGTATTTTCCTGGTTCAAGTCTTGGTCTGAACAAACCACCAAGTAAACCGGATAAGATTACTAAAGTTATACCCCAAAGCATCATTCCCATTCCCATCCCAATACCAGTTATTGTAAATTCTTGCCATGTCTGAGGTAAAATTAAAACATCTTCTACTCCATAAAGATAATTTTGAGTTTTCAAAAATAGGTATATTCCTGGTAATGATGACAGGCCTACGAAAATTGAAAGAAATGGGATTATCAGAGCAGTCAAAAAATTTTGAACAAATACGAAAGCCTTCATTGATTCACCAATGTATGACGCCCCCCCCCCTCTAAGTTGATGTTTTCGGCGACGGCAGTATCAAGAGAAAGAGACGAACCGAAGGGTTATGGCAGGTGCTTCCGGTATTTTGGGTGATGGCACAAAAGCGGTGAAAATTCACCATTTAGTAAAAGCTCCAGAAAATACTCCTCAATCGATTTCGCGTAGGGAATCTTGGGATGCGACCAAACCTGCAACCGTCTATAAAACACCTGAAATGTTACAAGATGGCACTCCTTGCACTGCAGCGACCGTAATATTAAGGACAAAAGGGTGTGTGTGGTGGTGGAAATCTGGATGTACTTTTTGCGGTTATTTCAATGATGTAAGAGATGATGTTACTGCAGATGACTTATTTGCTCAGTGGGATGAAGCTAAGAGATTAACAAATGATTTTAAGGGTTGTAAAATGGTTAAAGTATATACATCTGGAACATTTTTCGAAGATAGAGAAAATCCTCCTGAATGGCAAGAAATGGTGCTTAAGGAAACTCATGAGCGCGGTTTAGAATTGATTGTAGAAGCTCAAGCTCACTTATGCAGTCCAGAAAAACTTGCATGGGTTGCAGAGAGGCATCCCGGTTGCACCGTTGCAATTGGCCTAGAAGCATATGATGACACAGTATTACGTTTTCATTGTAACAAAGGCTTTTCGACTAAAACATGGAGAAAGTCTGTTTCTGATTTGAGAGATGCTGGATTACGTGTCAAAACATATCTTCTATTCAAACCTCCATTTATGTCGGAAGGCGACGCACTGAATCTGACATCTAATTGGTTAAGGGAAGTCGCACCTCTTTCTGATGAAGTTTCAATAAATCCAATGAATATTCAGAAAAATACAGTTGTAGATCGAATATTTCGCAACAGAGAATATCGCCCTCCTTGGCTTTGGTCGTTAGTTGATATGATTGAAAGGACTCATGATGAAATTTCAAGTTCTAACTGTAGGACAATTGTTCATCCAACTGCTGGTGGAAGAATAAGAGGTGCACATAATTGTAAGAAATGTGATGCAGAAGTAGTTGCAGCCATTGAGAGATATTCAGTTTCACGAGATTTGAGAGAATTCAAGGGACTTGATTGTGATTGTAAAAGAGTATGGAAAACAGAAATTGAAAATGATTTGTCTCTACCTGCTCCACTAGGTCAAGGACGAGATAGAAGACTTTCCAGAGTCGATATGGTTCGTGCCCCTTAGTTCTCTAGGAACTATTCGCTCGGCTAATACTTAAGGGTGAATCTCCGGTGGTAGTAATATCCTTAACGGGACTATTTTGAGGTGCAGTCATGTCAATTAATACAACAGATTCAGTTGAGGGTTTTCTTCAAGGCGAAAAAGAGCCCTCAGGCTCATGGATATTCATTGCTCTAGGAGTGTCAATTTCGCTCTCTTTTTTATTACTCTATAGCATTCTTTATCCAGGCCAGGATTTACCTGTAATCTCTGATTTAGTACCTGTATTCAGTGGCGTATTTGATTCTGGAATATGGTTCTTTATCTTAGGGACAATGATAGGAGTTTTTGCCATTCTAGGTAGGTTATTACTAGAGGCTACAAGCGAGTGAGGTGATTATTATGGATACAGTATTATCGACAATGTTTTATTTTTGG
>JAJPRD010000062.1 GCA_023700255.1 Candidatus Thalassarchaeaceae archaeon | reverse complement strand
GGGTACTACCCGGTCCCATATCGAACCCGGAAGTCAAGCCCTTCTGCGTCATTTCCTGTACTGTGGCGCGAAAGCCCACGGAAACGTTTGTCGTTGTGCCACACTCTCTTTCCTCCCCGCACAAATTATAACGATCATGGGCGTAGCCATGAAATAAGGAAGGATATAATATGACAATTTCAACTGGAGATATTTTAGGTCATTCTCAAGTAGGAGTCTATCTAAGTATAGTTGGTAAAAATTTATTTTATCCGACATCTCTTTCCAAACCAGCTATCGAAGAAATCGAACAGGTTTTCGATCTTGAAATGAATCCTCTTCTTATCGGAGGTTCTGCCTTGCTTGGTAGCCTTATTTGTGGTAATAGTAAAGGAATCGCAGTAGCAGATATAGCGACTGAAGATGATTTAGATAAACTTTCTAGTTTTGGTGAAATAGTCATATTAGAAAGTGGAGTTAATGCTGCAGGTAATTTGGTTGAGTGTAATGAATATGGTGCAGTTGTCAGTAAATCTATCCCTAACCCTGGTGTAGAATTAATTGGTGAGATACTTGGAGTTAAAACCGCTAGAGTTAGAGTAGCTGGTCAAGATACTGTAGGTTCACTACTGGTAGCTAATAATAAGGGTGTTTTATCACATCCTGATATCACATCATATGAAGTCAATGAAATTGAATCAGTAATGGATGTCCCAGTAATGGTAGGGACAGTATGTTTTGGTTCTCCATATGTGGGAGCCGGTTGTGTCACTTCTGATACTCAGGCATTCGTAGGCTCAGGTTCAACAGGACCCGAATTAAATCGTATAGAAGATGCATTAGGTTTAATTTGATTATATTGCTGTAGGTGCGACGTGATCATCATCTTTGTTCTCGCTTTTTCTAACTCGGCTCCATACATTTTTCATTAATAAATCATGATGTAATTCACAATAATGGAATCTTTTATACGCCTCTCTAAATGAATATGCTTTATTCCCAGTTGCAACCAAAAACCCTTCTGGAGATAAACGACTTATACTAACTCCACTTTCTGAACAATTCTCATAATCACAGTTATTCATAATTTGACCGCCTGACTCTATATTATTCAACTTCTCTAATTTTTGTTATTATTCTCAGGTTCTATTACGATTAATGGCATATTTGCCTCAATTGAATCACCCGATTCACAATTTATTTCTATGATCTCTCCCGAAAGTGGAGCTTGTATTTCATTTTGCATTTTCATTGCCTCTAGTATCATTACAACATCTCCTTGTTTAACAACATCTCCTACTTTTACATTTAATGAGACTATTTTTCCAGGTATAGATGAAGATATTTTTCCAGATAGTTTCCTCTTACTCCCAGTTCTTTTTCTTGTTTTCGAATTATTATTTGACATATCATTATCTATTTTTACTGAAAAACTAACACCTTCAATTTCGACGTTCCAATATTCTCCTTCCCGCTCAATAGCAACATCAAATTCTTCACCATCTACTGTGACTTTCCTTTTATCTGCCACAATTTCACCTCGATGTACTTCTTTTAGAATTAGAACGAAACAAGTTTCTTCTACCTATTAATGTCCTTCTATGATCTATTGACCATTCTCCTCCTCTATCTCTATGGTTGGATGGAACTAATTGGTCTCCGCTAGATATGTGTAATAATACTGCAGCGATAGCCACTCTCCTAAGATGGTCATTTCTATCTGTATTCCCCACCATCTAAATTCCTCATAGGGGGATGTTTCCATGCTTTCTTGCAGGACGACTTTCTTCCTTTTCTAAAAGAGCGCCCAACGCTTTCGTCAAAACTTTCCTTGTATCTCTTGGTTGAATGACATCGTCGAGATAACCTAATGCTGCTGCTTGGTAAGGATTGGCAAAGGTTTCATTATAATCCTCAACAAGTCTTTCTCTCTCTTGTTCAGGGTTCCCCGCGCTATTAATTCTTCTTTTATGGATTATCTGTACAGCACCATCTGCTCCCATTACAGCAAGTTGAGCACTAGGCCAGGCTATATTGTAATCACCTCTTATGTGTTTTGATGACATTACATCATAAGCTCCTCCGTATGCTTTTCGCGTAATTACTGTGATTTTTGGGACAGTAGCCTCTGCATAAGCGTAGAGTAACTTTGCTCCATGTCGTATAATCCCCCCCCATTCTTGATTAGCTCCAGGTAAAAATCCCGGGACATCGACCAAAGTCACTATTGGTATGTTAAATGCATCACAAAACCGTACAAATCTTGCTGCTTTAACTGATGCATCAATATCCAAACATCCTGCTAGAATTTTAGGCTGATTGGCCACAACTCCTATTGTGTGGCCACCCAGTCTTGAGTATCCAACAATGATATTTGGTGCGAAATCTGCTTGTACCTCTAGGAATGCTCCATCATCAAATATCGATTCGATTACACTTAACATGTCATATGGCTGTGATGAAATTTCTGGAACTAACTCATCTAATTCATCACAGGTTCTTGTTAGTGGATCATTGGTCGGTAATATAGGAGGTTTTTCGAGGTTATTTGCAGGTAAGAATTGAATAAGTTCTCTAGCAATATCAAGGGCATCTTCATCACTTTCAGCAGTGAAGTGTGTAACTCCTGATTTTGTAGCATGTGTTGATGCTCCACCTAGATCTTCAAAAGA
>JAJPRD010000061.1 GCA_023700255.1 Candidatus Thalassarchaeaceae archaeon | reverse complement strand
GGTCGAAGCCTCGAGAGGGCTTCATGATGGACCACTACACTACACGAGCCTTGTATGCTGTCGTGTTTACTTTCATTTAAGAAAAGAGTGGCTTGAGCCGCATAATCATTATTGTTTACTTTCACTTTTAGTTTAGTCCCTCCTGTGTTCATTCATATGCTAAGCAACAAACCCAAAATCATGAGTCTAAACAATAATATGCAATCCGAAGTAACTTTCAGGATAAAACCAGAACCATGTAGAGTAGTATCTTTTTCTAGTCTTAATAAAACTAAAATTAATCACAGAGCAGAAGTCAACAACTGTATAGTGAATTTTGATGGGAATTTAACTTCAGATTCATGGCAACCAATTTCTAGTAATTCAAGAACGATTGAAATTAGTACTTCTGGATGGGATGGTTTAGTTTCTAGGTATTTTGAATCAAAATTAGTTCTTGCAGAGGTGGCTTAATGTCCAAAACTAATCGGCTCAGAAATGAAGTAGAAGTTTTTCTTCAAGAAAATAATACTGCTAACACTGTAGAAATATTCGATCATCTCAATACTCGCTTCAAATGGGGCGCGACTATGAATCAAGTTGGTAATATCTTAGCTAAAGATAATCGGTTCGACAAAATAGGTCATGTTAGAGGACAGTTTAGGGGAAGTATCTATACTGTTTGTGTTTGGTCTCTTCATGTTCAAATTGCAGTTGTTTGAGCACTATCCGGGGAAGATGTCAAGTCTAATGGCATAGTAAGATGAACATGAATGAACGCTCAGTCATTGGTTCATGGTTCACCTTATTCAGATTTAGTAATTCATTGACTGGGCTCATAGGTGTTTTCTTTGGTTCATTATTAGCTTTGGGTGAAATACCTGGTGGTGATCTTGCATTAATTACAATGTTACATGGTGTGTCTGTTTGGGCATTCATGTGTTCTTGGAACGCTTTAAATGACATTTTAGACTTCGATATTGATATGCTAAATAAACCCGACCGTCCACTTCCTAGTGGGGTTATCTCAATAAATAGCGCGAAATTTATAACTTCATTATTAATGCTAATTTCATTACTAACTCTAATCTCTGCCGGATATGTTTCAACCCGCTTCGAAAATGGCTTTGAAAATTGGTCACCATCTATATTGATATGGTTAATGGCCATATTCCTCTTAGTTAATTATGAATCATCTAGCAGTTATAGTTTGAAGCTAAAAGATAGAGGTCTTCCTGGTAATTTTGCAATTAGTCTATCGGTTGGGATGGTGATATTATTTGGCGGTGCAGGGGTATTTGACTTCACTAATGAAAGAGTTATTTCACTATTTCTAATTGGATTCACATATAATTTAGCACGTGAAATAATAAAAGATATTGAAGATATGGATGGAGATGAGGGCCGAAATACTCTTGCAATGAGGATAGGTGCCGAAAAAACTAGAATGATTGCATGGGTGATTTTATTGTTGACAATGATCGCTCTTTTATCACCATTCGTTCTTGAAATATTTCCTAAAATACATCTAATATTAATCCTGCCTGGATTAATGACGATCTTTTTAGTGAAGAGGAAATTATCTTATTCTGAAGATAGAAATGCCCAATTATTGATCAAAAAATCGCTTCAACTATCCCTTCTAGGACTAATAGTAAGCACATTAATATAAATCTCGGTATGCTTCCCAAGCTATTGGATTGCACATGTAAGTAAGTAGAGACATTTGTGCCCACATTCTATTCTCTGCTTGATCTAATACTATACTGTTTTTTGAGTCGATCACTGCATTAGTTACTTCTTCACCTCTGTGCGCGGGTAAGCAATGCATGAATAGATAGTTTTCTTGTGCATGTGAAACAAGCTCTTCATTAACTTGAAAACCATCAAATGCTGTAAATTTATCTTTCATATGTTCTTCTCCCATTGATACGAAGATATCTGTATATATTACTCCAGCATCGCTTACTGCCTCTACTGGGTCCTGAGTAGCCGTTATTTTGGCACCAGTTTGTTTTGCGATATTCTCTGCTCTAGATACTACATTTTGATCTGGTTCCATTCCTTCAGGTGTGGCATATTTGACATCGTGGCCCAATGTCACTCCTGCTAACAGTAAATCATGTAGTACATTATTGCCGTCACCTACCCATGAAATATGTCCATTCAAATCTTTTTTATTCTCAGTTATTGCCATTAGATCTGCAGCAGCTTGGCAAGGGTGATGCATATCGGAAAGTGCATTGATTACAGGTACAGTAGCACTGCTAGCGAGCAACTGAGCATCAGAATGTTTGAAACATCTGTATGTGATTCCATCTAAATATCTCGATAGAACCGCAGCGGTATCTGAAATTGATTCACTTTTCCCTAACTGTATGTCGTTAGAAAGAAGAGTTAGAGGTTGTCCTCCTAACTTATTTACTCCTACTTCAAAAGAAACTCTCGTTCTAGTAGATGGTTTTTCATATATGGAACCAATAGTCATTCCTTCAAGGGGTTTGAATGCATCTGACATTTCATCATCATTTTTTAAGTTTATAGCCCAATTAATTATTTCAGGTAAATCCTCTTGAAAGTCATCAATTGCCATTAAATCTCGCTTCATAGAACCATCATCTTTCATGCTCAATGTCTCCTTGGAAACCATCTCTTGAATCAGCCATTCCACCGAATA
>JAJPRD010000009.1 GCA_023700255.1 Candidatus Thalassarchaeaceae archaeon | reverse complement strand
TTAGGAGGAACTCTTTTTCGAGTTCTTGTAGATTTAGTACCCTTACGGCCTTTTTCGGCTTTAGGTTTGTTATTTTTTGTGAAAACAATAGAAGTTTACCAATGGGCAAACTAATTTGCTTAGAGTAGTTCGCGAGAACATGACTGAGTCTTTTCTGTCTGATAATTGCCCCCCCATGGGAATCTATGAGACTATGTACGCCTTCAGAGACTCTTTCGGTAGTTTCATGGGAACTGAAGGAACACATCCATGGTCACAAGGGTTTCCACTAACAACTCCTTTAGAGAAGTTCGATGGGCCATCTATGCCGAGTAGTATCGATGTCACTTGGGAAGATCGATTCTATCCAAAAGCATGGGGCCATCCTAAATTAAGAGAATCTATCGTAGATTACTATAATTCCCAATATGGGTCTGAAATCACTCCTGAGAACGTCATGATATTTGCTGGTGGAAGGCCTGGAATCTACTCTGTATTGGCATTCCTAAAGGATAATGTCCAAGCTAGAATAGGGAGTATTGAGTGGCCTGCTTATCTAGATATAATGGAGCAGACTAATACTAACTTCCAAATTGTCCCATTCACCAAGGAGAATGGTTTCCATCCGAATAATGCGGCCTACTTTGATCGCACGGGGCTTAACGCAAAGACTCGCCTAATGCCTATCATATCCAATCCTCAGAATCCATCTGGACAGACTCGTTGGGGAGAGGAACTTAGGGAACTAATAGAACTAGCAGAACAACCTAGAAATGGAATTCTTCTTGATGAAGCATACGAAATGTTTCATTCTCCGTCTGTAAGTGGAATTCAATTTGTTAAAGATTTAGATAACAGCAATGTCTTCATTGCAGGAGCTTGTACAAAAGGACTGCAGTCTCCTGGAATTCGAGTTGGTTGGATTATTGCTAGTAAAAAAAATATTGAGACATTAGCTAATTATTCTAGTTTCGGAATGGGAGGTGTGAGCCATCCATCGCAACTCTATGCGGTCAAATTACTCAAACCTGATCGAGTCAAGAAGGCTAGAAAAGCGATCGAAGAACATTACAATTGGCAACGAAAGAGATATGGGAAAGCATTCGAAGATATGGGTCTAGGAGTTTATACCGGCAATGGGGGATTCTATCATTGGCTTGAATTACCAGAAGGAATGGAAAGTTCTGAACTTAACAAGCGGCTCTTCAAAAGAGGTGCTGCAATACTATGTGCTTCAGATTGTGATATGGCTCGACCGCATTCCAAAGATCCGAATTATGTGACACCATATGCAAGATTTTTCCGATTTTCATTCGGTCCCTTACTGCCAGAGACATTTGAAGACGACATTCAACTTTTCAGTGAAGTTCTTAATGAGTACAAGCGTGATGCTGGCATTAATTCTTAAAAACAACTAATTTGCAGGTTTGTACGTGTTATATGCATGCAGAGGTGGAGAATATACATGCAAATTTATTAATTCATTATCAGAATTATTAGATACCCGATGAATATCTGGTTCATCAGAAGCGCATATATCTCCCGCCTGATATTCTCGTACACCTATTTGATACGCTAATCCCTCTTCATTAAGGTCGTAAGTTGTTTCAGTAGATACTCCATTTATAATTTTGAAAGCACAATCACTACCTACATGATCATGAATAGGTGTTAATTGTCCTGGTGTCCAACATATCGCTACTAATTCATAAAACTCGTTTTTTTGAATTAGATTGCGTTGATACCCTTCTTTAGCATATCCTATACAACATTTCAAAGCAGAAATGTTTACTTCTATAGAGCTAAGTTTCATCTCTAATTCATCAAGTCCTGGTCGTCTATCAATTTTATCCAGCCATCCTACTAGCTCTGAAATGCCACTACATTCTGATAGAAGCTTATCACGAGTATCACTACACAATGAAACCTGCTCTACCATATTCTCCGAGGGGAGTACCTCATTCATGACTATTGCTATCAGAAAATTAACGAATTCAGTCAAATACACTCGGTATCTAGAAGTATATCAGGTGTTTTTTACAACACCGGTATACAGAAGAACGTAAAGAAAACGTGCTATTTTGCTGTTTTCATACCATTTTCATTATATACTCTCCGAATAACGCACAAGCACCTACAAACGTAGGAGGAAATAAATATGGAAATGGACAATAAAGTAATGATGAGTGAAATTGGAGGCGCCTTTGTGGTCTCTTGGTTAGTTCTAGGGAGCATAGGGTCAAACGGCCTTATGGCTGGATTAGTACTTGCTGCAGCAATGACTGCTATGGCTGGTGCACATATTCTGCCTATGTTTACATGGATGACCATAATGACTGGAGACTTGGCTGACCAAGATAACTGGATGAACAATGGTATGCGTTTAGTTGCCCAAATCGTTGGAGCACTTCTAGCGATCTTGATGTTGACTGAACTGGGAGATATTGAGACTGGCTACGCTGCTGGAGACATGGTGTCACCAGATGCATGGGTTATGATCCCTATGGTAGCTGCTGGTGCAGTTGTTGGTGCAGTTCATAGCCGATGTGATGCTTGGATGACTGCTCTTGTAGTAGTTATGGCTGCTGGTTCCCTAGGTATGGGTGTCGGAGGAGCACACGATATGGCATCTTGCCTATTGGGTGATGCTGGTAACATTGCAAACGCGGCAAGTACTTGGATAGTAGATGGCGCTCTAATTGGTGTTGGTGCAATGCTTGGCACTAAGATCGATGAAGCAATGGAATAAGTAAAATATTCTTTTGAAAAACGTAAGGCGAACTGGGGGACTTTTGTCCTCCAGTTTAGCCGAATTTACAAAATATACTGAATGCTCTTTCAGTACTAATATTCATAAATATCGAGTAATTACTTTACAAGAGGTAGGCTACTTGTGATTGTATCGATAGTAGAACGCGGACCTGGCCCTATCCCAACAACTGTTACGGTTCCTGAAGGTATTTCTGTGTGCCCTGCATCTTTCACCATATAACAAATCAAACCTGCTTCATTGGCTTCACCAAATATACGTTTTAGATTTTCGAGATTACTTGCCGCGCAAACAATTTTTCTTGCACCATTTGTGCGATACTTTTCTAATGTCTTAGGAGCTATTCTTTTTGCTTTGAGTACACATTCGGCAGTTGCATGACTACATTGTGCTGCAAGTTTACCTTTTGACATTGTAAGGTCACTGCGTGTGACTAAAACCATAGTTAATTCATCAGTTCGAGACAAGTTCTGGCACCGCCTCTGGACTTGTAAGAGATGTGTGTCGTGTCATTAATTCACTCAGTGGGTTTGCAAACCATGCTACTAGAACTATATTTCCTGCTGCGTGTAACAAATCAAAAGGCAGACCATTTAGTAAATAAATCAAGAAAAAGGATGTATCAACAGTATGTAAAATACTCATAGAAACTACCCAATCGAAGAGGAAACCTGCAAAACCGGCAAATATTGCCAATCGTGTAATATTTAGTTTCTCGTTTTGGACGAACTGAGAGCGGAAGAGAGCTGCTAATACGCCAATAATAGCCCAAGCAAATATTTGATAATTAGACCAAAGTCCATGCTCTAACATTACATTAGAAGACATTGTAACGATTGCCGCAAAGGCTATTGAATAAGAAATGCCAAAATAAATACCTACCATAATTATCAAAAATGTCACTGGTTGAACGTTTGGAATAGGATCTAAAAGTAATCTGCCAGATATTGCAATAATTGCAAGAATTGCGAAAATTAACCCTGGGTGGCGAGACTTATTTTTGTTATCAGTAAAAATAAGGCAGCCGATTGCAAGAGAAACAATCAACACATCAAGAAGAAATTGTTCAGCAGGAGAAAGAGTTACTGCGTGCGCATTGAATAACATGGTAAGTAGTCCAATGTGATTATGTTATTGATGATTACTCTTATTCAATCTTAGAGATGGCCAAAATGTACAGCATAAAAATATTACAAACATTAATCAAAATATTAGTATGATGCTATTTGCCAGGTTATGACGCTGTCACTATCTAGTACAAGATCAGAAACACCTACTAATGAATATGCGCCATTATGTAATATTTCCCAATATGCACCAGATGAAAAATCTTCAGCGCAATCATATACATCACAGGGGCTTATCCCTGCTATAGTATTAATTTGTAAGCCAAAAGAAAATTCAGTAATATTTAATGCAAATTGTTCCCCTGTAGCATCAACTGCAGCATTGAGTAAATCTAAACCATTTTCATACCCTTCAAAACCACCTACACAAGCACCCGTTACATTCCAATTGTCATCAGTCTTGAAGTCTGTCCCATCATAATCAATATGATGCCTTCCATCATCTAAATCAGATGGTCCCGACCCTGAAGGAAAATGGAAACATACTGCTTGCTTGCCATCCCATAAATCTGGAAGACCGTAATGAGGGTCGTCGGATTCTTCAACTAACTCGGAAGTCATACGACCCCATTCAGTAGATAAAGTGCTAGTTGATAACATGAGCATTACTAAAAATACCAAAGAAGCAGATTTCATCCTATTGTCTTCTTTAACTGCGAAAAAGGATAAACTTGTAACTAGTAATATAATTGCCGTGGTAGTCAATAAAGTGGACATAAACCTTATCCGATACAATACGGTTATTGAATATTTTTACTCTTATTTCACTGAAGTTTTTTGATTTTTTCAAGAAGCATTTGGCTAACTAATTTACCATCTGCTGAGCCGCCTAATTTCCCCATAACCATGCCCATTAATGGCCCTACTGCTGCCATTCCTCTTTCTCTCACAAAATCATCACGCTCTATAAGAATTGAATCAACTGCTTGTTCAACTAAATCGGTATTAGCGGGTGAAAAACCCTCTAATTCTGCAATCTCAGATACCCATGATATTTGATCTTCAAATAAGGGAGGTGTTGAGTTTGTAAGATATAACTTACCAATTGGAATTATTCCCTCGCGTGTAATTATTTTTTCTTCTCTGGCAAAGACCAATAATGCTAACAATTTCCAAGGCACTTTAGATTCCTGTATTTCTGCTTCTTTAGCAATTTCTGATCTTGAATTGTCAAGCAGTATCGACGCCCAAGCTTTGGATGGAAGAACAGGGGTAGATAAGCCACCATCGATAACTCCAGAAATAAATAAATCATCTAACTCTCCGCCTAAAAGCGCATCTAACTGATTACTTGAAATGTCATATTTTTCCAATCTTGACTTTCTTTCTTCACGATTCATTGGAAGATTTGAGCATATTTTTTCCCATCTTTTTGAATCTAAATGTAAAACTTGTATGTCCGTTTCAGGATACATACGAGCTCCACTGGGCAAGGGTCGCATGGCTGTTGTTGTTCCATCTTCGGGCGAACCTTTTCTTATCACAACATTACGAACTTCCCCTGGAATCCTATGAAATGCAGCCCTAGCACGCAACAATACAGATTCAAGGGCTAACTCTGCCTGCCATTTCGGAGCTACACATAAGGCAAAAGCATCGGCTTTAGAAATAGATAACTGCTTTATTACTGCGTTAACTTCTATTTCTGTAATTCCATATGCTGGAAGTTCATCAGAATGAAAAATTCCAGCAACACCGGCTTGCTTAGCAGAACTAGCTAGCTCTCGTCCAAGTCGAGGTAATTGTGCCCCATTTTCATCTAATTCTTTACTACCAATTTTTCCCGAAAAACCCGGCAATTTTAATGCTAATACTACAGAGCCTGAAGAAAGTGATTTTTGAATCATATCCGAAGAGCTGTGGATAAATAAGTCACTCAAATCACTGATTTCAAGAGGCAATCTGGACACTGTGGAAAGAGCCACCCTATTTTCTACAGGGATTGAATCTAACCGTCTATCAGGAGGTAATTCGGGCAATGATGCTTCTTCACGTAATTGATTGGCTAAACGATACATGTGTAATTGCCTGGCCATTTCAATTTTGATAATCTTAGGAATCCAATCTAAATCTTGACATCCTTTGATCTCAACTCTTACGCCACAAGCAATACTGACATTCAAATCTTGACGAATTGACCCTAAACCTCTCCTCACTAGACGGGTGTCTCGCAAGAGTGTCCCGAGGACTAAAGCAACCTCTTTCGCATGATCTGGTGTCTGAATATCTGGTGCTGTAGCAATCTCGATTAATGGCATACCAAGCCTATCTAATGTATAGTAAACTAACTCACCATTGGCCGTAGATTTTGTTTCAAGCTTTCGAGCAGAGTCTTCCTCTAAACAAATAACATCAACACCAACGTCTCCTAAATTTGACTCAATAAATCCATTCGTTGCTACTAAAGTCGTTCTTTGAAAACCACTAGTATTTGATCCATCGACCACTGTTTTTCTCATGGCTTGCATGGAAGAAACTGGTTTTGCATGCATCATTGCAGCTATAGTCAAAACTGTATCTACTGCCCCACTATCATGATCTAATGGGGGTGCCTCATCTAACTCAATCAATCCTGCATTGGGAGATTGTACATAAACAAAAGAACGATTTCTGCGAGATTCAAAACGTGCAGTAATGTCGACTCTACCGCTCTCGCCTTGGGCTGCACGTAACTTCCTACTCGAACGATTCCAATTTTTGGGTATTTCATCTAATCCAAAATCATATAATTCACTAGGCATACGTGAATGGAGCTTCCCCGTTGCTAATTGTTGATGAATTTCTAAACCGCACATGAAACCCAATCCTTCTGGATTAAGATTATCCGGAGAAGAGACATCACCCCATGGTTCCATATTAATCACAGAGACATGGTCATCTTTCATAGCCTAAGCGGCAGACTATGCCATACTATATACATCATTTCTCGGACTGAATACCTGCCCGCCTTGACGTAACTTCTGAATAATATTATCAACTGTTGCCTCATCAATCTTCTTGGCGATAGACCGATTATAAATCGAAGTAATAGAGGCTTGATTATTATTTTCTGCACAAATATCTCTAATGATTTGAGAGATTATTGTAGTAGTATTTCTTTGTTTCACTGATACGCCAGAATATTCAGATTCATCCTCAATTCCGGCTTCTTGGCGCCAATGTTTGAAAACTGCCAAAGAAACTTTAGCATCCTCCACTGTGGCATTATCTCTAAGATACATTCGAGCATGCGCTTCAGTTAATCGTATTAATGCCTCTAATGCTCTAGCAGTTATAGGAACAACATTTGACTCACCATCTTCTTGATCTTCTCTACTAAATGACTGCCTTTCTTGGACATAGTACTCTAATATCAGCGCCATTACATCTTTGTCGATGTTAGGGTGATAATTTCTTTTTGCAAAAGCAATATATTTCCTGAGAAATGCAGGTGTCAAGTGATCTGTTCCATCAACTCCTTCTTTCAAGATTAAATCCTTATCTTGCTCTTGAGGATCATCTGCCATATATTCATCAATCAAAGCTTCAGGTACTCCGCGTGTTCTACTTCGAAGAATATGTTTAGCAATCATTTCATCATGTTCTGCCCTGACCTCATCTCTCATCATCCATATGATATCGAATCGAGATGCTAAAGGAGGAGGAAGTCCTGTTTCACTGAATGAACGTAGAACACTTGTATTCGCCGCCCTCTTGGAGAATCGACCTGCTTTGGGATTGGCAGCCGCGATAATTGCACAACGAGATGGTAGAGATGCAGTAATACCTCCCTTAGAAATATGAATTATCTGTTGTTCCATAGCCGGATGCATTACACTTCTATCATCACTATTTATCTTGTCAAACTCATCAATAGCTGCTAATCCTCTGTCCGATAGAGGCAAAATTCCCGCCTCTAAAGAAAATCTTCCATCAGCAAATGAATCCTTTACTGCTGCCGCGGTTAATCCTGCACCGGAAACCCCCCCTCCTGAAGCAAACTTGCCTCGAGGAGATAATTCTGAAACATACGTCAATAACTGGGATTTAGCTACTCCCGGGTCCCCCATTAGTAAGATATGAATGTCACCTCTAGTACGTGTTCCATCTGGATTTTTCCTAGAAACTCCTCCAAATAATTGTAGAGCTAAAGATCTTTTTACAAAGTTCATTACCCCTGTAGCGTATATAGATGGAGCGATAGAATTTTGCATCAGTCTGAGAAGATCTTCTCTCTTAGATATGACTAAAATTTGTTCCTCTTCTTCATCTGTAATTTTAATTTCAGTAAAAGGGACTGATTCGTGTTCTGAACTAATAAGATGATAAATAATATCGAACATTGGTGTTTTTTTATTTTTTATAACTTCACTGTAAACCACAGGAATCATATTCGCAACAATTCTTTGACCGGGTAAATGCTTGTTTACTAAATCGCCTTCAATAAGTACTTTGGCTCGGCCAGGTTGAGCTCCACTTTCAACAGATTCAGGCAATTCTTGTATCTCAATCCATTGATTATTTATTAATCTTGAAACATTGAATACAAGATTAAAACGTGTCGCTCCGCCTCTACCTGCAGTTTCACCACAACCTCCTTGATCCGTAGGTGGACACTTTATTGGCTCAATTAATTCTCTCTCATTATTTTGAGCTATTTCTTGACTAACACCGCATGATTCACATTGGAAAACTGCAATATGCATTCTCGGTTTAATTTCAGAAATTTTGATTACCTGAACATCGCTGCTACGTAATTTTTCAATATCAGCGGAACCAATTGATCGTATCGCACGTCTACTATCTCTTGGTAATTCACCTACTCTCAATATAACATCTAACTCTTCACCGCGCTCTCGACATATTTGTCTTAGAGTCTCTTTACCAGTATTCAATATTTCACGAGGGAATTGTAAAATATCTTCTGCAAAGTCTGGGTCGAAAGCTTCAAGTTCGTGAAATGGGACATAGAGTGTAGGTGTAATTGACTGTTTAGAAAGCAAAGTAAATATTTCTGTTTCCTTAGCTTCTAAAAAGAATGTTTTCCAACGAGCAGAGGAGTCATGTGCTGCCATTGTCATATCTATTCCTCGCTGGGCTTTGCTCCGACAAACTAACGGTCTATAACCAAATTGGTAAGTTTACGATACCCCCTCACTTCCAGTGGAGTTTCAAAGTATTACCAGTTTCAAAATAACCTATTCACGACTTCCACTGCAAGATTTTTTAATTTTCGCCGAGAACTTTCGAAAATTACTCTACGTTGGATTCAAGTCTAACCCCTCTATCCAACACTATGGAATTCACCAGAGTTGATGACGATGTTTTGCTAAGATTAGATCCCGGAGAAGAAATTCATGAATCAATTCAACGACTTAATGTCAATGGAATTACAAGTGCAGTCATTACAAGCGGTATAGGTAGATGCCATGACGTAGAGATTGGTTATTTAAATAGTCAAAGAATTTATCAAAAAGTACTCCATCATGATTCAATGGAATTACTCTCAACACAAGGCAACTTAGCACCAGGACCAGATGGCCCCTTCACTCACTTACATGTTGTCCTTGCGGATGATGAACATGTAGTTCATGGAGGTCATTTATTCAGAGCTACCGTTTCCGTTACTGCTGAAATTCACCTTAGAGTACTAAGCAGAGATTTAGGCTCTGATATGATTTGCAGAGTTGCTGATGAAAGTGAGTTTGTACAATTAAGATTTAAAGAGGAGTGAAAATGCCTACACATAACTTTGGTCCAATCAAAGGTGAAATACGAGTAATTACGATTGATTCTGAATCCCTAAAAAATAATCTTCTAGAAGATCCTTCAAAGCGTCAAGTCGCTATCTACCTCCCTGAAAATTGGGAAAAAAGTGGGAAAAAATACCCCTTACTCGTAGATTTAGTAGGTTATACAGGTAGCGGATTTGCACATACAAATTGGAAACCATTCCAAGAGTCTGTACCTCAACGAGTTGAAAGATTGATTGAAGAGGGGGAAATGGGAGAAGTAATTGTTGCATTACCTGATTGCTTTACATCATTAGGGGGGAATCAGTATATCAATAGTCGAGCAGTTGGAAATTGGGCTGATTTCTTGATAGAGGAAATGATACCTGAAATTGAACTTCTGTTCCCAGTTAAAAAAGGTGGTGGAAATAGAGGTGTTTTTGGAAAATCAAGTGGAGGATATGGAGCGATGGTACATGGTATGCTGTATGGAAATGAATGGGGTGCGATAGCCTGCCACTCTGGAGATATGGGCTTTGATTCTCTATTTTTAGGAGATTTTCCCAAAACAGTAACGCACTTAGAAAAACACGGCGGTTTTCAAGGCTTTCTTAACTATGTAAAAGAAGTTAAGAAATTAAAAGGGCTAGATTTCCATGTATTGATGATGATAGCTATGGGTGCTTTTTATGATCCTGATGAGAATGCCCCTCTGGGAGTTAGCTTACCGGTTGATCTCAAAACTTGTATTATAGATGAGAAAAAGTGGACTTCGTGGCTCGCCCACGATCCAGTCCATATGATTGAAAGAAAAGAGATACAAGAGAATCTCAAAAATCTAAAAGGACTATACATTGATTGTGGCTTTAGAGATCAATACAATTTACACTTCGGCGCAAGACAATTGGTACAGAAATTAGAGAATTTTGGTATTGATCATATTCATGAAGAATTTGATGATACTCATTCATCGATTGATTATAGAATGGATATATCACTACCATTCTTATACAAATCATTGACAAAATAGAAACTATTCTGATTTAGAACCAAGGAAGTATTCCCCTATTTCTGGATCTGTCAAGATATGCTGGGCATCTCCGGAGTGAACTACTTTTCCTCCAGCAAATATGTAACCTCTGTCAGATCTAGCTAAAGAAAGACGAGCATTCTGTTCGACGATTAATACCGTGATTCCTTCGCCCCTTAGAGCATCAATTCTTTCAATTATTTGTTGTTGATAAAGAGGACTTAAGGCTGCGGTTGGTTCGTCGAGTAACAAGAATTTAGGATTAGATATTAGAGCCCGAGATATTGCTAACATTTGTCTTTCACCACCTGATAGAGAGGCTGCTAGATCGTGAACTCTTTCTTTAAGATCGGGGAACATATTCAATGCTCTTTCAATTCTATCATTCAGAACTGAGTTTGAAAGACTGTTGCCCCCCATTTGTAAGTTCTCAAAAATTGTAAGTGAAGGAAATACGTTATCGACTTGAGGAACATATGCTATTCCACGGTTAACCAGTTGATCAGTTCTCCATCCTGACACTTCATCACCGTCATGCAATACACTCCCTGAATAATGTGTAGCTATTCCAAAAATAGTTTTGATGAAAGTTGATTTTCCACAACCATTGGGCCCTATAATAGTCACGAATTCACCCTCCTCAACATATAAATCAATATCATAAAGAATTTGGACTGAACCATATCCACCATTAAGGCCCTTTACATCAAGTATCCGTGCCATAACTACCCCTCCTCACCAACAGAACCGAGATAGGCTTCAATTACTGCTTTATTTGATTTAACTTCATCTGGTGTGCCTATCATTAGGACTTCACCTTCATTCATCACAATGATTCTATCAACTCCTTGACGAAGTATAAAATCCATATTATGCTCAATTATTAATATCGAAATTCCTGTTGCATCAACTGTTTTTCGGAGATTATCGAATATCTTCATCGCTAAAGGACCCGCGACGCCAGCTACTGGTTCATCGAGCAATAGAAGATTCGGGGTACCCATCCTCGAGCGAGCAATATCCACCAACTTTGACTGCCCGCCAGATAATTCACTTGCTAAATTATGAGCCATATGAGGGATTTCTAATTCATCAAGGATCTCATGTGCCATGACTAACCTTTGTTCCTCTTCTTCTCGACTGTTCGGTAAGAGCAGCGATTTCAAAAGACTAGGGGAAAATTGTTTCCGAGGAGGGACTAATAAATTTTCAATAACTGTCATTTCACGCCATAATCTAGTATGTTGGAAAGTTCTGGTCACCCCTAAACTGTGTATCTGGTCCGGTCTCAGATTTGATACGTCTTTGCCATAAATTTCTACAATGCCAGAAGTCTGATCTAGGAGACCGCTGATACAATTAAATGTAGTAGATTTACCACATCCATTTGGACCTATAAGACCCACAAATTCTCCTTTTTTAATCTCAAATGAAACATCTTTTACAGCCACTAGTCCACCAAATTCCTTACGGAGATTTTTAACTTTAAGAACGGTACTCATTCTTTATCATCTCCCTTCAAATTATCGGAAAAAAATCTATGTGAAGAGTTATTGACATGCGGTTTGGGTCTGAATGGAACCTCGGGAATAAGTCCCTTGGGATTTAACTTTAGTGAGAATAGCATTAAGCATCCGATTAACAATACTTTCACATAAGCCATATCTGCTCTAACTATACCGGCATTAAATGACTCTTCAATAGAACGTTGCCCTAACATTAAAAGCGTAAATAATAAGATTAAACCTCCAGAAATCCCTATATCAGATATTGTTTTATTTCTTACCATAATACCGATTACTGAAATTACAATAAATATCTTAATGACTTCCCATTGGCTTGTGACTAGCCAGTTGAATAAGCGATCAATGCGGTCAGCAGTAGTATACAATGGAAGGTCTGGTGAACCCTGGGCGGCAACTAATACATTGAATACGAACTCCATCAGGACTATGATAAATGCCCCGATTATCATCCCCTTATTATTGGCTTTACCACCGATAATAAATGCTGCCCATACAAGGAAAGTAGAACGAGCTGGTGCCATTATTGAAGGTTCAAAACCAGTTAACTTCCAAGCCCAGAAGGCTCCTGCAAGACCTGCTATTCCAGCACCCAGTGCAAGACTCGCAGCCTTGTGAGAAAGTACGTTATGACCGTGATGCTGTGCAACATCTTCATCTTCCCTAATTGCTTTCAGTATTCTTCCCCAAGGTGAAGATAATATTGTTTCAAGTAGCCACCATACGATTACTACTGAGATAAGACCCATGATTGCAAGGAGCATCATGTATGGTGCTGGTTCAATCAGACCATTGGAATCTGTAAGATTTAGCAACTCACCCATTTTATCGGCAGGTCCGAGAAGGGCTGAATCATTTCGACAAGAATCTGCACTGGCATAGACCGTATCGGGCCCTATGGCAACTCCACTTCCACAAAACCACCATTGTTTCAATGGAAGAGTGTACTTAGAAATTCCAATTGCAGAACCAATAGAACCGACTCTTAAGAGTGGCTCTCCGGCTAATAAAACACGAAGAATTTCACCAAGAGAAATTGTAACTATTGCAAAATAATCCATCCTTAGGCGTGCTGTCGGATATGCTAACGCCCATCCAAATGCTGCCGCTAGTAGTATAGCAGCAATAGTTGCTGGCAAAACAGGCCACGCATAACCATGTACTTCAGTGGGAGCCGTGAGAATCCCTACAGTAATTGCCCCAATACCAACGAAGAATATGACACCAAAGTTGACCATTCCAGTAACTCCTGTATGGAGATTTAAGGAAAAAGACATCAATATGAATATTGATAATGTCAATAAAACATTTGAAACTTGAAGAGCCTTGTTAAAATTCATAGTGTCGGAGTTAGAAATAGGTAGCCAATAGAGGAACATGAATAAAACTAAAAGTAAGAATATAAATGTCAAATTAGATCCTAATTTACTTTCACGACCATATTGTAGCCGATCTTTTAGCACTGAATTTTTCTTCCAATCATCTGGAATTTTGGCAATTATAATCTTTTTATTAGTATTAATAATCGATTTCAACTTTAACAATATTAAATCATAATCTCTAATAATTTTTCCAAGGTGATTTTTTGTCTTTGAATAATGTTTCTCTAAAGATACTAAAAAGCCCAATTTCATAACTTTATTTGTGGATCTAATGACTTCAGATTCTGGAGAATTTCCTGAAATATATTCATTAGCCTGAAATAGAGCTACTATCCAAATTAAAATTGGAAGCAAGGGCCATACAAGAGAATCTAATGAAGCAATTAAATCAAGTAGCCAAATTTCAGTTTGCATCAGGTCGAACCAAGACATATCGAAATCTGATAAAGTATCGGAAAAGAATGGAGAATCTTCTGGCTGTAAAATACCATCACTACCTAATAAAATATCTAAATTTGTTTCAACCGCTCCATTGGACTCACAAGAATCCGAACAAGCACCGGGTGAGAATGAATTTTTATCAATAAAACTAGCAAATCGATGGAATACATAGGTTGCAATACTCAAGGCTCCCAATGTTTGTGCACGATCTGAACGATTGTTCCACCAATTATGAATACCTAAAACGGCAGTTAAAGGGAATATAGCAAGTAAATATGTGACTATTTTGGAAGGTTGATTAGTTTTTTCTCTCTTTCTTCTTAATCGATCTATCTTCCATTTCTCATAAGCATCACCAATACCTTCTGGCATGATCATTAATACAGCAACAAGGAAGATGTAGGGCATTACTCCATCCATAGCGGTGTAATTAGAGCGGCCTAAAGGACTACCGATACCAATCAATATTGGAGATGAAAGGGCTCTAACAAAGCCAACTATTAATGAAGCAATAATTGCTCCAGGTATTGAACCAATAGTACCTAAGACAATAACCGCAAAAGAGGGTAAAAGTAATGTAAATGCAGTTTCAGGATTATATCGAAGAGTTATGGCAAATATTGCTCCACCTAAACCCGAAATTCCGGCGGATAAAAATGCACTAGTCAATTGGACGCGTTCTACATTGATTCCGCTACTAGCTGCAAGTTCAGGATTATCTGCCACTGCTCGCATTTTCCTCCCTAGCCTAGTTTTTGTCAATAACAAAAGAAGAATAGCAACAGAAGAAAAAATAACTGCTGGAACAATTCCTTTGTAGTAAGCATAGTTTGTGGTTGCCCCTGTTATGCAATCAGCATTGGTGTCGTACATTTCAAAAAATGGCTTAGAAACTTCACTAATAATTCGTGATAAAATTGGTTCACCTGTTGTTTCATCGATACCTGTTTGCTCGCAATTATAGTGATTGTAAACTTGAACTTGGTCATATCGATTGTCTCCATCTAAATCAATAAAAGATTCAAACAGGCCATTGGTTCCTCGATCATAAATGCCATTTCCATTAGCATCCCAAAATGGCTCTGCAGGGGCAAGTCCTTGCGTTCTATCACCAAAATTGAAACGAAATTTAGTAGTTGGAAGCTCCCAACGCATTGTTGGCATCCTCCAATCTGAATCAGGCTCAAACATATTTCTTGAAGCCCCAAAACGCAAATATGTCAAAGCTCTGAGAATTAATGCAACACCTAAGGATGCTATCATCATCACTTGAGGAGAGGCTTTATCTTCACGAAAACCACGATATACAAGTCTATCAATAATTATACCTGCAATTCCTGTTAAGATAAAAGCAGCAATAAGAGACCACGATAATAATGACCAACTTAAAACACCGTCTTTCGGAGCATCATACAATGGAAGAAAATAATCGCTCCAAATCATTATCATTGCTAAGTACATACCAATCATAAAGAATTCAGATTGAGCAAAGTTACCATATCTTTGTACCTTATATGTTAAAGTTAATCCAATTGCAATCGCAAGATATGTAGAAGCCCAAGTAAGGGTTCCTGTACTGATAGAAATTAAATCTAATGTAATTGTTGCTCTTGTATCGAGTCCTTGTAGTAGTGCTTCTATTGTCACAAAAACTATCCCTAACATAAACAATGGTGAAATTAACATTGCAAAGGTCTTAGTGGGACTTTTTGGAAGATCATCAAAGAAAATCTTTACGACTAAAAATCCAGCAGATAATGATTCTAGAACCTGTAGTAACCAGATTAAATCAGTTGGTAATTTGTCGAGAAGAATAGTGTCGAGAAGGTTAAATGTTCCATAACCTTGAGATAGCCCTAAGAACAGAGAATCAAAGAATAGGAATAAAGCAAAAATTAATCTTTGCTTAAGAGTTGAAAGTTGATTATAGTTTTTACGAATCTGCTGGAGCATTACTACACACACACTGAATCATAATTGAATTTTAAAAAAAAAGGGCAGCGTGGCGGGAAATCCCGCCACACTGCTTTACGTAGCCTGTTTAATCTAAGAGATTAATCAAGACATTCCGTTTGCTGGGTCCCAGCTACGGTTGCAAGTGAAGGCTACATTGCCATCAACATCTTCTGTGAAGTCACCTACACAGTAACCTGCACCAGGACTGTCACCGTTAGAAAGGAAAGAGATTGTTCCACTCGCTCCTTCTAATCCTTGACCTGTTGCCATAATTACTTGAGATAATGTAGCTCCAGGTGATGCCAAGTGTGCGAATGCAGCTAATGCCATTACAACTACTCCATCGAATGCTTCAGCGGTATAGATACCACCAGCACAGTCAGAAGATTGAGCACATAGACCAGCGAATACATATCCTACAGTACCCATTGATCCAGATGCTGGCTTTGTAGCAATTACGCCATCAACGCTAGCACTTGTATCTGCTGCTAGACCTTCTTCAGCAATTCCATCTCCGCCATATACTTGACCTGACCAGCCTTGTGAAGCCATCTCATCGAGAATCATTCCACCGTCTGCTGCATATGATACTAATACTGCAGAAGTGCAACCACTATCGGTCATTGCTTGAACAGCAGCTGAGAAATCAGTTGTTGTTTCTTCATAGCCAATAGTTGTGCATAGCGTACTACCATCTGCTGTGAAATCAGCAGAGAATGAATCTGCAAGACCTGATCCATATGCGTTAGTCATATGAACTAGTCCGACTGTTCCATCAGCTGGCATGTCTGCTTGTACTACTGCACTAAGTGCTTGACCTTGTAGAGCATCGCTTGGAACTACACGGAAGAAATCAGGGTAAGCAGTAGCATCTGAAAGTGCTGGACTAGTACTTGCATAGGAAATCTGAGGAATTCCTGCTGCTGAAAGAACTGCGTTAGCAGCCATTGAAGCACCGGAACATGCTGCTCCAACTACTCCTACTACACCTGCATCAACTAATGTTTGAGCCGCAGATGCACCCATATCGCCTGAACAACCTGAATCAGCATAAACTATCTCGAACTGAACCATACTGTTCCATCCGATTGTGTTAGCCATACCAATAGCAATTTGAGATGCTGCTACGAAGCCCATTGCATATACTGCAATAGGTCCAGTTGCGTCATTAAGGAAACCAATCTTTACAGTCATTCCCATGAATGGTGCTGCTTCTAGACCCTCGTTTCCAGTCCACATCATATCACAGTTGAAGTAATCTCCATATGTAGGTACGTGATTGAAAGTACAGACATCATATCCGCTTCCTGCAACGTCCCCATTATCCATGAAGTCATGTACGCCACTTGCTCCAGCGTAATCCATGCCAACCATCTTTAGGTGGTCTGCCATATCTGCTCCATCGTCATGCATAGCTGCATGTCCGATCATCATTACTGCGTCGAATGCTTCTGCAGTGTAGATACCTGCAGCACATACATCATCTGCTGCACAAGTAACTGCGAATTCACCTGCTCCTGCTGCTGCTGCTCTAGGCATTGTTACTTGAACGCCATTTGCAGCTGCTGGATTAGTGTAATCGAGAAGAGCAGATTCGCCTGCTATTCCATCAGCACCGAATACTGGGATTGTTGCACCCATTACTGCCATAGTCTCGATAATCATTGCACCATCAGCAGAATAAGAAGCTAGGATTGCTGAATCGCAACCCGCATCCATTACTGCTTGGACTGCTGCTGAGAAATCAGTAGCTGTTTCGTCATAACCTGACTTTAGACAAAGTGACATACCCATATCTAACCAGTAAGACTCGAATGAATCTGCAAGACCTGCTCCATATGCGTTAGTCATATGGATTAATGCTGGATTAGTTACACCACTTGCTGCAACCATGTCTGCCATAGCGTCACCTTGAATAGCGTCACTAGGGACTACACGGAAGAAGTCTGGATATGCTACTGAATCAGATAATGCTGGGCTAGTACTTGCATAGGAAACCATTGGGATCCCTGCTGCTGAAAGAACTGCGTTAGCACCCATTGATGCACCGGAACATGCTGCTCCAGCTACTGCTACTACTCCAGCGTCAACTAATGCTTGAGCCGCTGTAGCTGCTGCTTGACCATCACATGCTGAATCTGCTTCAACTATCTCGAAGCTGTATCCATCATTTGCTGCTGTTAGAGTTGCTGCTGCTGTTGTAGAAGCAAATGTGAAGCCTCCTGCATATACTGAGATTGGCCCAGTTGCATCATTAAGGAATCCAATTTTAATTGTAACATCAGGTGTTGCCACTACTGGTGGTACAAACATTGGGTTTGCTGCCATCATATAGTGTGCAGCCATCTCATCGGCAACTGCGTTACCAAGATCTGCACTGAAACCTACTACAGTACCGTCTGCATCAAGACTCTCGAATGGAGGGTAAGTTGTATCTGAACAAAATCTTAGACTACCAGATTCTAGAACATGTGTTAGTCTGCTACCTTCTGTTGCCATAGGGTATGCAGTTGCTGTTGAAGAGTCTGTATCATCAGTTAATACAACCATACCATCGAAAGAAGCTCCGAAGATTAGGTCATACTCGCCAGAATCAATTACTGCTGTAATTGCTACATTCAATGCGTCAAGAAGTTCTGAATTGCCATCTGCTACAGCCATACCAAAAGTCTCATCTGAGAAAGTAACCATTAAATCGCCAGATAATGCTAGTACTGGTGAATCGCCCAAAGCATAGTGTGCTTCACCATTACTAATTGCTGCAGTTACTTGAGGGAAGTCTTCGTATGCTAGAATTGTTGCAAGAGGTAAATTCTCATTTGCCCAAAGATCTGAAGTTGTTCCAGTCTGTACTGCAACCACAGTACCATCTACATTCATATCAACTGGATCGTTGATAGCAGTAGCATCCGCTGAACCAATTACACCTTGACTACTAGTATAGTAACCGCGAGTGAAATCAACTATGACTTCTCTGTCAACTGTTTTGGTCATGGAGGAAAGGATTGCATCACACATCTCTCCGGCGTTCAAGTTGGGGATAATCGGGGTCCAGTCAGAAGTAATGAAATCTGCACTTACATCTGCTGCTGGTGTAAGTGACCATTCTTCTATTACTGGTTCGTCGTCATCTCCGCCTAAGCATCCAGCAAAGGCTGCTGCTAGCATACTTAGGGTCATCATCATTGCAATTATTTTTTTGTTATTCATAGGATACTCACGTTCCGGTAAGGCCGTGGGGAAGGTGCAACAGTTATAGAGTCTCTTGGAGATGTACCCAAATGTGTCTTTTTGAGTATATTTACTATATTGAAGTCGGAGAAAATAAATATTGAACCCATGTGAGGAGATTAAAAGAAAATATCAGACAGAGCAATTCATGGAGTAGTTATTGGTCGGAAGTGTATGGATGACACCCCATTGGACTATGCAGCATCCGGTGTCGACATCGATGCAGAGGGCATTGCAGTTGCTAGCCTAGTAGGTGCTCTTTCTGCATCTGTTAGAAAGACTGGAGAATTTGGAGCCCCCGTGCCACTACCAGGTGGTTTTGGAGGAATTATAGAATTTGGAGATTATAGGTTGGCGTTAGCAACTGATGGTGTTGGGTCGAAATTAATGATCGCTAATGAACTTAAAAAATATCAAAGTGTTGGAATTGACTGCGTTGCTATGAATGTTAATGACTTACTATGCGTAGGGGCTGAACCGATTGCTTTCGTAGATTATATTGCTGTCCCAAAAACTGATCCTGAAACTCATGCAATACTTGGAGCGTCTTTAGCTGAAGCCTGTAAAAGGGCAAAAATAACTTTGGCTGGGGGGGAAACTGCAACATTGCCAGGTATTGTTACTGAGCTCGACCTATCGGGTACGGCCTTGGGTTGGTTCCCTAAAGGGGATGCAATAACCGGTGAGAATTTAAAAGATGGAGATGTAATAATTGGCCTACCTAGTAGCGGTATACATTCCAATGGCTATACACTTGTGAGGGCTATCTTGAAACGTTCGGGAAAATCATTAACAGATAAAGCCCCGTTTAATACAAGCCATCCTAATAGATTAATAGAAAGATTTGAAGAAGGTGAAATTACTTTAGGTGAAGTTCTACTTAATCCAACTAGAATCTATGTTAATCCACTAATTGATTTGATTAAAAGTTGTAGAGAAGGAACGGGCCCTTGTGGAGTAAGGGATCTAAAAGCGATGGCACATATAACTGGCGGGGGATTATCAAATCTGCTAAGATTACATGACCAATTGGGATGGCATATCGACACACCTTTACCCATATTACCTGAATTTCAATGGCTTGCTGAACAAGGTTCGGTAAATAGTAAAGAAATGCACAGGACTTTCAATATGGGTACGGGAATGATGATAGCAGTCAGTAAAGATGTCGCTGAATCAGTACAATCTTGGCTTGATGAAAGATTACCTGGTTGTCGACGAATTGGTTTTGTGCATAATGAAGGAAGGAAGGTTACGCATAAGAACTCAGAAATTGTGTTTGAGCATTATTAACTGGAGTAATGATTTGAAGTGCAAGAGGGTTTGGTTAACCTAGAAGGAGCCACTTTAATGCGGCTGACTGATCAAGTACTCGATAATAGCCTAGGACCTGCAGCAAAAGATTTTGAGAAAGTGTTCTATAACTCAGCAATGGCTGGATCAAGAACAAGAAGTGTAATTTTAATGAAACATATTATCGAATCCGGATACTTAGGAAATTCTGAAATTTATGCTATTGATGGGCTTGCAGCAAGTGGATTGAGAGCAAGAAGATGGTTAAATGAATTACCTAGCGATTACGCAGAAAGATTGAGAGTTACTATCTGTGACTTAAATGCTAATTCATTGGAATGGGCCATGATGAATCATAAACAATTCCCGCCGGAACATGGTCAAGGAATTCTAACGGCACGACAAGGAGATTTACGCACCGCAGTACTAGACCAAGGTTGGCACTGGGTAGATGTTGATCCATTTGGTTCCCCTATGCCGTTTTTAGATACAGCGATTCAATCTCTAGCGAGGAGAGCGATTTTAGAAGTTAGTGCTACAGACACTGCTGCTTTGACAGGATCTTCTCGGACGGCCTTATTGAGAAGGTACGGTGCTAGAGTGAAGACTGATGGCTTAGCGCATGATTCAGGAATGAGAGTTTTATTAGCATGTATTGCAAGAAATGCAGCAAGGCACGACAGGTGCATTCAACCAATAATGTCAATATGGGACTCTCATCACCTGAGAGTTTCTATGAAAGTGATAAAATCAGTTGAAATCTCAAATAAATTAGAAGAAAACTTAGGATGGAGAATATCGGAGCCAAATAAAGAAGAAACTCAAGCCTCAATAGATGCTAAACTTACACCACCTAGCTCTATGGAATCTCTCCCTATGCATTGTTTTTTACCTCTTTCATACTCAGTTAGTAGAAAAGATAAGCGTGTTTCAGGCCCGCTATGGGTAGGCCCGATTGGTGATTCAGAAGTAATGTCAAGTTTTACAGAAGAGCAAGCGATATCTATGTGCACTAAAAAATTTGAAAAAGATAATCTATTGTCTTGGGTTGAAAGAGACTTTGAATTACAAAAAAGAAAAGTTCTTCGGAGTATTAGGTACATAGAACAAGAAGCTGAAGTAGCGGATTGTGGAAATCTGATTTTAACTGATGATTTAGCTAGTTGGCTCAATCAAGGATCTCCCCCTAGCCCAAATAAAATGATTGAATTAATTAAAGAAAAGGGGTTTAAAGCAGCAAGATCACACTATTCTAAACCTTCATTTAGAACTGATGCACCTTGGGATATTATCGTAGAATGTTTGAATAAATCTCAACCACCGATATAGGACATTTCGATTCTCGGTAAAGCGGCAGTTTCTTCGGAGCGCATTTCACTGTACCTATCTTTTCTCAAATTCCATATCGCTGCGATGGCTTTCTGGAGACCTATTTCATCTGTGCCATTATGAATTAATGCACGAATATCATGACCACCAGATGCAAATAAACAAGTAACTAAACGGCCATCTGCAGATAATCTAGCTCTAACACAATCACCACAAAAAGGCGCTGTTACAGATGAAATGAAACCTATCTCACCTGAACCGTCGCTATGCGCCCACCTAACCGCAACATCACTATTATTCGTAGGTTCAACTGGAACTAAATCAAATTCTTTTTGCAGATGACTGAGGATATTTTCAGTTGGAACTACTTGGCCCAGTTGCCAGCCATTGGTTCGACCTACGTCCATATATTCAATAAAACGAACAATTATTCCCGTGCCTCTAAAATAATGTACTAATTTGCTAACTTCTTCTTCGTTGATTCCTTTTTGTACAACACAATTGATTTTTACTGGAGACAATCCTACTTGAACGGCTTCGTTAATTCCTTCTAATATTGATTCAACGGGTACGTTACTATCTGACATCTTTTTATGTAAATCCGGATCTAATGCATCTAGACTTACTGTTACACGGTTTAATCCAGCATCATGAAGTGCTTTTGCATTTTTTTTCAATAGTGATGCATTAGTAGTTAATGCGATGTCAATGTCTAATTTGGAGAGTTTTTCAATCAATTCGGGTAAATTTTTCCTAAGAAGGGGTTCCCCTCCTGTGATTCGAACTTTCTCTAAACCTAAGGACATACTAGAGCGAACTACCTTTTCGATCTCTTCAAACGAAAGAAATGCTCTTTTTGGCAAAAATGCATGGTCATCATTAAATCTCTCCCTTGGCATACAATATCTACATCGGAAATTACAGCGATCAGTGACTGAAATTCGTAAATCTTTCAATGGCCTGCCAAATTGATCGTGGACATCCGTGACAGACACGATGCTGCGTAAGGAACTAGAGTCAAGAGTCTTGCCTGTTTGAGGACAGGTTGAATAAAGGGTACCTATTCCACTACATTGAGTAACATGCTGGAGATTACAGAGAAAGCTCAAGAGATGTTGAACCAATATATATCTCAGGGTGAAGATTCCGACCTATCGGTTCGTATCGAGATTGTAGGAAGAGGGGCAAAGGGTTTCAATTATGATTTACAATTAGTATCTCTTGAAGACGCTAAAGAAGGGGATCTGAAAACTGAATCGAATGGCCTGTCGGTATTGATTGCCGAAAAAAGCATCCAATACATCAATGGAACTACTTTAGATTACAAAGAAACCTTGATGGGAGGGGGATTTGCATTTGATAACCCCAATCCACTATGGATAGATGATTTATCACAAAGTGTAGCGGATGTAATTGCCGAGCACGTTAACCCTGCGGTTGCATCCCATGGAGGGCATGTCGACCTATTAGGAGTGGACGATGGTAAGGCGTACATCGCTTTCGGTGGAGGTTGTCAAGGCTGTGGAATGGTAGATGTAACACTAAAACAGGGTGTTGAAGTTATGATTACAGATAATGTAGATGGGATTACTGAAATTATCGATACTACCGATCATGCTGCAGGAACAAATCCCTTCTATTGATTAGAATATCATTTGTACTTCATCATCATCATCATCACTTGGTGCAGGTAAAGCTGTTTTTTGTGCACGAGTGAATGCTTCTCTTACACGTTCTTCAATGTTCCTAGCATCGTTCAATAATTCTTGAATAGGGATTTCTTTATCGATTAATTCGCTTACTCCTTCAACTGCGATTAACGCAGCCCTAGCATCGGGATACATGGGATTGCATTCTGCTAAAAGTGCGGATACTTCTAAGCCACGACGTTCCCCTTCTGCAATTAAATAACCTGCAATTCCTGAAACTATTCCCTGTTGAATACGGCGAATTCCTGCCTTATCTAATTGCTCTCGTCCTTCTTTTGTAGAGGAGACTCCCCATAGTTCCCCCTCTTCTTTGATACCGAGCTCTTTACTTATTACACCATCAATTACAATTAGTCGATCAAAACCCCCTTTCGTAAACCATTCAAGAACTGTTTCGCCAAAATGTACGTCTTTTTCATTGGGAAATTGTATCTCAGATGTGAATATTCCTATTCCATCTCCTTGATAGACTCGAACTGGATGTTTTGGAACTGAATCATGGATTAATGCTATTGCTGGAAATTGAGGATGAAGTACAGTACCCATAACATCTAACTCAAGAGCAGATATCAAATGAGATGTTGCAATTACTCCAACCGAGCCCACTGAAGAAAATCCACAAATTGCTGTCCCGCCGAGCCGGCTAGGGTCTGCTTCCGCATGCAGAACTAATGGGTAACCCGCGCTATTGTCGTCACTCATAGTTAAGCGCAGTTAGTTAGTTATCTTAAATCTCGCAGTTACAACATCACTATTTGTTAAAAAATGACACTAGGATTTAACTAAATGGGTATCCTCGGATACAATATGAGCCAAGATGAGAATTCGGATATGGGACGTATTTATATTAAAGTGGGTTCAGATATTATTGATTTGACTGGTTCAGCAAAAGAAGTGAATGATGGCTGGTTGAAAATTAAAGAAGAAGGATCATGGGCAGCAAATCTCTCCGCTATTCGAAACGCAAGAGAATTAGCCGTAGAAGCTGCCGCCCAAAGAGCAATACAAAGTGGAATACCTGAACGTGGATCTGCGTTTAGGAGAGTTTTAGATTCTTGTGGTATAGAAAAAACTGGAGATGTAATCTTGGCAGCAATACATTATCTCAGATTCGTAGAGAAGGAAACTAATACCCCGCCAAGAGAATTGAAAATCTTAGTAACACAATCAGGAAAATGGGATGAGAATGCTGTAGAAAAATGGAATTTGTCGTTATATATCAACAGAATGTTAGAAGGTGGAATTTCCGGAAAGAAGCAAGATCCGTTCCTGGAGTACCCTGCTGGAATGCCGAAGAAAAATAGATATGTCATACTAACTGATGCTGGACGCGATTATCTGGAGAGACTGTCTCGTGACTGAAAAAGAAATTGAAAAAAAAGACTGGTCTTATACTTCACATATAGGTGAAGATTTGCGCGGTATCGATTTATCAGGTGCTGATTTAAGAAGAACTGTGTTCGATGGGGCAGATCTCGAAGGAGCAAATCTCTCAGGTGCAGATCTTAGAAAAGCGTCATTCAAAGGTGCAAATTTAATGAAGGCTGCTTTTGATCATGCAGATATGCGCGATGCAATTTTCCTAAAAGCGAGAATGAATTTATCAAATTTTCAAGGCTCAAAACTCGACCGTGCAGATTTGAGGGGAATAAGAGGGCGATATGCAATTTGGCGAGATGCTAACTGGTGGGATGCAAGAATGAATGATGACCTCCGAGTTGCCTTGTCTAAAAAATGGCCAAAACAATAAACAAAGTAAATTAATTTTGAACTATACGAGAAAGCCCTTCTCGAATCCATTCAGGGACTGATATTTTTTCAGAAATTGAATCCATACTTGTACATACTGTTGTTTGTGTTGAGCTCCAACATAGCTTTTCATTTTGATTAAAAATTTGAAAGAACCAAGTTATTGAAGTGTTGCCAATATTTTTTACTGTGATTTTACAAAAAGCAGTGTCCCCATAACTAAGTGGATGATGAAAATTTGCCTCGCTGTGTACTAAAGGAAAGCCAATACGATGTTTTTGTAATAATTCATTATAATGCATATCACAAGTATACTCCCATGACTCTTCATAAAAACGATGTGCTAAGTCCCAAAATTTAGGATAATAAACAATACCTGCGATATCAACCATGGGGAAGTCAATTCTTCGGGACGAGGTAAAAGCCATGTTCTATCGTGACAAGCCATAGGTTTGAAATCTATGTAGAAAATACTTTCTGTACTAAAATTAATCAATATTTACGGATTTAAGAGGGAAGGCCTCAGAAGGGTTTCTTTGGAAGTTTCTGAAAGATGGTACGAGGAGTCCGATAGTAGTGGTTAGTATCATAAAAGACACAGCGATTGAATAAGTTGTTAGAACATTAGTTATAGAAATTAACCAACCTCCAAGAAGTGGAGCGATTGGAAGAAAAATCATCGATCCTACAGCATCTAAAGAATTTACTCGCCCTCGGAGATGTTGATCGACACTATCTGCCATTGCAGTTCTCCATATCACCATTAAAGAACCCCCTAATATCCCTTCAATTAAGACAAAAATTAATACCGCCCAAAATGGTATTGGCATCGCCCAAAAAAGCATACTCCAAGCTATTCCACCAATGAAAATATAGAATACTAAACCTCTTTTCTCTTTTGGAACTGGCTTAATTCCGCCAAGGGCTGAGCCTATCATTGCTCCAGCTGCGCCAACTGCTCCGAAAATTCCGTATGAGCGAGCGCCTAAACCTTTAGACTCAATTAAGAAAGGCACTCCAACTTCAATCATTGAGTCCCAAAAATGCCAAAACATAAACATCAGTATTCCAGCAAATAACCATGGTTGTGTTTTAACAAAAGAAAATGCCTCAGATATTTCTTCTCGAAGATTTCCCGAACTATCACCTCTGTCGATAGGAACTTCAGGTATTGTTGAAAGTATCGCTGCACTAAATAAAAATGTTAAAATATCAAATAATAAACATATTTTGAGACTAGAATAAAATAATATAAAGGTACCAGTTAAAGGCCCTAACATCCATGCCGTAGTAATAATAATTCCTCGGATTGAGTTCGCCTCTGCCAATAAGTTTTCATCGATTAAGTCTGGTAAAAGTGCGTTTTTAGCAGGCATTGAGAAAGCAGATATGCCTCCAACAAGGAAAGATAATATCAATAATGTTGGAATTAAGGAAAATGAAAATAATAAACAAATTACCGCACCAAAAACTATTCCAGCTTCAATTAGATCTGCGGCTAATGCCACAGTTCTTCTCGGTAATTTATCTACAACCATCCCTGCATAAAGTAGTAAGGGTAAATGTCCCAAAAAATATGCTGTTAACAAATAACCGTAAGCAGTAGGCCCGCCGGACTGAGATACAACCCATGCAATAGAAACAAAAAATATGGAATTACCCCACATATTAATCCCATTTGCAATAAGAAAGCGGCGAAGATACTTTTCGCCCCATGCTTCTTGCATACTCATGAAAGAAGGCGCTCAACAAACACTTTTGAATTATTGCTGAATAAAAACGATAGTTACCACTAAAACAACGAAATGGCGGACCCACCGCGATTTGAACACGGGTTTAAGGCTCCGCAAGCCCCAGTGATATCCAGGCTACACTATGGGTCCAATACGGCGTTCGAGAGAAGACCCCTGTTTAATTCCGACGGTTGAAAGTCGAGCAAAATCAAAGATCTAATGGAAGGATTGTTTTCCAACTCGGCTGAGCTAATTTCTTAGATTTTGGACCATCTCTCGAATTAGGTGTTCTGTTTAGAAGCACCCCATGCATACCTTGAACATTGAATTTAACTCTCAATTCCACCATTCGATCGCGTTCCGCTGTTTGCATCATTTCTGAATCTAATTCAAATGAAGTTGTAGAAACTTCATCGCCCTCATTTTTAATGAAAAGAGTAGTTCCATTAATCTCTGCACGTGGAGAAAAATCATAGTCCCGGGGATTATTCATTATCACTTTTAAATCAGCAATGAGTCGATCTCGAATTGAGACTTTTGTTATCTCCATCTCTTTGACCATAGACCGTGCCATAGAGAATTACTTGAAAGCCCTTCCCACGGATAGATAAGAACTTAAACACCAATTTCACTAACTCTGGGTATTAAAATAACAAATTCTATCTGTAAATCCCAATCATTACCCGTATCCGGATCTATACCATCAACTGGTAAATCAGGATCACATTGATCAGCAGATATTGTCCAAACCCAATCGCCCTGACCGAATCTCTGTCCAGCTTGATTCAATAAGGTATTTACAATAGTTTCGGATGAATCTGATTGGAGAGTATAATCACTATTAGGTATGTCATTCATATTTTCAATATCGATGTATGCTGTCGCATTTTCGGTGATATTATCATGACTCGTGGAAGTGAAAGTTGACCACCCGGTCATTGGTAAATCAAGATAAATAGAGAAATTATCTTCGGGCCACATTATTGGAATTAAATCTCTGGCTAGCGTCAATGTAGCATTTGCATGAAGGATTCTGGCGCCTAGACCGGGTTCATGATCAAAAGAAATTGTATCTCCTTGTTCAAGATAGCCTGACCAAGAGAATTCAATTGATTTTTCTTCCCACGAGACATGGTAGTTTCTTGAAATTACCATAAGAGTCCATTCTTGAGATGAAATCCCTCCTTTATCGTCAACAATAGTTAGAATTCCCGTATGATTCCCAGGATCAGTAAATCTTACTTCTGCCAATGCATCATTCCCATCTGCATCTCCTGATGGGTTACCATCACCATCACTATCTACGGTTTTATCAAAATCCCAAATATATTCAATTATTCCACCTTCTGGATCAAATGAAGAGGAGGCATCTAAAACTGCAACTTCGCCTGTTTTGGCATATCCAGGTATTTCAATAATTATTGTAGGAGGTGAATTGACGAATACACTGATTGAGATTGAATCTGATTCACCGAGATCATTTGTCACAATCAATTCAACTTCGAAATTACCTGAGCTCTGGAAATTATGGCTAATTATTCCAGCTTTAGTCATTCTAATTTCTCCATCACCGAAATTCCAAGTATAATCAGTAATTATTGAGGGAGATGGTGAAGATGAATCACGCCCATCAAAATTTATTACTTCACCCATATTTATTTCATTATTATCAGACGTTATTTCAGCATTAGGTTTGGTTGAGGATAGCCCAGTACAACCAGAAAGAGAAACAAACAATATCATACAACATATTGAGAAACTTACAGTCTTAGTTGACACCATTAGACGTCTGTGCACAATATGGCATTGATAGCAATGTTGGATTGATGGACTCGATTAATGTGAAAATGATAGGATTGAAAAAATGCGAATGGATGAGTTCATGGCAGGTGTCTCGTTCGATTGACCATGTCTGGAGATATATTTGCTGGCTTTCGAGTCTTAGGATTTGATCTAGAGACTACAGGATTCAATGCAAGGACTGAGAGAATTGTTGAGTATGCTCTTGTGGGCAGCGATATAGATGGTGGACACATAAATCTACAATCATTAGTTAACCCTGAAAAAAGAATACCTTTTGAGGCCTCGAATGTACACGGAATTAAAGATAGAGATGTGAAACTGTCGGGAGCTTTTTCCCAACATATCAAGAAAATTGCAGAAATGATGGAGGGTGCGATAATAGTTGGTCATAATGTGATTAAATTTGATTGGAAATTTCTTGAAATGGAATGTATGAGAGCAGGGGTTGAAACTCCGCGGCCAAGAGCAATAATTGATACATATGTTATTGCAAAAAAATTGAAAATACCGGGGAGACATACTCTAGGAATATTATGCAAAAAATATTCTATAAATCTAGAAAATGCACATAGAGCAGATGCTGATGCTGGTGCTACCCTATTTTTACTCTGGGAGATGATGAAAGCATACCCTCGATTTTTCAGAGGCTCCATTGATGATTTACAAGATTCTCTATCTGGGATTAGAAGTGATGATTCACTGGGTCCAGGGTTGATCGATTTAGAGCCAATTGAAGGATCGGGAGGTAACTTAAGAATAAGCGACATAGGGATTATAGTTGCCTTTGGAAAACATAAAGGACGAAGTTTAGAGGAAATAAAGAAAAAAGATCAAAGATATTTGCATTGGTTGTTTTCACCATCTAGCCCTATACCGCAGTCAGTTTCTGAAAAATATAAGTATGAATTTCTAGACTAATCTTCCCTTATTGATTTCAATAAAGGAGACCATTTAAGAATTTCACTCCAATCACCTAAATGCATTACTTTGCCATCCGCTCTAATACTTCCAAGGAACATAGGGCCATCATATCCAGTGGATAACAAATGAGTTATCTGTTTTAGTGCTTGATCTTTGATAAATGCTCCAAATTGCACATTAGATTCAGCGACCTCTCCTTTATCTTCAATTGCAGACATCCTTTCGAATAATGCTACGCCGGAAATATCATCAAAACGAATTAGCTTAACTACTTCATCGCGAAAAGTTGTAGAATCTGAAAGAATTCCGTCTCTCCTAGCCACCCACCAAGTTGGGCACCATGCCTTAAATTCACAGAATCCACAGGATTGAGAATTAGGCGTTGCTTGAAGAGGTTCGAGAGTTAGCTTCATGCCCGCCCAAGCAACTATTGCATCTTCTAACACCGATTCGCCTTCCGCAGGATAAATCTCTTGATTCGCAGAATACCACCCTTCTGCAGAAACTTTAGGATGATTTGGAGTTGTTACTTTCAATAAATCTCTATAAAATAATAATTGTCTATTGACTCTCTCATTTAGAATGTCTTTGGGGGGTTTGCCTGTTTTGAGATCTGCAACTATCCATCCTTTAGATTCTCCATCCTCATCTAAATCATCAACAAGTAAATCTAATCGTCCAATTAATTTACCATCCTCTGAAATTAACTTACCTTCGTTTAACAATACGATTGATTGGATCTGTTTCCAATTACCTATTGATACCTCTGAAAATTTCTTTTTACCATGATTAGATCTTGAAAAAAGAATATTTAATGCTCCAACAAAACCCTGCCGGGCCTTACTAATTTGTTGGGGTTTCCAACTCGGATGCCTTGGTGTAGATAAAAAAATCTGTTTCTCTTTTTCCCAATTTCTATCTAATATTTCTTTCATAGATTTCGATAACCATCCAACCTCAGAATCTTCCCGATCAGTGACGTCTAGATTGCATATATCTTCGACTGAATTATGTACTGCGTTACCCAATGAAGCAGGCATACTTGCTTTGCGAGGTAAGCGCTGCCTGGATAACCAATATTTTCTTGGACATTCTTCAAAACGGCTCCAAGAAGAGGGGGATAATTGATGAGTTACTGCGGTCTTATGCATTATTCTTCAACCCGCCTCATTGCCCGATGTTATGCTCGTAATGTCATAAGGATTAACACCATCGGCCTTTTACTGTCTAACAATGACGTCGCAACCAGAGGTTCAAGTAGATTCCGAAATTGATGTGACTGGAGCACTTGTTGTCAATTGTTTTCCATCACTAGGGTTTGTTAGTAGCATTGTTGCTCACTATTTAGTTGATAAATTAGAATTAAAGTTAGTAGGAGGTGTGCGGCATCCATCTTTGCCGGCAGTTTGTTTAGTTCAAGATGGAATGCCATTACCCCCCTTGAGATTTTATGCAGGGGAGCCAATATGCAATATGGAAGAGTGTAACAGAGTAGTACTAATTGCTTCAGAAATACAAGTTTCATCAGAAATATGTTTACCATTAGCAACGGCTTTGATTGATTGGATTGAAGAATCCAATGCAAGTGCGACCATAATGATAGATGCTTATTCCCCGGGAATAGAAAATAAACATACTATTTTTGATGAAGATGATTCAGATGGATCACTGCTCGGAATTGGAGCTACGACTGAATCTCATAAAATACTCAAAGAATTACAAGTCCCTCTTCTAAAGCAAGGAATTGTTGGAGGAATGACTGGGGTAATGATGGGAGAAAGTAGGAGAAGGGAGATCAATACTATCGCAATGCTTGCAGAAGCCTCTGGAGAATTTGGAACTAGTTCAGTTCCAGATTCTAGAGCCGCTGCAAGAATAATTAATTGTCTCGATAAACTACTTCCTGCAATACATTTGGATGATGGCCCGCTGTTAGAAGAAGCACAAAGAATCGAGGGGCAAATTCGTGAAATGATGGCTTTACAACTGAACCCAGGGGCTGAAAAAGCCACCAATGAAAATTCAAACATGTATGGATAATTAAAAATCATTCAATGACTTTTGAATATCGCTAATTGATTGTTTAGGGTTGCCCTCTGCCAGTAATACTTTTTCTAATTCTTTTTCTGAAAGTATTACAACTCCTAATTTTTTTGCAGCTTCTAATTTAGAGCCTGAAGAATCCCCGGCGACTAAATAATTTAAGTTTCCAGAAACTGAAGAAACTACCTTCCCACCACTTGCCTTTATCGAGAGCATTATCTCCTTACGAGGTTTTGTTAAGGTCCCAGTAATACAAAATGTGTTTCCTTTGAGATGGCCTTCGAATATAGACTTTAATTCTGAAGAAATTTGTAATTGCTCAGAGAGTTCCAAGACTGCTTTCATTCGTATTGCTAATCCATCTAATATCTGGCTAGCAACTGTTGTACCTACTCCATCAATTTCAACTAATTCTCTTATCGCTTGATTATGCTTGTATGATTTACCATCATCGTCGACAGCAATTTCATCATTTCTTAGGCTTACTAATTTGAGTAAATTGTCTATTGTTTCAACCTTAGTTGCTACAGCATTTGCAATTTCTGGCCCTATCCCAGGTAAACCCAAGGCGGAAAGGAACTTTCCGAGAGTTAAATTGCGGCTAGAATTTATTTCTTTGATTATATTTGTTGCTGATTTTAAGGCCATTCTTTCAAGATTAGAAATATCACTAATCTCTAAACGATAGAGATCTGGCAATGATTTAATCAAACCTTGAGAACATAATTGTTCCGCGAGTTTTTCCCCAATTCCATCCATTTCTAAGGCTCTACACCAGTACAATATTGTTCTTTCTAAGCGAGATGGGCACTCCAAATTACTACATCGAATAAACGCACCGTCTTCAATTAACTTAGTGGAACATCGTGGACACAACAAAGGAATAGAAATAGATGAATACAATGGTAAGTCGTCATTGAATACAGAACCATCTGAATGAGTTCGGCCTATCATATCAGAATTTTTTGCTTTACCTATTACTTCAATTATCTTAGGTATGACATCGCCCCTTCGAACAATTCTAACCTTATCTCCAATAGATATCTGCAATCTATTTACTTCACCAAGGTTATGCAATGTGACATTTTCAACCGTCACTCCCGAAACTGTCACGGGAGCGACTCTTGCAACAGGAGTGATTGTACCCGTTCTTCCAACCTGCCAATCAACGTTCATGAGGACTGTCATCGCCTCCTCTGGAGGGAATTTCCAAGCCAAAGCCCATCGAGGATGGTGAGCTGTCATTCCAAGTAACTCTCTCTTAGAGAGTAAATCTAATTTTATTACTACTCCATCGATTTCCCAAGCCGCATCTTTTCTTTTATTAGTCCATTCATCAGTAATTGAAACTGCCTTTTGGACCATTAAGTCATTACTATCTGCAGATATTACAGTATTACCAGCAATCGCTATTCCAACACTTGTTAACCAATGATTCGATTCTGAATCAAATAGAAAATTAGGAGGGTTAGGGCTACTTGGATGACGGGAAATTGCATCAGGGAACTTAACATCATAAGCAAAAAATAACAAATCTTCTGCCTTCGCTTTACCTGATTGAATACTTTTCTGTCGGAGGCAACCTGCAGCTAAATTTCTTGGATTAGGGGCTATCGATGAGTATTTTTCTCTAAATGTAGATAATGGCATAATTACTTCGCCGCGAATATGGCAATCTCCTTTCCAATTGATTGATTCTGGAATATTAGGTATTCTTCTGGCATTAGCGGTTACATCTTCACCTCGAGAGCCATTTCCTCTTGTTGCCGCTCTAACCAAGCGCCCTAATCGGTATTCTAAAGAAAGGGCGGAACCATCAAGTTTAGGTTGACATACAAATTGTTTACCTTGAGCAGTTGTTTCGGATATGAAATGACTAATTTCATCAACATTCGTGGCTTTATCTAAACTTCTCATCGGGAATAAATGATCTACTTTTTCAGCACCAGGCAATGAATCGGAACCGACTCGGTCTAATTGAGAATTAAAGGGATCTAATGTTTTTAATTCCGTCCATAATAAATCGAACTCTGCATCTGAAATAATTGGTGATGCTTGATTATAATATAGGTCTGAATGATATGAAATCTGCCCTACTAACCAAGAAACGAGCGCTCGCTTATCTCCGCTGGATGGGCGCTCATCAACCATGTCTATTGAGAAAGGCTGGATGACTTGAACATGCGTATTGATAGTTTACAAACGCCTTGCATAAGCTAGTATCTTAGTGGTGGGCCAGCCAGGATTTGAACCTGGGTCGCGCGACCCCCAGCCGCGAAGTATAGACCAAGCTAACCTACAGGCCCTATGTGTTCAAGGGGGGTTTATGTTCGTTCATATCCTTAACCTAAGTATAAAACTTAGTTTTCACGGGAAATGCTGAACGGTGCTATCTCATCGATTAAATCGATATGAGAAACGAACATTCGACGGCAGCAATATCTTTCAATACCAAGATTATCTAATGCAATCTGAGTATCTTCACCATTTACTACTGATTCTTTGTATTCTTCGTACTTGTGAGCAATAACTTTGCCACAACTCCAACAACGGACTGGTATCAACATATTTCTTCACCTCATCTATAGGACTTCTGCCACTTAGCACGGGCTCCTCGTCCCATTTGATGCTTAGCTTCCTTACGTCTTGGATCGTTGACAAGAAGACTACGGTCGAATCGTAAATATTCATCACGTAATTCTTCATCTTCTCCATCTTTACCACGGTTCCACTGTACTAGTCCTCGTGCTATAGCTGTTCTAATAGCGTCTACTTGGCCCATTTGGCCTCCACCTTGAACATCTACAACAATGTCTACGTCATTAAGACGATCCATTGCTTCAGCAATCTGAACTGGCTCCATTGCTTTACGACGAGCAAGTGATGGTTCCATTATATCGATTGGTTGACTATTAACACGTACTCTACCTTGTCCTTTACGGACTGTTGCACGAGCAATTGCGGTTTTTCTTTTACCACTGGTTTCGACTGATCTTTTTACTTTCTTTTTAGCCATATTCACTGACCTCCCCATCGTGTCGCGTCTACGCCAAGTGAAGAAGATATATCACCAAGTCGTACAAATTTTACTGGTAGTGGTCTTTCTAAGGCACTTGTATCGCCCCATACATGACCATCTGGTAATTCGTCGCCAGAAAGATTAGTCGGACATCCAATCATGACTCTCAGGTCCTTGACTGCATTACGGCCACTACTATTCTTTTGGTAAGGAAGCATCCCTCTAACAGTACGCTTCATTATTTGGTCAGGCATTCTAGGAAAGAATGGACCTTTACGAGGATGATTTAATTTATACTTAAAATCATAATCTGCTAAAACTCTTGAGCGTGGTCCTGAAACTATTGCATGTTCAGAATTTAATACAATAATTCTCAGAGGATTGCCTGCTTTTCTAGCTGTGAGTAATTGCTTTGCAACTACACTGGCCAGTCTTCCAAGCACCTTATCTGTGGCATCATATACTATTGTGCCTGATTCATCCAAGGATTCTCACCCCCGCTCCTTCTGGGTTTTCGTTCATTAGTTCACGGATCGTTATTACACGACCGCCGGCGTCTTCAATTTTAGAGCGGGCTCCGGAACTTACACTATAGGCGGCGACGTTAGGCTTTCCAGCTACCTCGCCACTTCCTAGCAACTTGCCTGGAACGAGGACCATGTCTTCGTTCGCAGCGTATCGCGATAGGCGGCTTAGGTTTGGTTCAGCCCAGTTGCTGCGACTGGTTTCCAGGCGCAGAGCAACGTCTCGCCATAGTGCAGAACCGGTTGACCTGCTCTGGTCCTTTAAATCACCAATTAAGGTGATAAGGGCCGCGTTGGTCTTTCTGTTGGTTTTACTCATATGACTCCCTCGACGTTTCTTGGGTATCGCGGCCACCTGACGACCTGTTATGAATGCTACTACTGAGCCAAGGGCTAATTCGTAGCACTGCGCCTATGATGGATGTTTCACTCTCCGCGATTAATTACGGAGAGTGAACAATCACTAATCACAAAGAAAATCCATCTCTTTGTTCGTTATCATCAACACCAGCTATTCGTGTTTGTCCCTCTGAATCTACAAACTCCCCTGCCTTAACAACTGAACCATAAAGTCCAGATTCAACAGTAGATGTACGATTTAGCATACTTTCTCCAAGAGCGTTACCCAAATGATTGATTATTGACTGAAGAGCTTCGATTGCACGGTCCCTTTGGTCTGCACCTATTTCATGATCAGAATAACGCGCCTCTTCGAATATTGAGAATAAAGTATCGAGGTCACTCGGAGGAGTTATTCCGCCTAACATTGCATTCACTGCATCTTCGAACTCTCTTGTTGTCTCGTATACTTTCTTCATGGCACCCTTACTTCGGAAGAATCGGACTAGTTGCTTGTAGCAATCAAATATTGTTGCAATATAGTCATTTGAAGCCTTCAAAGACATCAATGAATCTGTTAAAATACCTCGAATTATTTCAATTCGTCGACGTTCATTGTAATTCCTATACATTATTGCACCGATAAGTAACATAAACGAGCCCATGATTCCTAGAACTGTAATTATTCTAAAGGTCCAGAAATCTGTTCCAGATTTATCTACTGAATCTCCTAGATAGATCATAGGCGTACTATTCAAGAATTCTTCTTGGAAGAATGCTGACTCTTGGAAGTGAATTAATACTCTCCATTTTCCATCAACTGCTCTTTCAACACCTAAAGTATCTCCAGGGACATATTTTCCTTCATATATGAAACTAAAGTTTGCTTCGCCCTTTTCATTTGTTACAGAATATTCAACATTATTAGTTTCCCAGCCGGTTCCATTCCAAAATTGGAATGTGAAAATCACAGTTTCACCTTCTACAGATACGTCAAGACGATCCCTTAATATCGAAACTCTTCCAGAAATTTCATCATCGACTTGGTATCCAGAAGAACTTGCCCAACTTTCTTTCTGTAGAATATCGACTTTACTCCTAACAAGAACTTCTATGTCTTCATATGAGCCGTTTACTACAGGAGTAGTTTCGGCTTTACAGCCACCAGGTAATTCTTTAGTTGGCTCATAAGCTATCCTAATTGTTCGGAAACCTTCTAATTTCTGACCATTCGGTTCAACTCCTTTTCTGCTTGGATTGTCATCAGGATCGCCGGAATACCATTCAATCTCACCGGTTCCATCTTGTGTTATTGCTGTTGCAAATGGTCTTGTGTTGGTTTCAGGATCTAAATAAATATTAAGGCACTTTCCACCTACAGGATTTCCATTTACTTGAGCTAATTTGGCATCAATATGGAATGATTCTTTCAAGTAAAGAACAGGGAATACTGACCCATTCTCAAATCTATAAGTGTCAATATCTGTACGGAAAGGTCCGACTTCTTGAACTACCATTGTAGAGTTAGAAAATACGGGGAAGAATTTTGTTATACTTGAATTCCTATACCTATATTGGTCGCCGGTCTCATATGAATAATAATTCACAGTGACTTTTGCTTGACCTGCTTGGATATCATTCAAAGGACAAATTATTGAGAAGAAGCCGTTAGAATCTGTCACTCCGCCATTACAAGCTTTAACGCCTAATTCTGTGCCCACCATTTCATACTGAACTTGAATCGGACGATTTGACAGATTAGTATCTAACTCATCGACTAATTGGCCCGTTACGGTCATTGGTTTATCGATTGGTTGCCCGGTTAATTGGTCAATCTCAGAAGTATAAACAATCTGATTATCTACAGTTAATTGTGTTCCGCCTATTAGGCTAAATCCTTGCCCATTGTACTGGAATACTTTTCGATAATGGTCGCTGTTTAATATCTGTGCACAGGGATCCCAAGCTCCAGAAATTGAAAGCATCTGTTGATCTATAGGGTCGCAACCTTCGTGAGGTAAATTCTCTGAGAATCTAATTATTACATTCACAGGGCCAAAGCCATCTGGAAGGAATGACAATGGATCATCCCTCAATAATTGAGGGTCTAATAGCATTGCATGATTTATCGTTCCAGCATTAGGGCATAATGTCTTTATGATTTGCCTATGCACTGTTTGATCAAAATCGACTCCTTCGAGTATAACTAATACTTCACCACCATTCTCATCACAACCATCTAAAAGTTCCCCTTTATCCTTGATTGCTGCAGTTCGATTATCATCAGTTACTTGTGCAGTAAATTCCCAATAATCTCCACTAGAAAGACGATTTTCCGTAGTACTCTGAAGATCAATATAAGTCCTAGAAACTACCCATAGATCGACTCCTGAGGAGCTACCTTGCCGATAAGTATCGCCAGGATATGTGAACGACAATGAAAAGTTGCCTAATTCATGCATTTCGTCTATTGTTAGATTGATTTTGAATACGCCATTCAAGTCAGTTACAGCAACATCGCTTGTTCCATCGGCGGACCAAGTATAGTTAACTGGTGCGTCCCTTACTGGTTGGTAGGCATTATCTATTACTCGAGCCTCAATAGTGGTGTTTTGACCTCGATATAAGCGGGGTATGTTATTCAACTGGAAATCAGTTGTACCGATTACTGAGACATTTACATAAGCACCTGTTGGAGCAAGTACTGCAGATTGATTGCCAGTAAAGTAATAATTAGAGTTAGTAAAATCAGCACGGATTCCAAATACACCTGCTGGATATTGTGAATACCAAGTCCAATTATAATCAAATAATGCTTCACCGTTAACCATATCTGGAACTCTAGCAAACCCTGTTTCTTGAGCACCTGCAAACACACCATTACGGTCTATGTCTACTTGTAATGCCATTGCATCATGAGGCCATGCCGTCATAGTACGATTCCAAACAGTGCCAAGTACCCTAAATGTTTCACCGGTAAACATCTCAGGAACTATTTCACAACGAACATCGCTTTCCGGATCTAATGGATTAATAGGTCCACAAGGAGGCACGTTGAAATCACCACCATTTTGCATAGCAATGAACCAATGCGTGCCATTAGATGATAAGAAAGAACGAAGATTTGCTGACTCTCCAGTAAGACCTTCTGGTGTTCCATCCCAAAGCATTGGGTATTGCTTACCTAAGCTAACATCACTATATTCTAGACCTGCGTTTGCTAATGATGGTGCGTGGAATAATGCTCTCCATGCACCAAAAGAAGAACCTGTGAATTGAGTGGAGTCATAGAAATATACTGGGCGGATTGAAGGAGTAATGATATCTGCTTCAACATACATCCTATGCATTGAACGTATAGCGAAAGAATCGGTTACATCTCCTTCAAGATATGGCCATGGCATTTCTGAACCTAAATCTGGACGTGATTCGCCTATGAACATATAATCACCAATTGGTAAACTTGTATTCGTATATTCATAAATTCCCACGACACTATGTGTTTTCGAAGTATTGTCCCAAACAATTTCTTCATATGCCCCTGGAACCATGCCTATTCCGTTATCAATTGTTGAATTCCATTGAACTTGTTTCCAGACACCTTGAATTCCACTCGTTTGAACGAACGAAAGCGATATCCAACCTTCAGAATCTGCACGATATCCATACCCGTATCCATCGAATACTGTAGGGTGTGTCAGATTTCCAAATGGCCCACCATGAACTGTGAATGAAACGGGAGCATGCGATAGTTTGTTATCGAATATCCCTCTTTCCCAATCTGCTTCATAATGTACTTTATAATCTACAAATAGAGGTTGTTCGTCGCTACGGAAATATGTCCAAGCAACATAATCTATTGTTGTATTTGCCCTAACTTCCGTAGGAACTGGTTCAGTAGATGAACCATCATGAATGAACATCTCAGTAACTTCTGCATATACATGATATGTTGTGTTAGAACCTACAGGTAAATCTTCAGGGAATAAGAATTGCCCCACAATAAATTTACCATCTTCATTAGTTAGAACGTCGACAGTTTCAACCGCAGATGTCCCGTTACTAATCCAAGCAATATGAACCTGAACCGGCAAATTAGGAGCCGGTGCAAAGACCCCTTGGTCTAAATCTAACCAACTCACTGTCCCATTAAATTTCGCAGCATAAAGGTTATCTAACCACAAAACATTTGGAGATGTTAGCGTAATCCTAGTAGGTATCTTATCATCTTCATCTAGTATACCATCATTGTCGTTATCCCAGTCAGAAGAATTGCCATCATCTTCTTCTAATTGATCCCAATCGAAATCCGTCCTATTATCTGCATCGTCATCCTCATCAATTGCATCTGGACCTGTACTAGGGTCGGAAGGATTAGCAATGCCTTCTCCGCCGCCAAAGTCATCATGATCCCAAGGATTAGTAGATTGACTATTGTATCGAGATGGCCAAAGCATAATTTCATCGACATCTTTCATTCCATCTGAGTCGTCGTCTAGATCAATATCGTCTCTTAGGCCATCATTATCATGATCCCAAGGAGAGATATATGGAGTAGCGGTATTAAGCTCGTCCTGGTTATTTCTACCATCGCCGTCCCAATCATTATCTTTCCAATTGACAATACCGTCATTGTCATGGTCCCAGGTCATCTGTTCTTCACCATTGAAACAAAGAAGTTCTTGATCTGAATCTAATACCCCGTTGTTATCATCATCTGGGTCTTCTCCATCGGGAATTCCGTCATTGTCATTATCAACATCATAATATTGAGGATTCAAAAGACCCTGCCCTAAGACTCCTTTATCGTGTACTGCTTGATACCACCCGTCATCATCAGGATCTGTGTCAGTACCATCATCATCATTATCATCACAATTTGAACCAATATAGAAATTACCTGGAGGGAGTGTTCCGGCATCATCATCAAGATCATCGTTACTATCGACTTCAAAATAATCCCAAATTCCATCGGAGTCATCGTCGACATCCCAATGATCGTATACTCCATCGAAATCGTCATCTAAATCAGCAGTATCATTGAATAAACACTGGGGCTCCATATTCCCTGCGACTGGGGCTCCACAATCATCATCAGGATCTACGTCATTATTCAGTAAATCCGCTCTCTCATCTGGAAAGAAATTTGCATTTGAATCAGCAGTCCACTGGAAAAACCCATAGGTAAGGCCAATATAAGCAATCCAAAGATCACGATTGTCTTTCATCTGATTATAGCTAACTGCTGCAGTTGGACTGACTCCAGACTGAGGGTCGAAAGTAAAGTGGAAGCAATTTTTATTGCAAGTCCAAGCACCTTGAGAGTTACTTCCATTATATGCACCATCACTATAATCATCGGAAGGCCTTGTACTGTAAGGATATGTATATTCAACTTGTTGTGAGCGAGTTGGTTCGACTAATGGCGCACCATAGTACCAAGCATAGAATATCCCACATTCATGATCTATTGCTTGAGGTTGTTGTGGGACATATATCCAGAATAAGGTGGCTCCACAAGTATTATTGTCAAAGCTACCGCCCATTTTCAGATCATTAACGTCTAAAACTGCATCATTACCTTCATCTTGGTCCCACCAGTCAGGTAATCCATCAGCATCTTGATCGACATCTATGCCATTAATTAGAGAATCTCCATCAATATCAATATCAAAGAAATTACCTCCATTATACGGGCTCCACTTTTGGATCACATGCCAATATAGTTCAGGAATTTGTCCACTAGTTGCTGGCACAGCAGAATCGAATCCATTATAATCCAATATAAATCCGTTTTCTGCAGTGAATGGATTGAACATCCATGATTGATTCCAATACATGTCGTAAACAAGTCCAATTGCATAAAGTTGGTCATCTTCTGAACCATCCAAGAAATCTCCGTCACTAGTAGGGTAAGAATTATCAAAAGGATCTGTGGCATCTAAATCTTGTATCCCACAGTTACCATCATCAGGATCATAGTAATCAGAAATACCATCATTATCATCGTCCCAATCTTCATCATTCGCTAAACCGTCCCCATCTATATCTGTATCAATATCATTAGGTCCATCGTCTCGATATTTGGAGCCATTAAGTAAATGCAAGTCATTATCATCGTCAAGATCACAGTTATCATCTATGTCTAACCAATCATAGATACCATCATTATCGTCGTCAATATCTTCCCAATTATTCATCCCGTCGCCGTCCCAATCATTGAAGGCAGTGTAAGATTTGCGCATCAGGAAGCAATTATCATCAGGATTGGAGGGATTAGGATTAGTGAGGCTCGGACAATCCCATGTGTCTACTGTGCTTTGAGGAATAGTAGGGAATATGTCGAATTCATTCTCTTCCCCATCATTATCTAAATCCCATGGTAAATCGCTAGAATCGGTTGCAGCGCCACCAACTGTATTATCGGGTATAGCGACGCCTCCCAAATCTGTATCTAACCAATCCCAAATTAAATCATAATCTTGATCAATTACTCTATAGCGATCGTCATCAAGATCTCTGTCGTAATCAATTTCACAATCAATTCCTGGTGTAAAAATTTCACCAGGGGTATAGAAATTTTGATTCTGTATTGGATAGTCTCCAATGGAATCTGAATTTGTATCTACTTGAAAACAAGTATCAAGTATACCATCGTTATCATCATCGACATCATACATATCTGCCAATCCATCGTTATCATCGTCTGTATCAGATGAATCTGGAGAACCATCATTATCATTGTCTGGATCTAGGAAATTAGGCATACCATCGCCATCTAAATCACCATCTTGAATAGATGAAAATGACTGTACACGAGGATGCCACGCTTTTTCAAGTTCCACATAATCTACTCCACCAACATAACTGGAATAGAAATGTGTAGCGGTACTAGTAGAAGCTGTAACATTAATCTCCCCTTGCCCTGAGATGACATCGGTATAACGGAATACTCCTGTATTATTGAAAGTAAAAGTAAAAGTTCCTCCGGGTGAAATTATAGGACTGAAGAATCCTGCTGAGGTGCTAGATAATGAATGATCGATTGTGTCGGTATTTGTCCAAGTTATGGAGTCACCTGCTATGATTGACAGATTGACGGGAGTCAGACCTACAGCATCAATTAGAACTGCATGATTTGTTACTCCAGCGGCCCATTCTACCCACCCAGACCATAAATTATTTGCAGTGATATTCGTAGTAATACTAGCGTCCCAAGGGTGAGCGTCCCATAAATCTGGCACCATATCATTATCATCATCTAAATCGAAATAATCTTGCTTTCCGTCACTATCAAAATCGCAAGGCCAGGTAAATTGATCTATTCTTCCATCATTATCGTCATCTTCATCATAAGACCCTTTGCCAATACCATCTATGTCGTCATCTGTAATGCCATCGTTATCATGATCTAACAAATTCTGATCTACCCTATATCCAATACCTACTTGCATTTGTGTCCAAGGATGAATTGTGGTTGCAAATATATATCTATCTTCAGTATTATTCTGAGGATCTGCTCCCTGTGACCAATCGATTGGACCTTCTAGCAATCCATCATTATCGTCATCCCAATCAAACTCATCTTGCACGCCGTCATTATCGTGATCGAAGGGGTCTGTACCATAGCAACCATCAAATCTTTCGATTAAATCATTTATGCCATCATTATCATCATCTAAATCATACAAGTCTGAAATACCATCATTATCGTGATCTTCAGTATCAGTTTCTTCTAATAAAAACCCATAACTAGGATCTATTGCTAAAGCAGCAGGATCTGAAACTTTACCATAAATTGAAAGAGGGTCATGATACATTGGGTCATTGAATGCAGGGTGAGAAAAAGGATTCTCTGCACCAGGTTGCATTTCATTATTTTCAGCCATTGGTCCATTAGCTGTATCTAATTGTTGAAATGCAGTTCTCTGTGTAACGGGTCCCCATTCAGATTCTTCATCATTATATGGTTCAAAATCTTGAAAAGAATACATCTGTGTACTAAACAACATTATGAATACCATTAAGCCTGCAATTATACTTTTTCTAGAGCCTTCTATGCCTATACTTTGTTGTAATTTGTCTATCATCGTGACCACCGAAGTATATTCGCTAAATCTGAATCACTTATCAACGCACACCCTAGTCAAACAACAAAGGTATCATGAAGATGTTTTAGTATCATAGTTCAACTACACCTTGGATTAAAATATATAGCTGATTCCCAGTGACTTAATGGCACCACTAAGGACTGTTATGAATTCCAAAATTCATCGGGCAATCGTCACTGAAGCGGACATAAATTACATCGGTTCGATAACTATTGATTTGAATCTAATCGAAGCTGCAAATATTGGAGAATGGGAAAAAATCGAAGTCCTAAACATCACTAATGGTTCTCGTCTAGAAACTTATGTGATTCCCGCTAAAAGAGGTTCGGGTAAGGTCTGCATAAATGGAGCAGCGGCGCACCTAGTTCATCCAGGAGATTTAGTAATTCTAGTAACTTATAAAAATATAGAAGAAGACAAAATGAAAGAACACTGCCCTACAATAATACATGTTAATGAAAGGAATGAAATTGTTGAAATGAATGATCATGCGCGATGATATGGAAGGCCTTTAATTATTGTACAGGCACGATATAATTGTTCTAAAAGAACTACAGCAGCTAACTCATGAGGAAGAGTAATTTTACCTAAAGATAGTGATGTTAAATTATTTCCAGAATCACCAAAACCTCCGGGGGGGCCTACTACTAAATGGACGGATTTAGTAGAAATTCGCCATTTTTTCATCATTTCCGAATAGCCTATACTATCTAGATTTTCACCTTTTTCCTGTAAAAGTATGATCGTATCACTGCCTGCTTTCTTAATTATATTCTCGAGATAAGGTCCGGGATCGGTTTGATTTCTATGCTCAATTATTTGCACACCATCAGAAGTTAACCTGTTAGCATAATCTGAAATCGCTGCTCTGAATGATGAATCTTTGGCTTTACCATGTAAATGAACAAAAACCCGACCCATGACCATCCGAGTACTAGACGCTCTTTCATTGATTCGCAAAGCATCAAGAAAGAATACCCTGACGCAAGTTCGATTAGGATGAGTTGGTGGCCATTCAAAAAAAGGAAAAAAAACCTTCCGGAGGAACCTCATGTCAAAGGTACGCGGTTATGGCTACAGGATCTGAGAGAAGTTTCGGAGAAAAATTTCGACAATTATGCTGAGGGGCAGCGTTTAGTTCGACAAATGCAAGTAGAATGGAATGATTCATACAAAAAGGGAGAAGTTACTGATGAACTTTTATCAGGATTAGAGAGGAGAGCATTTAGACTCCTTAGAGCCGATTCGGATGAATGGTTGAAGTGGTTAGATGATGAAGACTTTTGGATTCCTGGTTGGGGCGTTGAGTCAAAAGAGTGATTATTATGTGGTTCTGGATTCTTTTATTTGCGGTATTGAGTATTGTTATTTATTGGTATAGTAGGAAACAACCATTCCCTGAAATAAGTGGTTCATTTGCCGCTATTTTATTATTTATTGCAATGATTTTATGGCTAGCTACAAGTGCTCCAAGAGGAGGGGGGAATGAATTATTTCCTGCGTATCTCGCTTCTATTATAGGGGGTTTTGCTGTTATTTTTGGAGTCATCAAAATGTCTGTGACAAACGATGATGTTGTTGTCGCACCGTTTGGAGGAATTTTATTTTGTATAGGCTCAATAACTCTCCTCTCAGAGAGGTGGAGTGATGCTGAACAAATTGAACAAATAGGATCATTTATATTAGCTTCAGCATTAGTAATTTTAGAAATTTATCTAATATTTAGAGGATTAATTGTAGGCGTACAAGCGATTTCTTGGTCAAAATCTGGACTAAGGCAGATTAGTAGAGGTTTGATTCATGGAGATAATGGTGCTATTGCTCATTTCGAAAAATCTTGGGATATGGATGAACAGTGGATTAATGCAATGAGTCATGCAGCGTTGGCGCTTATTTATGAAAAAGAAAATAATGAGACGTCAAGAATGGAGCACATTGTAAGGCTAGAAAAAATAGGAGGATGGGGCGCTGTTGATGAATCATGGGTTGAAACCATAAGGAAATCTCTTGATTTGAATTAATATTAAAGACGATTCTTCATATTACCTAACCCTATCCGAGGATATAGCATGGTTCGCATTACTAAGGTTCATACCGGCGGAGGAGATACAGGTAAGACATCTCTTCTTGATGGGAAAAGAGTGGGAAAAGAAAATTTGAGAGTTGGTGTATATGGCACAATTGATGAATTAAATTCACAAATTGGAGTTATACGCATGGAGCTAAACAGATGTGGTAAATCTGACTTTTCAGATGAAGCAGATGAGAAATTGGGTATCATTCAACAAGAGTTATTCGATATTGGAGGTGAATGCTCTTGCACACCAGGTATGCTACCCCCTCAAATGGCATTAATTGGAATGGAGCAATGTGATCGTTTAGTTGCCGAAATGGATAATTGGCTAGATGATCTATCCCCCTTAACCTCATTCATAATGCCTACAGGTTCGGCTCCTGTTGCAACAATGCATGTCGCGAGAACTGTGACTAGACGTGCAGAAAGAAAAGTCTGCGAAATAATCTCGATAGATGGTGAAGATGCGATTAGAACCGAAATAATATGCTATCTTAATCGCCTATCAGATTGGCTTTTTGTGCTAGGAAGATGGTTTACTGAAAAGAATAGAGAAGTGGAAGTTCTTTGGACACCTTTAGGGAAAAGATAGGTGAGCTAATTGGGTATCGAATCAGCTGGATTCGAAGGGGCTTTGATTAGTTTCTCATTAATTATAGCCATCGGGGCTCAAAATGCATTTGTAATTCGTCAAGGTCTTTCAAATAATCATGTATTTCTTGTATGCTCTATTTGCGCATTTTCTGATGCTGCTTTAATTTGTTTCGGGGTTTTTGGATTTGGCGAATTTCTTTCTAATTCTGAAAATATTGCTATATTTATCAAATGGATGGCAATTTCTTTCCTGATCTTATATGCAATTATACGATTTAAAGCTGCTATTGAAGGAAATTCTCTAGATGTTGGAGGAAAATATGACACGATAAGTGTAAAAAAAACTGCAATAATTACATTTGGTTTTACTTGGCTTAATCCACATGTATACCTAGATACCACGGTTTTATTGGGAACTGCTTCTCTGCAATTTCATGGAGACGATAAAATTGCTTTTGCAATTGGAGCAGTATGTTCATCATTCATATTTTTTTATAGTTTAGGATTTGGGGCACGTCGCCTTGCCCCGGTTCTTAAAACAGAAAAGGCTTGGAAATTAATTGATTTAGTAATCGGTTTTGTTATGCTTTGGATAGCGATAGGAATATATGGAAGTTGAGAAAAACTATATCCCATTATATCGAGTCGATTGAAGATATTTTTTAGCAGATTTAAGAAGTT
>JAJPRD010000026.1 GCA_023700255.1 Candidatus Thalassarchaeaceae archaeon | reverse complement strand
TATTTTTTTTCTGAGATTCTCACAAAACCTTCTTCAGTAAAGGATTCAGATATTGTTTTGCACGGAGGCGCAGGACCGGTTAATTCAATCTCTACTTCTCCAATAGCAAATTTAACCCCAATTTTCATTAATTTCCAGTCTAATCCCTCAATAGTGAGATTTTCCCCTGTGGTCCCAGGTTGGATAGGATGGCCTTCTTTTTGTAAGGCAACAATCGTTTCTAATGAAAATAAGCAAACTGCCCTAGTCGGACCTCCATGATATTGTAAATCGTTTTGTTTGTCTCCATAGACGTTATTTTTTCCTAAATATGCGCTATTAACAGGAAATTTAGGAACCCCGCCATCTTCTCTGATATTTATTGAATTAATAATTCCCATCTTCAATTCCTCACATCATATTCTCTAAAATTTCAAGAGTCTCTTCAATCATCCTTTCTTTGTCAAATCTTTTTTCTGTAGTTTCTCTTGCCGCATTTGAAATACTTTTTCGGACCTCTACATTATTACCTAATTTTCTGATAGCTTCAATTAATTCTTTCATATCTCCGGGCTTAATGAACAATCCATCGAAGTCATGCGTAATAACATCAGCATTGCCTCCGATTTCAGATGAAATAGTAGGGATTCCATGAGACATGGCCTCTAATAATGCCAGAGGTAAACCCTCATACCTCATTGTTGGAATCAGATATATGTCTGCAGATGCATAAATCCTATCCAATTCGTCATCATCAACTCGTCCATGAAAAGTAACTTTATCCTCAATTTCAAGTTTCTGAGCCAGTATTTTCAACTCACCTAGGTAAGCCCCGGTCCCTACAATATCTAGATGTAAATCCAAATCTTCTATTTGGTGCACAGCCATTATTGCTTTTTGAAAACCCTTCTGCCGATCTGCTCTCCCCGTACAAAGCATATTCAACGTTCCATTGTTTTCTACAAAATCAGATTTCTTAGGCAATTTTATTCCATTTTCTATAACTCGTACCTTATTCTTCGAAAACAAAGAAAAATCTCTTTTCAATGTAGGGGATACAAGTATTATTTTTGATGAATTTCTCCTCATAGGAAATTCCCAAAACAGACATCTTCTGAATAAATGCAAAGGGGTCAAAATCATCCAATGCCAATATCGGGGTCTCTTATCCGCCGACGAAAGAAAAGAAAGTAACTCAGTCCTTAACGAACCATGACAAACTACTGCCATCGGTATACTAAGTTTATTCGCCCAAGACATAATCCCCGTCGCAGCGAACTCGTTACTATGGATAATATCAATAGGATTTTTTTGATGTATTTCTTTAACCAATCTTTTTGATTTATTAAACCAATTTCTTGATAATTTAGTAGGTTTAGATGGATTGAGATAGTGTACAACATAACCTTCTTTTTTTTCTATCTCTAGATTATCAGGATGTGAAGTTGTAACAACAGTAACTTGATGTCCCTTAGCAACATATCCTTCGCACAAGTCTACGCATTGTCTTTGAAAACCTCCAAAGCCGTGCGCAAGAGTCGAACGAGTCATCACTAGAATGTGCATGGAATAAACAAATGAAAGGCATGAGAGTTATAGGTCTATTCTCTACAAGAGTTCTGGTAAACAAATATTTTCTCACTATTAGTCATACGATGAAAGTGAAATAAGATATGGTGGGTGGCAATTATGAGTCGTTACCAATGCCAGAGGTAGATATATTTCTAATCGGTGTACCTAAAGCAGGTACTACTTGGCTTTCGTATGTTCTAGACCAGCACAATGAAATCAATCTTTCAGACCCCAAGGAACCGAATATAGTAGCTTCGCATAGAGGAACATTTGTTCGTTCGAATGAAGAACCTGATTGGTCTAAATTCGAGAGTAATTTTAATGGCCAGGGACTTAAATTAGACGCATCTGTCCATACCTTTGCCTGCCCATCAGCTCCCACAAGAATCCGTAATCACTTACCAAATGCAAAATTTATTCTTTGTTTGAGAGAACCCGTTTCTCGCTCCTTTAGTCATTGGAATATGGTTTTGAATACCAAGGAAGCGACCTCTAATGGTGCAGATTGGAGTACCTTCGAAAAAGCTTGGAAAGATTCTCGTCTAAGTGATGATTCTATGTATGGCTCATCAATGAAGAGATGGTTGAAAGAATTTAATTTAGATAGATTTGTAATAATTGATAGTGGACGATTAAAAACCGAACCAGTCGCTGTTTTAAGAGAAATAGAAACCTTTCTTGAGATTAAAAATCACGACTATAATCTCGAAGAATCTAGGCATTCTAATAGTGCATCATCCCGTAGACCTATTACATCTTTAGGGAAATTAACTAGGACGATATTTTCTCTTATTCCTTCAATAATAAAGCTTCCAATAGTGAAAATGTTACAGAGGAGAGATTTCAATATCTATAATTTACCAATACTAAGTAAAAGAGGTATTACACACAAATTAGGCAATATACATTACAATACTTGTGGCGAAGAACTCATTAAAGAACTGGTAGAATTTGAAGAACTAACCAATTTCAATGTTAATGTTTGGTGTGAGGAGATAAATCGCCGTATGCAAAACTGAAAAGATTATGCTGAGTAACCAAACCTTCCTAATGCTGTTTGGTTTTTTTCAGCAAATTCTACCAGTTCTTGATTTTGTTTGTATGCATATGCACGACTATGATCAACCATTTCCCCAATTTCTCTTAGTAGTTTTTCATCGACTTCTTTATCGATATAATTCCAAATCTTTTTCACAATATCTTCTGGTTCTGTCAATAAATCTTCATAGCGTATTTGTAAAATGTTTTCGCATGTATCAAGGACCTTATTTTCAACATCCATTTGTTCAGCCCAGAATTCTAATGCATGAGAAAGCGTAGCAGCCCGTTGTCCCTTTCTTATGGGTGAGTTGCTCTTCTTCCACTTGTATAATTTAATCCATTTTTTGAATCGATTTTCATCATCGTTCCAATTTTTAATACTTCTAGAATGAAGACTTGCGGCTACATCAACTCCGTGGCGAACGACATGAATAACTTTCATTTCGGGCCAAATCTCTTTCCATATTGGTAAAGATGGCCCGTTCCTTGGATCTTTCCAGCCCCATTTACAATCCATATCAAACAATCCATTTTTGAGATTCCGGCCTGAAAATTTTTTACTAGAAGAACTTGCAATTCGTATTCTCAAATACTCTTCAACTTGTTTTCTTGCAGGTTCATAGTCGATTAATTCTTCGAGTGCTTTAGGTCTAGCCCAATCTGCTCCTGCATTTTGATAGATCCATTTATTTAATTCAATAAAAAATTTAGATTCATGATCCGTTTGTAAATCTCGACCCATTAGGATACCTGATTTATCCAATATGCGTGATACTAGACTAGTGCCACTTCGATGCATACCAATGACTACGAAGGGGCTTTCCATGTTACTCCGTATTGGCATGCATGTTAAGTTGTAACGGGAACTCTAGCAATATTTCCTGTGCGAAAATCTCGAATAGTCAAAGACTAATTGAGCATTTACTTCAATAACAAGTAGCATTTCGACAAAATCATGATTGATATCGCTTCACTTGTATTAGGGTCTTTCCAAGATACAATTGTTACAGCTTTTGGGCCCACTTTTGGTTGGATAATGGGACACATCATAGTTTTACTCTCGATAGTATCTGTGTTGTGGGTTATAAAAAATCGAAACCATATTTTAAAAGAATCAGGGTGGGGTTATTCGAATCTTCAAGATGTAACAGTAATCTTACTATTAACCGGATTTCAGTACATCATTTATGTAAATTTACTCGAATTCCCAGAAACCGCATCATTAGGTCTTGGCTTGTTTGTCACAATGTCTCTAAGGTGGCACATATTAGTTCTTGAATAAATCATTTATTCATATTCATATTCTTGTCCTTTTCTACGATAATAAACAAATCCGCCAATTATTAATATTAAGATTCCAATAGATCCTGCTATTACAGGAACCTGTTCTTCAGTTATACCAAGCTGTTCCAAAATAGATTCATTTCCTCCGAATTCAATACCTAAACCTACAGCCTTTTTCTTAATCTTTAAATCAACTTTATTGGTATTAGGGCATAAATTTGGTTTTACATCACCCTTTTCAATAATGACTATGCATCCTTCCCAGTCTTTTTCTAAATCACTAGGAGTCCCAATTCTGAAATTACAATTTTCTCCAGAATCTCCAGCATCAATATCTACGTCACAATCTCCATCTATATTTTGAAATCCGCTTGGCCACGAGGATGAACCCATATTTTTTTCAATTAAATGAATTTGATAAGTTATTTTTCCGTCTTCATTACTTTCACATTTTATTGATGCTGAAATAGAAATTTCATCTCCAGAATCAAAGTTCCCTCCTCCTTGTCCTATTTCCGTTTCACAAGATGAGTATTCGATGATAGTGACAGTAATTTCTTCTTCATCTGAATCTCCAGCCGGGTATGGTACGCCGTTTACTTGAGTTATAGTTGCCGTTATGTTGACTAATATTTCTCCTGGGGGTTCCGCTTCATCCGACCTTAAACTAACTTGAAAATCAGTACTTGATCCAGCCGCTAAAGTAATTGTACCAGGAGCAGCACTTGCCAATTGTTCAGATTGCAAAGCAATATCTATTGTTTCAGAAAACATAGATGGGTTTTCTGCAACACAATTAACTAAACCAGTTCTTGTTGACCCGGGACTCGGATCAATTTCAACATCATCATCGCATTCAAGAATCACTTCAGGCAATATTTGTGCCGAAACAGGAGACACAATTCCTGCCATTGAAGACAAACAAAGCATCATACAAATGATTCCGACTGCCTTAGACATATTCCAGCCGAGAGAACTGTCATCCATAGAATTATTCCTAACATTAATCATTTTTTGATTAAAATTGTATTCAAAGGATTCATGACAGCCATTACCTCCGATTGGAGCATGAGTGATGGGGCGGGGCAACCTCCAGTGGTGATAGTCTCCGAACAAACATCAATCACAAGTGGCACAGCAGTCCAAGAAAAATTGATTACTGCTGCCAGAGTTTTTTCTGATTTACTAAAACCTACATTTGGCCCCAGAGGGCTAGATAAGATGCTTTACAAAACGAATGGAACAACGGCAGTAACTAATGATGGTGCCAAAATAGTAGCCGAGTTGTTAGTAAAACATCCTGCTGCCAAAATGATGGTTTCTATGGCGAATTCACAGGAAGAAAACTGCGGGGACGGCGTCACCACAACAATGCTTCTTTGCGGGGCACTTCTTCAAGAAGCAAACCATCTTTTGAGGAAAGGATTGCACCCCCTTACTTTAGTTGAGGGGTTTAGATTATCTCTTGAAATAGCCCAAGTTCAAATAGACTTAGATTCTCAAGAAATTACTGAAGAGAAATTATTAGGAGTAGCAGAAACGGCACTTACTGGAAAAGGGACTGAAGGGGCTCTTGATTTGTTTTCATCAATGTTAGTAAAATCTCTAACATTAATTTCTCAAAAACAAGAAACACCTCGAGCAGAGAATATAGCTATGTTCAAATCTAATGTTGGCAACATTACAGATTCTCGTATAATAACGGGTGTTGCCTTCCGTCGTAGAGTTCTTTTGGATAGTTTACCTAACCGATTGTCTGACGTCAATGTTGCTGTAATCTCTGGCGATATAAAAATCAGGAAAATGACTCGAACCGCAGAAATTCAAATTACCTCTGCAAATCAATTAGATGCATTTGTCGATGCTGAAAGAGATCGAAAGAGATCTCTCGCCACAGCGATAATAAAAAGTGGAGCCAAATTAGTCCTATCTGGTGGAGAAATAGACAAAGACATATTACATCATTTAGCAGATGAGGAAATTCTTGTAATCGGGGAGTTAGATTCTTCAGAAATCAATAATTCAGCATCGGCAACAGGGGCCAATATTGTTGACTCAGTACTGGACCTTAATCCTCTAGATTTAGGTTTTTGTGGAAATGTATTATGGGAGCGCAATGAAGCAAGTGAAATGGTTGAAGACATAATTAGAATCAGTGAATGTGTAAATCCCGGACTTGTTACAATTGAAGTTGGAGGCGCTGGAGAGATCGCTACAGAAGAGATCATTCGAGGATTACATGATGGATTAAGAGCAGTATCTCTGGCGATGGAAGACGAAGAAGTATTACCTGGTGGTGGAGCAATACATAGTCGGATTGCTCAAGCGGTACGAATAGCATCGGAATCGGAACCTGGGCGCGCTCGACTTGCAATGGATGCTTTCTCAAGAGCAATGGAAACAATACCTGGGGCATTAGTTGAAAACTCAGGAAATGATCCCTTAGACAGGATTCTTGAATTACGTACTGCTACAAGAAATAATGAATATTTCACTGGTATTGATTCAGATGGAAATGTTTCAGCGGTCGCTAGAGTTTGGCATCCCCGAACACTTATTGAAGAATCTCTTCAATCAGCATGCGAGACAAGTATTGGTATGCTTCGTATAGATCAAGTAATTTCATCACGTGGCGATTAAAGAATAGGTCGCAAACACTTCAAGCCATATGCTTCTACGCCTAGATATGGCAACACATCGCGCTCTGCTCAGTGTATGGGAAAAGTCTGGTATTGTAGATCTTGGCAAATCATTATCTGATATGGGGTGGGAAATTCTCTCTACTGGCGGCACGTCTCGCAAATTACGAGAGGCTGGTATAGAAGTAACTGACGTTAGTGAAGCAACCGGACACCCCGAGTGTTTCGATGGAAGAGTCAAAACGCTTCATCCTGCAATCCATGGGGGGATTTTAGTTAGGCGTGATAGAGAAGATGACATGGAAATGCTTGCTAAATTGGGTTATGGAACAATCGATTTAGTTTGTGTTAATCTTTATCCATTTGAAGCAGTTGCAGCAAAAATTCCTCCCGTATCCAATTCTGAATTAATTGAGATGATTGATATCGGCGGACCAACAATGATCAGGTCTGCTGCTAAAAATCATAAGGACGTCCTCGTCCTTACTAACGAAAGTCAATATCAAATCATCATTGATGCTATGAAAGGAACAAAAGGCAATTCTCTAGATATTAGCCTAGATGTCAGAAGAGAGCTTTCTCTAGCGGCATATCAATGCACTGCAGCATATGATGCAGCTGTAAGTAACGAACTTGGAAAAAGATTCATCGGAGGTCCGACTCCAAATCGAATTCATATTGCTTCAGAAACCGGCGTCAAGCTCCGCTATGGTGAAAATCCACATCAGCCAGCATCTTTTTATCCAGCATCATCGGTATCTGGGCCCAAAGGTTTAGCTGCCGCAATACAGCATGGAGGGAAAGAACTTTCATTCAATAATTATCTAGATTTAGATGGAGCCCTAAGGATAGCGCGAGGATTGTTGAAAGATATGGACAAAACTAGAAATCAGGGCTGTGTTGTAATTAAACATACTAATCCTTGTGGAGCGGCTATCGATTCTTCCCAAAAAACCGCATGGGAAAATGCATTAGCTAGCGACCCCGAGAGTGCATTTGGTTGTGTAGTTGCATTTACGTCAGTCGTCGAAGAAGAAACCGCTCAAGCCATAGGTGGCCATTTCTTAGAATGTATAATTGCTCCAGGGTATACTGTTGAAGCATTAGAAATACTGTCTCAAAAGAAAAATAGGCGAATGCTAACTATGCCTGAATTCTTACCACGAGAAGATGAGATTAGAGTTAGGCAATTAGATGGTGGCTGGGTTGCACAAGTCCAAGGCCCTCCAAGTATAGACTGGTCATCAGTTAAATGCGTTACAAATATATCGGGGGATGACGATTTAGTATCACTAGCAAGATTTGGTTCAACGGTGCTTTCTGAGGTTAAATCAAATTCAATAGTGTTAGTAGCTCAAACAGAAACTGGTTTTGCAACCGTCGGAGTAGGTCCTGGGCAAACTAGTCGCGTTGAAGCAGTACGTATTGCTGCTAGACGGGCGGGTGATAGAGCAATAGGTTCGATGATGGTTTCCGATGCATTTTTCCCGTTCCGTGACGGTATAGACACAGCGAATGAAATTGGAGTCACTACAGTAGTACAACCGGGTGGTTCTATGAGGGATCAAGAAAGCATAGATGCAGCAAATGAACATGGGATGGCCATGCTTTTCACCGGTCAAAGATTATTTTTACACTAAGTACTATATTTTCGAATCGCTAAATTAATTATTCTTTTCATTTTCTCTTTTTTCTTGTAGAAATTTTACTAATGATTCTAGATCTTCGAAAATTATTGTGACTACACTTATGTGTTCACAGTCCTGACAAATAAAACGTTTCCCAGTTTCATATCCCATGTAAGGTACAATTCTCGGGCTAAAACAGTTTGAACAAGTCTCTATATCTTTTAATTTTGATAGATCATCTTTCATCTTTATACACCTATTCGTTAGATTGTCTAAATGCCCGAATCGCATTCAGTTTACTTTGTATGTTTGATTCAATAATGCTGCATATTTCTTCAGCATGGGTTGCTTTTAACGCTAATATTTGCGAATCCAAAGAGTCTAAAACTAGAGATGCCAAAATCCAGATATGCTCAAAATCTGATTTTAAAAACATATTTCTAACCTCGCTCTCGATATCAAAATCATTAACATCCATTTCGTTAATCTCTGCTATATGCTCAATATATAACATCCATAATGAAAGTAAGTTATCCCACTTAGATTTTTCAATATCACCTTTTAGTTCAGGTATCATTTCTATTACTCCTCTGACGTATAGCTTTCCCGTTGGCACCTCGTCAATATATTGTTCAGTCAAGTCGTCGACTGAAGCAAATACAGCATTAAAGAATTCAGGCTCTAAAGCAGACTCAATCAGTGCGACAATACGAAATCTACCCCCTCCTATTGCGTTATATAGAAGATTAGTGCCTTGTTCTTGCAGATCGTTTACTTTTACTAATGTGCCTACGTCATACGGCACTGAGCAGCCATTTATATCCGGCATCGAAGGATTAGACATTACATGGCCATATGGTAAATCGCCAAGAGTTACATCATCTAACATTTGTTTATATCTTGGCTCAAAAACTCTCATCATCATTTCATCACCTGGTAAAAGAAGTGAATCTAGGGTGAATAAGGGGATAATCATCTGATCTTCTTTCAATATAGGCATTTGATTTAAATTTAAAATCTCCATAATTACACCTTTTTCATTTTTCTTATTACGTAAGTTAGCGAGACTACAATTGCTCCAAATATTGCCAAAACAAAGTAGAGATTTAACGACGGCTCTGACTCGCTTTTCAATTCATCATCTTCTATGACGTCAATAGGGGGCGCTTGATTCACAGTTATTTTTCCAACCATATTAGCCAGTTCATGTGGTTCACAAACAAATTCATACACTCCATTCGTCCCAACATCGAAAGTAAAAGAATAATCTACATTTCTTCCCGGTTCACCCGAGTCAAAAAAACCATTCATTTCAACAGCATTATGTCCTAATAATTCTCCATCCCAAAAGAATCTAACCGTTTGTCCTTCAACAATAGTTACTTCTGATGGTGAAAAACGTAGATTGGTACTGTCGACACTGATTATAATTTCTTCCTGAAGAGTCATTACCGCTTCTTCTGAGGTTACAGGAATCGCAATAAAAGAAGTTGAAAATATAATGCAGGCTAAGAAGAAGCTGATGATTTTCCCTAGTCGCATGAATATACAGCCATACATTAACCTATGAAGTCATGTATTACAATTATTAGTATTTTTAATCTCTTGTTAGAACTTTCATTCCCACATACCACAATCCTGCGATTCCGACTAAAATTATTGTAGCGGTTCCAAATCCTGGATCAGCGCCATTCCATGACGACATGTCGTTCCATTCTCCATCACCTTTAGTTGAAACATGCCAAACGAAATATGCAGAAGCTGAACTCATAATTGAAATCATCATCATAATTCCGGTTTTAGCATGCTTAGGAATTGTTTTTCCAGTGGCATAGTAATCAAAAATAGAATTGCCAAAGTAAGTATTATTCAGAGTTTTTCTAAATAATTTTTCACTAGATAGAGAGAATAAAAATGCTGCAGGAACTGCCCAAGATACCGTCGGCCAACCAGGTATCCAAATCCCTATTATGGCGAAAATAACAAATAAACACCCTGTTCCAATGTATAATTTACTCTTCAGAGGGCTACTTGATACACAGTATTTTTCAACAACCTCGTCAATGGTTTGTAACCTGTCCATAAAACTCCGACCCATCAATCAAAGATAAAGCAATATGTTTTCATAATAACAAATAATCCCCAACTCTCAAGCACAATCACCTCTTCCGATAACTATGGGTGACTCGTATATACCTCCTCGTCGAGGATCAATAGACAATCCTTTACGAATAGCAGTATTGATTTCAGGAGGTGGGTCGGGATTACTTGCTATACTTAATCATCAATTATCCAAACCATCATGCCACGTCACTAAACTAATTATTTCAGATAATATCGATTCAAAAGGTTTGAATTATGGTTCAGATTTTAACGTCACTTCTTTTGCAATAGAATTACCTATAATCCAAGATAAATATCAGCAAAGAATTTTACATGAAAATATAGTGCATGAAAAATTAATTGAATCTAATATTGAACTTGTTATAATGAGTGGATATATGAGGATTTTAACACCAATTTTTGTGAAAAAATGGAAAGGCCGATTAGTTAACATCCATCCTTCACTATTGCCAAAATATCCTGGAGCTCATGCTCATAGAGACGCCTTAGCTGATGGCGCTAACGTAACTGGTTGCACCGTGCATTTGGTCGATGAAGGGGTAGATACCGGCCGAATTCTTGCCCAGTCGGAAGTCCCTATATTCGAGGGAGACACTCTTGAAATATTACAAGAGAGAGTAAAAAAAGTAGAACATTTACTTTATCCACAGACTTTAGATAATTATTGTAGTAAGTAGATTACTCGAAAATCTGTTGTTCAATTTCATCGAGAGTAACTTCCTGGAATTCCCCTACACTAATGTTGTAATTTGAAAGTGCCATTCCTCCAATCCCTAAGCGATGTATTGAAATCACATAATTTCCTAGCGCACTAAACATTCGACGAATTTGCCGTTTTTTCCCTTCTTGAATAGTTAATACTGCTATATTCTCGTCATCTAATGTAATATTTGCAGGTTGAGAAACATATCTTTCATAATACTCATTATCTGATATTTCAATTTTAACTCCCTTTTTTATTTTAGAAATTTCATCTTCAGTAATCCCCCATTCTGTTTCAACAAGATATTCCTTAGGTACATGATTTTTAGGATTTGTAATTTTATCAACCAATTTCCCATCGGTTGTAACTAGTAAAAAACCAGTTGTATCTTCATCGAGCCTTCCGACTGTTATCAGAGATTCATATATAGTAGGGGGAACTTTGTTTCTAAAAATTTCATATACTGATTTTTTATTCAAATCTTTTTCTTGAGAATTCAGACGCGAACAAATAAATCTTTTTGGTTTATTCAGTAGAAAGTATACGTCATTAGATGGTAAGGCTAGCACCTCTCCTTGAAAAGTAACCGTTTTCTTTTTAGGATTAAATTCAAATTTAATATCTTTCATAATGGATCCATTAACTGAAATATCTCCGCTCCATATAGCATTTTTTACTTCATTCTTCGAAGTAAAAATACCACACTTAGAAAGAAATTGATGTAATCTTATTTTCATATTTATTCCATAATCAATTCTACTAAGTCGTCAACAGATTCGTATAGGCTTGGACCATTTTCAAGATAGTAAACCCCGCCAGTTTTACTGCGTGAATCTTCAGGTTGTGAATTATTTCCGCTTGCACAAGTTCCAGTACAACCATCTGCAAATGCCACATAAACGCGTCCATCTCTATCTATATGTAAATCATTAAAATCTAGTAAATTTCTATTTGAACCGCCTATATCCCGGCAATCACCACTATTCAAACATATACTTCCAATTTGTACAGGGTCATCTGAAACTCTAACTGTATGGAATATTGGATTTTCATCTAATGCGTTTAAACTGTAAGTAATATACAAATGATAGTGAACATTATTATTAGCAAGGTGAGGATTCCCCGTCCAATTAACTTCATCAATATCCAATTCACCCAATTCACTTACATTTTCACTTCCTAGGTAAGTTATTGCAATACGCCCTGGGTCTCCTGCATCAATTTGAGGAAAAGTCGTTGAAATTACTTCTATTGGACTTATTCTAATACTATCTTGTTCCCAAGATTCTCCAGAATCAGTACTTCTCGACATATATACTCCAAAATCAGCCCCAGTCCATATGTGATAGGCATTCGAATCAGTATCGGTTGCAACTTCGCTATTTTTTCGAGGATTTGGTGTACTGACATCTTCACCCATCGTTCGAGTATCCCAAGTGTAGCCATTATCTTTAGAGAAAATTACTGCTGGAGTTTCTACCCGCGGTGTAACGTAAACGGTTCCATCCGGAGCTGTTGTAATTGCTCCATGTAAACCTCCATCATCGGTGGCTAGTCCAAATATCTGTCCTCCCAATTCGAAAGTAGCCCCACCATCAAAACTAGTGAAACAGAAAATTCCTAATCCCTTATTATAACAAAAATATACGGCCTCATCATAAATTGGAGATAATGAGCCTGGAATCCCATATCCTTCACTAACCCAGGGGCCAGTTGCCAACTTAATGTGGTCATTCAAAGGAGTAGTTCCAGAATCATGAGGGTTACCCAACCAACTTTCTCCATCATTATCTGACCAACCAATCCAGGTAGATTCTAATCCCATCATATGAATGTTAAACACACGATCAGTTACTGGATCTACCCAGCCGTAAGGGTCACTAGTGAATGGTGCTTGAGTAAAATCACGCGAATTTTCCCATGTTAGGCCATAATCACAAGATCTCATAGGTTTTTCTAAAGCTATGAAGAATATACAACCACTCGATGTAATGCCGATGCTTGGTTCCGGGCCATCTTCTCCTACATCGCTAAAAACAAAACTCATAGGCATAGGTGGAACATTAATTGCAACTCCGTCTGGTCCAGTTACAAATATTCCATTTGAAGGCATAATTTCTTCTGAAATAACACTCTTTTCATCATCTAGTTGAAGGCAGCCGGAAAACGATACTGCGCACATCATCAGCCCCATCAGCGTGGCTGTTACTTGTGACCTCATAGTCCTCCCCATTTACTCGGTTATGTTATCCTTTTCATTACCTGTTGATGGGATTATTTATCCATTTTAAACAATTAATGAGCCTTGCCGGGCATTTATTGATATAAGAAAAGAATCGGCCCTGAGAATATGAACCGTATGTACGTAATACTTGCAAGCCTAATATTAGTGGCAACTCCTTTGGCAGGATGCCTTGATGAAGCGACTTTAGAAGAATTGCTTGATGATGTAATTGGCTGTATGGATGAAAATGCTAAAAATTTCGATGATAATGCAACAACTGAACTAGTAGGTGAGTGTATTTATGCAGCATCAATGCAAGTCTTCGTTGATTCTATGACTCAACAAATGACTATCGAAGGATTGCTTAATCAGAGCACTTCTGCAGGATATTCTATGTCCATGACTATGCCAATGGACGGCGAAGATATGGGATTAGAGGATACAATAATTATGAATGTACAAGAAACAGTCAAAGTCAACTTATCTTCGAACTCAGCTTACGTGTCAATGCACATTGGAATCCCATTGATGTTAACTTCTGTATCTACAATGATTCAGGTTGGAGAGGTAGTTAATGTCCATAATGAATTATCTGGCATGATGGTAACTCAAATGGGGGCTGAAACTGTCGATGATTCATACCAGACTAGAGATGCATCTCCGAACGTTATGGAGTGGGTATTGCCTATGCTTGCAGACTCTATGATTTCCGATGATGATATGATGGATGACGAAGGTGAAGATGAAGAAGAATATGATATGATGGATGACCTTGATATGATGAATGCAACAATGTCATTTACATTAGATCCTGTGACAAATTCTCAAACTATGCATCTATCTTCAACTAATGAAACAGGAGATACTCTTAATTTAACAATTTTAATTGATGAAAGTCAGAATCTAATGTCATATTCTATGGTACAGAGCAATGCAACAAGTGAGGTGCACATGTCTTACGCCGTTATGTGGGGCGATGCAATATCAATCACGGTCGATGAAACATTACCTCGAACCTCTATTCCAGTACACTGGAATGGATTATCTATGAGCGGTAGTGATGGAGATGGTGATGAAGAAATGTTCCTTTGCGATTCTGGTGAAGAGATACCAGAAGATTATGTTAATGATGGATACGATGACTGTTACGATGGTTCCGATGAATTTGATGACAATGATGAAGGTGATTCAGATGACGATGAGGCACCTTCGCCCGAAGACGTACTAGATATGTATGATACAAATATGGATGACTATCTTAGCTTCGAAGAGTTCTGGGATGCATTTGGTGATGAAGACAATTCAGATAATTATGATTCATTCCACGAAATTTTTAACAATTCAGATTATGATATGAACGAATTACTCGATATCAATGAATTGGAATCCTTTATCGCAGATATATCTGATTCTGATAACGACGGTGACGATGCGTCTGCCGACGAAATCTTCGTCGCGTTGGACACTGACGAAAACGAAGAAGTCACAGCCTCAGAATGGGCTGACATGATCAATTCAACTGAAGATATAGATATGTCAGAAGGACACTTCGATAACCTCTCTTACACAATTGACATGTACGACTACGATGGCAGTGGTGGACTGGATATGTACGAATTCACTGAATGGTGGAATGAAATCGACGACGATGACGATGATGATA
>JAJPRD010000060.1 GCA_023700255.1 Candidatus Thalassarchaeaceae archaeon | reverse complement strand
CCTTCGATGAACCATAGGGGTATGTCGAAACTTCGCCTCCAAGAGATGCAGGTTGGCATAACGAACTTCCGGAGGGAAATTCGAAGTGTCTTATACCCGGGAACCAGGTCAGGCGCGGAAGCGAGCAACCCGACCGGGGATGCTGGATGCCTTGGAATAGCGGAGCTGAGTACTCTAATGATTATTCATTGATGAATACGAGCGTCCACCGAAGACATGCCCACTTTTATTTTCACTCAGGGATACCCTTGAGTCCACCCATTTGGCAAACAATTTCAAAGTGTTTTTCGGTTACTGGTTGTACTGAAAGCCTACTCCCTTTCATTAGTAGTTTCATCCCTTCTAATGCAGGGTTATCTCTCATTTCTTGAAGAGAAATTAATCTTTCCATAGGTATTACTGGCTTGATTTCTACCATCATCCATCTAGGGTTTTCAGGAGTTGCTTTTTCATCATAATAATTTGATGAAGGATCTTGTGCGGTATAATCGGGGTGACCTTCTTTACAAATTTCTGCAACTCCAACTACATGTGGTGGTTTGAAGTTTGAATGATAAAATAGAACTCTATCTCCTAACTTCATATCATCTCTCATCATATTTCTAGCTTGATAATTTCTAACTCCATCCCAGTGAGTCTTCTTATCTTCGACTAGATTTTTCCATGGGTAAACGAGTGGTTCACTCTTCATCAACCAGTAATTCATATGTCTACGAGCCATAAGAGGTGAATGAAAGTGTCGTTACCAAGCATCTTCTGCAGAGCCCATGATTAACGTAGCATCTATAGCATCTGCTTCATCTCTTTCTATTGCTCTTTTAAGTCCTGCAGTTTTCACCATTCTGGAGACTCCTCCAGTTAGATTTACATTTGATTTAACCATTAATGCATATATTGCAGGCAATAGTAATAATGCAGATATTGCTGCTATAATTAGTAATACAATAATGACTATGACAAACGGTTTGATTGCTGGAATTGGTATCTGGAATGCACACATCATACCCGCTGTAGTGACAGCAGTTGCTTCGAATAAACTCATACCGGTGCTCGCACATGCTGACTTTATTGCTTCTAGGGATCCACCTAGCTCTTTTACTCTATTAGCAATATGAATTGAAAAATCAACCCCTACTCCGACTAATATTGAACCAATCATAACAGTAACAAGTGAAAGTTCAACATTCCCTGCATCCATTATAAGCCACTGCATGAATACTGTAAAGAATACCGGGATTGTAGTTAAAAGTGCATACAATATATCTCTGAAAACCAGTCCTAGAGTAAGTATTGTGAACAATAAAGCAAAACCAAGTGATGTCCATTGTGAACCTACGATTAAGTCATTAACTTCTATAGTTACAGATGCAACACCTACAAGTTCAGTATTTGGGAAACTAGATTCCGAAGCATGTTTATTCACCAGATTGGTAGCAGTTTCAGTACCTACTACATCCATAAATGGCATATCAATATAAATTAGGCTTCTTGAATAATCATTTGAGATAAATAACTCTCTCATTTCTTCAGTAAGGCTATTATAAAATACATAAATTAGGAAATTTTGAGTTTGTACTCCACCTAGATCTTGCGCATCAAGGGTATCAAGAGTTCTCCAAAAGGATGCATTTCCTGATTGTTCATTATCGAATATTAAGTGAGCGACATCTTTGATAGGGTCGGGTGCAGGTGTATTATCAATTAAGTCGGCTATAGGTGCTCCAGATAAATTCACTGAAACAGCTATTGCTTTCATTAAAAACACAATCGAAACAGCAGTGACTTGATCAACGGATGCACACTGTCCTTCTAGGTGTTCAATATTATCTAATACTTCAAACGGATCACTGGCAGTCACTGCGAAATCTGCTGTTGCACTTATGTCACCAGGTATCAAAAGAAATCCTGGTTGGCCTGACTCGAATTCATCACTATAAGTTTTCATTTTAATTACTGCTTCAACATCTTCAGGCGCCATTTCTAGTAAATCAAGATTTGATTCTACATTTTCCCTAGAAACGCCTGCCGAGAATAGCATCGCTATTATGAAAACGGTCAAAGTCAATTTAGTATATTTTATAGGTATTGAAACAGCATTAACGAATAATTTAGGTGGCGGGTGAGATGGTTTCTTCAGGTCTAATAGAATTGTTAAATTTGGTACCATCAGCATAGTCATGACGTAAACAACAACAATCCCAAATGCCAGAGAGAAACCTACTGTTTTTATGGGTTCCATTGGAGTAAATGTCAGCGATATGAATCCTATGATAGTAGTCACAGCGGATAAGAAAACAGCTCTTCCTGTCGAATTTAAAGCTTCTTCCATTTTTTCGTGCGGTGTTCCTTTAGCTTCCGCATAACGATTTGTGATATGGAGCCCATATGATACACCTAATGCAAGAACTATGGGACCCACTATTATCACAGTCATAGTTACCTCATAATTTGTAAAACCAATTATCCCCATAGTTAAGAATACTGAACATAAGGTTGGAAGACCTGCAATTATCAATACTTTCATTCCTTGAACAAATCTAAATCTTCCAGTTTGTAATAAATCGCAATGGAATAAAAACAACATTACAGCTACGTATACAACTCCTAGGGGGAATACAGTCCAGAAAAGCTTGAAAGATTCTTCAGTTACTGCATTTGTAATAGGGGTAGGACCAGTTAGAGTCATTGTAAGATTAAGTTCATCCCAACCATTTTCATTACTTAACTGATCAATATTATCTTGTGTGGTTTCAATTAACTCTGCAACAGAGACATTACTTGCAATCCCCATTATTATAACTGCTCTATTCCAATATTTAGCCTCCACCGCATCTTCTCT
>JAJPRD010000003.1 GCA_023700255.1 Candidatus Thalassarchaeaceae archaeon | reverse complement strand
CGGTCCTTCGTCAGGTTGAAACCCGATTTCAGATACCGGCACTGAGCAGGATTCACTGACTATACACATCCTTTCGAACTAGCAGTCAGCTATGTTTTTATTAAACAGTCGGAGTCCCCTTGTTACTGCGACCAGGTTCTCTCGAACCTGGCACTCCTTCTCCCGAAGTTACAGAGCGATTTTGCCGAGTTCCTTCACGATACTTTGCCCGTCACACCTTAGGCTTCTCACCTTGGGTACCTGTGTCAGATCTTGGTACGATCACCTCTTACGGTTTTTCATGGGACCTAGGCCTCATCTATCTTTTGCTCACGTCTTCTCAAACTTCTCACCATTACGGTTCTCCATTCGATTATTGAACGCTTCGACGCACCATGACAGATGCGCATAAACTAGCCCAAGCCGTCACCATTAATGTAAGAGGGGCTTACGAATATTAACGCAATTCCCTTTCGATCATTTCGGTTAGGAATGACCTTAGGATCGGCTAACCCTCGGCTGATAACCATTGCCGAGGAACCCTTACCCCTTCGGTGGTGCGGATTCTCACCGCACTATGCTGCTACTCTTCCCTAGATTCTCATACATACACGGTCCACCCGATCTCAAAACCGAGCTTCTACCCGAGCATGTCGCCGCGCTACCTCATCTTCTTTCGAAGGATTAGTGTATCGGTATACAGTTTTAGTCCCGTCCATTTTTCGGGCCCGCAAGCTTGACTAGTGATCTGTTACGAACTCTTTCAAGGATGGCTGCCTCTAAGCCCACCTTCTAGTTGTCTTCGACCACGGACTCCGTTTGTAATTAACACTTAACTGTAATTTTGGGACCTTAACACTAAGCTGGTTTCTTCACCTTTCGTCACGGTAGCTTACCCACCGTGGCTCACTCCTCGCGTCTACGACGATTACAACTTCGGAGTTTGACAGCGTACCGAGGAATTGCTCCCCCTAAATACCCAATCAGTGCTCTACATCGTAATCTATCTCTGCGAAGATCTACCTGCGAGTAGTCTCGCGCGGAACCTGCTATTGCCCATCTCGATTGGACTTTCACCCCTATACCCAGCTCATCCGAGCGATTTGCACATCAGCAACGGTTGGATCCTCCACCCAACTTTCATCGGGCTTCAATCTGGCCAGGCATAGATCGATAGGCTTCAGGTCTCCCACTAATGACTCCGGGCGAGCACACCCAGTCCCTCACCGCCTAAGCGGCTGCGGACCTTTCGGTTTCCCTTCGGCTTCGGAGATCAACTCCTTAACCTCGCCATTAATCAGAACTCCCAGGGGCATTATTCGAAACGCACGAATAGACGCTGCTCATATCATCGCTTTCACGCCTATTCAGCTTGTTCCCGACTGGTTTCAGGTTCTTTTCACATCCCGCTAAGGATACTTTTCAGCTTTCGCTCACGCTACTTGTCAACTATCGGTCTCGAGTAGTATTTAGGATTGGAGGTTTATGCCCCCCATATTCACGCGCGATATCCAACGCACGCTACTCAGGACTCATCACTTGATCATATCATATACGTATACGGGTCTTTCACCCTCTATGGTGCGCCGTTCCAGGCGACTTCTACTTCTATGACTTAGACTACAGACGGTCCATACCCCACATCTCTCTATGATTTCTCATAAAGATTCGGTTTGTCCTATACCGTTTTCATTCGCCACTACTAGCGGTATCTCATTTGATTTCTTTTCCTCTCCCTACTGAGATGCTTCAGTTCAGGAGGTTCCCTTTCCATTTAGGAATGGCACATTGTGCCAGGAGGTCCCATTCAGCAATTTGTGGATCCAAGAGATTCATGCCTCTCCCCACAACTTATCGCAGCTTGTCACGACCTTCTTCGGCTCTCGAGCCGAGCCATCCCCCAGTCGGGTTGTAGCATTTTATTAATTTCTACATTCCCACTTTCTATTATTTATCTTAACACAGGGACTCATTGTGAGTCCTCTGGTGTCCAGGCATATCAATTCTGGCATCTCAGACCACTCCGTCTCCCCGCGGGGCGAAGCAGTCTCAACCACTAACCCTGATACATATCAGTACCAAAGCGCACTATAAGCAGCCTCGCGACCTACCATTGGTATATGAAGTAAAGGGTTGCGACCCCCACCTTAAGGGGACTGAGTATAACGAATATTACCATCTTAGTTAATTATTTTTCCGAGGTAATGAAAGAAAGAAAAAAGGCTATTCAGACCCGTTAAATCACTATGTCAATGAGTGAAATAAGAAGTGAAAAACGGATAATTAAGAGATATTTTATTCTGCTTCAAAGTCTAATTCTCGAAGATCTACATCACCTAAATCAAGGTTATCTATGTCTTTGTAAACTAGCGGAGTTAATGAAAGACTGCCAATAATAAGCAAAGTAATTATGATCATTGGATACATTTGACTAGACCATTCCATAGCATATCTAACAACGGCATAGACAGTTGAGAGTAATAGAGTTAGTAACATGATAGGGAAACCAGTGCGGAAGAATCTATTGAACGAGATATCGTGCCCAGCGTCCTCTGCAAGGCCGGCGGCAACAACGTTAGCGGATGCCCCTATGATGGTTCCATTACCGCCTAAACATGCCCCCAATGCTAAAGCCCATGCTAAGGGACCTAACTCAAGACCAAGCGCTTCATTAGAAGCCAGTTCTATCACTACAGGCACCATAGTAGCTGTATAAGGAATATTATCAATGAATGCTGATGCTATAGCTGAAACCCAAAGTAAAAGAAGTATTGCTACCATTAGCCGATTCTCTTCTGATGCTTTAAATATAGTATCTGTAATCAAATCTGCTATCATTTCAATAAGACCCATGTATTCAAGACCATGGATCATTATAAATAATCCTGCAAAGAATATTATTGTAGTCCATTCCACTGCATCTAATTGTTCCTCTACACGATGAGGGGAAGTCACTAGAAGCATCAAAACAGCACCACCGAGAGCTATAGTAGCAACAGAAAGTAATGGATGTGGGATTGCAGAATGGACGAAAAATAGTAAGATAACTCCAATCAAAATCGCTCCTGATTTCTTAAGTAGTGCTGCATCTTTTATGCCATATTGAATCCTCAATAAGTCTACATTCCTTCTCCTATTACCTGAGAGCCCAGGTTTCTCTATTATCCTCAATAGCCAAAAAGCAGGTATCATTGCTATCAACACAGCAGGAGCTACATGAATTATAAAATCACTAAACCCTATCCCTTGCCCCATAAGGCTGGTACCATCTAGACTCTGAGCTGATAGTTGAGCACCAATAATAATATTTGGTGGATCTCCAATCTGCGTAGCAGCACCTCCTATATTAGAAAACATAACTTCAGCAATAATTAATGGAACCGGCTGTAAATCTAGAACTTTACAAATCTGAATTGTCACTGGAACTATCAATAAAATAGTAGTTACGTTATCCAGTAATGCTGAGAATAAAGCAGTTATAATACATAAAATAAATGTTAAACGCCAAATAGACCCACCACTCTGAGCATATGCCTGAACTGCTGCCCACTCGAAAAGTCCTGTTTTTGAAAGAATATCGACCATCACCATCATTCCGATAAGTAATCCAATAGTTTCCCAATCAATCCAAGTCATGATTACCATAAGGTCTGGTCCATCCCCGACTACATGGAGAGAAACTACTGCTGCGATTCCCCCTAGAGCTGCAGCGAGAGCCCTATGTACTACTTCGAAAACTATCAATCCGTAAACTCCAATTAAAATTGATATAGCAACCGGAACGGCCCAACTTGGCATCGCAGCAGGTTCCCAGATCCCCTCAGAAGAACTAGATGCAGAAACCGATATAGGTGAAATGACAGAAATAAAGAATGCCGACAAGTAAAACGTAATTGAACGGGATGAAAGCCCTCGGACATTCTTTATCATGAACATCCGTACTGTATTACCTCTAAATATCTCTCCATCTAATACTTACTAGAGTTTTTAATTAATATACGCCATTAACCTGACCAGAACACAGCAGTATTCCCTCTTTGATGGACTAAAACAGAACCAGATTCAGATGAGATCGAATCGAATAACTCTTTCCGATCAGATGCACTTGGTGCTACACCTTGATTAACTTTCATTTTAACTAATTTACGTCTTAATAATTGTTGTTTTAGTTCGTCAATTAATGAATCATTCAAACCAAGTTTACCCACCCTAATTGTAATTTCGAGATTTTTATCTAAAGCATTTTTTTTAATCGCATAAGGTATATTCATATTATTACATCCATTTCATATTGGTCGGCGAGTTATTTTATTACATCGTTCACAAGTAGTAATTATTAATTTATTCTTGATTCTTACTTTTGAGTCGGTTCCAAATCTCATCACCGATTCACATGCTCGGCACACAAAGATACGAGAAATCGACCTATTGCTTAACCCGTGCTTTTTACTCATCCTAAGTACGTCTCTGGCTGCAATATCCCTAACTCGATGTGAGTTTTCATCCGGACTTAGAATAATGTCAGAAAGACCCAAAATAGCCTCTTTTGAACGAGTCTTTCGGCGAACTAAATCTTTCGATCTTCTTCTAGACATGTCAACCTCATTTATCAGATAATTCAGAGATGATGTCGTCACCAACTTTTTTAATTGACCTATTACCATTAATTTTGATTAATAGACCTTGACTTTCATACCAACTAGCGAGAGGTGAGGTTTGCTCATGATACGCAGAGAGTCTAGTTCTAACTGTAGATTCATTATCATCTTTTCTTTGAATTAAACGATGTGCTATCGACTCAGGCGCGGGGTTAAATTTTATGTGATAAATATTACCCGTTTCTGGATCCATGCGTCTCCCGACTATTCTCTCAACTATTGACTCATCAGGCACTTCTATTGAGATCACTACACTAAGTTGAGCGATTTTAGACAACTCTTCAGCTTGAGCAATTGTGCGTGGAAAACCATCAAAAAGTACGCCGGAAGATGCATCTTCTTCCTTCAATCTCTGATTTATTAGACCAATTATAACGTCATCCGGAACTAGTTCACCGGCTTCCATAAATGCTCTGGCAGCAACTCCCAATTCACTTCCAGAAGAAACTGCTTGCCTAAGCATATCGCCTGTCGAAACTTGAGGTTTAGAAGTTAAAGAAACTATCCTATTTGCTTGTGTGCCCTTACCTGCGCCAGGTGGACCAAACAGCACTATAGAACCCTTCATACACCAATGCGGAAAGCCCATAGTGATAAGTCAAACCCTAACTAAGCTTGGTTCTGTTCCCACCAGAGGTGCCCATAAGATTGCCATTGTTCCATAGTCCAACCATCAGGTAGACCACTCAAAGGCAATGGAGCTACACCATCGGGAGTTATCTGTAATTTACCAGGCCCTGATGCCGCTAATGCAGCCTGAATCTCATCCTCACTGACACCACCTGCGAGAGTATCCCCCGATCCTAATGAGGTGTCTAATGCAGCCATACGACGTTCGTTAGAACTTCCGGAAAGTAGTGCGGAACCCTTTGGTATTAATTCCTCTTCTGATGACATTAATTTATGGGAATTTTTCCTCATTTGAATACCTAAAAATGACACACCAACTAGAGAAAACAAAAATAATAACGCTAAAGTCCATGATGGTAAACCTATAGATTCAAGAAGTCCTGAAATCCCTCCTGAATTTGTACTCCTCTCCTTGCTCATCTGTAAAACTAATTTAGAGTTAGTAACCTCTGTGTCAGATGGGGAGAAACTACTAGCATTAGCAGAAATTTCTAAACTAGAAAGACCAAAATCAGCATTAGATTGAGGCTTCACATAAACTTTCACTAGCCTAGATTCACCTGGCGATATGTCTTCCATAAATGATTCACTTAATTCTATACTCCAGCCACTTACATCACTGAAATATACATCCGTCCCAGTTATTACATTTCCAGAATTAGTGATATTTACCTCAAAAATCGCTTTTTCTCCAGATGAAACGTCATCAATGAATATATTCTCAGAGTCTAAAATTATCCAAATAGATGGCTTTACCTCAACGATTAATTCAATAGTCTGAAAATAGACATCTCCTCCTGGTGTTGTAAACTCTATAATTACTGATACTGTTTGATCTAATTCACCTACTGGTAAACCACCAGGTAAGTCAAGACCTACTGAGATAAATGCCTCTCGATTCATATCCATTTCAAATGAATTACCTGAAAGGAAACCTCCGGACCACCCATTGGGAAGGCTCCCTATTGTCAAAGAAACATCCAGAGGAACATTCCCCACATTGTGTAATTTAATCGGAGCAATGGACGATTTACCTAGAGCCACCAGTATCCTACCTGGGCTCTCTATATCAAGAGATGCAAATTCTTCAATAACAAATTTAGTACCATTAATCAGTGTCTCCCCATTTTGTAAAGTTGTTCGAATTGTCATTGTATTTGAGTCACCCATACTAGATGAAAGAGGCACAATGGAATTAATTAGGATTGTTAAATTATTTCCAGCTAACACATTAACAATAATATCACCATTCACCACTTCATTATTACCTTCAATTAATTGCGTTTGCCAACTATTCTGCACCTTGACAGTATACTGTGAAGGAACATTTCCTTCATTGGTAATCACTAATTTAGTAGTTACTAAGTCACCGTTTAACACAGCCCTATTCTCTGCAAGACCCAGAGGTCCAAGAGATTGATCATTCTGAGAAAAAATCTCAGTGGTGAAATCTCGACTTTCAAATACTTCTAAAGAGGCTTCATCTATTGAGAATAAACTAAGATCATTGACGGATTGAGTTGTACAACTGACACCTTCAATTGTCCCTGAAGTAGGGAATCCAAGAATATCGTTAGGAACCCTTACCCTTATGGTGACTGGAAGAAATTGAAGTCTTGAAAGAGGTTCCAAATTAAGAACTGATGTGCCACTTTCACCTACTTTTATAATCCAACGATTTTCAGTTTCACAAGAAATTGTATATTGAGTAGGGCCATTACCTGTATTTAGAATGGAAAGTGAAAATTGTGCAAAATTGCCTGGTGTAGCACCTAATTCTTCAGCACCAGCAATTACTGTCACCAGACCCTCTACTCGTTCCACTACAGTCTTTAATTGCAATGAATGGAATACAGTAGGTGCGTTTTTATCCCATAATGTAATTTGAGAAACAAAAGAACCAGGTAGTGCATAAATATCATTATCAACATCTGCATCTACATCTGAGAACTCTAAAGAAACTAATACACTATCACCTAAATCTCCTGATGGTGAAAGTGTCCATGGACCTGATTCATTGAATAATTTCCACCATTCATCACTAGGAGACATGAGGATACCTCCTGCTTCTGATAATTGCACTGGAGAAGCGGATATATCAACAGTAATCTCAGAAGTACCCTCATTTCTTAATTCAAGTTGGAAAATAACTGAACTGGAAATACTTGGGTCTAAGTATCTTACTTTTGATTGGTCAATCTGAGATGGATTTGAGGGGAATGAACCATCCTCTAGTAGAGGAGTTAGCCGAACTCCTACTTGAGAAACATAGACATCGATTTCAATAATATTATTATTGACACCTGTTAAATCATCATTTAATTCTATCACTTCAGAATTAGAATCTAAAGTTAGTTTGATCGTGTGTATCCCAGTAGTAGAAAATGAATGGGGATATGACTTAGATGCTTCAGAACCTCCAGAAAGTGAGGTTCTAGTTTCGCTGAATATAACTGAATTATCAGTTAAATCCTCGATTAATATCGAATAACTACCAGTAGACCCAGATGCTTGATTCTTCCATTTAGTTTCTATCAAAAAAGTATCACCTTGCAGTGGACTCTCGACAGAAGTAGTTAGAGAATTAGGAACTACAGTTAGATCAGGTAAAACTGTTTCAGTCAAATCTCCAGTTAGCACCAAGACATAATCTTGTAGAAACCCCCCTGAATGACCGACTTCGACTGACCAAGTCCCTATTTCAGGTAAGTCAAGCCTTACCCTTTCAACATTGTTTAAGTTATCTTTTACACCACCTATTGCACTAAAACCATTTATGAAATTATTGCCATAATAAATTTCACCACTGGGAGACGTGACTATAAGATCAAGATCATTTACTAACTTAGGAGATGATTGATTCGCAACTGCTGAACCTTCTCGGTCATTCCAGACAAGCGTGAGGTCAAATTTAGAATTTGTATCTGATTCAATAGTATATACAAATGAATGCCCGGGCCTTAATTCCCTAGAAGTATCATATAGCAAGTCTAAATCATTATTAGAAGACGATGGGAATATACTATTTGATACATTAATTTGGCCCCACCCCTCCATTTTGTTCGGGATATCAGGATTGCCTAGATCATCTGCCCCATTGATCAAGAGAGCACGTATAAGATCTGAACCTGGTTCCGCTATTGATTCGTTTTCACGGAGATACTGGCGTACCATAGTAGCAGCTCCTGCTGCTACAGCAGTAGACATTGATGAACCATTGAGAGTCATATACAGAGGATTCCCGGTATCACTATGTGTTGATGAAGAGCAACTTTCACCATCAGTAAACTGTGCTTCATTCGCTCGAGCAGAGCATATCATCACACCAGGTGCAACAAGATCCGGTTTGATGCGACCATCGAGAGTGGTACCCTTAGAAGAGGTTGAGGATACAGCTCCTGATTCAGGACTACCATATGACCCAGTGGTTGAAGAGCCAATCGTTAACACATTTTTTGCAGTCCCCGGTGGCGTTATACTTTCATATCCATTCTCACCTAAATCACCTGCTGAAAATAATACTAGAAAACTCGGTTGACTGACCATATAAGCATCTGCAGACCTTGAATCAGAACTATACTCACCAACAAGATTTACATTACCCCAACTATTAGTTTGAATTCTAGCATTTTGCTGATAAGAATGAGTGAACATTTCGTAAAGAGAACCCCATCGAGCTAAGATGCCCGAGCTATCGGCCTCGAGTTGGTAAAAGTGAAACGTTGCAGCAGGAACTATACCCTCTGTAAACGAATCACCAGTTCCATCTCCAAGTAAAGTAGAAGTAACATGTGTACCATGTCCACTGTTACGATCTTGATGAGAATTATCAGGACCAAACTGATTATAGATAGCCCTTATGCGACCATTGAAATCCCCATGATCATCATCTATACCAGTATCTGAAATCGCCAATATTTCCCCACTCCCATTTAGAACAAAATTTGACAAGTTAAAAGCCTGATTTGCCCCAATTAATTGCTTCGCATTATCATTATGAATTGTAATTACAGATGAAGGATTAATACTTAGAATACGTCCATCCATTGCTAAAACAGGTATCCAAGAAGCATCTATACCCCTAACTTGACATAAATGAGCATCACAAATATCCCTCGAAACTGAACTTTCCGATAAATATCTGAGATCTTCCTCTAACTCAATTAATTCATTATGATTAATATCAGATGCAGGTGTTAAATCTAAATCAACAATAATTCCACCTCTACCCGAAAGGCTGACTAAATTCAAAGAAACTCGCCAGGCAATTGGTAACTCACCGATCCAACGTACATGCTCAGATTTTTCTAATAATTCCTTAGATTCTAAAATTTCATCAACTGGCAACCTTATTATTAGTGCAGAATCAGGAATCACATCTAAAATTGGAATATCATATAAATTTAGCAATTCCATTAAACCTGTCTGATCTACACTTTTTGATTGAATTATGGCTAAACCAGTACGGTGTATAGCAAATGAATCATATAAGTTCTCAGGACCAAGAGGGATAACGTCAGTTAAAGGATCAAAATCACCAAATGGAGAATGTATTATGCCTGAGAAATTTCTAACTTCATAAACCGATTCAACACCAACAGATAACTGACCCCATTCAGGGATAGAAGAATCCTCAGAAAGAGAAAAAGTTGAATCATCAGAAGGAGAATTTAGAGCAACGACTACACTGGACCATGAGGATAAGATAAGGATAAACAATATCGGAAAGACATGTCTGATGGTTTTCATATCGTATGTCCGACGCATGAAACCCTTTTGACCGTTAAGATTCATTGACTCGCCAAATATAACTATATTAAACCATTTAAATCCTAATATCCTAAATTAAAGACCGTAATAGTTAGATATTGCTTGGTCAGTATTGGATACACTTACTCTCCAGTCTTTTTCGGTACCCATCAAAGCTCTTACACAATCTACATTTTCTGGGATAACATCGCTCTCTTGATGAATTGCTTGGAAATAATAAAGTCGGTCATCAACTAATTTCACACCATCCTCCCATACAAATATTTCATGTAAATCACCCCATTTCCTACCTATATCTCTAGCCATTTCCATAACTTCAGCAGTAGTCGGTATTCGATCATTTTTTCCATTCATGACAATAATCCTTGGAGAATTTTTCCACATATCAATTATCATCTCAGTAGATAACCCATGCCCTACGGGTAAATCAGCAATAATTGCATGGACATGCATTAGTGTAGTTGGCACTGCAACAGCCATGGAATTAATCTGAATCTCTGGTTTGACAGACATTACATCAGGACCATGATGGCTAGGGACTTGGAGGACTGGTTTTATAGCATTAATTGGCCCTTTATGAGAATCACCTGGATCCGCTGCTCTTCGGATCATAGTGCATTCAACTTTGAGAGACCCACAAAAATCAAAAAGAGGGACTAATGTCCTTGAAAGTCCAGTAGTATTACATGAAACAACACGCGTTCCTTGAGCATTGAAATTTTCAGCATGATTAGCGCAAGAGGTGTATGAAAGGCCTGTTAGAGAATGCTTTTCGCCGCCTTGAAACATATATTTGACCCCTGCTGACTTATATTTTGCAAGATTTTCAGCACCCATTTTCCCTGGTGAACAATCAATAACAATATCTGCAATTGATAACAAATCAGATAGACCTCCTTTACAATCATAACCACGTTCTGCAAATGAAGAAATTTTTTCTTCATCGTCAAAAGTACAATATAGAGGAAATCCTCTCTTAACTGCTAGCCCACATCCAAAGGAAGGGCCAGTCTTAGTAACCCCAACTACACTCATATCTTTCTGTGCATCAATTGCATCCGCTACACGCTTACCTATTGTACCGAAACCATTTATTGCGACTTTGATAGTTACCATATTCTCACACACTTACCCGTAGGTTGTTTACCATGCCCGGGTAGAAACTCTATCAATATACCCTTTTTTAGAATCAAGATAGTTTAGACTTGGAAGTATAGATGAATTAACCCTCGAGCCGTCAGAATCAAGACCGAATACTCTGTCAGAGTCATGGGAGTTGTATGCGCGAGGTCACTACTAAGAGTATAAAATTGAATCGTGACCTAGAGAAAATGCTCTCAGAAGCTCTAGACCGAGACCTACTAGTAAGAATAGGTTGGGGCAGAGGAGGAGATGAGAAACCAAAGGAGGGGGAGATTGGAGTAATCACTCATCTTCCCAAAAAATCAAGGGTACTACTATTAGGTAATTTAGGAGAATGTGCTGGTGCAATGAATCAAGGAGGAAACCTAACTATTCAGGGTAATTGCTCTAGTATGGCTGGGGCTTTTCAAAAAGATGGATTATTAATAATTGAAAAGGATGCAGGGGGTAAAATTGGCTCTCATATGAATGGAGGACAGATCAGTGTCCAGGGCTCAGTTTCTAATAATGCGGGTGAGTCAATGAAAGGTGGTACTATACTAGTCAGAGGTCATGCTGGTGAAAGAACAGGTGCTGGAATGTCAGGCGGTTCAATAATTGTATTAGGCTCCGTGGGAAAAGATCCAGGAGTTGGTATGACTGGAGGGAAACTAATCGTAGCTGGAAATTGTCCCCCACCTGGCCATGGGGCAGATATGAGAAACATAAAGTCGGACGAAATATTAGAGATATCGGAACTTCTTGAACCACTAGGTTTGTCTATAAATAAAGATGCATTAGTAATATTTTCATCAGAGAATCCGCAAAATATTTTAGAGTTGCCAGAAAAGAGTATAATTGAAGGATTTGAAAAAATATCAATAGTTTCTTCTTCAAACAAGAAACTATCCAAACACAGCCCTCTTGATAATTTCACCCTAATTAATCCAATTGGTGATGATGAAAATGGACTTTTATTCCCCATACCATGGTTAATCGAAAGAGAACATTCGGAGAATGATGACTCACACATGCTTTCCAAACAACCGTGTATAGTCGAATCTAACCCAAGAAATATAGATTTATTATTGATAAATGAAGAAAATATAGTTGATTGCTCGAAATACTTATCGCAATGCTCAGGTATTGTCCTTAACCTAGATGAACTTCCTGATTTAAATGACGCTGAAATAGATGCATTATTAGTATCATTAACAAGTAAAATTCAAGCGAAATCATTAGTCATGTTAAAGGATAGAGTAGATAGAGTGGATAACTTATTCCGATTGATAGTAGAACTAAATTTAGATGGCGCAATAATAGATGCTGCAAGTTCTGGAGGAAGTAGAGCTGCAGCGGCATTACCAAAAATAGGTCTAGCTGCTAGAGCAATGAACTTAAACGAGCAAGGAAGACATCTGATGATTGAATTAGATGAATCACCAAGTGCAGAAGACTTCATCATAGCTAGAGGAGCAGGTTGTTCGATAATTGTAGCACCAGAAACGGATGAGTCATTAGAGGAAAATTTAGTTTGGTTGGATTCAACTCTAAAAGGATGGATGATTGATTTAGGTATTGAAAGTATAGAAGAAATCACTAGAAGAAATCTGAGAGCAATTGACTATGATACAGCAGCAGTATCTGGATTAAGATTAATTGGCTATGAACGCCCACTACCTATGTGGCTAGGGAATTGAGGAATTATCATGCCAACTCTAAAATTCAACCATAGCATATTGCGATTTATACAAGATAAAAATGGAATAAAATATAATCCTGAAGAATGGGTTGAAAAAATGCCATCTATAGGTTGCGTAGTTGAGGGAAATGACGATTTAGGGATAGAAATAGAAATATTTCCTGATAGAACTGATTTACTAAGCCATGAAACAATTTCTAGGGCCGCTAGAGCCTTTCTCAACTCTGCAGAATATTCGCCTGATTTCAAAATAATACAAGGAGAATTGAGTTTATCGGTAGATCCTGCTATTGAAAAAATTCGTCCAGTAATATTAGGAGCAGTTGTGAGAGGGGTAGATAATGGAACTAATCCTGAACAAAGAGATGAATTTATTCAGTCATTAATGGAACATCAAGAAAAATTACATATGACTCTAGGTAGAAAAAGAAAGTTTGCATCAATTGGAGTGCATGATCTATCAAAATTAAAACCTCCATTCAATGTAATCGGTGTAGATAAAAATCACGTATTTATACCATTAGCAGAGAAAGAAGAAATGACTATTGAAGATATCTTAAAATCACATCCAAAAGGAAAAGAATATGCTAGTTTAATGGAAGGTATGGATAAATATCCAGTTATAATTGATTCTAACGACAAAGTATTGTCGTTCCCTCCAATTATTAATGGAGATCATACAACTGTCACAGAAAATACAACTGATTTTTTCATAGATGTGACAGGTTGGGACGAAAGATCATGTGAAGCATGTTTACTATTAATTTGCTTATCTCTTGCTGAGAGAGGAGGAGTTGTAGAATCTATACAAATTAAAAATTGGGATGGAGGTATTTCTAACGTACCAAGAGGAGATTCTAAAATCCACAAGGTCCCTGATAAGTTGATATCAAAAATTCTGGGCATTGAACTGGAGAAATCTGAAATCGCAACAGCGATTAAAAAAATGGGCGGCAAGTTGATTGAATCAAGAACAGTGACAGATGGGCCAGACAAAGCCGAAAAATGGGCGGATTGTGTAGTTGGTGAAAAAGAGCATATCATCGCAATGCCAAGGTGGAGAAATGATATCATGCATCCAGTAGACTTGGTGGAAGATATCGCTATAGGTTATGGTTATGATAACCTACCTGAACAATTATCAACGGTCCATTTAGATGCTATCCCATTACCTTCGTCAAACTTACGTAGGAGAATTAGTGCAAGTCTCTGCGCACTGGGTTTACAGGAAACTCAAAGTTTGACATTGTCTAATAATCGGGACCAGTTTGAAAAATTACGTTGGCAAGAAGTTGGTAAAAGCACAATTATTTCTAATCCTATTACTCAAGACCATACTATGCTAAGACAGTATATACTTCCATCTTTGCTAAACCTACTATCAGCTAATCGTCATCATGAATTACCACAAAAAGTGCATGAATTAGGAACTGTAGTAAGGGACTCAAGGAATGCAAGTCGCGTAGCATGGGCCTGTGCTGAGGTGGGTGGTGGATTTTCAGCGGCTAAAGGAATCGCCAGTTCATTGCTAAGGGATCTTGGAGCAGACTTGACAGAAGTGAAATGGATATCGATTAGTGAGAAAGAAGGCCCTTGGATTAAAGGTAGAGGGGCAAAAATCATGTTGAATGGTTTAGAACTGGGACAGATTGGAGAAATAGATCCAAATGTATCCTTTCAATTCGGTCTCCGTGCACCTATCCAAGCAGGAGAATTTAATGTCGATGCACTAGGCAAAGCAATACCCGATCCAGTTCTCTAATTAAGATTTTATGACTCATTTTTTTCATCTGAAAATAGGGCCATAGCATCTATGAAATTTTTATTAGTAAGATGTGAACGATCCGTTTTCTTAGCACCATCAGTTCTAATTTTTCGTTCATATTCCACTACTTTATTTTTTTCAACTTTCAATGCTTTCGGGCTGTCGATAGATTTTTTCTTGAATGGCCATATTGGCGGCATGATAGTTGAGGTGCAACCTAGGACATGAATACTTCGTTGTTTTAGACACTAAACAGGGTGATAATGAAAGAGGAGACCACCTAGGACTAGTTATGCGCAAAGGTGCCCTAAGTGTAGTAATGGTATTACTAATATTACTACAAATAGGAAATACTGTAGAAATATTCGCATTAGAAGAAGAAAATAATATAATACTAAAGCAGCAAAATCAAGATGAAGAAAATAGTATAAGTTTAGATATTCTCCTAATAGGGAACTCTTATACAAGCTCAAATACACTAAATCAAAAAGTCGAGAGAATATTGGATGATTCGGGTATAAATTCAGATGTAGAGGCAGTAACAGGAGGCGGTATGAAATTATCAGATCATGCAGATGATGCTGATCAACAGGGTAATGAACTCAATACAAAGCTCTCAGAAAGGTACGATTATGTAGTTTTACAAGATCAGAGTCAGGTACCTTCATTCCCTACTGATTCAGAGTTCTGGGTTGAAAGTAATAATGCAGTAGAAGATCTTAATGAAAGAATAATCTCAGAAGGTGGACAAACAATACTGTTCATGACTTGGGGACGTAAAGATGGTGATGTGAACAATGCATTAAGAAATCCTGATTACCTAACTATGCAATTACATCTTCAACAAGGCTATGAAATGTACCTCGAGAATTCAACAACAGATGAAAAACCAATTTTTCTTGCCCCAGTAGGGCTAGCATACAAAAATCTATATCATAAAGTAAATCAAACGGGAGTTGATCCTACTCAAGGTTCAAATTCTTTTTCAACACTATATTCAGATGATGGTTCTCATCCATCCCTGGAGGGGTCATACCTTTCATCGTGCGTTCTATATTCAGTAATGACAGGAGAATCTCCCGTTGGTGAATATCATCCTAGCCAAATATCTCAAGAAAAAGCATTGGAACTTCAGCAGGCTGCTGCAAGCACTGTATTTAATGAAACATCAGACTATATTTATCCATTTGAAATTGAGCCACCTGGCATTGAGTTCGGCCCCGATTCAGGTTCTGTTTTCGCAATAGATCCTGGGTCATTAATTAATCTGAATATCAACTATACTAATTTAGGAGAATATGATGATATTGCTAATATAAAAATCATAGGTTCTGAGAATTGGGAAACTTCATGGAACTATTCATTAGATGCGTATTTAGGATTTGATTTCATCGCTCTATCAGATGTAACATCATGGATACAATTTTCAATCACAGCACCAATTACGGAAAATGGAATGCCATTGGCAAATTCATTACATCAATTTAGTATGGAGCTATCATCTAATAATACAGGGATTAAAGATTGGTATAATTTTTCAATGAGATATGGTTATTTCCACGGTGCTGAAATAATAGATGGAGGAGGCACCTATTCAATATCACCCTACAATGTAGCCACAATAGAAATGAGTGCGAAAAACCTTGGAAATACTCAACGTGACCTTGCTGTTAGTATTAGACCAGTAGATGAAAATGGGAGTGATATTGGAGATTATTCACAGGCTTTTGCAGTGGATGAATGGAACGTATTCATCCAAGATAAAATGGAACTATCGGCGATGTGGCCAAATGAAACCGGACGGATTAGATTTCAAATACAGTCACCACTATTGGTAAGCGGAAGTATATTTTTTGAGATAAAAGTATGGAGCACAGCAGTACCAGAAGATGCAGTCTTTGCTATCCAGAGAGTAAATATCGTTCCACGATCAGGAGGCAACCTAGAATTGAACAATATAGACTGTCAATTCGAAACTAGCCCTGGCGAAATTTGTCGGACAGAGTTAATAGTAGAAAATACAGGGGATATACCTTATGATTTTGAATTGAAATTAAAAGAAATTCCTGAATGGATTAATGTGAATTTGAGCCAGAATAAAATATCATTAAATGCAGGTGAAGTAAATAATCAGATATATCTCAATGTTTCGATTGAAAATGGAACACCCTCTGGAGAAGTCGCTGATTTGATTGTTGAGTTATGGGTAGATGGTTGGAATCCCGTAAGTATAAATTTCGAGGTCAAAGTAGGCGATAATTTTGAATGGAACTTAGTTGAAGAATTATATGAGCACAATTATGATTATGAAAAAAGAATAGCAAATATATCAGTTTCTTGGAAACTTACAAATATTGGAAATACTAATGATGGACTAGTTGTAAATTTAGATTGTAATATTTTTACAGATTTTGAATTAGACATCCCCTCAAATGCTGAAACACAATCAACTGAAAGCCCACGTTCATTTGAGATATTAGATATAGATGTAGGTGATTCTGTTAGTTTTACAGCATGGATGAATATTTCTTATGATGAAATATCGGAAAGTATGTTCAATATTGAAAAACCGACATTAATAATTGAAGCCAGGTCAATAAGAGATCCTAGAATAATATTTCAAGGAAGTGAATCTGAAGACAAAGATTTATTCCTTGACAAAGGAAAATTAAATGAAAACAACGATGAATCAATATTCATTGGATTTTTCAGAACGTGGCAAACTGTGATTTTAAGCATGGTCATCATATTTTTCGGAAGTATTGGTGTAGTTAAAGCCATACAATATAGATTGAAAGAAGATCGGAAAAGACTAGGTTTACCTATTGAAGAAAATGAAACCGTTAATGATTGGATGTTAGGATTTACAAAAAAAGAAAAATTGAAAGTGGTTATTGATAGTGAAACAATCGACTCAAAGGGTTTTGAAAACGAATTTATTGAAAAATCTAAGGGAAGAAAAATTGAGAGTAAAGTTGGACCTTCAAAGTTTAGAGTTGATAGAGCAGGGAATTCATTGGATAAGGTGATTACTGAAGAAGCGTTAAATGACATTGTAGAGCTAGCTGATGATTTTTCTGAAGAGAAAGATATACATCCAGATAATCGATTACTAGGAGAAAAAAATGAATTTGAATCTCGAATATCTAAGTTAAAAATAAAAAAACAAACTAATAATGAGGATTAGAATGTATAAAATTGGAGTAGATGAAGCAGGAAGAGGTCCAGCGATAGGGCCATTAGTTGTTTGTGCATTATGTATTCCTGATTCAGAAATAAAAATTCTAGAATCAATAGGTGCTAAGGATTCTAAATCGATGAGTCCAAAAAAGAGAGAATCATTATCTGAAAAAATACTATTAATGGCTGAGGAAAAAAAATGGCCGATTGGAATGATTGTATGTGACGCATCTCGGATTGATAGAGAAAGAAGTAAAACAAATCTGAATATATTAGAAATAGAGTTATTCAAAGAGGCAATACAATCTACAGGTATGGCAAAAAATGAAGGATTGATTCAGGCTGATGCTTGTGACGTCAATGAGAAAAGATTTGAACGAAGAGTCAAATATGCATTAGGAGAAAAATGGGGACATTGGCGGATCGATGCAAAGCATAGAATGGATTCAGAAGAGGTATTAGTAGGAGCAGCGAGTATTCTAGCGAAAGTTTGCAGAGATAAAGAGATTCGTCGAATAAATAATTTACTTGACATTGATATTGGAAGTGGTTACCCATCAGATCCAAAAACGAAAGAGGCTGTGAAAAAATTAGTTGATAGTGAATTACCCAATCAATTCTTGAGATGGTCGTGGGCTACAGTCAAAAATGCATGGAATGAAGTACATGATACTCAAATTCCTATTCGTCAAGAGCTAGGCGATATTAGAATTCAATCATCACTTAATGACTGGTAAAATACTGAAATGTGAAATGTAGTAGTCTAGTGGTAGAGTCTGATAGTATGGTTGACGATAGCGAATGGAGCCAAGATATTCTAGCTATTGTTAGAAAATATTCATTACAAAATGCAGTAGAATATAATGGATCAGGACAGCCAGGCTCTGTTTTGGGGAGAATATTAGGGGAAAGGACCGACCTAAGAAATAGAGCAAAGGAACTCAAAAGACTAGTTGAAATTGAAGTTGAAATTGCAAACACATTAGCTCATGAAAAAGGAGTAGATGCTGCACGAAAAGCCTTAGAGGAAACAAATCCAGAGGCTCTAAATCGGCAAAAACAAGCTAAAAGAGTAGGATTAAAAGATTTACCAAATGCAGAAAAAGGCAAGGTAGTATTACGATTTGCTCCAAATCCCAATGGACCGTTGACATTAGGTCATGCTAGAGGAGTAACAATAAACTCAGAGTATGCAAATCTGTATGACGGAAAGGTTGTATTGAGATTTGATGATACTGATTCTAAAGTGAAACCACCAATAAAAGAAGCGTATGAATGGATAGAATCGGATTATAAGTGGCTGACAGGTAAGAAGCCGGACATTATAGTTAGAGCTTCGGAAAGAATGATGATTTACCTTCAATATGCGGTGAAAATGCTTGAAGGAAACTTTGGATATGTCTGTAAATGTTCAGCAGCGAAATTTAAAAAATTAAGAGATAATTCTCTAGAGTGTCCTTGCAGAAATAAAGAAGTTCAAGAAAATCTTTCAGATTGGAAAATGATGGAAAATGGAACTTTGAAGGAAGGGGAAGCTGTTGTAAGAGTAAAAACTTCCATGGATTTACCAAATCCTGCATTAAGAGATTGGCCCGCATTAAGAATTCAACACACATTACATCCAATGGTTGGCGATAAGTACAAAGTGTGGCCATTATTAGATTTCCAAAGTGCAATCGAAGATCATGAACAAGGTGTAACTCACATCATTAGGGGGAAAGATCTGATGGATTCAACCCGAAAACAAACATTGCTTTATGCTCATTTCCAATGGGATTATCCTGAAACATTATATTGGGGAAGAGTAAAAATTCATGAGTTCGGAAGGTTTTCAACCTCAGGTATGAGAAAGGATATTGAAGAAGGTAATTTCACCGATTGGGATGACCCTCGTTTGCCAACTATTCGTGCATTACAAAGAAGAGGATTTAATTCAGATGCAATGAGAGCTTTTTGGATAGACTTAGGGTTAACACAGAAGGATATTTCAGTATCACTACAAACTATTGAAGCCTTTAATTCAAGTAAAATTGATGAAATGTGTGAAAGAAGATCATTTGTTAGAAATCCAGAATTATTGGAACTAAAAACATCTGAAAAAGGAATAAATAATCAAGAAATATCAATAAATCGGCATCCAATGAATCTTATAGAAGGAGCAAGGGTTTGGAATATTGATGACAAAAGAATATATCTTGAAAAGGTAGATGTAGAAAAAGAGAACATCAGATTAAAAGATTATGCAGATATTGAAATTAAAGATTCGAACGCTATAATTCAATCTTATGAACGATTAGATAGAAGACCGATTGTACATTGGTTACCATTCTCGATGGCCAAAAAAGCCATTCTGACTATCCCTCAAGGGAATGACATTATTATTCAAGAAGGAATGATGGAAAATTTCGAAATAATCAAAGGGAACATCGTGCAACTTGAAAGAGTTGGCTATGCAATAATTGAATCAGAGAATAATTCAGATATCATCAAATTGTTATGGCTACACGGTTAAACATCCAATGATGTAAAAGATTGCCTTAATATGCATCTATTAAGCGTCGCATTGAAGGCTAGTAAGCCTACCAGTAGGTAATATGAGAGGGGACTCGGATGTCAAATCCTTATCTCTTGTTGTATTATTATTCGTCTCTCTTTTGAGCGCACCCACTTATGCTCAAGACTCCCAAGGTGAAAACGCAACATGTTGCAGTGATACAGACTTTGACCTGTTTTTATTAGATGAATCAGCAAATGGTAGACTATCGCCTTTTGAAAGTGAATTATCAGAAGAATTTTCGGCAACCGTTTCTGCATGGCAACAAGGAGAAATTGAAGTAGGATCGTGGGAATTAATATGGGGTACAGAGGGTGATTATCCAACCCAGACATGGTCATTTACTATACCATACGCTGTTGAAGGAGCAGCTGGGGTAACAATAAACTCAACTTTAGATATTAGAATAGGAGGTTCTTTTTATTCTGGAAATACAGGCTTGCCGAATGGAGTAGAACCCTTTCTAAATGGAGAAGGTGACTTGGAAATTTCAGTTCAAGTTTCATCCGGTACGATAAATGATGGAGATAAGGTAGAAGTTTCCCTGGCAGTAAACAGTTTACTGTTCTCAAACCCCACACAAGATGCAGGTTTGAATTTTTATTGGGGGTCTGATGAATCTGTTGCAAAAGTAACTGGTCGTATGCCATTGGTTGATGTTAAAATCAAAGAGGCAAGTGTCACATCAGGATTAGTATATTTCCCAATTACAGTTAATTCAGGTTTCGATGGTGATATGTGGTCATTATCCGAAGGAAGTTTTTCACTCCAAGGCACATTATTAACACTTAGCCCAATTGCTACACCATTAGAATCGGGTGTTGAAGTAACATTCGTTTGGGAAATGCCTGAAGGCACTGAAAGTGGAATTTACACTACTGAATTCATAATATCTCCTCAAACAGGACTAGATATTTATGCATCAAGAACTCATGAAATTAATGTTGAAGATGACAATGGAGGAACCGGTGGTTATTACCCCTCAAAAGAGCCTCTAAGAACTAGTGGATCGGTTGTAAGTGTTGAAATAGATGCGAAATTTGAAGGAGATATTATGCAAAAGAAAATTGAAATTTCTTTTGATAGCGCTATGTCTCAATGGATGAGATGGGGTATGGATAATATTGGTAATACAAGCCTTGACTCAAACAGTTGGTGGAAAAATCTCAATTCATATTCTGATTCCGTTGCTACCTCCAATAGAAATAATGCAAAAGTAGATGATGATGAATTGCTAGCACTAACCTCACACATTACTGGTTCATCATCAGATATGAGGTCATTTATGCAAAATGGTTTGTCCCTGGATATTGAATCAATTATAGGCGCAAACCCTGTAGATCTTGGACCTACTGAATATGAAATAGATCTGGGTGGGACTAGATCATTTGCTGCTGAAACTATTACTATTAAAATTAAAACCTCATATTCAGTAGAAAATAATGTGAGGCAATTATTGGTTGAAAACTTCATACGTAACCCAACAAATAATTATTGGAAAGAAGTTAATCTAGATGTTGAGGTTAAAACAACAATGTTAGCTGGCTTAGGGCCTGTTTCAGCCGAAAACCTAGATTTTAGCCATCGAAGATGGATATTCATGGAAAGTATCGAAATTAAAGAAAATCAAATTGAAGAAAATGAAGATTTTAGAATAGAGTTTTTACCATCAGGAAATATGGCATTTAGTCCATTAATTTCAGCAATGATCTCAGTTTTCGCTTTGTGCGTTGCTATAGCAATGGGACTGTTCCTAACTAGAAAAAGAAGTAGTGTACCCTCATTAATTGCAGTAGTTGCATTGGGAGGACTTTCTTTGGTAGTCTATATCCTAGGTATGCCTATGCAAATTGTTCTAGCCATAGTTGCATCAAGTGTATTACTTGTATTCCCAATATCTCTTGTCTCACCCAGGTCAAACAAAGAAGATAGCAGAACTAGAAAAAGAGGGCCGAGAATCGATTGCCCTGCGTGTGGAACAAGTAATCCTGTTGAGTCAAAAATACGTCCTCTAAGATTCGAATGTTCAGGGTGTGACGTTATGTTAAGGATTGAAGAATAATTAAATCATTCCATCACTGATTAATTTATCAATTAACTTACTAGATGCGATTTTAGGTTCAGAGTCATCCCAATATTTCTTTGCAGATGAAATTTGACCTGCTAAATCAGTAGACCAACCTGGCGCCATTACGCAATGCCAAACTATCTCTTCTAACCTAGATGTAGAAGGAGTAGAACGAACGAGTGATGAACGGACAAGATGGGATAAGGCCCTAGCCCTGCCCTCCATATCAAGATTAATCCATCTTGAAGATATCGCATCTAATGCATTATCATCTATCCAATCATAATCTGATATATTTGGCTCAGGTACTTCTGGTAAAGGAACTATTCTGATAATTCCTTCATCTGAAAGAAAATCTCTCAAGGCGGTGTAAAGAGGGTCATAGGTATGATCTAAAGCAGAATTAATCCAATTGCCAGAAATTAGCCAAGGCCTTAATTTACGAGTCCGTGCACCGTGTGGAGAGATTAATTGAGCTAATGCATGAGACTGGGCAACAGGAGTTAATGGCCCCTTACGAGAATCACCTTTATGTCCAGTAAGTCCCTCGACTATTAATGATGAAATTGTTAATCTGAATGGGTTAGTTTGAATTTTAGTATTTTCTGAATCATCATCAATGATTTTTATCCAAGGGCTATTCACAGGTTCATTGTGACTAAATTTTCTCCGGTATGAGATCCCATTGTCAACAAGTGATGATTCGATAACAGCTATTGAAAGTGAACCAATGAGAGTAGGTTCGCATAAAAGTAAAACTGAATCACTTAGTCGATTAATCTCAAGAGACGCCGCAACTAATGTTTCAGAAACATCAGAGTATTGAATCTCATCAACCAGTACCCTCATAGTATACCGTAGAGGCTCTTAGTTCAAATCTTATGTGTAGAAAGTAATCATTCTACCATCAGTCTTAGTTGATCACGCTTGTAAGCCCAAGTAGATGATAAACGACCTGTTTGCTGGTAATATCTTGCTAAACGACGAATTCGAGATTCACACAGCTCTAATTGTCGACGATTGTGTAAATCTTTTTTGTTAGATACAAGATGATCAATTAAACTTAAAGCCTTACGCATAAGATTCATCATATCTTCTGGATATGTAGAAGTAATATCATTACGAGTTAAAGTCTGAGAGATTCTTTCACCCATTACTAGACGAACATCTGGTACTGCATGCATATCTCTGAGCATTGTACCGATTTTAGCAGATGAATGCCCATCTTGAGCATACTTCAAAATCAATTCTTCGACTGTGTTTTTATCAGATTCTGCCCATGATGGTGCCACATCAATATTTGGCTTAGAAGAACCACTTGTTCCTTTTCCATTGCTGTGCATACGCGCCATATCAAGACCTCAGTTATCCGGCCGACCTGCTGCCCCTCTTTAATCGCTACGCTAACTCATACAACCGATTTTACTTACAAACGGTGTTGCGCGCGTGCTAATCTACTAGGTCCATCAGGCCATTCCCACCCCGCTGCTTCAGCTCTAGCGGAGCCTACTAGATTACTATCTTGATACACTAATACCTCATCTCCTATTCTTATATGGCCTTTTACTTCAACCACATTTGATGCAAACAAGTCTCCACGCCAGTCGAATCCGGATGCTAGATGGGCTTCAGGGAACTGCCTACTTTCTGCAAGTAATGGCAGACATGCCTTTGTAAATGAGAAACGTCCTAAGCGAGGGTTCCACAATGCTAATTGGACGCCGTCTCTACGAATTGTAAAAATTGGAGGTCGCCCCTGAATCCCAGTACCTTCAAGCCATTTATCAGTACCATGTTGAAATCGAGATAATGACATTAGTTTTCCTAACCGATGTTTGCTTTCTTTCAAATCTATAAGATCAAAATCTTCTACTGATTGATTGACACTTTGTTCAAGATTTGCTAGCGCATCAGATGAACCCGCAGTCAATCCTTGCCTAGTATCAATAATTTCAACCGAACCTAAATCTAGGCTTATCCCACTATGGTTTATAACACGTGAAAAATTATTTCTAGACACGTATTGAGAGATCATTTCACGTATGACTCTGAGTTCATCAATATCCCAATCGCCAGTAACTGGAATGTCATAATTAGCAGCAGGCCAAAGATCTTCTAATTCTCTTGGCACTAAACCAAGAGGTGCTGTGACTATTACTTCATGAATGGAATTCGAGGTGATTGATCTACTGAACCTTTTATGAGATGAAGACAATCGATATGGTTTAGTTGCAGAACAAGGTAATAACAAGAGTACTTTTGATTGATGCAGAGGGGGAGTGTGATCTCTGGCAATTCTTTTCCGCCAATCCTGAATAAGTGGATCATCTCTACTCGAATAACTATGGCATCTCAATTCATAATACTGACCTTTTACACGTGATAAACCAGAAATACTTCCATCCAAATCAGACATTTTTGAATCATGGATACGTAATCTTTCAACTGAACGTGGACTAGATATCGCTTGTTTCTCCACTAATTCCCTTAAGTTACCTGCCCTTATTGCTGACCTAGTTGCTGCAAGAGAATTTTTCCATGCAAGTATTTGAGAGTCCATAGAAGAATCTTCGTCTATGGATTCTTCTATTTCTCTTGGGCCATTCTCTGACAATAATATACCAAGTGAACAGGCGTGCCTAGATCTTGCTAAGTCAAATAAATCAGCGCCCATCCAAGTTAAAATAGCACAATTATCAGGTCCACCTATACCTGGAGTCCAAATTAAAGATGAAGGGAAGCGAGTTCTGAGGATGTATAATGCTTCACTTAATAATCCCTTTCGGTTAGCTAATTGAGGGGCATCAGTAAGTATAATTATCGATGGTAGAAGATTTACATCATTTAATGATAAATCATGATGAAGTGATTGCCAAGATACCGGTAAAATTTCATTTCCAGTTGCAAATTCTCCGGAATTAGATTCTACTAAACTTGGAGGTAATACTAGCCCTTCTGTAGCAGTCCACAAATCTAAACTATCGAAAGGGAGACTCAAATTTGTTCGAGTTTTGACTGATAACTTCGCAGGTAAGGACTGAGCATCTCTCGAAAATTCGAATGGAGCTAAAGAAAAAGGTAATTCCACATCATCTTTATTCAAAACAAGAGCAGGTGACCATGAACTAGGTGAATTTCTATCGCCGAGGCTAAATAAACGTGCAAAACGCTGTCTTGCGACAACACTGCGGGCTAAGGGTCGCTCATCCATACATACTGCGGACGAAGCATTTCGCTTGAAGCATTCTAAGAGGAGGCCCTGTCCGAAGAGTCGTGAGACGTATCGCTGCGCTATTCTTAGCAATATTATTTATTGGTAGTAGCGCGATTAATGTTGTCGGACAATCAGATGAAAAAATAATATTGATAGAAGAAGACATTGACTATTCAGGACCTTTTTGGTATAGTATCTCTTGCTTGGAAATCAATTGTCCAGGATTGACTCTAGAAATAAATAATGGAATGGAAAATTACACATTACAAAATGAACATGTACTAGAATGGTCAGGAATATTAGATGCAGGATCAAAATTAACAGTCTTATCTAATTCTGATGTATCTGTAAGTGACATTTCTACTAAAATGATTAAGGTTGACAGTTTGACAATGATTGAAAAAGAGGATCTCATTGATACAATACCTTCACCGGGTAACCAAGGAGAGTACCAAACTATTGTTACATCTGATGTTTGCATATTAGGTAATTGTGCGTCTAATATACAAGAATCTGAAAGAAGATTGGATTTCGTAGGAATTCTAGATAACTATACTGATAAGGATTCAATAAGAATTTTTGGAGAACAGGGAGATATTATAGAAATTTCAGATATTGAAGGTGATGGAAATATAAAAATTGAAGTTTGGTTAAGAGATAGTGATGAGAAAAAAATGATTTTTAATAATCTCATACATTCTGAAAATCATTTTTTAGAATATCCTCAAGACGCTGAACTTTGGCTAAGAGTTAGTTCAGACTCAAACAAGGAACTAAATTCATATAAATTTACTACCTACAGGAATAATCAATCGAAAGAAGCCCCCCTAGGAGGGGAACTATCGGTGCCATGGAGTCATGGTGAAGCATTGACTTACCAAGACTCATTATTCTATGAATCGTATATTTCTGAATCTGATATTGAAGGAGATTCATTACTTTTCAAAATAGGATCTGATACCAAAATAGGGCTTGAATGTTTAGCAAGTAATATTGAAACAAATTTTGAAATCTATTTAATTAATTTTAATGGAGATTTTGAAAATATTTCATTAGTTGATGGCACTTGCCCCGAAGTAATACAATCTGCAGAAGATACTGATTCAATAGAGATAATAATTAAATCAGAAAAAACAGGTAGATGGAATATTTCATTTGTGCAAATTCAACCATTAGATGGTGGGTCATTAGCAGATGCTCCAGAATCAAGATGGCTAGAATACCCCGATAATAGGTGGAGCCTTATCGGACTCGATATAGACATATCTGGAAGCCTACATCTTGGAGATAACGTGGATATTTATTTAATTCGAATTCTAGATTTAAATGGCTCTAGAATTTACCTTAATGAACTTATCAAATCAGAAGTTAACTACACAATTCAAGAGATTGACCAAGAAAATGGTAATCTTATAAATACATCTAATGGAGAAACTATAGTTTTACCATCTGGAAATCACTCATTAAGAATTGAGAGAAGAGCAGATTTGGGAGTAGAAGTAGATTACCTTTTCAAACTTGAGTATTTAGGGGAGAATAAACCACTAGAACCAGTGAATTATGAAGATTTATCTTGGATGTTTGATACTTTTTACAAGCTAATTGGAGTTTTAATGCTAAGTCCCCTTATGGTTGTCATATTTTGGAATAGAAAAACTATCATGAATCGAAAGAAAAGAGCCATTGGAATTCAATCCCATGACAAAAAAAGATTATTGAGAATTAGAGAAAGGCTTTCTGAACAATTAAAAAAAGAAGATTTAAAAGATGAAAAACTTATTGATTTAGCGTTAGAGCAATTAGGAGAAAGTCCATGGAATTCGATAAATGAGGTGTGGGGTAAACCAATATTAACTCATATGACCGAAGAAATAGAAATTTGTGCTTGGAAAATAGTAGAAAATGACAAAAATCTTCTCTTGGGAATAAAAGTAGGTAATTGGGAATGGACTATGGCTGCAATGAGAATTCATTACCCAGAAGGTTCTAAACTTACTATTACAGATGTTTCTCCAAAGCATTTATTTCAAGATGACGAGATATTCCTTGGTACTATGGAAAAACATACTCAAATTTTCATAAGATTATCTATGACTGGAGAATCGGCTAACTTGGCATTACAATTATCGGGATTAGTTAATGATAAACCTCTAGCAGCAGTGCCAAATAAAGTCATTAATTGGTGATTATCCTCTACGGCGAGATTGTGCTTCATCACGGATTTTATTATTTAGCTCATCATCAGAGTAACTTAGATCTTCTTTAAGATTTAATAGTTTTTTCTTTAGTTCACGAGATATTTTAGTTGGGATATCTAACTTCAAAAGAACCATTACAGAGCCTCTCCCATTACGAGACCTTTGACTAGGAAAACCTCTTCCTTTCAAAGAAATAGTTTGTCCCGGATTAGAACCTGAAGGAACTTTTATCTTTAATAATTCTCCATCTAAATGAGGTATCTCAATTGTAGTTCCAAGAACTAGATCAGTATAACTCAATGGTACCGCCATTAATAGATCTGCCCCATCTCTTTCGAACCATTCATGTTCTTTAATATCGATCTCAATATACAAGTGTCCGGAGTCACCATTCTCAGTTTTAGGGGACTCACCTGAACCAGACTTGCGCAGTCGAGTTCCGCTCTCAATCCCTGGGGGGACACTGAATTGCACATTCTTTGATTCATTAGCACGACCTTCACCTTTACAATAAGAACAAGGAACCATGACTATACGGCCCTCTCCCTTACAAGATGAACAATCGCTAACAACTTGTTGTGTGAATGGTCCAACTCTCTCAATTTTTTGGATACGACCTCGACCATCGCAAGCAGGACATTCTCTAACCCCGTCTTGAGTTGGAGAACCAATTCCATTGCAACTTTTACATGTTTTAAGTACATCAAATTTTATTGAAGCATCACACCCATACATAACCTCTTCAAATGATATTGAGTGCCTGACAAGTAAATCTGAACCCCTTTGCCTCTTTGCTCGACGATTACCTGCTGAACCAAATATTGAGCCGAATACGCTCTCAAAACCTCCCCCAAATAAGTCTTCAATGCTAATATTAACGCCTTCGAAACCACTCGAACCAAAGGGAGAACCGCCGGGCCTATTGTGGCCATAAGTATCATATTTTCTTTTCTCATTGGGGTCAGATAGAATTGCATAGGCTTCTTGAACTTCTTTAAACTTAATTTCAGATTCTGAATTACCCTGGTTTTTATCAGGATGATATTTTCTTGCTAAACTACGGAATGCATTTTTGATTTCAGCAGCGCTCGAACCTCTTTTTAACCCAAGAATTTCGTAGTAATCTCTCTTAACTGACATAATTTCACCTAAAAACTGTTTTAATCGGTCCCCTTTGAATAATTCCATTCTCAAGATATGTAAGTACCACACGAGGTACAGTAAGGATTGTTTGAATTATTCAATGTGCCACATTCTTTACATGGAATTACGGATTTAGTTAAATTAGAGTCCGTTGGTATATCCCATTGATTATCTGAACTTTCAGAATTCTTTTTAGATTGAGATGTGGATGAGAGATTAGCCTTCTTTTTCAAACTTTTTCTTTCGGCTTTCAATCTTTTTTTATCTAATCTTTTAGATGCTGATTTTTCTAATCTTCTCGATAAAAATGATTTTTTAGGCGCATCTTTAGTAGTAGCTAATACACTTTCATCAATAATTGTGTTAATAGCACGATGATGAGTTCTGATTTCAATATCTAAATCCTCATCTACCTCAATTTCAGAGGACTCAACGTTCAATGAACCAATATTACCTGACATTTTTGCTTGAACTAACGCTGCTTTACGGCCTTTAAGTTCTGATTTCGAATTTACTTCTAGCCTTGACATCGCATTCTCACTCTTGGCCCAAAGTCCCTTATCTTCTTGATTATATGATTTACCTAATCTTTTAATTGCAGCAGAACGATGATATTCATGATCTTCAACCACTCTATACTTCAGATACATGAGGATACCAATTAAAATCGCTAGACTATGAATCCCTAACTCAAAAGTCGTATCATTAGAGATGACCTCATTAACAGATGGCAGACCGTATCTAAGAGCAACTACACATACAGTTGGCATGAAAAATAATGCTCCGGCTACGGTGCCTGAGCGCTCATCCATGACACTTGTCAACAACTATTCAATTTCAATCATTCGTGTACTTGGGAGAACATACAAGCAGAGAACTCATGACTACTGGTGCACTGCGATAAGTCATGGAACCACATATAATCATCTCATCACTTGTTAGACCATATGAAAATATTGAAAAGGTGATTCAGTCGATAAATGTGTTTTTCCCGGACTTTAAAACTGATGAAAAAATAGAAAATACCTCTTTCCCGACTAAAAACAAGAATTTGATAATTAGTGGGAAATCTGAAACTCTAAATCTTTTGCTTAAACAAATAAGGATTCAGAGAATCTCAGATACAGCACTAGATATCATGAGTATGGATTTAGAGATAAATTCAACGGTCTTCGATATATCAAGGCAAGCGGCAATGGCTGGAAAAGTTTCTTTTGTCCTAGATAAGAAAACACTTGGTGGAAAAATAAGTATTAGCTTAGCAGGAGATGAACTAGATTTATGGCTGGAAGAACAAACTTGGCATGAGGGGAGAAATGAGATTCCAAGATTTTCTAAAGATGAATTCTCAATGAGATATAATGGTGAGCCTACAGAATGGTTTGATAAAAGAGGTTATCCGACTATCAATCAAGAGGAAGATTCGGTAAACCATGAATAAACCATTTTTCTAATACAGGTAAATCCGCTGGTAACCATTTTACTTCAAGTAATTCTTCACGAGAAAGCCATCTCATTTCATCATGTTCAAGCAATGTGATTTTGTTTTTAGAAACAGTACCACAATTTAATATGATTAATTCTACTTGATAATCGTCATAATCATGAATTAATCTTTCTTCTATTTTAGAGGGAGATATTTGCAAGTTTAACTCTTCAAGTATCTCTCTGGTGAGTGCCTGATATGGATTTTCACCATGTTCGATTTTACCACCGGGGAACTCCCACCATCCACCCCAAATGTCTTTTTTCGGTCTTTTACAAGATAATATACGCCCTTTCCCATCAAACATTAAACCGCCAACTACTTTTAATTTAGGTTTTACAATCATGCAATGTAGAATCTTTTCTATTATCTCTAATTGCTTGATAAGACTCAAATTTTCTTCGGATGGAAGATGGATGAAAAGGACTGGAAGAGTTTTGTTTTGTGAATTACTTTGAGAAAGTGCGGACAGAGTTTTAAAATAAGTTTCATTACAAACAAAACGACCAGGGTCAGAACTCCAACAAATGTTTTCATGATCATTAAATAAATCATCGAGAGTATTCGTTGAAACTGTAGTCTCATATTTTTCTAAATCGTCTTTAATTATTTGCCCTGAAACTATTTTTCTGCCAGAATTATCTGGATTAGTCATCCCATATTCATTATATGCAAACTTCTCTAAAGAAATTATATCACGATTAGCTGAAAATCCTAAATGAATTATTGCATCAAATTCTTCATGATTAATTATTCTATGTGCAATATTATCTGAACCTTTCTCATCAACAGATAATAATGAAGTAAGAACTTCGATACTTGAAAATGTTTTTTCATTCAAGAATTGTATTATTTTTTCTGAAATATTATCATGATAATTAGAAAACTTCGGATAACCTGTAACTAACACTACAGGCTTACCCATGATTGATTGGAGAAGTGCTTGATAGTTGGCATTTTCGTATACATCGAATAGTTATGTTCATGATTCAATAGCCCTTAGCAGGTATGATGACTGATGACCTCATAGTTAGTCTCGCAGATGATAATGAACCAATGAAAGTTAATTCATTTGGCGTCATAGGTGTCATTTGGAGTGAAATAAATGGGGGAATTGGCCCTTGGGGAACTATGAGACCATTGTTTACATTATTTCTAGCAATCATTCCATTCCTTTTTCTTGGTCAGCATTTTAATAGGCAACATGAGAAAGCAAATGGCTGGTTCTTAATTCAGTTACCTTTACTTTTTACTGTAATACTATGGTTCTCTCTCTATATTTGGTCAATAGGAGATGCTATTTGGGTTTCAAGTAGATTAGTTGCTAAGTCTGAAAATCAATAATTAAAAATCTTCAGGCAATTCTAAAGGGCTAAAAAGATGGCCAGGACTGGTTGATTTAGCCAATTGAGTCCTGATTATTTTCTCCCAATCCCTCATTAAAGCTACAACATTAATAAATGGTATTTCTGAACCATTCACGATAGTTCTAATTATTGTGTCAAATATATCCATTCGATCTTTATCGATTGTCTGCATTAATTTATCCAAAGGGAAATTATCGATACGCGGAGGTTCTATCACGCTGATTATAGGCCAGGGTTTAGTAATATGCTCAGGTAAAATCTCTCCTTCAGATAGAGCTATTTTTTGTAATTCAGATAAAAGAATATTCAAATATTTCGAGATAACCAATGCAGATTCAATTATTGGTAAATTGTATTGTTTGACAAAATTTGAGAGATTTTCTTGAAGAAAAAGAAGCTTTTCTTCCATAGGTTGGGAAGGACTTGGTATCTCCCCTTCATCGCTCATGAACTATCCGTGAATGTTCAAGCAAATTAATGCAGTGAAGTCTAGGACGTAGTTCTATCGTCATAACGTATTGGAGATGCACTGTTGCCTCTGATCCCATCTATCATATCATCTTCAATTTCAAAATAGTCATTGAGCCAATCGCCATCTGTATCCCAGTTCGTAGGGTCTGTTCCATCAGCTATTTGATCGCCGTCGATATCTAGAACCCACCAACTAAAGACATATTCACCAAGTCCGGTATTAGGGAGATGGTATTGATCACCTGCAAATCTTTCGTATGAATCAGTCCATTCACCACTGCACAAGGTTTCATCATCAGTTGTATCTAAGTATTGATAATCAACATCTTTATCGTCAATGATTAATGCAAACAGTTGATCATTATTATTAATTTTATACATTCTAAAATAGTTAGATGCCAGTGCAGAAGACCCAGAACAGGTTCCAAGTAAAGATTCTCTTAACTGCCACCATTCTTCAACATAATTTCCAGAACAATCATTCAATAAAGCCTGGCGAACAAGAGTTGGGGAAGATAATGATGCATTAACTAAACCATAATATTCTTGGAAATTATTATATTTTTCATAGACACAATTACCGCCTGAACAATCCCATCCACCATCTTTATCTGCATCTTGACCAGCATCATCTGCATTCGTAGCATCGTGAGTAAACCATACCCAATCTAAGACTGGACGTGAAATAATTCCATCAGATAAATCTACTGGTTTCCAATTATTGGATGAAATTTGTTCCCATTGAACTTGTATTTTAAGATAAGATGACCAATTATCATTTGTTTCATTCCAACCTCTATAATATTCATAGAAATCAGGCATCATATCTCCATCTGTATCATTATCGAGAGGGTTTGTACCATATTTGAAAACTTCTCGACCATCACTTAGATTCATATTCCGTACATACCCGGTTACTTCTCCATTTGTGAAAACAGGTTCCATGACCATTGAGTCATCATCTGAATCTGGATCCATTGGATGTGTGCCATTATCGTATTCCATTAAATTACCATAGAATAAACCAAGTATGCCATTATCTATTTGGTTTTCTAAACCAAAAGGTGTAAACTGACGATTATCCCAAGTACCTTGAGTAGCAGAGTTGTCAAGCCACTGCCTATCATACCAGCCATCTGCATCTGGATCATAATTAACATCAAGAGGATTTATTGGATTCATTGACCATCTATAATCGTTAATTGGTAAATACTCACCATAAACTGAGAAACAGTATTCCCAACCATCAGGCATGCCATCCCTATCTGAATCTGAATCAGTAGGATCGCTTATTCCAGCTAAACTCATATTGAAATTATTACTATTGATCTCATTAATCAATCCTAACTTCTCAGAAGAAAGTAGAGATTTTGTACTGAATGTAATATATAATTGACTGAATGCTGCAGAATAACTCATCCCCTGCTCATCGATATATGCATTAACTGCATCAGCTCCATAAGATACAAGCCCAGTTCCATTAGGTATACTATCTATTGCTAATTTTTTCCCATATACTCTGGATTCAAATTCCGCTAAATTATCAAATCTTTCGGACGGGGAAATCACTCCATCATTATCACAATCATATGAATCATCATCCGAATCAAAAGAAATATCAGTATCAGTAAGTAAATTCATTTCCCATTTATTATCTTCAAGGTTCCACTCAGTAAACCAGTATTCATATCCATCACTCATACCATCTCTGTCAGTATCTACAGAGGTTGGGTCAGATATACCAAATAATGCTTGGAGAAGAGGTTTCGCCGAAGAACCACCTTGCCAATCTTGGAACTGTTGTAAGGCGAGTTGAGCTCTACCTTCTTTGTTGAATAATATCCGATATACACGATTCTCGGCTTCAGATGGATCAAGATATTCGGCTTCTTCCCATAAGCGAGGAGCGTCAGGAGGAGATAAACCACCATTGAATGGATTATTGAGAGTCAAATTGAGCTCAACTTGATCAGAAATACCATCATTATCCGAATCATAGTTTCCGTCGTTAGGCACTAGAGGATTCAGAGTCCAAACATTATCAGTAGAATTCCATTTTGTAAAGATTAACTCTATTCCATCTAAAAGTCCATCACCGTCTGTATCAGGATTATTTGGATCAGCGGTCATACCAGTTAAATTAATTTGTTCAGGAGTTAGGAATGAACCAAACGAACTAGCAGATTCAGCAGATAACCAAGGGTTAGGGAGGTACTCACCTCCAAAATAGAGTAAGTAAAATTGAGGGACAGTTATTAGAGAGTTTATTTCTGTAAATTCACCAGAAATCACATTATATTCTTCCCAATTATTCATTCCATCACCATCTGGATCTCCAACGCGATCTTGTTCATTGACAGGATTCAAACTCCATGAACCATCAAAGAGACTCCATCGAGCATGGAAAAATTCCCATCCGTCAGGCATACCATCATTATCTGAATCTGCATTTAGTGGATTTCCTGAGCCAATATCGATCTCAGTAGTTCCATTGATTAAATTATTATACGAATCAGTTGCATATTCACCAAATGACCCCTCTGCAAAATTTTCCCAAGTATCATTGAATAGTAGGGTAGTGAAGTTATCAGGGAAAGGTATGCCATTATCAGTACGATCAGAGAATATCAAGTCTGATCTCCAATGGAACTCCATCCAATTCACAAGACTTTCCTCTAATTCAAGAACTCCATTGTGATTAACGTCATAGCCATCACCATCAGGATTATTAAGAGCATCAGAACCATTCATAGGATTAATGCCAGCTGCGTTTACTGACCAAGAACAGGAATATCTTGCTTCCCAACCATCGGGGAGAGAATCACCATCTGAATCAATATTATTTGGATCAGTTGCTGTCCAATTTAAAGCGGCATCTGATGTTTCACCGTGAGATGGAAGTCCTTCTTGAGAAACAACTTGTAAAAGGTTAGACCATTTATATTCACAAAGATTTGATAACCCATCATTATCTGCATCACCATCTGCATCACTAGGATCCATAGGATCTAATGTCCACAAATTACCTCCATTATAGACATCACCAATCCAGCGACGATTAGAGATTTCCCATCCATCAGGCATACCATCATTATCTGTGTCAATATTAGTAGGATCAGTGGGTCCATCTGTTCCTCCACCAGCCCCAGAACCTAGCCAACCTTCTAAGTGAACTGCCTGAGATAATATACCTACATCTTCATCACAAATGTATTCTTCATTAAGGTAATGACAATCGAAATTTGTAGATTCCGTAAACCAACCCCAATATTCTTCACCATCACTAAGGCCATCACCATCAGTATCTGTATTTCTTGGATCAGTACCATTAAATCCATTTTCTGAATTAGTAATAAATCGGAATTCATCAAGATTAGTCCAACTTCTATCAATACCTTCGCCGATTTCAGGATTATAGTGTACACCATCTGCATCTGCGTCACGATCTCTATCATATGGATCAGTAGGATCTAAACCATGAATAAATTCCCAACCATCTGGCATACCATCAAGATCAGAATCAGATGATCGAGGATCAATTGGCATTATATTCATATATCTGCCAGGTGAGATTCCTGCGAACAAATGTACAGAAGTAGATGACTCAAGGGTAACTAGTGAACTTACTAAACCGGGTAAATATGTTTGATTATCTGAAATACCAGTGACACCTTGGTACCCTCCATCTAGAACCCATGTACCATCTCTTGACCCAACAATGATTTGATTGTTGATAGTATATATTGAATGGATGTCATTAGAACCAGACAACCAATTTTCTTCTTTCCACATTCTATCCGAATCGAAAGCGAGAATTGGCATAGAGATTATTTTCTCGATATCAACTAGATGAAGTCCTCCTGCGGTGCCAATCCAAGCACCAGTAATTAATTCATAATTACCTGAGGAATCTTTTGGCCCTGCTGGAGTGATTATATTGACAATTGCGGATTTAGAAACATTAAGTAAATCCGCTTTTTTAACAAAATTTTCTGAATTCTCCCTATTAAAAACCCACCATGGATCTCCAGTTGAGTCTGAACCATCAGTAGTATTCCAAGCAACTAAACCACCATCAGTACCAATCAATAGTAATGGACCACGTCCATCCATTTCCATGTGTAATGCAGTATTGACCTTGGCGGCATTGTTCACTAACAACTCTGATATGGAATCTAAATGAACTGGTGTACTAATTGATAAATCAGCAATTGATATTGTCCAAACATCTTGGTTTGAAAATATCATTAGGTCTAAATTACTACTACCGGTATTCAGTACTACCATTTCATTGACTGAACTAATGGATACACTAGATTCATCAGCTCCAATCGAAAATGATTCAATTAATGGAATGCCATTCTGAATTTCTATAACTGATACACCATAATTCGTAGACATTACAAGATAATCCCCATTATTGTTAGACCATTTCATCATAGATTTAAGTTCAACACCAGCAGGTAATTCTTGGAGAGTAGATAACTCATTGAAAGGATCAAATATTGTTATTCCATATTTCGAACCTATGATTAAACGATCTCTTTGATTATCGGGTATTATAGTGTGAACTGAAGCATCAACTAATTGAGGGTCAGTTGATTGATCGAAAGTTGAAAATATACCCTCTGAATTAGAAATTTCAATGCTGCGTAATCCAGGTGTGACTGAAATACCTGAATCATAATGAATCATATATTCTTCATAATTACTGAATGATTCACCCCAACTTGATGTTGCGACTGACGTATCTGGTATCACATAACCATCCCTATCTAAATCCCATCCATCTAAGTCAGTATCAATTATTGAGTCACTAGCATTTCGGGGGTCTAACCCATAATGTACTTCCCAACCATCAGGTATACCATCACCTGGCACAACAAGGCCTACAGAAATAACTTCAGCCCATGAATAGTAATCGGAATCAGATTCAGTCGGGTCGCTACCAAGCCAACCATCTCCGGTTTGTCTCTCTACTGCTGTTTGACAGGATCCAGGCATCAATAAATTAATCTCACCAAAACACCAGAGACCGTCTCTTTCAGTAATCCAATCATCTGGTGCACCAAAAATATACTCCTCTGAATTCGAATACATTTCAGTCAGATCAATGACTCCGTTACGATCGACATCAAAACCATCTCCACAACCAAATGTAAAATCATAGCAACGATCAATATCTTCCCACATATCACTAGGGTCTAAGGGATCAAACCAAAGACAATTCCAAGCACTAGTAGTGTTAAGGTATCCTAAACCACCTTCTGTGCACATATAGATTTCATAGCCATCAGGAAGCCCATCACCATCTGTATCTGCAACTCTAGGGTCAAGCCATTCGCGGAATCCTGAATCACTTAGTTCAGCAGGTTTACCAGTTAAAGCAACTCTATCAGTGAAACATTTATCTAAAGTATAGGGCCAACAATATTCTAGTAAAGCGCTAGCACCGTCATTGTCATGATCAGACATATTATCTGTTCCATTTTTAGAATCTAATCCGAAAATTTGTAATATTTCGGAGCCAGTATCATACATGATATCTTCTCCAAATAATACCGATTCATGAAAATCAGGTATTCTATCACCATCTTCATCGGTTACTGGAGGTCCACCTCCAGCAGCATCTCCAGGGTTGGTATTTTCTACAGGAGCCTGAGGACGAGTTTGAGAAACAAAGGCTAAACTTGAGAGAATTAGTACTGTCATAAGTAGAGCTGTTTGTTTGCGCCTCATGGTATCACCTCCTCTTAACTACCCTTAGCGACTTTCATGTATTTATGACCATGATGGAGCGTCGTTCGGACAAGAACAGATTATTCTGTGAGTACGGATTAAGATTTACCCTATCAAAAGTAATTGATTTATTCATAAAATACAGATTGATTCAAGGGCTAAACGCATCCCCATTATGATGATTGATATGGGATTAGAGATTACTCACCTAGGGTCAGGGAGTAGAGGTAACGCTACGCTTATAGTATCGAATGATTCAAAAATTCTTATTGATTGTGGGTTCTCACTTAAACAAACTGAATTGAGATTGTCAAGAATAAGTATTGACCCCAAAACCATAGATGCAATCATTGTAACTCACCACCATGGTGACCATTCGAAATCTGCTCTGAGAGCATCGGAAAAGTGGAATGCAAGACTCTACTCAAATACTGAAACCGCAATAAAAATGGGATGGAATCCAATATCTGAATGCAGAACATTCGCAAACTTAGAAAGATTAGAAATTAGTAGAAATCTTAGTGTTTTACCGATTCCAGTACCTCATGATGATGCAGAAAATATTGCATTAATTGTAAGTAATGGAGATGGTATAAGAGCAGGTTTTGTCACAGATTTAGGAGAAGCAACTGTAGAATTAAAAAGGCACTTGAAAGGATGTTCACATATATCCATTGAAGCTAATTACGACCATCAACGATTGATGCAAGGACCATATCCTGATTCATTGAAAAGAAGAATCACAGGTAGAGGAGGACATTTATCGAATAGCCAAACAGCAGATATACTTAGTGAAATTCTGACTCCAGATCTTAAAACTATAGTGTTATGTCATTTATCTGATAAAAATAATGCTCCGCATATAGCTGAAAGTGAAGTTTTGATGCAAATATCAGATGATTTTGAAGGGTCAATATTTATTTCCGGACAAGATGGTCCCAATTTTAAAATAATTGCTGGTTAAAAAAATTTAAACAAAATTTTAGAAATACATCAATCATCTATGACCCATCACTACTCGATGAACCGAGTTTTGAACTTCTTTCATACGATCATTTGCCCCTAATTCCCTAAATACAGATAGAGCTTTTTGAAGATATTCCATTCTTTGTGACCTGTCAGTCTCAACTTCACCTAGGCGTGCTAAAAGTTCACCTTTCAAATGGCGGAAATCATTAGCTTCGGCTAAAGCGAGCCCTTTCAAATAATGTTCAGAGGCCTCTTCTTTCCTACTTGCATCAGTAAGAACTTGACCCAGTAACATTTCAACTTCTACAGCGCTATGTGGATCTGCTTGTTCAGAAAGTATTTCTAAAGCACCTGAATAATGTAGCATAGCTAAATCATTATCTTTTATTTTAGCATAATACCTACCCAATACTGCTCTTGCTCTGGCATGTAAGGTATCTTGTCCATTGTTTTTAGTTTCATCATGGGCTAACATTGCATGGTCTCTTGCACGATCTAATTCACCCATTTCTAGAAAAGCAGATGCAAGTCGGATACGTGAATCACATAATTCGGGATTATCTTCAGATTCTAACAATTCTTCTACATTGCCATAAACTTCTAGAGCGTGCCTATTATCACGGCGGCGACGGAAAATATAACCCATATTGTTGTAAGATCTAGCCGCAGAAACTGCATCTCTAGTACTTATTTGGATTTCAAGAGCCTGTCTGTGCAGCTCTAAGGCATCATCCATGGCTCCTCTCTTAACTGCTATATCAGCGCGAGATGATAGCAGCCTAGCAAGTTCTTTGTTTTGCTTATTTTTACGAGCTATCGGTATAGCAGAATCATACTCTTTTTCAGCATCATTCCACCTGCCTTGAATTGATAAAATATCTCCTCTAAGTTCTCGAACAATAACCCACGATTTCGAATCAAAACCTTCTCTATCTAATGATCTTAATATCCCCAAGAGTTCAGTATGGCCTGCTTTGACTAATGTATGACCCTCGGTTGATAATACCACTGTTAGCTCATCAATTTGATCAGAATTATGAAGATGATGAATAAACTCTATTCTATCCATTGCACTCTCTTTACGGTCCCTATACCAATTAACTGCATTACTATGTAATTCATTACGTAAATTTTGCTCCATTGATAAGACTAAGAATTCACGAACTAAGTCATGAACATCATAATTTTCACTATCCGCCTGTCGCGCTAATCCTTTTTCGACCAATTCATCTAAAAGATCAATCGCTGCATCTAATTCACTGAGAGCGTCTAAAGGCATAGGCTCTCTAAATACCGCAATAGCTCCAAGAAGTCTTTTCTGAGGACCAGATAAACGGCTAAAAATTTCTTTCTCGACAAATGTCTCTAAAGTAGCATGGAATGTCCCACCAACACTTCCTCTATTGATTAATTCTAAAACTAGTGGATGACCACGTGAAAGAGAATAAATATGAAGGAATTCGGAGGAATCCATATCTGGCATAGATGAAAGAATTTGTTTACTGGACTCTTTATCTAGACCGTCTAATGGCATTACTAAAGTTAAGATTTTACCCTCTGAATCTTTCTCTGGAACCACCATTCTGAACGACCTAGAAAACATAACTACACCGACCTGATCAAGATCAGGTATTTTCATACAAATGCCTCTTAAGATAGTAATTAAAGTTTCATCACCCACCTTGTGTAAGTCATCAATTACAATTAAACTAGGTGAATTAATTAGACCTTTTAATATCAAATCTATAGCTATATTAGATTGAGGGATTGAAGTAGCTGATAAATAATCAGATAAATCGTTACAACCCATTGTAGATTGCCATTCAGCAGTAGCTTCAAGGAATGATCTCGACCCTTCCCAGTCTTGACAGCGGTGATATAAAAGATTTCTTTCATGAGTAAAACGTTCAAGTATTTTACCGGCTAAGGCGGTTTTTCCTATTCCAGCTATCCCCGGCACAAGTATAGAAGAGGACCTCACTTCAAGCAATTTTACCATGTCATCAACTTCTTTCTCCCTACCAAAGAACTTCCTGGTTCGAGGGAGATCATTGAAAGATGTCACCAACTGTTTTTCAATATGTTTAGATAAATCACGCTCAATTAATTCAGCAGAAAGTATCGATAAATCAATACTACCATTATCGTCAATATACCTCAAAATATCAACATGTCTTAGAGGTAAATTAGTTAATTCTAATGCATTAACAAGTGATACATTATCTATACGACCATCTGAATGTTTCAAGCGTACTGGTTGAGCACTAACTTTATCCCAAATACCATTGGCAACTTTAATCCCATCATCAGTTAGAAAATATGCTTTTCTTTTACGTGAAACACCAGTAACATGAGCCTGTTTCTCAACAAGAAGTCCCTGCTCCCTCATGCCAGATATAGCCCTAGGGACATTTGATCGCGCTATTGCTACAGCATTGGCTATGCCCATTTGAGAAAGAGCAAAAGGTACTTCAACTCTCCCAGAGTGTTCCACATAGTCTCTAAGATGTAAGAGAATCCTCTCTTGGACACCGGGACGAGTGGCCACTCCCATACTAGTCATGGACTCAGCAATCTGTAATACCTCATGAAGTTTCGGTGGTTAAGTTTCGTAATTGAATCATCAAGATTCATAATCTGGATCTTCTATCCAGTCATTCGAACTTTCATCCCAAATCCATCCTTCAGATTCCTCTATTATTTCGGATGAATCATCAGTACTTTCGCCATCATCTATTTCTACAAAGAAATATACAAATGCTGCACCTAATAGACCGAGAGTTAGAATTGACATAATTGCAAGCCATAGAAGTTTAGATAAACCTTCATCAGAGTCACCTACAGAAATTTTAACACTACTTTCATAATATTCATCTCCAAATTTGAATACAGGGGTCACTGGACCATCGCTGAATCTAGAAGATGGAATGCCTACTTCCCAAGATGAATCAGCATTGACTATAGTCAGATTCACAGGGCTATTCTTTATGAGAACTTCAACCGTCCTTCCAGGAAGACCTATTCCTGAGAAAAATATCATTTCACCATCTTGAATGACTGTCACTTCTGGATTATAAATCTCAAAAGTGACTCCAATGACTCTGAAAGTAACTGGAATAGAAATTTCTTTTGAACCGAATGGATCAGTCGCCACGAAAATGACATTTTCAAGTGTCCAAGTGCTCATATCACTATCATAAAAGAACATAGATATAGGGTCATAGATACCAATTCCATCTTGACCTACATTAATTACTAGTGCATAATCATCATCAGAATCATCATTAGAGTCATCATAAACAGATAAAATCAAATCTTGCCCGCTATCTAAGTCAGAGAAAAATTGATTTAAATCAATTTCACCTTTAGTGCACCTATCTTGGGACTGAGAAGAAATTTCACAGTATAGTACTATTTCTTGAGACCACCCGTCTGAATTAAAACTAGGCTGATTATTACCCGCATCTGAGGGATTATCTGCAGTAATAGTGATTGTACTCATCTCACTGAAGTCATAACCATCATACGACATTATGTCGATAGCATACTCAAAGTCATGTTGAAGAATAGTAGGGTCCCAATCAGTTGACCAAGCACCATTATCTTCAAAATCAGTTACTGACTGCTGATGAACAATTATCCCGCCATTGTAAATATCTCTTACAGTTATATCTACTCTAGAAACTGAACCATCATTATCTCTCGCAACTCCGTTAATTGTTGTATCTGAAACTGAAAGTCTTTCACCATCTTGAGGAGATAATAAACTAATGAAAGGTATGGAATTAGAGTTATCAATAGTTAGAGTCATTGTAACTGCATCACATTCATCAATTACACTCAAACAAAAGTCTGAATCTGATGCCCATATTGTAAATGTATATTCAGCTGATGTTCTAGGTTGTCCGCTGAAATCCCATGTCCATGACCAATCAGCACCACCTGATGTTGGCGTTGTACCTTCAAAATTAGGCCCACTGATGTAGAAATAAACTTCACCTATATCGTTACTACAATCAATTGGACAGCCATACTGATCATATGCAGTTCCTTCGAAAGTCACTGAACCGTCGGACCAAGTAGAACCATCACTAGGAGAAGAAATCGTGATTATAGGAGGAGCCGCATTAAGCTTAATTGTTCTAGAAATAATTGGGCTGTAGTCAATACCATCAAATGATCTAAATTCGAAAGTATAGTCAGTTTCTTGGTAATTAGACATATCAAATGAATAGTGCCAAGAATTGAATGGATGATTGAATCGAGTCACAGTTCCCGGTTCTGCTCCGCTATCGTCAACTCCAAGTCCAGCAGATTCCCATTCGCTTGTGAATGGATCTCGTACCTCAATTGAATGAATATATCCTTTTTGATCCCATTGAGCTAGAGAATCAGTGGCGTAAAAACCTGCTAATTGACCATCATGCGCGGAACCGGTGAAATTTACTATTTTTCTGAAGGAATGACCATTGTTTTGAACTACAGATACAGATGGTCCAGAATTTAATAGATTAATGGTATCTTGATAGGTCACATCTTGTATCACAAAATCACTGCGTGCATAGCCAAATCCAAAACGATATGCAGTGAAATAATAACGAGATAACTCGCGGGTACCTGTAGTATAATCACAATCTAAATCGTCGTCATCAATGGTTAAATCTCCATCATTGTCGATACCATCGGAACATGAATCTTCATATTCATCATCTGCAAAACCATCTGGGTTATCCCCTCCTGCTAATCCTCTGAAATCAAGATGTGAATCTGATGCTAAGGCAAACCATGGTGTGTAGCCGTCTTGATCGGTATATAGGGAATAAAGATCGTTACCGAGTGCATCTTCAATAAGCACATTTGTATTTTCAACTTTCATTCCATCAACTAATGTTTGGAACCTTACCATTTCCGCTCGACGTACTTGAACTGCATATTGTGTTGGTTGAGATTTAATAAAAATCTTTGAAGTATCAACATTAGATAAATTTGCGAATGTAAAGACAGTAGAGTTATTATCCATACTAATTGCTAATGGGAAATTAATCGGTGTCAAGTTAGCACAACTTGCACATTCTGAAATTTGAGTTGGCATAATTGAACCTTGGAAACCATTTGCTGGCCATGCTTCTTGATCAGGCCAGTCAAGAATTACGGGGAAATTACCCGGTGGAGAACTAGGGATAAATTCGGATTGAACTGTTACAGAGGATTTTGTCACATTATAAGCAGTTTCAACACCATTCCATGTATTAAGAGAAAAGAATCCGAGTGAGCCATATTGTTGAGTATTAGCAAAACCACTATCATAATTACGAATTACTGCACCAGTACCTGGTGTATTAAATAAATTTCTTTGAACGTCTAGAAGCCCTCCGATTGCCCTAATTCCATCAGCATCTCCGCCCATACTGAATTCATTATCGTAAAGGGTCACTCCTGAACGGAAAAGACTGACTGCCGGACAAGTATATTCCCCACCCCAATATTGGAAGCTAGAGCAAGTCCCGGGTGAATTGACGCTCACAGTATTGTTCGAGAAGTGAAGTCTTGATGCTGATGGAGCGGGCCCTGAACTGCTCGGTTCTCCAACCTGTATTGGAGTTTTAGCTGTCTCCGAAATAGTATTATATTCTGCTATTACATCAAAAGTACCAGTTAACCATAAACCATTCCATCCACCTATTGGTCCAATTTCATTATGGTGAATATATGCTTTACTTGATTGTACAGTGATCCCTGAACGTTCACCTACGCCTGAGATTTCATTGTTATGTAACTCAACATTCGCACCATCATAAGCGGTTATCCCAGTACCTGTATCAGTTGTTATCTCATTATTGCCAACCTCAATAGTAAATTCAACACCTTGAACTGCTTTAATTCCATTTATGTCGATACCATTACAGTTAACATTGATATCTGAATTGGTAATAAGTCCTGATGAACTTGTTAGAGAAAAACCATAATCACCGGTGTTAACAGTAGCATCATTAATTTCGATAAAGGTGCCTTCTGCCCAAAGAGTTGGTCGGCCACCATCGTTATTGCCACAACCATTATCAGTGCCAATAAAAAATGGTGAATTCATAACAAGTGGTGATATTTGAGTCCCTGAACCATATATCTGTACGGCAGAACCACCAACACCACTCTTGCCGTCATTTCCTGCAACATAAGTACCACCTTCAAATGTAGGTTGAGCGAGATTAGTAGTTAATACACTGCTTGTATTGATGTTTGTGAAACGCATTTGAGTTAATGTAGGCGATGCTCCATCGATAACCATGGCACCATATCGCCATCGGCTAATAGAATCGATATAGTAAGGAATCCCCCAAGCATCATCAATTGTAATATGCCTAAATCCAGTTTCAGACAAATCAATCGAACTACGGATTAGCATTCCCTCAAAACATGAAGCATCTTCGATCTGAATCTCCTGAGTACCTTGCATCATGCCTTTACATTCACCAATCGCACTAGAGTTTGAAGGATCAGTCCAACGGAGAGTAATTTTGTTTGCTATACTAGCATCACCAGATGCACCACATGAGGATACACCAGCACAAATATTACCTCTTACATCTAAATAAGTACCATTAGGGAAAATAACCGTAGTTCCAGGATTAATAATTAACTTGGCACCTGAAGCAATCGTTACATCTCCTGTTAACTGATGAGTACCAGACCAAGTTTCTGATGTTGTTATAGTTCCAGCGGTTGTTTCATTGTTAGCCATTACTGGAGTGGCGGGCCCTACTAAAGCAATAAGGACACTAGATAACATTAGAAAAACGAGGAACGAACTTCTTGCACGACGCTTTGACATGTTTTACCGTATTAGAATGCGGATTTAACCAATTTGGGAGCCCGTGCATAACTAATGTTTGATTAAATCTCATCAATCTATGCAATATTGAACGAAAAGGCCACTTCTTCCGACCATTTCACTACATCAAGGCTACCATATCCAGAATGAGAATTATGAGTATTACTTTCAAAATTATTTCGATTACAAGAGGTAGCCAGTGATTGTTTCACTCGATTCATTTCATCTGCGTCGATGATGCCATCTGAGCCAGCAATTGCATCTCCAAATTGTTGGAGTATAAGCGCTAGTGCACCTGTGACAAATACTGTTGAGTCACTGGTACCTGAAGAATATGCATAAGGTGATGAGAGACTGCTCGAGGCAGTAGAGAATATATTCACACCTGGTGCGATAACTTCTGGCTTTTGATTCGGATATTCCCTAGCTTCATCTGAAAAGGGATCATTCAATGAGCCATAAGCACTACTTCCCCAAACATTCCCTGCTTTATTCACAGCACCTACTGAAATTACACCTGCAATGCTAGATGGTTGGGATACATCATCAACATCTGAGTCAAGTCCAGTATTTCCAGCAGCAGCTACAACAAATATCCCTGCTTCGAGCGCTTCTTCAACTGCAATATTAGTTTGAGAATTTAATGAGAACTCAGAAGGCTCTCCACCAAGACTCAATGAAATTATATCTACCCTCTGAGTAATCCTACACCATCTTATTGCTTGAGCAACACGATCACTTGAACCAGAAGTACCTTCATTATCCAGTGCTAAAGCAACAGAAAGTCCGACCATTGGTGCCGCACCCGTGAATTTACCATTAGAAATTAATAAACCAGTCATCAGTGTGCCATGTGAATTATCACCTACATCCCTTATAGAGTCATGATTACCATCTACAAAGTCTCTAAAACCCAATAATTCTTGATGTGCAAAATCTGGATGATTCATGTCAATTCCTGTATCTACAATACAAACATGCACTCCCTCTCCGAAAAATCCTTCCGATTGGAGTTCCCTAATTCCAGTTTCGTCATATGCCCATTCAGAATCTGGTAAAATCGGTATTAAATACGCATTAACCCATGGCCAACTAGCAATTAATAAAATTATAGCAAATGAAAAAAATATTGCACCATTGGGCCAGAGATACTCTTTCATAGGACCAATTGGCCATCTTAATTCCCGAGCTTCTTGATCAGTAAGGCCATAATCTGCCCCTGGATAACCCGGAGCGGATGAATCAATAGCAGTCAAAATCCTATGGTCATCTGGCTCAGGTAATAGGTCTAAGTTTTCAAGAGACTTCAAGTATCCACCCCGTATAATATACACTAGTGATATATAATTAGAATGGAGCACCTGGGCGCCTTGAACGTCCTTTAGTCAGATAAAACCCAACTAATATCAATCCTATCACTAGAATGTACGGTATAATATCAGTATTCTCGTCATCACCTACTGCCGGAGAGCGAACGTCTACATTCATTGTACCAATTAGTATACCATCAACTTCATTCCAAGAGTCATCATTAATATTTTCTTCACCGAATATACTAGCATTAATCCCTAGAACTAAATAATAAGGTCCTACTGTGATATCAGACAAATCAAACAAGAAACTAAACTGCATTTCTGATTCTGCGCTTATATCCATTGTAGTAACAGCATTAACGGATGTTGGGTTTTCACAACTTACGTCATTACAAAGAGTTGCATTCAGTTGAACTTGCTTTGCATCAACTAAACCAGAATTAGATATTGTTGTAATATAAGTTATCTGACCACCAGCTTGAGGTTCTCCGCCTCCTAATGCTTGAACATTCTCAATCGTAAGACTCGGTTCAGAACTTATTACATTAATTACAATCGTCTCATATGAATTACCTACCTTATCAGTAACTGAAACATATATCGAGAATTGATCACTAGATGATACATCTTCAGGAGCAACAACTGTTACGCTGTGAATAGTACTAACAAATCCACCTAATGTATGAGATGTAGGACCAGTCCTACTCCAACCATCTGGTAATTCTGAATCATCAAATTCAAATTCATACTTCTCATCACCATTTCCTGAATTAGTAATTTCAATTGGTATGATCAATAACTCACCAGGATATACACCATATATATCATCCATAGGAGTGGATAATTCAAATCCATGTAATTGAGGTATCCTAACTATTAATTCATGAGTTTCTAGATAACCATCTTGCGTAGAAATACTAATTGTAATTTTATGACCATCTTCAAATGCATGAGCAACAGATTGGTTAGGAGCAACGACTCGAATATTCAAATCATTAAACATTTGACTATTATCGAGACCTACCTCGAACTGAGTGGAAGTATTCCATTCCCCTGAACCATTATCGAATTGTAAGCTCCATTCAGCGCTATCTGTACCAGAAACAAGACCCCCTACAGTGTAAAGATCATATGATTCATGACCAAGATAGTTGACTTCAAGAGTAAATTCAACAGGTTCAAAACCATCAGTTGCATTAACTACAAGATTCACATCACTCATAGAACCAACATAACTATCATGACCAGAGGTAAGATTCAAAGTATTAATTGTAATTTCATGATTTGATACCCTATTGTACAGTAGAGATAATACTGGAGATTCTTGACCAGAATAAACATCTACTCCTCTACCCGCTATGTATTCCATAATAATTCCTCTTTGTTCAATTTCAAAATCACTTGAAAATTCAACATTACCATTAGGTAAAAGTAAATTCAAAGAACCATCTGTTTCAACATCCTGGACCCACTTCATTCCAAATCCGATATCAATGACTATATTTGCATCGACAATCTCTCCAAGATTATGAGAGACTCCATCGTAGTCTAACCATTCAGTATTTACATCAAGGAGACCACCTTTTGTCAATTCCATATCTAGATTCCCACCATCAACCACATCTACATTTAATAGACCCATGATAACTAAATCTTCAGTAGGGACACTAGCACTGACTATCCAAAGACCTGGCTCTAATTGAGCAGACCATTCACCTAACCAACCATCATCACCATACAATAACTGTGGAGTCACCGAATCGCGAACAAGACCTTCAGTAGGTATTATTGTAAGGACTAAATCATCTACTGAGATGCTTTCTATTCCGAGGTCGTAAGATAGATTACCTGAAACGTCTACTAGACCAGCAGTTAATTCAAGAAGAACTTCATTAGACATATCCGAAACAGATACACTTTGTTGTATGCTCTCAAATCCATCATAAGAGGTATTAATCTGCCATACTGTATTTGCAGGAACAAATAGCTCCCAGTCACCATTATCTCCAGATTCAATAGTGTTATTTGACAAAATATCATTTGTGAATAGCATAGTTACATCTGAAACACCTTCACCAACATTAGATGCGTTGTTATCATTTAGATCCCAATATACAGTACCTGTCAGTGCAACATATAGATTAGCAGTCAAGTTGTAATGATTATTATCACTTATATCTACTGAAATCGTATAATCATCGACTAGCCATCTCTTACCATCGTCAGTATAATTAAGAGAAACTATCCATTCCCCTGTTACTAAATTAATTTCAGTTAATCCACTAGAGTTTGTAGCTTCAATACTGAATGATCCCAAACCCTCTGCGGACTCTAGTAACAAACTTATTCCGGTTAAGGAATCATTGCTTCCGTCTTCGGACAATGTGAATGATACGTCTGCAAGTTCACTAGTAGACATAGATAAATTTGTTGCAGAATTATCAGAAGATACGGAAATTAATTCCCTTAGTCCTTCACGGATACCATTAGACATTGTTTCAGTAGTTACTATCCAATCACCCTGAGATATAAAACCAACTATACTACCATTAACATTCGTTGTTCGTGAAAGCACCCATCCATTTTCTACATTATTTAGTCTAACTAGTTGTTCGGATAAGACTCCACCACTTTCGTTTGTGAAAGACATACTTACTCGCCATTCAGGATCAAAACCTATTGCACGAGAAATCGTTGAAGATTCCATTCCTACTTGGAAATCGACATCTCCAGTAAGAATCCTTGTACCAAATAGTTCACCTGAATTAGCATCAGATATATCGACTGATATTCGATAAATACCAGGTTCTAATAATACATCTGCATGCCCAGTTCCATTCCATTCAGAATCATCAATATTTATATGATAATCTAAACCATTAATTAATGATATTAAGCTGAAATCATAACTTACTGGAGTACCATTAGAGAGATTGTTATCGCCAGAGTTATCTAAGAAGAAATCCACTGACAATAATGAGTCATCGGGATAAATAATAACTTCAACCGTATTGTTAAAGTTATCAACATTAGTTACATTAGTACCTGATATAAATTCATCAGAATCAACCGAAAATTGCCAGTTACCCTTTGGAATAACCATTTCAAAGAAACCGCCATCATTAGCCTGAGCACGCCATTGCACATCATAATCAAGATTCTCAGCAATTACAGTTACTGATTCCCAACCACCAATATCTCCATTGTATAAATTATCTGCTCTATTAATACTGATAGCACCTGTAATTGATTGACCCGGTCGAGCAACCATAGTGATCTCATCCATATCTGCAACTACAGTAAATTGAGTACCATTAACTAATTTTAAATCAACGCCAAGTTGAGCAATTGCATCTACTGTAGATCCTTCAGGTAGAACTAAAGAAAATTTACCTTCAGATGATGTTTCGACTGTTGTACTGAAACCATCCCAATAGAAAACAATAGGCACAAAGTCCAAGATTTTGTTTTCATCAATTGAAAGATCTGTAGAATTTTCATTGTAATATAATGTACCAGTTACAACTTGACTGGTACGGAATTCGTAAACAGTTGAGAAATCATCGAATCCTACTTCAATTTCTTCCCATAATTGCTCTGTATCAGAAAGTGTGTAATTTAATATCCAAACACCAGGTACTAGTTCAGCATAGTAATCATTAGTCATTGAATTGAATTCAGCATTAACTGTTGAGCCTGAACCATTCTTTAAGTTTAGTGTCAAATTTAAATCATTCACTAATGTGTCGCTTCCATTTTCATCTCTTACTAATGAGAAGGTCAAATCAGTTGTTAAAGGAACAGGGGATGGGAATATGAAAGAAGATTCTTCATTAGCATCAAAGATATGTTCTCTGTATACTTCGGAGAAACCGTCTCCATCCATATCAATTTCTATGATATAATGACCCGGCATAATTGGTCCGTAATTTAATTTAGAACCGATTAATTCACCCTCATCCCATGATAGCTCAGATGATATCAGACAAGGAGCATATATCACTACACTACAATCATCAACTGCATCAGAGCTAACTGAATCATTAGTTCTTAGAATAATTGATGCCATCAATGGATTGCCTGATTGATCGATTAAATCACCTTCAATTAAACCACCATTAATATCTATTTCAGTAATTGAATTGATTGGTTGTTGAGATATAACATAACCATCATTGATTTCAACACGTGTTCCATCACTGAAAATTACGACTACATCGTAAGTTCCTGGTATCGCATCCACTACGTGGAATGTACCTGGTTGAACTATTGAACCACTAAACATACCCATACCAGTAAATGTCCCAGTACCATTTATAGTACCGTAACTATTCAATGTAGAGTCAGATGTATTTGTAGAAAATACACCAGAACCAATTAGAGTTGCTTGTACTAGTTTTTGAGTGAAGGATGCAACGCCGTTAGCAGTAAATCGACCAGTTGCATTAACTATACCATCTAAGAGATATTTGCCATCTGATTGGATACATAAACTAGAATTCTCAGGCATTGTTTCATTAACATCACAATTCATTAATTCTTGAATATCATCTGTGATTATACCATCAATAACACCTCTGCCAGCAAACTCTCCATCGCCATTTAAGCTATGGTTGTTGAATACTGTTTGTGTATAATTACCCGTGAAATCAGAAATTGTTGCTATTGATGAAGTAGTAACACTACCTTCACCAGTAAATGTTACTTCTCCAGTACCAGTGAATCTAAGATTATCTCCTTCGATTGACCCGTCTGATGTTGACAAAAGATATGGATCGGCATTAATTAAATCCCATGCTGGTGATAACTCAACAGTAGCACTATCTAAAGAATCACCTGAGAATATTTCTGACCCTGACCAAACTAATCTACCAGTAGATGATGCTGGTTCAACAATAATTGGAGCAAAGATAACAGATTCTCCATTACTATGACCATCGGTTCCTGAAATATTAACAATAGTTTCAGATAACCAAGTAGAACCTGATACATTACCTAGAATTCCTGTAATTGGATTTAGGCTTCTAACACCTGGTGTCTCACTTTCGAAAAGGTCTCCAAGTGATTGACCAACATTGGAGGTCATGATTTGAGCACGCGCTGAATCTAAGTCAGATTCACCATAGAATGCTGTGACTCGAATTTTACCCGCTGGAGCAACGAAACTATAATCCCCATTTTCATCAGCATCAGTGGTACCAATAGGAATCCAATAGGTTCTCGTGTCCCTATCTGTGACATGACCATCTAGTTCGACTTCATCTCCACTAAAGGCATCACGTTCAATTAAGATTCTTGCATTAGGGACAGGTCCTAAACCATCTAACTCAACAGTTCCTTCGATAGTAGCTCCACTGTAGTATTTCATTATCTTAACTTGAGTATTAGCGCTTCCAATACCTAGATTAGAACAATCTAGATCTAATTGAGTACCGTTATCATCAGTCTCACAGTCTGGATTATACCAGTTAGATAAAACCATATGATTCATCATTGCACCAGGAAGAGGATATGCATTCTCTAAATATGAACCTGGAGCACCTGATGTATAGAAATGCGGCGCAGGTTGTTCGGCATCACCAGGAAGACCCAGTGTAGATGTTCCGTATCCAACATAAATTCGTGCGACCATAGTGTCAAAGAATTCTGGTTGATGCTGATAATTAATATCCACCATTCTAATCATCTCATTAACATCAGTTAAAGCACCTGATTGTTGACGGATTACATCGTTAAGGTACTCTGCTTCATACTCTGCAGAAGTACGTGGAATTATGGGTCCATCACCCCTCTGTGTTTCATAAACTGAAGAAATATACGTCTCAGTATCTAATCCAGATAATGAAGTAGGTGCATGGAAAATACCTGTAGTTTGTCCCTGATGGTAACTATAATCTTCATAGTAATTCCCGCCAAGTGGATAAAGTCGATTATCTACTGCAAAGTATCTAATCTCATTATTCCTTGATATCATTTCTCCCAATGCTCCTTCATAATCTTGAACATCATAAAATAGAGTTGTAGAAATATCATTATATAACGAATTCATACCATTGGAATCAAATATTTGTAAGAGTAGTGCACGACTTAGTGCAAGTTTTGCATTAACACGGTGCAAACCAGTAGATATATCATCAAAATCTTCGATTAAGTCAGGAGTATATCTATATCCAGCTATATCATAATATTGAACAACTAATTCACCTTTATTCGCGAAATCATCTATATCCTCATCATATCTGTCTAATTCAGAAACAGAATTCCGCACATCATTAAATGCTAAAATTGCTGATTCTTCATCGCCATGGCTACTTAATTCATCGCCATCATTCAGAACTAGCCATTCTCGAGTATCATTCGAAATACCATTATCGCCAAGTTTGTATCCAGTTAATAACTCATAATTACCATCAACTGCAACTACAGACATAGAACGATCTAATACGAGATTAGAATCCCCAAATCCAAGACGCATAATGGTGTCAAATTCATCAAATTGCTCTTCAGTCATATGACTTTCTAGCATTAATTCGCTAAATTCATCTGTAAAACTAGATGAATCAGTTGATCTTCTATCTCCCTGAGCTAGTGTAGTGATGAATAAGGAAAGTGTATCTTCTTGACTTGATGATAACAACATTGCACCACTATTTGGAATGCCAGATTGGAAATTGTCAGAAACTGTTGGGTGCTCACCTTGAGCTAGTGCTTGGAAACCATAATCCCACCATGAAACAAAGGCAGGACGTTCAGAGAAACTAACATCAGTATCTTGTTCAGAAAGCCACTCATAAGCCATATTCCATGAACCTGAATTGAAACCGGGACCGAAGGTACCCATATACCATAAATCACCATTTGCGTCATAATTCTCACTATTGAGGAGAGATAAACCAAGTATTTCTTGCCTAAATACATCAGGAGTGATATCATGAATAGTTTGATCGACATCAGATGCCGATTGTTCACCTCTAGGAATACCTGAGTCAATACCATAGGTCATATGCTGTGAACAAACTAACATTAGAACAAGAATGACTGCAGGAATCCCCGGATGTCTCTTTGAAGCGCTCCAGTTAGCCCAGAAGCGAGACCTTGGAGTACCAATTCCAGATTTCCTCCACTCTTTAGTAAATCCTGAGAAATTAGCATAATTCCACATCATAGCAATACCTATTCCGCCTACTACTGAAATTGCCGGTGTTGCATTGAATATGAAACGACCTGCAGACCAAGCCATGTATATCGCGATAAGAACCCATAATCCAAGAAGAATATGGCTTTGTTTCTCTTTACGGGCACCACGCCATAACAACATTACAGCAACAATTATTGCTATCAATGAAACTATTGGACCATATGATGCGAAAAGAACTCCTCTACTTGGTGCCTGTGCTTCACCGATAGTTCCGAATATCTTATTCTTAGAGAAATAGAATCCACCTGTGAATAGGATGTCCCAACCATCGTAAATCTCAGCCTCTTGTAGTAATCTAAGTGTAACGAGAATAGTCCCTATTAATACGATAGTACTTACTAGTACTAATAGCCAAGGTCTATCACGATATGATGATGCAATCCATCCTAATGCAAACGTGAAACCAATTATGTAAAACATTGGTTGAAAACCACTAGCATCGAACAATAGATTGAGTCCTGGCCAGCAATAAAATGGTAGTGGTATTACAAATGCAGTCAGCATCATCTGTAGAGATGCAGCAGTAATAGGCAAACTATCTCTGCGTCTGAACATGTTAAAGAATATTTGGAATGCAAATGCAATAAATAATATTCCAGGACCATAAACGAAACCTTTCCAGCCAAGGGCTACAATCGCGAATGAAACACCAGATAAAGTAGCATTAGTCATAACTTTGCTATTTCGTAGCCACATTTCTCTTATTCCAGCAATAATATAAAGTGGATTTAGACTTGGAGTAGTGAATAGTCTCTGATTAGTTATTTCATCCATTGCCTTAACCCAGTAATAGAATGCAATAGCTAAGAATAACATAGCAAAAGCATCGTGATCTGCAAGACCAAATGTGGAATGACTAATATGACCTGGCATGAGAGCAATTAGCCAAGCAGCAACTATACCAGCCATATTACTGTGTAGCTTTCTAGCAAGGCCAGCAATTGGAAGAACAATTAATGCACCAAAAATTGCAGGTAAAGATGCAACGCTCCACCAAACAGATTCTTCCATAGCCATACCTGATAACCATGAAAGAAGGATTCCTCCAAGTGCAAGTGACCAGGAGAATAGAGGAGGACGTGGATTTATTGCAATCATAGGATAAGCCCTATCCGAGTCGATGATCAGATGACTTCTTTCCGCTACGACATAATCGACAACTCTCTTCATGTACCAAGGGTCAGAACCACCAGACATATCCCAAAGACCTGTACCAGCGGCATTCATAGCTGGAAGTACATTCCATCCAGTTCTAACTGCTAAAGCGATGAAAAGTGCAAAACCGACCATTATACCATATGAATGTTGATTCCACCATTTACGGAAATCAGAATGATCTCTGCGAGGAGATATATCGCCAAGATATCCGCGACCAGCAACCATCATAGCGCCAACATTTAGCCAGAATACCAATAAAAACCATGTGAATATGCCTACTGAATCATTTCCATTAAGCACAGCTAGAGGTAAATCGTTACCAATTTCTTGTAAATGAGCTAAGGTATAAATGATCCAGTTTAATGCTGCAACGATCCCTAGTACGTGCCATCTCTCAGAATTACAAAAAGACACAAATAGAACTACAATTGTTGCAAACATAGCCCAAACAGAACCAAGATAATGATGATTATTGTAAGATTCGATATTATCGAGAGTACCAAGCCAGAGCAATGGGATTAAATTAACAATAAATACCAAACCAGCAGTAATTAATCCTGCTTTAGGCATAATTGAAGGAATATCTCTGAACCAAGATCCAGTTCCAGGAGTAGCTAACCTGCCCCTCATTGCCAATGTTACAAGAATTCCCAAAGCGATTGAAGCAGCCCATGATGCAAAGAAAATTGAACCAGTAGAACTTCTTACAGCATCAATTAATTCATCGGGATTACCGCTCCAAGATGTTTCGTCTAAAATGTACCTAGTTGCAAAGGAAATTGCAAAATGGAATCCGATCACGACTGAAAGTAAGATTGATGACTCTTCATTTCTCTGATGTGATGATAAAAGTAGAGATGATATCATCATAAATGCGAAAGTAATACCTTGAAGAGGAGAACATAATCCGAATTCAATTGCTAAAACTGAAAAAACTATGAAGAAAATTGAAATCAATGAATTACGGAAATTCGAAGTAGATAACGACTCACCATATGTGTTCAAAATCCTACCAATAAACGCAGCAAAAGCTGCGATAACTGGCAGAATCAAGAGGTCTACATATCCGTCGTTCTCTATTCCAGCATTCGCGACATAGTTAGTCCCTAAGAAAAGCACCATCAAAGTTGCTAGCACCGCAGGAACTGGTAGTAAATCTTCATTAGAAAATACACCAACAGTCGCATCATTATCATCGTTCATTATTCATCACCATATTGTCGAGCCTACAGGCCCGAGTTGGCGCGAAAATTGGAGATGTTATAACCGTTAGTGGGTCGACTATTTTGAGAGTGTATCAAATTAACCTAAAATATCTGCCTCAAAGTCCTCTATGAGCAATATCTAAACGATACTGGGAACCTGATAATTTTATGCTACCCATCACTTCATATGCGGCTTCTACAGCAGTCCTTAATTCAGGGGCTATTCCGGTCACTGAGAGCACCCTACCTCCATTTGAAACTAGTTTCCCAGAAGATGAAATCGAGGTGGCTGCATGGTGAACAAATGCATGAATCTCTCCTTCTTCAATATTATTATCAGCACCAATAATTTCTCTCCCAGTTATTGACACCCCCGGATAACCTTCTGATGCAAGAACAATCGTAGCAGAAGAGTAAGGATGTGTGGTGAAATCGTATTTAGAAATTCTTCCTTCAGCACAAGATAGTAGTAATTCACCAAGGTCACTTGAGATCAAAGGTAATGTGACTTGTGTCTCGGGATCACCAAAACGGACATTGTATTCGACAACATAAGGTGCACCATTTTCATCAATCATTAATCCAACATATAGGCATCCGCGATAAGGGATATCTTGATTCCTGAGATAATGATGCATTGGATCAATTATCTCAGATATTGCTCGTAGTTGTACTGCTGGAGTGTATACTGGAGCGGGGGCATAAGCACCCATTCCTCCAGTATTTGGACCACAGTCACCGTCAGATAAGCGCTTATGATCTTGGCTGGCTGGCAGACAGATATATCCTGATTCATCCATAACCACTAACACTGATGCTTCCTCTCCAGATAGAAACTCTTCAAGAAGAACTAAATTATCCAATTCGATACCTTCTCTCAGGGCTTCAAATGCTTCCGAACGAATCTCGGTAACTATTACTCCTTTACCTCCGGCTAAAACATCCCTCTTAACAACCCAAGGAGGAGAAAATGTATCTAATGCTTCATTAATTCGATCAATGTTTTCGACAATTACCAATCCAGCAGTAGGTATATTTAGGGATTGCATTAGTTCTTTAGCATAAATTTTAGACCCTTCTAATTTAGCACCAATAGAATCAGGACCAAAACAAGCAATACCTTGAAGATTTAGCTTATCGGATAAACCAGCAACAAGAGGGGCTTCAGGGCCTACAACTACTAAGTCAACATCTAACTTTTTAGCGAGATTTATTGTGCCATTAATATCGCTTGAAGGGACATCATGATTAGTACCTAAAAATGCAGTACCAGCATTACCAGGTGATATATGAATCTGATTTACTGAGTTACTTTTGGAAAGACCCAGGGCAAGAGCATGTTCTCTCCCTCCGCCTCCAACAACCAAGACATCGATGCCGACCATGCGCTTGCGATGTAATCAAGGAATTAATAAATTCTAATGAAGGATTTGACTTTTTAACTAATATGGAACATCTTTTAGGCCAAATTTATATCCAATTACATTGAATAAACGATGGATAATTGGTGTCACGAGTAATAGGAATAATATCTCTTCAACAAGATTATGATGAGTGATTATTTGCCCATCAAATAATATAAAGGAGGTAATAAATATAGCAATAGCAAACGGAATAGTATCTAGCAATGGAGCTTCAGAACTTTGGTCACCTTCCCTCTTTAATCCTCTTCTACGCTTTATGAAAGAACCGCACATATCTCCAACCATGCAAGCGAATCCTAATACAAAACCCATAGTAAAGGCGGCAATTAAACCACTATCATCACTCTCAATCAACCAAAACCAGTCATTAGAATCTGCATAAAGCAATGGATCTACAAGTGGCGCATTGGCACCATTGGAATTCCATAATTTATGAGCAAGCATGAAAAGAAGACCACTAACAATTCCTCCCCCTATTAATCCATTCCATGATTTACCATCACCCAGTAACCTGTGACCATCGGAGTAATTACGACCTCCATCAATCACTATTACTGGAATTCCTGTTTTTTCAGGAATCCATTTACCAAATAACATAGCACCAGTATTTGCTAGATACGCGGAGCCATACATCAATAACACACATAATACGTTAATAAAAAACGAACTTATATCTGTAGAAGGGAAGGGTTCTTCAGGAGTAATAGACATAGTAAGTCCAAGAGATACCTATACATGAAACCATGCATCATAACGCCATAGGGAGCCCAATAATTCATTGACTATTAGTGTCTCGGAAGCACATGTCTTATGCCAAAGCATTCGCTCAAGTGTCAGTTCTACTGTTATCAATACTAATGTTTACTGTAAATCCTATTTCTGCGGATAATCATGGAAACACCATTGTAATCGATGAAATTATGGAGTGGACAAATGAACAAGAAATTAGTGAAAGCATATACATAACAAGTAATGGCGAACTTACGATAAGTAATTCAATTACGTTTACTACTGAATCTCTAATTACCATAGATGAAGGAGGTAAATTAAATCTGATAGGCCAAGCAGAAATCATCTCTGATAAAAGAGCAACTTCTCTAAAAACCATGGGTTTAATCGATGAAAATAATAGATCAACGATAATAGTACCGACTTCAGGATATTCTGAAGAATTGAGAATATTAATTAATTCTGAAGAAGGTGCATTACTTAATGGAAGTCACGTATATGTAGGAAGTATGGACCCTGTAGAAATGAATGGCGAGGTGTTTGTGATAGAGATACCAGAAGGTGAATATGAGACTCAGCTTGGTTTCACTGGATATGGACATTTCCCAATAATCAAATCAATTGTTTTAGAAAGTATAGCAGGAGACATAATAAGTGAACATCTAGCAAATGAATTACCTAATCAAAATATGCTACTATATGGTGAAAATGGAGTCAGAGTGGAATCAGCAGGTACAATCGATATTTCAGATAATTCTATGATTAAAGGTTTAGATATATATTCAAGTGGTGACATAATAATTAAAAATGGAATAATAAGAGACAGTTTTCCGATCAAATTAACAAGTGATCAATCGATGATCACTATCGAAAATACTGAGTTTTCAGGAAGCCTAGAAGACCATTATATACAGGCTCAACCATATTCAGTAATTAATTGGGGTATATCTGAAGATGGTGAGGATGTATCTATAAAGGGGCTTTTAATCGATAGATGGGAACGAATAATTACTGACCAGTCATTGATTTTTGACACCATAGGAGTACATTATAGAATCATTGGTAATAGCCCAGAAGGTATTTTAGACATGAATAATTATAGTGGAAATGATGGAATATCATACATAAATGGAGGAAAGGCAAGAGTCATCGAGATCGGGTGGGCTAATGGTCTAATAACAAGAGAAAACGCAAATATTGAAATTATTGAATATAGAACTGCTTGGAATATGGAAGTTAGCGGTATAGACAATTATGGTCCATCGACAACCTTACTTACCTGGGAAAAAGAAATTGATATGACTTCAAACAAACCAATTATCGAATGGGTTGCGTTAAATTTAGTTAGCAATGAAGAAACCGCAAACACAGGTAGTCCTCTACAAATATCTGCTACTTTAGCAAATAGAGGTACTGAATCTGCGAATTTATTCTTTGATTGTAGTATCATTGAAACGGGATTAGCAGCAGATATAGGTGGCTATCAGAATCTTAAAATAGACCCAAATGAACAAGTAGAAGTTTATTTTAGTTGGAGAAACAATGACCCAGGGGAATTCAGCCTTAAATGTACAATTTTGACACCTACACAACTAGTTAACTATGAAACATCAGATGCTTTTGGAGGAGGCGATATGTCTACTAAATTGATTACTTGGGAAGAGTCAGAGGAGACATCTGGCCTGACTATACTTCCGATATTAATATCCATAATGATAATTGTGATGGCAGGTGGAGTTTACCTGGTCCATCATTTATCAAATGATGCTGAAGAAACCGCAGAGATATTAGAAGATTTCAATAGAGATACTATTGAAGATGAAGATGAAGAAGTAGAATTAGATGTCTAATACTACTTGAGCCATCCACCCTGGGCCCTCAAAAGTAGGTATATTAGGTTCTAAACCAGCTACAATTTCATTTTGATCAATCATCCGCATTACAAGTTCATGCAATGTCACTGCTTTAATTTCTATTTCTCTTTCAACCAATTCTGAATTTACCCATGACACATGAGCAGAAATAGAGCCATCATCTATCTTGACAATTAAATCAACTAGCCATTCATTTTCAATAGTACCACGATATAGAACTTCTTCAAGAAACTTAACAAGACCTCTTTCTAAATCATTATTATTTAACGGAATAGTCCACACACCAGTTGAACGTATTAATTGATTAATTGAGTCAAGAGACTTATCAGAAACCTGTATAGATTGTAGACCAAGGACACACTCCATAATTACAGTTTCAGGTGATGATGAAAAAGCACGTATACCTATATCGGCAGTTGTTGGGAGAATCCACCAAGACATACTAAGTTTCACTCAAATTGATTGCACAATTCACCTTGACTTGGGAAACTCACAGGATCTTTTGGGTTAGTATTCCATTTGTTTTCACATTTATTTAATGAACCATCACCATCTGAATCAATATTTGCATCCGCAGAGTCAAAGGGGTCAAAATCAAAGAAATATTCCCATCCTGCCCACATACCGTCACCATCTTGATCTTGATGGAATACTTCAGAACCATCATTCCATTGGTCACCATCAGTATCATTTAGAATAGGGCTTGTACCATTCTGCATTTCTTCATAGTTAGTATAATTTTCAAGATCATCATAGAATCTTTTACCATAAGAGGTCATTGGATCAATATGGCATTCAGCATTTTGAGAGTTATCCCAGCCAGGGCAATATCGATACAGAAGGTTAGTGCGATTAAGACCGTCATGATCGAAATCCTCTTGCCCATCATCTACACCGTCTAAGTCTGAATCAATCATTGAAGGATCCATAGGCCCTCGAGCACCTAAAGCATTCAGAGAGTTGTTATCTACAAGACCCAAAGATATTGATTCGCCAGAGTAGAACACTTCCCATCCATCAGGTAATTTATCACCATCTGTATCATCATTAACTGGATTTGTATTCCACCTATCTGGAGCTTCAAGTTGATTCATTAGAGTGTCGTTATCAATGTCATAAATATTATCAATCATTGATCCATAAGCAGGATCTAGGGCCCACCTACCATTATTTGGTATGACAAAGCCAGAAAGATTCATCTCATGAAGGAAATATTTCGGATCCATTATTCCATCTCCATCTCTATCACCTGAGGTTGAAAATCCTTGAACATAGTTTGTCCAAACCCAACCACCAGGACCAAGTCCGCACTCAAACATATTATCACAGCCAGGAGGTAGCCAATTCGTACTACTTATCCATAGACTATGACTATTAGTATTCTGTTGAACAGAAAATACTTGCATTTCCCAACCATCTGGCTGGCCATCTTCATCAGTGTCATTAATCAGAGGATTGGTTGCTGCTTGCCAAGGACGTGGAATGAATAATACTTCTCCACCATCATCTAAACCATCTCCATCGCTATCAGCATTGTTACCATGAGTAATATATTGATCACGACCATCAACGACCTCTTCCCCATCTGCTAAACCATCATTATCGGTGTCAAATGAAGAGGCATTTGTAAAATATTGTTCAGTTACATTCCAGAAAAAGCCATCCATAGCCTCTGTAAAGTCTTCTAAACCATCACTATCAGTATCTCGATCAGTTGCATTAGTAAAGGTCTCATAATATTCCACTGCATCAGATAGTCCATCACTATCAGTGTCGAAAACACCTGGATCGCTCCTAACAAGCACATCCTTTACTCCATTATCAACAACTCTGATAGTCCAACCAATAACTTCTATTCCATCAATCAAACCATCATTATCAGTATCTTCAAGTAATGGATTTGTTGAACGACCATCGGTAATTCCGTCTCCATCCCTATCTCTAGCATTATACTCATCTAAATTAGTGAATCTTTCATCCTGCTCAACTACAATTGCTAAATCTTGGGTTCTAGTCATTACCTCATCACCAACCTCAACATTTATTTCATAAATCCAACCTTCTGTTTGAGTTTTAACTGGAATATTCACGTATACACTATTTTGAACTGTCCTGACCCAGAGTATAGTCTTGTTAACCGGTACGTAATCACCTAATTCTACAGAAATAAGGTGTACAGTACTGACTCCTACAAGCTCATCAAACCTCACGCCACCATCTCCATCAGCATCATAACCATCGAAATCAGGATCTTCTAATGCATTTGCACCATCATCATTAGGATGGATGCCACTCAAATGCTCCCAACCATCTGGCATACCATCATTATCAGTATCTGCGAGTAAAGGACTGGTGAAATTATTGGGTCCCCAGGTATACGCAACCTCATATTCTTCGACATTGTTGAGTCCATCTTCATCTCTATCACCATATGCGTCAGTAGCATTTGCAGGATTCAAAAATCTTTTAGATTCTAGATCCAAAGCATAGCAGTATTCGTAACCATCAGGCATACCATCTCCATCGGAATCCCAGTCACCTGGACCATTTAAACGGCCATCGCCATCCATATCCTCCTCGAACCAAGTCATATCACCCGGACCTGACATATATTCGTGGTAAGGTGACTTAAGAGTCAAGGTGCCAAACTGAGTAACTCCGCAATGGACTGATAAATCGATATTTCCAAAAGCAATTTCATACCTGTCAGCGATTAAGTCACCATCACTATCTTCTTCTAATGGATTTGTATCATATCTTTCTTCAACGAAGTTCCTTAAACTATCTGGCTCAGGTTGTTCTAAATCTAATAATGCATCGCAAGAATGCCCAAACTGATTCCCCATTTCATCAAAAATACTAGCACCGATATCTGCTCTGATTTCGGCTTTCTTATCTGGGGTTAGTATGTAGCAATCCCAATTGCCATCTAATGGATCAAGAAGTTTGATTTGACCTTGGGGGGTTTCTACAGTGTAGGTATAAAGTGATTCCCAGCGGTCATTTAAACCATCTCCATCAGAGTCTTGGAGATTAGGATTTGTACCAAGAGCCGCTTCATCTACATTGATTAAGCCGTCTCGATCTGGGTCTCCAAATGGACCATTGTCAGGATTAGGGAAGGTTTCATTCAACTCAGTATTTTCTTCATTATCATCAGGATTTGTAGTTTGCGGGTCGGGAGCTACTGCTTCACCGCTGTCTAATGGATCAAGGCCATTATCTATTTCCCAGCCATCCTCTAAACCGTCATTATCTGTATCTGAAAGTCTCCAATCAGTACCATAGAGAGTTTGTTCCATTCTATCAGGTAATCCATCGCCATCTGTATCTATTCCTTCTTGATGAATCTCAGAATCTGAAGTTTCTATATCCACTGAACCATCTTCCCATCCAGATACTGTTGCTAATCCCGCACCAATGATTGTGTAAAAACCTGCTAAAATTAGTGTTGCTGCGATTGCTGAGACAGCATATTGATTGTGTGTAAGAGCCAATTAATCACCTCGGCCCCCATAGGGGGCATACAGTTGTCTTTAGGATGTGATATAATGTTTCATTCCCCGTGTGCAGAGATTTATTGTCTTGCAATCTCAGCCATTGAAATTAATTTGAGAACATTCTTATCTGATTCCACCCTAAATTCAGACTTTACGTTACGACCATAGGCCCTTTCCCAGCATCCGCTTAGAACCCCACAGAATATTGCAGGATGGAAGCAAGATGAGAAATAAATCTCAACACCGCCAGAATTATCAATTGAGTTCACTGAGTCTATAGTACCTAGACCATTTCTTGAAAGGTGCCGCTTTCCAACCACAATCCAATCTTGCTCTTTAGAAACAATTACATGATACCCACTATTAAAGAAAATTTCCCTCGTTGTATCTGAAAAAATAGTCCATAAAAAGCTTTTTTTCTCATCTAATCCATGCCATAAATATGAACCTTCACGACCTTCATGGATACCATCCACGTGAGGTAAGAAATAGCTTTCAAAACGAAGAATTAGATCCTGATTAATCATAGCCATCCTATTACCCATTATTGACCAAGTTCCATCATCATCAGCAAGTAATGTATCCCAAAATTCATGTTCAATTTCAGAAGATGATACGCTTTTTTGGTTAAACCAAGGAATACTCAATCCGCTGGGTTTTGGAATCATCATACTATCTTCAGATAGAGTCAACATTAGGCTTTCAGAAGTATTTTGATTCCATCGGAAACGAAATCGAGATTTAGTTGAATATTCCCATATTGCTGAGAATATACCTGCACACATAGGCCCATTAATCGGATGACTGATATGCATTCTAATTTCTTTCCCGTCATCAACTAATTCGAATAAACCTAAACCTCTTTCTTCCCAATCATGCCTGGTATCTTTCCATTTTTTAGGATCTCTACCATTAGGAGGTTTGACATTAGAAGCAGACATTAACCATTCTTCCGATTCAGAAGATGCATGAGCCAAACGTCTTCCCAAACTCTGCCCACTTCTTACCTCAATACCCGAAAAAAAGTCTTCAAAGAAATTAATATCAACTTTCCAAACTAAATTATCATTCATTTTAGAATCAATGATAAAGCCGTTTGAGAGAATTTTCCACCGGTTTTTGATTCTTTCAGTCAAATCTGAATCTTTTGTTTTGAAGAAACCAAAAAAGCTCATTAAATCAACTACTCAAAAATCGTTCAATTCTAATAAAAGCTTCTTCCAACACTGAAATTTGAGGAAGACATACCATTCGAAAATGACCTGCGCCGAATTCAGGAGAAAAACCAGAACCATGAACCACTAAGACATGTTCTTGATGCAATAAATCTAAAACCCATTTTTTGTCATCTTTGAAATGTTCGGGTTTGGTTAATCGTACAAACAAGTAAAATGCGCCTTGAGGGCTCTCACAAGAAATCCCATCAATTTCATTAATACGTTTTAAGCAATAATTCATTCTTTTTTCAGTTAAAGCACGGTGCGAAGAAAGCCAATCATGGGAACTTTCTAATCCGGCCAAATAGCCATACTGAGCAGGAGTAGATGCACAAAGACGGCTGCGCAGTATTCTTTCAACACCATCTCTTACGAGAGAAAGTCTATTTTCTGGGTCATGCCAAGCCATATATCCTATTCTCCAACCAGGTGCAAAATACACTTTAGACACACCATTAAGGGTAATCACTGGGACTTTTTCAGAAACTGAAGCTACGGAAATAAATGAGTTAGAGAAATCTAAACCATCATATATTTCATCCGCAATAATTGTGCATTTAGGCCATTCTTCAGCGATCTCAATTAACTGTTCAATTTCGAACCTAGTGGCAATATTACCTGTTGGATTATTAGGGTTAATCAAAACAAGAAGTTTTACTGAGTCATTCATTTTTCTGCGGATATCTTCTAAATCAATTCCCCAATTATCAGAGGATTTAAGCCTATATTCAACCGTTTTTGCACCATACATTTGTGGATAAGCCATATACGGTGGATAATGAGGTCCTGGTGCTAGTACTGTATCATTTTCTTGAAGAAATGCAGCAAAAATAACTTGTAGAGCTTCAGTTACACCGTGTGTAACATAAACATTATCCGAATTACAATCCCATCCTTTGGAGCATTCAGATAATGATATGGCCTTTCTCAATTCATCTAAACCATATGATGGACCGTATCCATTATTTTGTCTATCTAAAGCATTCTTGTACTCATCAATCATATGTATTGGTGTTGGCAATCCATCATATGCCAACGGGTCACCGATATTTAATCGGATAATATCATGACCTTGTTTCTCTAATTCGATTGCTGGAACTACTACATCTCTAATTGCATATTCAATAGATGAAGCTCGTATTGAAACCTCTACTTGTTCCACCATGGCTCTGCGAAGACGTGAAGTCTCATGAACCAAACGGATGAATAATCAAATATCTAGTAATTTTCTCGCTGCATCAAGCGCATCAGGAATCCCCTCAGAATTTGAGCCACCGCCTTGTGCAAAAGTTGGTCTCCCGCCACCACCACCATTGATATGAGACGATATTGTGTTGAGGATTTCTACTGAGTTATACATCTCAGATGCTTTTGTATTTTCAGTTGTAGCTACAATAATTTTACCACCACCATCTCGACTTCCTATGATTGCCAAGGTGGGTTTAGATTTATCTCTAGTTAACTCAGATAACATTTTCATAAGCTGTTTTGAATCACCTGATGACTCCATTATGACGTATCTTACACCATCTCTCTCTAACGCTTCATCCCCTCCACCACTAGTCCTTAATCTCACAATTTCAGCCTCTAAATTTGAAATTATCTTTTGCTGAGATTTCCATTCTTCAAAGAACTTCAAAACCGCTCTGGGAAGATCATCGGTTTGAACCCCAAGTATATCTGATGCTTCACTAAGAATTCGCTCTTGTTGTCTTGCGTGCTCACGCGCCGTATCCCCTGCCACGATTTGCAGACGCTCTACCCCGTCTTGGACTTGACTAGACCTAACTATCCTTAGTTCACCTATTTCCCCGGCCTTATCATGGTGTGTACCTCCACATGCTTGTGTATCAAAGTCACCTATTTTGATTATACGAATCAAATCATGTTTAGGAGGACCACCCTGGTATATGTCGAATCCAAACTTAGAATCAGCATCAGCCCTACTAAGTACGATTTTTTCGATAACAGGATTAGAAAGAACTAGATTATTTGCTTCATCTTCTATTAAGTCAAGTAACTCCCTAGACATTCTAGAATGATGAGTTAAATCAATACGCGCATATTTTTGCCCTTTGTTAGAACCCGCTTGACGTATGTGTGGGCCTAAAATTTTCCTAGCAGCTCCTCCCACTATATGGACAGCAGTGTGATGATCCATCAATTGAATTCGACGTAAAGAATTGACCTCAGCATTAATCGGTCCAACATTCAATTCACTATTGGTAAAATGAATTATTACCTCATCCTCTATCTTTGTATCTAGAACATTTATCCGATGTCCCGAATCTAAAATAAATAAACCTTGGTCACCAAGTTGACCGCCACCCTCAGGATAGAACAAAGTTTGATCAAGAACTACCATATGAGTCGGAGTTTCAGAAACCTCATTAGAGAATGACAAGGAAGAATATTGTTCAGCAGATATCTCTTCACAATACAAGACTTGAGCGTTGAAATTAGTTTTACTTGTATCTAAATAATAATCTTGAGAAGTTTTTGCTAAGTCTATAGAAAGAATTGATTTTTTAGCCTTGATTTTAGCAGCATCTTTGGTTAATCTGGCATTTCTATCTGCCATATCTGCAGATAATCCCACCCTTACAGAAAGATTCTTCCAGCCAAGTTCATGTGATATTGAGATAGCCATATCTGGATTAATACCCCTTTCTTCAGATAATCGAAATAGAATAGAATCAGGTACTTCTAAAGAATCTTTAGAAATACCTTGGAATGCAGTTTTAACAGCAGATTCACCCTTCCTTAACATCTCATGGTAACGTGATTCTTCTAAATCTAGAAGAGTTAATATTCCCTCCTCTGTTTGCATGAAATTACCCATATCTAGGTTTGTTTCCATATGGTGTTTTCCTAATTCCAACAAAGTTATATTGAGATTTAAATTTGATTTCATTCGACACACCCTCCTAGCAAGCATCCTAGCTAAATAACCCGATTTGGTATTGCTCGGAACTAAACCATCACCTAGCATGTTACATAATGCATGCATATGATCTGGTATCGCATAAATAGCTGAAAGTGGTTCAGTTAAACGTTTTAATTCCGATACTGAAATATTTATATTTAATTCATGTAATCGTTCAATTAATTTAGTGTATAATGATTCTACATCAGTCCCAACATCAATATTTAGTATACCTGCTAACCGGGATAATTCGGATAACAAAGCAGATGTATCGACATCTAGACATAAATCCTCAACCATTGATTCAAAGCCTATTGTTTCTTTTAACCAAGAAACCGATTCAGGATAAATTGCTTCATAAATTGTTGGAGTTCCTGCGGCAGCCCAACAAAATCTTTCAAGACCATATCCAGTATCGATAATTTGTAAATCCATTTCACGATAACTCAGACCTTTGATAATAACATCACCAGTTTCATGTTCTTCCAAATTCATAAATACGAGGGTTGCCAACTCTAAACCACCTACAATTACTTCAAGAGCGGCTCCTGCATTACCACCACCAGACCAAGGATTTTCAACATAAGTTATTTCCATCGGATTAATTCCGAAGGTATCTACTAACATATCATCGCAGAAGCGCACACACTGATCAATCCAATATACTACTTCACCGTCATTCGGTCGATTAAATGCATGATGTGCCATCATTTCAAAAGTAGTCAAATGCCTCCCTGAACGTCCAACTGCTGCAACATCTGTCAATCTAATGCATGGTTGAGAAATACACAATGGATTTGCTGGAGGAGGAACCTGTCCACTCGTAACATGAGGTTGGAAATCTGCAATACTAGCTATTGTCAAATGAATATCGTCTCTCCATCTGGCGATTACAGGATATGGTTCTATTACCGTATGATTATTACTTGAAAAATAATTAAGGAATGACTTTCTCATTTCATCTTTCAAATCCTTCCCCCTCATAGGATATCCATCAATTATAGGGCTTCCAATGAAAGTGTAAGGATCTTCATGAGTATCACCTGAAGTTGACCTTGAAATATCACGAGTCCAGAAGTATAAACCGGTCACTGAACAAGTTCTACGTATATGTCCTGATTCTTCCCAAAATGGAATATGAACCTCACCAAACGTCATCTCCTGCACGACCTTACATGTCTCGGAATGGTTAAACTATCTTGAATGCGATTGTTGAAAGTCCTGTCCGACTTATTGAAATGTATTGGTTAATACGGTGAACTATGTCTGCAGTATGGAGAGAACATCTGCAATCAGATGGCCCGGGAAGAATCCGTATCCGTAAACACGGTTCAATGAAGACAGATGCAATATTAGTTGCTGATCCGAGTCACCTTGGAGAACATACAGATGATCGTTCACCAAGTCAATTAGTGAACACTGCATCATTAGATGGAATTGTAGGAAATGCTTGGGCTATGGCTGATTGGCATTTTGGTTATGGTTTTCCAATAGGAGGTGTTGTTGCTACCGATGTAAATGCTGGAAGCGAAGGGGGTGCAATCTCACCAGGTGGAGTTGGTTTTGACATTAATTGTGGAGTCAGATTGTGCGCATTAGATGTAGAATTTAAAGAAATTAATGCTAAAAGCTTAGCAAAAAAACTCGCTGAATCAATACCCGCAGGAGCTACTAGCAAGGGTGGAGTTATACTTGATTCAACAAATATTGACTACATACTTTCAGAAGGAGCTAATGCAGCTATTGAGATGGGTTGGGGTGAGTCAAGAGATTTGTCTGCAATAGAATCTAATGGTAAACTAGATACTTATGAAAGAGATATTGGAGAAAGAGCAATGAAAAGAGGAAGTAAATCATTAGGAACTCTAGGCTCAGGGAATCATTTCCTAGAATTACAAGTAGTAGATACAATAGTTGATGAAAAAGCTGCTAAAGCTTTTGGAATACGAAAAGGCCAAGTAACTGCAATGATACATACTGGGTCAAGAGGCTTGGGTCACCAAGTTTGCTCAGATCATGTATCAAAGATTGAACAAAATTATTCTAAAAAAGATGGTAGTTGGTATGCTAAAAAATGGGACATGACAATAGCAGATCGTCAACTCGCCTCTGCACCTATATTCAGCAAAGAAGGAAAAGAATATTTTGATGCAATGTCGGCAGCAGGTAACTTTGCATTCGCGAATCGTTCAGCACTAACTCAAAGACTTAGGAATTCATTGAGAGAAGAAATTGGAATAGATAGTAACTTGGAAGTCATCTATGATGTAAGCCATAATATTGCTAAAATTGAAGATCATAAGGTCCACGGTGTTTCATGTAAATGTTGTGTACATAGGAAGGGAGCCACTAGGGCACTAGGGGGGGACCATCCTGAGTTGGCTTCGAGATTTTCAGGTATAGGACAACCAGTACTTGTACCAGGAGATATGGGCACTGCATCATGGATATTAGCAGGTCCAGAAAGCGGAGGAAATGACGCTTTTTCATCATCCTGCCACGGTGCAGGAAGAAGACTATCAAGAACTGCTGCAAGGGAACAGATAGATTCAGAAAAATTGAGAGAACAACTTGAAGCAGCCGGTATAAATGTACATACTAAAACTCCGAATGTTCTTTCCGAAGAGGCTCCAAACGCCTACAAAAATGTCGACGAGGTAATCAGACTAACACATGAGGCAAGATTAGCAAGACCTGTCGCTAGGATGAAACCATTCGCTGTAATTAAAGGGTAATTATTTTTGGCGATAATAAATTTCAATATCATCATTATCTGACATAACATAGTTTTCAAATTCATTATTAATATCGCCATTAACATACATTACAATTTCATAATCTGAGTCTGCCACATTACCAAGAATCTGCTCTGAATTAAATACCTCACCCCAGATGTTGAAGAATGCACCAATAGGAGCTTCAATCTGACTTGGGGTTTCAATATGCAATTTCCCAGTATCATCATGGGTATGTATGCCCCTCATACCATTAGGGCAAGATTCATCTTGAATACCAATATTCTGAGGAATTAGTTCAGCACCATCGATAAATATAGCCAAGTTACTATGAGTATGACTTATATCGCTTGAATGACTACTAAGACAGGTTTCTTCAATAGCCCAAGATTCGTTTTCAATTAACTCAGTATTACCGGTTACATTTAGAATTACAAATGCAATAGTTGAAAATATAGCAGCACCGTACATAATTTTCTCTAAGCCCATATTGAATCCGAGAAAGGTAGTCGTCTTGAACTATGAGGTCTTAGCCATAGGCATGGTATCATTCGGTGAAAAACCTAAATACTGGGATTTAGCTAAAAAAGTACTTTCAGAAAATGATGAAAAAATAGCACAGATTATAGAAGAATATCAAGATTTAGAATTAATCTCGCGTGGAGATTTATTTTTCACCTTAATTAGATCGATAGTAGGGCAACAAATATCGGTTAAGGCAGCAGCGACTGTATGGACGAGACTTAGTGAAAAAGTAGGTGACATAACTCCTGAGAATATTTTATCGAAAGAATTTGAAGAGTTGAGAAGTTGTGGTTTATCACAAAGAAAAGTAGAATATGTCAGAGGAATTGCATCATCATGGGATGAATTTAAACATTATGAATGGGATCAAATGAATGATGAAGATATTATTAATAAATTAATTCAACTCAGAGGAGTAGGGAAATGGACTGCAGAAATGATTTTGATTTTCACCCTATTACGTCCAGATATATTTCCGATAGGAGATATTGGGATGATTAGAGGTATAGAAAAAATCTACAACTCAGGTGAAAAAATGACCACAGAAGAGATATACAAATTATCAGATAAATGGAAACCATGGAGAACCGTTGCTTGTTGCTACATGTGGCGAACAGTTGATCCGGAACAAGTCGAATATTAATTACATGCAGTAACCACGACGTGGTTGATTAGGAATAGTAGGTGCAGCACCTGATTGCACACCATCGGCTTCTTCCATAATGACCGTTAGTAAAGTATTAACCAGTACTTTCAGGTCATCTACTTCATTTTTTAGTTCTTCTACTGTAATCGCTTCGCTATCTGTATTCATCCCAATCCCATCCAAGGAATTACTTCCTCAATTGCAACTTCGTCGCTAAATAGTCTATAAAGACAAATGGTACATCTAACTAGGATATGGTGATTAGAAGGGGGTTCAATTCCCCCCAACTAATAGATTAGGTCACTCATCGTTACCTTCGTCATTTTCATATTCCCAATCATCTTCTGCGTATTCAGTATCGTCATCTTCGTAGTAATAATCATCCTCACCACGACTTCTCATTACAAGAATTGCAACAACTGCAACTGCAATTACAGCTACACCAATAACCATGTATAATGCGCTATTTGACTCCTCTGAGATTGGTATGGGCTTTACATTGATACCAGTTATATCGATATTCATTCCATTTGAATTTTGCCAATCCATCTCACCAGTATCTGGATCTTCCCATATTAATACGAGTAAAGGTTGTCCCTGTTCTCTTGACTCCCATAAGAAAGTAGCCACTACACTAGATGACTGAGAATCTAGATTTATCACGGTTTCTCCATCAGCGAATGTTGTCTGAGCAGGTGTCCAAGCATTACTCACAGGATTTAATTCATATAAACCAACTTTAATTGAACCATCTCTCTTACCATCATTCTCCCAGAATGTTTGAAGAGTTAGCATTTCACCTGCCATAGGTGTGCTTGATGGATTAATTACCACACGAGTGAACTCCGGATTAAACTTCATTATTCTCAAAGTAGGCATCCTTGGTGCTGACTCGCTACCAAGACCTGTGACTGTATTCCCTGCCTTATCAGTAGAGGTCACCCAAAATGCAATTTGATCACCTTGTTCAATAGTCATACCGTTCAAAGGAGTAAAATCTAAACGACTTTGATAAATATCTTTTGAATCACCATCTTCTATCATTATTAATTGACCCGTATTTTCAGAACCTGCAACTGCAACACCTGATCTTAGTACTACCCAAGATACATCTAGTGGACCGTCAATCATACCGATTTCATCAACCATAGTAACAGTTACAAGAACGTCATTAATCAAATCTGATTCTAATATTACCAATGATGAATCTGGATATGTAGATTGATCGAATAATACAGTAGGAGCTTTCGTATCTACAGTTACTGTAGCATCAGAATTAATTTCAGAAATACCTGAACCTGGCATATTTAGTACCTCAGTAGATACATCCATTGTTGGATTTAATGGAACTCTAGATGGCAAAACCATTGAAGTATCGAAACTTCCATCATCATTAACATCAGTTGTTATCTGAATCTTTTGAGTACCATAAACTACAGTGTATTCAACTTTAAGTTCATCAGGAATATCGATAGCAATAGCGCCTGAACCGGAGTAATATATTTGCCCTGACATCCTAAATTCATCACCTTGGCCTAAGAATACAGATACACCCACTGGAGAGGCTTGAGGGGGAGTCATATCCTCTATTTCATCTGGTATTGCAACATATTTATTATCAAGGTACCAAGATAGTTCACCTATATTATTTTGATAAGCTACAGTTGTAAAATCATCAATTACTGAGACACTAGGTTTACAAGAGTTTTGACCATCTTCCCAAGGGAAATCCCAAGAAACTTCGAATAATAATGATAATTCAGTAATATCTTGATTTTGTATTGTTTGAACAGATATTGGTGTGACGAAACTAGTAGTTTCATCAGTCCATAATGTACCTCTTGAAGCATCATAACTCATTTTACCAAGCTCGGTAATTCCGTCCCCACAGAGCATAATTGAGATATTATCTAATGTATTTAGGCCATTTGCTTCTTCAATTTGCATTGTAAATGTGTGCTGTTTACCTGGTAGTAAGAAACCTAAATCACGATCTAAAGAATATCCTGCAGATTTAAGACTCGTTGGTTCATCAGTTGCTACAACAACAGTAGCCCAAGAATTAGAAGCACCAGGACCTCCTCCTGTACCTCCTTCTTGGTAACTAAGACCTGCCCAGTCTGTACCTTCAAGATACATATGAACAGGAGAGTTAAATGATTGCTGTGAAACATCAATTCCAATGAAATTAACTTGCTGTTGTCCGGTCATACCAGGTGTTAATGGCTGGAAAACCGACAAATATTCATCTTCATCAGCAATATCATCACCATTAATATCATCGATAGAACCTCTCCAATAATTAAGTGTCAACAGTTCACCTCTAGATTCAGATTCATCCACTGTAACGAATAGAGAAAGAGGGGTATTAGGATCCCAAACTTTACCATGAGCCGCTTTCAAACCAGATGGAGTATTAACTTCCAATGGACCTGCCACTGGAGGTTCATGGTCAATTCGAATATTTACTAATGGAGGTGTTCCAGTAACATCTTCTGCACCCAAGCTATAACCTGTTGGACCAACAGTATTCATCATAGGTGACAAATATACGCTAGAAATCCCACTAGGTGCAGTGATAATGCCAGAATATCCATCTGCTCCAGATGTCAAGAGATAACTAAGTCCCGAGATATTAAGTCCTACAGTATAATGATCAGACATTGGCCTTACAGCAATAGAATCTTGGAATTTAACAGACCCTGTGACATTAAGTGCCCCTGCATCCATCATTGTATATGGATAGAACGAGGAATATTGATTAGAAAGAAGTCTCCCATATTCATCTCTTACTTCAAAGGAATCGATAGTAAGATCATTTTCTACTGCATTCTTACCTGAGTGTCCACTATGAGATACAGCAGGCCATACAGACTCTCCTGATGATTCAAATGCTTGTGATACCCAACGGATTGAACCAACATCATCCCACATCCAACTTACTTCGAACTTCCAATGTATGGTGACATCATCATATCCATCATTATGTGTTGTGATTTCTAATGATGTTGAAGAATCCATTGGAGCCACTGATGAACCAGATATTTGATTGAAAGAAATTGGTTCGGAACCTTGACCCCATAAACCATCATTACTATTAGATACTTCAAACATCAATATTTCACCATCAGATGCAATACCTCGAAGAGATATTGTTTCAAGATTTGAGTTATCATATAGATGGTGATGCTTAGTAGTTATTTCTACTAATTCACCATTAGGATACAGAGTATTAGGTACTTGGAAATCTCTATTTGTCACAATATAATCATACTGTAGGTCACCATCTATGGAAACTGAGCCTTGCTCAGCAGTAATATTGACTGGAATTGAAACTTGATTTGGTGGAGGGTCGTCTTGAGTCATCAAAGTATGATAAGAAGCAATTGATGAGCCTAAACCTGAAACATTCTCAAATATTAAATATCCTATTCCAATACTTGATACTGATACTGTTTGAGCAGTAGTTGATTCAAGTGTTAATGATACATCGCGCCATTGCCTTCCCGTATCGGAATCAGTATGAGAAGTAGCTAGAGAATTAATTCCAGCAACCTGACTATAATCTAATATACAGTAATATACACTATCTCCTGAAGGACCAGTTTGGCTAGAAGAACCTACAGTTAAGCTAACTGGAGATTCGAATCCATTGGAATCTGGAGATATCGAAATCATACCATTACTAACTGCTGCTAAAGAAGGGACTCTAACCATTATTGAATTAGACACACCTGCTTCTAGATCTAGGATTGCGCTAGTAGTGAAGGAGTCTTGAGAATCAGAAATTAATGATTGCCAACCATAATGGCCATAATCTAAGCCAATAGGGAAAGACCATTCAGTAGATCCATCATTAAGAACATCTATCGATGGGTTAACTGCAGGTTCAGCGAAATTGGAAGAAATTACCATCCTATCGATCCACCCATTTGTAGGGAGCGAGATAGATAGAGCAAAACCAGTCTGTGGTACTGAGAAAGGAATTGAACCTTGAGATGTTTGACCTAAGGTCGCACCAGTTGATGAAAACGCTGTAATTGTCAAACCAGATGAAAAGTTACCTGAAAGAGTAATACTTTTGATTGGTCGTGATGAATGAATGTAATCTGAAGTTATCGTACCTGCAACACTTGTAGCATTTAACAAATCATCTAAAACCTCTACACTAGGGCTAAATTCCCAACCATTGAAGTCAGAACTGGTTGCTGCTAAATATCTCTTACCACCAATGCTTACTTTCTTAAGCATAGGAGAAGCTTCTACATCATTTGTATCTAGTATAACTTTCAGCCTAATAGACGGATATTGTTCTGAATCAACTCCAGCAAGAGAGAATGGGAATGATATATTATCATATCCAGGAATTAACACCTCAGATGAATCCAATAATGAACCTCTTATTGATGTATTTTCAGGTATAGATGATTCGATATCCACCCAACCATAATTGAAAATATCAATATCTCCCATATTTATAGAATTACTTAACCAATAGCCACCTTGACCATAATTTGCAATTAGAATACCAAAATTATCGATATATCCACCTTGATAGGTCACTGAAGTATCAGTAGATAATCTAAATCTAAATCTAACTTCATCGCCAGCATAACTGGACAATGGTGCTTGTCTATTCTCAAAATCAGTCTGGCCACAATCTCCGCCCATCCATGCATCATGACCATACATTTGATTTCCAGAATAACCTGGTGAACCATCATACCAACCAGCGATTTGAGGATCGAAGTAACTCCAAGTGCCCCCATTTACTTGAATTTGTAAACCGATTGCATCCCAAGAATTCTCAGTACATATCCATTTGTCAAATGTAACATATGCTAATCCATCACTAGGTATATCAAATGTAGGTGAAGTTAGGAGAGAGTTCTGATTATTTGCATAATTACCATTTAGATTAGTACCATACAAATACGGGAAAGAGGGTTCATCTGTAGGACCAGCGGCACTACCAAGTTGCCCATAACTCCATGCCGATTGTTTAGACCAACCTATTGCATTATTAGCACTAGGACTAGAAGCAGTGGAATCTTCGAAACCAAAAATTTGTTCCAATACTCCACCAGTAAAGGTATAATATGACCAATCATCATAACCAGCAGCAAGTGTACCTACATTAGTACCATAATGATACATTGACAAAGGATTTTCTAAGTCATCTCTGAATAATATTGTACCTGAATTATCAGTGACTCTAATATCTTCAAGAGTAAAACCTTCCATTGAATCACCAGGATAGCTTCCACCATAATTTGTAAATGCATCAGTATCTACTACGAATCTAATATATACATTAGCCTGGTTTTGGTATGCAGAGGGAATACTGTATTCAACAGTTCTAATTCCATTACTTTGGTCACCAGCAACTCCATCATAAGTAGGATAGCCAGGTATTGCCCCATTTCGATCTTCACAAGCAGTAGCAGTTGAGGTAGTACCAGTAGATGAAAGGTCATACCAAGTATTGTTGTTTAGAGATAATTCGATACATGCGTTGTCTTGGGTACTACCTTGTAGATCCCACTCCATATCTATCTCAATACTAGATGTAGAATTAGTCCCTGATAAATCAATAGTTCTTTGCAGTGCCCCATATGCACTAGCAGCATAATTACAGGATGCAGATGTAGTCGATATACAGCCATGATGCCATACACCAAAATCTAAACCATCATTATTGACATCAATATTGTCCAAAAACCAACCTGGTCTCTCATAAGAGGCATCGGGTGAGGTCCAAATATGGAATCTAAACTGTATTTTTGAGGCATTATTAATGTCAGGGATGGATGAAATACTCAAATTCTCGCTTTGCCAACCACTATGAGTAGGCGATGCGAAAACAGGTACTGCCCCGCTAGGTGCACCATTTGGCGATGGTGCATCAGTAGACATAGTACTAGTATATCCACCATCAGGGGCAATATATGTCCAATCATCCCAAGTTCCAGTATTAATTCGATACTCTACCCAAGCACCATCACCGCCTCCTAAACTAGTACTATCTAGATGATACCAATGATCAAAAGTCATGTATAATCCATTGAAAGTTTCTGCATTGGGCAGATTCACCATTGGTAATAGGAAATAACCACTTGTTCCACGAGGTACCGCTGAACCAGGCATTGTCCCGACTGAAACAATACCTTCTGTTGAAGATGAAGGAACTGTCCCATACGACATTGTTTGCTCACTGCCTAAATTTGTACCATTAAGGTTGAATGTTGTAGCTTGCCACAATTCTTCGATATTACATAAATAATTAGTATCGGATATTTCATTTGAGTCAAGAACTGAATCTTCATCTGTATCCATTCCTGCTGTTACAACGTACCCGCCTAACATACAATTTGCAGAAGCGCCGACTGACATAGAATTGACTTCCACTTCATAATCAAAGAAACCGCCTAATGTGGCAGTAATGTTGGCAGAAGAACCACCCGAAGAACTTGGAACTATAGTTGGAGAACTAGTGTAACCACTACCTCCATCTGTAACTAAAGCAGTATAGATGGAACCTGTTGTCTCAAGAACTGAAGATAGTTGAGCACCGGATCCTGCAGTACTAGTAATGAGGACATACATTGTTTGTTGAGAGTTATATCCTGAACCGCCATTTGTTAACGTCACTGTAATAATTGAACCATTTGATGCAACAGATCCTACTGAAGCAGATGCTCCACTACCCGTGCATCCACCTGGACAAACAAATGAAAGTGAGTCACCTACAACATATCCTGAACCACCACTGGAAACCGTAATACTTGCAATAGCGGAACTAATACTATAAGTTCCAGAGAAACCACTTCCTGAAGTACTAGTTGCTGACAAAGTCCCAGCAGAATAATCATATCCACCAGATACTACGCTAAGAGACGTGATACTATCTTCCAAGGCATTGTCACTACAATACATAATTGTACCAGTAATTTCATTATTATCTAGATTATTATCGAAATTATTGTCATACCCATGATCAACCCATGTACCTGAAAGATTATTACATTCTGTAACAGATGTAGAAGAATCAACTGAATATACGTGCTGCCACCCAGGAGCATAAGTATAGTCTGAATTCATTGATACTGTAATATCTCCTGTATCAAAGGTGCTTATATTAGACCTAGTACCATCATCTAGGAGAGTAATCTGCTCGAGACTATCTTCGAAGGTTGTACCAAAAAAACGTCCAGCATCTAAATCAGTACCTTCCCAAACAATTCCAGGTTCGAGAGAGGTCGCCATTTCGGAGTCAGTTATATGAAGCCAGCCATCTTGAATTGTTGCATTACCTGGCGCTCTAAAACCAGTCAAAGTTATACCCTCATCAGGAGGATTCACTGAACTCGGACCAGTCCAAGAAGAGGTAGCAGCGGATGTTAGCGGGGCAATTATCATCAGTAACACTAGAGCAAGTGCAGTCCTACGGCGGTCAGACATAGTCGTCTCGTTTGTTTGTTAGATTATGAACCTATTTCCGTTAAACTGCTAGAGTTGACAAATAGCTTCTATTTACCACCTAGTAAAAAATGGAGCCACTGGGGAGATTTGAACTCCCGACCTTCCCATTACCAATGGGATGCTATACCCCTAAGCCACAGTGGCGACAGATACTCCAGTAACAATTTCGATTTAATGACTACGGAAGAAGAATCAAAACTCACATTTTCAAAGCAACAGGCTCAAATTGTAAACAAGAGTCCGAGGTAACGTAGCCGAGATCGCATAGCCTGGTATTGCGCATGACTGGAAATCATGTGGGATTTTCCCTCGGGAGTTCAAATCTCTCTCTCGGCGCCATTAAAATTAAATCATAACTAATTTACAAAGTAATCACTAATTGACTTAATAGCTATTAGAAATATCTATTTCGATTCAACTAAGCATGTCACTTAATGGATGATTTCATCTCGCATACATCATAGGGGGCGCCGATTCAATGACTGAGAATGAAGAAAATAATAGAATGGAGCCCATTAGACTGAGTGAAATCTCCTTAAAATATCGAATTTCAGACTATAATGAAAAGTTGTGGAAATTAGATACATTAAGAGAGGAATCTAAATTTCATTTTAAAATGATTTCTAAAGTTTGGGGGAAATTTGAATTTTCGGCATTTGGAGTAGGCGTACTAGCAATAATCCTAGGAGCTTGGGACTATGGAATAGGAGAACTAGTAGGTGGCGGTGATTATAATCGAAATAGTTTAGAAGGAATATTATTCCTTAGTGATTTATCATTAATATTAACACTTCTTTCAATCATTGCATGGTTCGGTTTCGTGATTCAATTATTCATACGTTTCCCAATAATGAGAGAAAATTTAGTATATATGTTTCTTGGAATGATAGCAATACAAATAGGTTACATAGATTCTTATGCTAAAACACCTGACCTGACACTATTGTCTTCAATGATTACTCCAGGAGTAATATTAACAAATGGAATTTTCTTTTTCTTAACGGTTTTTGTAGTGCATAGAGCAGTTATTGAAACAAGAGATGTTCATGTAGTTGAAAGACATTCTCATCCCGACCCGAGAATTGTAGATATTGCATGGCGAGATCATAGCCTTAAACTCTGGAGTATCGGACTAGGATTTTGGATGATTTCGGTGAACTTATTTGCTTGGTCAGGAGCAAATGCAGTCGCACTAAATCCAGCCGTAACTATTTTGGGTGAGACAACCGGGTATAGCTTCCCTTGGATTTACCTGATTTTTAGCATGGTTTCTATATTTTTATTAATTCACATAATTTGGTATCCTCAATTTATGCTTGGTGCAGCTGGTGATAGAATCCAATCTGTAAGGGCAAGGGAAGTCTCAGGGGAACTGAATGTCATTTCAAAAGAAAATATACAAGGGAAATGCCCTATTTGTGATGAAGAAACTACTGCTACAAGGCATCCTTCGGGAGATATAACAGTTCCATGCAAGCAATATCAATGCAATGGTTTAGGAAAACCAGGGACTATCTGTGTTGAATGTGAAATGACACTTCCCACTAGAATTGAATGCACGAATTGTAAATCTAGTACTACTATCTCAAGTCATTTTAATCGACAAGATGCTTGGTGAATTCAATGTCTGATTCTATTGGTACATCTATCGAGAATAGCGAATTAGATAATTCTGAAGATATTTCTAAAAGTAAGGATGCCATTGGTATTGTAATAGGTATTTCAGTCACATTAGTTACTACTTTTGTTTTTCTTGTAATTCTTCTCTGGGCTTGGTCATCAATAAGTGGAGGTATATTAGGCCTCAATCCACCACAAGCATTGTTAACTTGGGAAGATGAATATAGAGACCTTACTGGTGTTAATTCACTGGATGGTTTAGATGGAACCGGAGTATCATTATGTATAGTAGATTCAGGGATTGATATTAGTCATCCAGATTTAGCAAATATTAATCTGATTGGTTGGAACGATGTAATTAATTCTGTTGATGAACCATATGATGATGATGGTCATGGTACTGCTATGGCAGGAATAATTGTAGCAGATGGGGGACTTAATGGGATATCTAAAAATGTAGACTTATTAGTTGCTAAGGCGATTGATGCAACTGGATCAGGAACAGATGAAGGAATTGCTGAAGCAGTGGATTGGTGTGTGGCGCAAGATGCAGATATAATTTCATTGAGCCTAGGGGGAGGACAAGGTTTAGGAGCGGGAATAATAACGACAGATACTCTTGAAATTGCAGTTGAAAACGCAATAGATAGTGGAGTATATGTTATAGCCGCAGCAGGAAATGACGGAGAGGATGATGATGGAGATGTATCATCACCTGGTTCAGTAAACGATGTTATTTGTGTAGGAGGTATTACTAGACTTGGTAAACTTTGGTCTGGAAGCTCAGAAGGAGATAATAATGGGCAATTATGGCCACCAAAACTCCCAAGAAACGATCCTGACAAAAAACCAGAAATTGTAGCACCAGGGCATGAAGTCCCGGTGTTGATTCAAACTGGTGTTTCAGGAACATGGTGGGGATGGTCAAGTGGCACTTCGGCTTCAACCGCATGGGTCTCAGGTGGACTCGCATTATTCCTTGAAGAGCATCCAGAATACCAACGTAATCCAGATAGTGATTCGAGTAAAGTTGAAGAGATTAAACAACTAATTACTCAAAACTCACAAATGAAAGATGGACAAAATCAACATGATGATCGTTTTGGTTATGGTATGTTGAGGATAGATCTATTAATTAATTCTGTAAATAATTCACCTAATAATTCATCTAATAAATCACCAATCATTAAAAATTATTCAGTAGAACCAATTTATGAATCTAGTATTCTTGATATTTTTCAAATAGAGCGACGAATTACTGCTAATGTACCACCAGATAATTCTGCAAATGCCATTGAATGATTGACATTACAATCATGAATAAGTTCCATCCATTGATTAAATGAATTTACTTTCTTTTGAGCATCATTAGGTTCTTGACCTTCTTCAGGGACACCTACATCGCCCGTAGGAACCTCTGGCTCTTTAATTAATATAAATCCTCCAATAGAGACTATTTGCAAAGCAGCTAAAGTTGCAGATGGACGATCTATCTCAGGGGTATCAATGATGATTAGATCAATCGGTTGAGGTAGAGGTGAAGGTTGAGCACTGGAAGGTAAAGCTGTTGCTGCGGCCGACCAAGAAGAGGTTTCAGCAGTAATTTCTTGCCATGGGCGAGTTAAAATTTGAGTCCACTGCTCGGCTGAATGGCGGCGAACAAGACGGTCGATAATAATTCCAAACTTACCCGCGGGCTCAATTATTCTAAAAGAATCTGGCCTTGAACGAGGGTCTACGGGAGGATTTGCGGGATCTCCAGTCCATAAATCAAGTAACCAAGCAGTAAGATGACCAATACCACCACCCACTAATACTACATTTTTAGCAGGTATTTTAGAGGTAATGTCCCTAATCCTAACTCTAAATGAACGAGTTAGAGGTATGAGATTCATGTGTAACATTTGTTCGCCGATACTAGCAGCAATTGCTGGTTCATCGCCACTATAATCTGAATCTGCAGAAAGTAATTTTTCAAACATTTCACGTTCAGACATTTGAGGTAAACCGAATCCGCCTGTCCCGCTCATGGTTAGGGCTATATTAACTCTAATTTCAATCATCCCATGCAAGGATGGCTTCAATAAAGGGTGTCATTCCGAAGAGACGTGGAAGATACCGATACCGATACCGATGTCGATGAAGAACTCGTCGATGTCGCAGTTTGTCCTAAATGTTCGAAAATGACTGAACATGAGGTACTAAGAAGAACAATGAAGGGTAACGGTGAAGATTTGTTGGCAAGATGTGTTCAATGTAGTAATGTCCAAAATCTCCAACTAAGACCACCAAAACCCGTATTTATAAAAACTACCTTGTCAGACCGAATGGATAGTAAATTTGCATTAGTTGATTCCGATGATGATGAATTAATCTGCAAAGACGATTATTTCCAGCATGATGAACTTACTTACAAAATAACAAGAATAGAAGATTCGACATCTAAAGAAGCAAAAAAACTTGAAGCCTCAAAAATTTCAGCAATGTGGGCAGTAAGAGTTGATAGAACAATAGTTCCGCTGACAATGACTCAAGGTGAAATAAGCGTTGCTGGTAGCATTGAATGTGATCCTGACAAAATGTTTTCTTGTGGTGCGATAATGCAAATGAATGGAAGAAGGTGGAGAATAAGGGCTCTACACACTGGGAAAGGAAGGACTCTTAATGGAAAAAGAGTGGCTAACGAAATAAGAAGAATTTACCTACATGTTCCTGAGGATGAGAATGAATCTTCCAAGACGAACTATCGAAGATGAGAATTATCTTCTATTGGTCCAAGGGAAAAGCAGAGTTTTCGTAGCATGCCATGCAATATCTGGGTTTTCACGAATCCTTCTAATCCCATACTCATACCATTTCGTACCATATGGGACATATACTCTGGTCAGATGACCCTGAGCAGATAACTTTCTTCGAAGGTCCCCTCTTACGCCTAAAAGAAATTGAAACTCATATCCTGATCCTTTACCAACCCTGGAATCAGCGGAGTTAATACGAGGGTCATTTTCAAAAGACATCTGAAGTTCTTTTAATTTATCAAGACTATGATTTATTACCGGATAGTCATGAGAGGCAATTGCAGTGTAAGAACCTGATTCCAGCATAACATCAATACAATCATTGGTAGCATTTACGATGTCTTGATAGCTGGTATGTGAGATATCTTGAGGTTCAAGATAAATTCCTTTACATATTCGAAAATCTGAGAGTGGCCCCAGTAATGTACATATTTTCTTGATATCTTCTTCAGTTCTAAAAAGTCGACCTTGCAATACAGTACCAATATTCTCAAAGCCCATCTCCTGCATTAATAAGACAATATCTATTGTTTCTTGAGTTACTCTGTGATCTTCCATATCTAGACGAACAAATATATCATTAATCGCTGCTTTCTTTAAAATTTCTTTAATATTTTCAATGGCAACATCTCTATTCAACAATAACCCCAAAGCAGTCGGTTTAAGTGAAATATTTGCATCGATTTCATTCTTAACAATTGCATCGAGAACACGAGAATATTCATCAACAAAAAATCTCGCTTCATCTAAATTTGTAATTTCTTCACCCAATACGTCAATTGTAAAACAAGTATTTTCTTCATGCATTTCTTTCATTAAAGTAATTGCAGAATGGATATCTGAGCCGGCAACATACCTTCCAGCAATGCGTTTAACTACAAATTTAGGAGCAAGGGGTAGCATCCCAACTATGAATTGACCAATGACACCCATATGCCTACGAAGTGAATGAGAGATTTGACTATTCTCTTTGTAAGATTTCCTTACCTCTTCTAACTTCAATGCCCAATTCACCTAATTTCTGAATAATTGCTGAACGTTGCCAACCTTTGAATGATTTTCTATCTAAATGAGCGAAAATATTACTATTAGGGTATGAAATCTTTGTTGATTCAACTGCGGCAACTACAGAACTGATCCAGGGACCAGAAGGAGTCTTAGATTCATCAAAATCATCGAATGATAATGAATAGTTAGCAATTACATGACCGAGATTAATATTAGATTCAAGAATCACTGCTTTATGCCTAGGTGCATAATGCCCACCACCAAATCCAATCATTACATCGAGATTATTGTCAATATAGGGTTTTTCAGACGTAAATAAACCCAATACGTGTGATATTGTTGCAGCCCAACAGTCTGCTACATCATCTCGTATCCATTCCTTTTCAGTAGATCCAATCTCAATGTAAAGAGTTGGCGTATTCAATACTGGACCGTGGTGAGTTGTTTCTAAGGTAAGATCAAATTCATCATCTATTTTTCTTTCTTTAGCGAACTTAGTCATAGTTCTGAAAAGTGGTGCGAAAAATGGATTAGGTGGAACCAAAACCCCATTTAAACCGCCCGAGTTACCGATTTCACCAAAAGGCAATATCCCCGGTATCCCTATTGCGTGCAAAGTCATTGCAGGAGTTTCGGAAGAGGATACATGACGAGATAGTATCAAAACTCCCTCCACTGGCACCCCCGTAGATTCCATATATTCAACATCTATGTTGTCAGCTCTAATATGAAGTGTATCAATCAACAATAAATTAACTAAACCTGATTCATGAGTTCTGTGTTCTCCTACTGTACAATTAGAGGGAAAACTCCAACCCTCTAACCGAAGCATAGAATGATACAATGTCATTGAAGCTATGTCTGAATTAGAAGCCACAATAAGCACGACCATGATGAATCCTGAAGGCATCGAACTTTCAATCCTCTGAACCACACCTTCAAACACTCGACATAATAGGACATAATATGAAACGATTAGATGTAGGATTCCCACCTCTAAAAATCGACTCCGGTAAAAACATACACGTAGTCACAGGAGTTTCTGGTGAATTAATAAAATTAAATAATGACCTAGAAGCAATTGGCGATATCTCTAAACCATTTCCATCTTCAATTATTTCAAGTGCTATATTGGGAGATAAATGGATCGGAGCATGGGTTGAAGGAGAACTTAGACAGGCAAGAATGGCAGCACTCGATATAACTAATGAGTGGCAGGATGGAGTATCAAAGGCTGAACTAAGAAATAGTAACAGAAAGAGCCAACTGCACCCTGAATCTAATAGTTGGTCTCAATTATTAGATACCATACCAACTGCACTTTCTGAAATAGGCGGAGATCTTTGTTTCTCGTCATCGGGTAAAGGAATTTACAAAATCAACAGTGATAGTAAAGAAATATGGAGGGCAGAAATTCCAAAATGGTGGAGTGATAAAAAAATAGAAAACCAAGATCTGATTGTTGGCTTTGTTCAAACCAAAGAAGGTATTGTATCAATTTCACAGGCAGGTGGTGTTGCAATATTTGATGCAAATGGAGTTTTAATTCAAACAAAAATAATAAATTTACCGGAAATAATTACTGGATTCACTTATGATGAAAAGAATGGGTGGTTCATTAAATTAAATGGGAAATGTTTCGCCACTATAGAATCAATTCAGGAAAAACCAAAGATTCACCGTACCATTGGACCTATTTATCACGTAATATCTGAAAATGGGACCTGGAAATGGACTGGATGGAGGCATGATGGAATGATGAATGAGGGAGTCATCATAACCAAGTCAAGACCAGACATTGGAGTCGGAATTATCGACAATATTGTACTTACTAATAATGGTAAGTGGGATGAATTAAGAATTTAATTATTATTCTTATTCACTTGTGCTGTGTCCACATTTACCGCAAACTTTGCGGTCATTATGAACCCCTAAGAATACTCCAGGTCCACATGTTGGGCAGAACTCACCTTTTCTTACAAGTGAATCTCCGTCAATAGTATATTTTGACCATTTTGCATTTGGGCTCGGTCCTTCAGTCATTATTCATCGCCTCCTTTTTCGGTAGATGTACGTGTTTTTTGATGCCTATCCTGAACAAATTTAGGTTCAAAAGCAGCTGATTCAGCAGAATCATAAACAAGAGCGAGACCTGTTGTAAATGGACGCCCATATCTTGTACTGACATTCTTAACGAATACTAATTCACGATTTGCGCCAGGCTCTGCCTTTGCAGCAGAAGTGACCATTTCGGAAAGTGTAGGTGTTGGCATATTCACATGATTCCACTCAAAGGTTAGTTCGACTCGACCGAGAAGCGGGTTTTCTTTTCTTTCAATTATTTGCATGTTTTTTCCTCCTTATCTGATGTTTACCTTCAAAGCGTAAGTACCTGGACTCTTTACATTAAGTCTAGCAGCTACTTCTGATCTCTCAGGATTAAGAATAATCACATATCCTTGCCAATCAGTAGTTATTGGTGCATTAGGGCAGTGTTTGCATTGAACAATATCGCCCTTATTCTCAGGGTCGGGAAGAATGCGATTACACTCACCACAAGCAAATGGTTGTTTAGCCATTTTAATCCTGCTCCTGTATCCAATTATAAGCGCCAAGTCCATCCATTTTACAATTAAGACCAATTTTACTTGCTCTTGGATCGTTTTGGTTTATTGCTTTAGATACAACTCGAGAACGGATGTATGAACCTTCTTCCAAGAATTTACCGGTTGAAGCACCTTCAATTCTTTTGATACCTAAATTGACATTAATAGGTTCATCGAGGATTTGAGATTTGTGCAATAATGCTTCCATTGGTCCGATTCTTACGAATGCTCCATATTCAGAGATTTCTGATGCATATCCATCTACAACTTCATTATTTTCCATATTGAAAAGTAATGCCTTAAATCTAACTCTTTGGTATATTGCACCATCGCCATGGATAATTTTACCACGACCCATTGGTTCATGGTTAAATGTTAGAAGAGTATAATTTTCATCTGTATCAAAACGACCCTCAAAAGCATCATTTGCTAATTCATCGATATGGTCAACTAGGTTACGTCCTGCTCGGATATACTCTGCTGGTATGCGTATTGTGTCTTCACGTGTGACTATACTGTACATTGGTATTCTTCCTCCTATTAACGGACCGCTCCGAGGTTTGTCGGAGGAAGGCGGATGACCCCCCGTCCCTCATCGGCAAAGCCTCCAGAGGAGAAGTCCGTTGACTCGCCGACCTACCACTCCTGTATAAGCACAACGGATGGTGATTATTGCCGGTAAATGCCAATCTCCTAGCAGACCATAGGTCTGGGCGAGAGTTTAGTGCGAATGTTCAAGTGGGTATTGAATCGCATTTGGTACCTAATGACAGAGCCCGCAATGTTAGGTCGCCCCAGTAAATTGTCTATTTGCTTGTTAATGACCTTTTTATTATTATTGATGCCTCATTCAGGATACCTGTCGAACATTAATAATCAAGATTTAGATTTCATTGATGAAGTTTCGATTTCACATACATCAAATTCTCAATCAATCTGGGAAGATGGAGGTCAACCATGGCCTCAATCTGGTAAAACACCAGGTAGACAATCGACACCTCCAGCTCATAGTCCAGATGGAGGTGCAGGAATTGGAAGTCCCAATAATGCATCTGAATATATGTCAATAGTTGATCCAATTATTAATTGGCAATATAATGACTACATCTATTCCACGGACTCTTTCGCTACTCCAGTTGCAGATTTGAAGAATTCTATTACTACGAATGAAGATTCGAGTGAACGATGTGGTGGCGATTCATTATTTACAATAATAATACAAACCGAAGATGTCAGTGGGAGTAGCCATAGTATTTTACGAATTATTGAAGGAGAAGATGCAGATTTAGCATGGGAATTAGATCTTGGAGCTACTGATGAAATTAAAGCATCTCCAGTCATTGTAGACTTAAATGATGACGGTAAACAAGAAATTATCGTATCTTTTGATATGAGTGGTACATTCTATGTCAAAAGTTATTCTCCACAATTAACTTGCACTGTGACAGGTTGGTCACCTTATGGCAGCCATATTACTGAATTATTATGGACTTATTCAGATCCGTTACTAATGATAGGAAGTAACGATGGACCATATGTAAGTAGCACATTAGGTGGACACAAACCAACCGCTCAACCATTACTAGCGGATTTAGATTTAGATGGAACTGCAGAACTAGTACTCTCACTTATCGAAAAGAATTCAGAAGAACCTGTAGTTCTAGCACTTGATATAACTGGCACTACTGCCACCTCAATATGGCAAAAAACACTTGATAAAGGCACACATCCATCCGATCCTGCATTTGTTCAAACTGATGAGAATACAGCCTTCATTCTACTGACTTCAGTTCAAAGTTCAACAAGCTCAATGTGGGTTTGGAAATTAGATGCCAATGATGGTGATGCTAATTGGGACGGTAAATCTCTTGAAAATCAAAATGGATTCGATTCAGATGTTCCTCATATAAGATTACCAGGACCTGTGGTATCAAATTTAGACTCGGATGCTGCAATGGAGATGATAGTAACAATACCTTCTGATTTCGATGGTAATGCAGCGGTACACGGTGCAGAGTACTACGGTTTAGAAATTAGTGATGGTACAAAAATATGGGAAATAGAGGCCTCTAATGGATTCTCGGACTCAGCACCAATAAGTTTCGATACAGATGGAGATGGAGATCATGATAGAGTTTGCTGGATAACATGGGCAACAAATAGTTGGAATACTAACAGAGACGGTTTCACTGGTTGCCATGAGGACACAGATACTAGCAGCCCACAAGAAGCATGGAGTAAAGAGATACTAGAACCACAAGGCGCGTTCAATGATGGTATTGCGGTAGCATCTCCAATTTGGATGGATATTGATGGCTCAGATGAACCAGAATTAATAGTTCCATATGGCCGTGAATTAAGGGCTTATGATGGAGAACTTGGAACTATGGCAGGAATAAATGCTGAGTGGAACGGGGCTATCTCTATTGGGCATCGATTATGGTCATCACCATCATTAGCAGATATTGATGGTGATGCAACATTAGATCTGATCCTAGGGGATACAGTAATTTCACTTAAAATTGCAGATGTCAGACCTCAACAAGATGGTAGAAGCATAGAATTTAGCCCAGTTGCACCCGACCCAAATGAAATTGTAACTGTAACAGTATCTTTTGAGAATGCAGGAACTGCAGAAACAGATGAAGATACTGATGCTGTATTGTACGCTGATGGAGAGGTCATTGCTAGAGAACGATTCGGGAATATGCAACCTGTTGATCCAACAAGTAATGGTAATTTAGCAACATTTACTGTTGAATGGTCCGGAGGACTGGGTGAACATGAATTTACATTAGTTCTAGATCCATATTCAAACATATCTCAATCAAGATATGATAATGATGTCCAAACAACGATTCTGAGCATAGTTAATCCGTATAATGCTAGTTTTGAAATCCCAACTGAGCCTACTAGAGTCACCCCTGGTGAAAGTGAATTAATATCCCCAAATATACGTTCTACAGGAAGAATGGCTGGTGTATGGAGCCTTACGATTGATGGAACAAATTTACCAGAGGGGTGGACTTGGAGTGATGAATCAGTTAATGGAGTTAGTTCGATAGAAATTGGGGTTGGCGAAATTTGGAATCCAAGTTTAAGGGTATATGCACCAAGTAATTCACTAGGGTCCGATTCAGGATTTTTATCATTGACGTTGACTTTAGACGATGATAATAACGTGAGTGTTTCTGCTTTATTACCAATTGAGGCAAACAGAACAAGAGGACTTTCAATCAGAGGTCCTGATGGAACAGCCAATAGCTTAGGATATGGGTTGACCGGAGAATATGCAGAAGCATGGATGTTGATTCATAATTTAGGTAATGCTGCCGAAAATCAAATCATAATGTCTTGGGATACTACATCTTGGGGTAATGATTTAAAATTATTTGACTTAGATGAAAATCAAGTATCGGCATTAACACTAGATCCAGATGAGATGATATATCTGACAGCAAGACTACAGGTGCCAAGTGGGGCTAACCTTGGTGACTCTGTCAATACACCTCTAGAAATGTGCGTAAGTGAGGGGGTTTGCCAAACAATTCAACTTTCATTCATGGCAACAGGAGTAGTTACTGATGTACACCAAAGAACGGTGCCAGACAATGTATTATCTTGGGATATTACCGCAGATATGCCAGTAGGCTACACCCAATTAGAATGGTCAATGTCTGATGCAGGATTGATAATCCCAGGTTGGTCTTGGAGTGCATCTGGAGACTTAGAAATTATTGATGACATATTGATATTAACTAGATCTGGACCTTCGAGAGTATACGGAACTATCAGTCTTGATTTACCTCCTGACGCATCACCATCATTCCATATGTTTTCAGATTCAAGTACTCAATCAGCAGACCATAACCTACAATTTTCATTAGAGGTATTACAAATCTATCGTGCGGATTTAACTATTACATCCCCATTAGATCAACCTCATGAAGTTGAAGTCGAAGAAGATATATTAGTAATGATTAAACTTGAAAACCCAGGGAATGGTATAGACTCATTTAGATTAAGTTCAGAACTAATAATTGATTCAGGAATTAATGAAAATCTCGATGTCACTATATCATTTACAAGTGAACAAGTAACACTTGGACCGGGGAGCCTACAGACTATTCCAGTGATAGTAAGATTGCCTGATGACACACCTGCCACTACACCTATTCAGATAATGATTACAATGATATCTGAAGGGAATCAAGAGGTTAGTGATTCTGAGATATTAGTACTATCAGCTAAGCAAGATCATAGATGGTTGATTGATGCTTTCCAATCTGAAATAAATATTAAAAATAATACTATAATCTCTCAACCGGGTGAAACACATCAAATTACAGTAGAGGCAAAGAACATAGGTAATCTTGTTGATAATATGTCTCTTGAAACATCGATCAACATCATTTATTCAGGTTCTGATTCATCAATTGGCTGGAATGCATCTGGCACCTCAATTGAGAATATCGCTGTGAATCAAACAGGCTATCTTTCGTTAAACTGGTTTATTCCAGAAAATTCTTGGAATGGTTCAATTATGCAAATATCCGTGGATGCTATTGCAAAGGGTGAGGTTGTAGAGACCTTCATGTTCAATGTAGAAGTTCCACAGATAAAGAAATGGAATGCAATATCTAGTCAGGTAGATTTAGAAATAAATCCCGAAGGATCTTCTATAGATATCGAGATTGTACAACTTGGGAATTCACCATCAAAAGCTTTCACAACCGTTTATGTGAATGGTTCGAATAACTGGATTGTTGAAACACCTGATGAATTACCAATCCTTGAACCTGGTGAAAGTGCGATTATGACGTTGAATATAATCCCACCAGAAAATGCTCAACATGGAAAGACGGTAGAGTTACATATCCGTCTTAGAGAAGGTGGCTCATTATCTGAAACTATAGTCCCATTGAGAGTATCGGTAATTCATCAGTTCGATTTAGTAGGTGAAAGCCCATGGGTTATATCCGCAGATGGTGGATATCCTCATGCAACATTATTGAATGAAGGAAATGCACCAACTACAATCAACCTTAGTGTCAGAAGTTTACCATCTGGATGGACTGTATTAGGCGATACAACTGTTGTTTTAGCAGTTGGTGAAATAAGAGGTTTACCAATACAAGTGATTCCAAGTTCAAACTGGAATGGAGAAGTATACACAATTAAGATCGAAGCAATAGATGAATTGGGGAATGTAGATGAAATCTTACTTGACACCACACAACAAAAATATTCTTGGTCTACATCACCAATAATAAATGCAATTAGTGAAGACAAAGTACTCTTGAGAATACATGGAACAAATTCTCAATCAATTGTTATCGATGGCAGTCAAGGAGTACTAAATTGGGATGAGAGAGGAGGTTGGTTATGGGTTGCCTCTCAATCAATCTCAGATGGAGAAATAACCATTAATTCAGATGAAGGACTAGTATACACTGCATATGTCTCACAACCATTATTGAGAGATGGAATTTGTACACTATCAGGTATTCAAGGAGATATTACCGCATCTTGCTCAATAAATAATGGAACTGGAGCCTTTGACTATACACTATTACTAATAGACGATAATGGAATGTTACTAGACTCATCATATGGGACATTAGCAAATAATATGTCATTAGATGAAATGAACCTTTCAACTATTGATTGGAATCCCAAACCAGGGAAAAGATCGCTAATATTGAGAGCTCTTGACTCAAGAGGGATTGAATTCACAAGTATCGAAAAACAGTTCGATATAAGGAGAACCGATTGGAATATTGGTCTGACCGGTATAGAGCTAATAGGGACTGGGAGCAACCAAGAAATACAAATAACTACAATTAGGGAGAATCAGAATCTTCTAAGTAATGCTGATTGTTTACTAATCCTCACTTCAGATGATTATATTGAAACACATCTCATTGAACCATCGGGAGTTTACCTTTTACCGAAAATAGACAGGCCACCTCTAGCAGATGGAAGTGAATTAATCATACAATTTAGTTGTGCATTCCCTTGGGATATAGAATCCGATTCTACCGATAACCAGATCATAATAATTTTAACAGGAGGAGGAGAAGATGATGATGGTATCCAAGATTTAGAAACAGGGTTATTATCTGCTTCATTGATTATAGGATTAGCAATCACCATGGCATGGCTTGTAAAGAACCATAGAGAAAGGAAAGAAATGATGAGAATTACAGAGGAAGCAATAAAACAAAATATCTCAAATAAGAAAATTATAATCAAAAATGAAGCCCAACAACCTATAGAAGGAAGTGAAGAAGAACAATCCTCTGAACCAATAATAGATGAATTAAAGCCAACTAATGATGTAGTTGAAGAAGAACTAGATGAATTCGAACTTAGACTTAGGCGTCTAGGAAAATTATAGTAGTAAAACATTGGAGTTCTATTTATGGGAGAGTATATACCACCATCTGCATTTTACACATTTGATCCAATCATACATGATCCTTTATCACTTATCGAGCCAATACTCTCATCTATAGGTGGAGACCATGAAGAATTAAAGAAAATTACAATAAGCTCTAATGAGATCAATTCTTTGAAAGAAGGAAAAGAATCACCCTATGATCATGCAACTATGCTATTTTTATCCGCTCTAGATTGGAATAAAGATGGAGGAACACCAATCCCTCTAGATAACGGCCTTGCAAGAAATAGGATTGGTAGATTTCCAAGCGATAGTGGTAATGCAATAGAGTACATTTTAGAATTCACTAGAGAAAAAGAAGGTGAAATGGATCTCCACGAATTATTAATCAAGCTTACCAATGGGTTCGCACCAGAAAATTTAGGCGAAGAAGGATTCAATAAAGGAATTGCAGGAATGGAATTATTGGGTTGGCTAAACCATGACGAAGTGGAACAATTACTTATTTCAATTCGTGGTGACAAGTGGAACATAAAATCAAATGAGACAATTGATGGAGGAGTCCGAGATTCCCTAAGACATCTTCTAACATTACTGAAAGCTGCTGAAAGAAGAAAATGCGGTATAATGATGCGTAAACATCAATAAATCTAGAATTCTTGACCAGTAAGTCTTGTAAACATTGTCGAATAAAGTTCGGCTGTTTGATCTATTACTTCTTGAGGTAATGCAGGAATTGGTGGTTCTTCTGAATCATTAGTTCTTGCTTGGTATAACTTTTCATGATGCCCTGTTCCAAGATAGTAACTACGTACAAATTCTTTGGAGAGCTGGACTATTTCTCCTTCAGCATACTTCTCAGAATCCCACCAACGATCTTCATCTAAAGTTCCAAAAGAATCAACTAATACAGGAACTCTATTTTTACCTAATGCGAATTCTTTCTTTCCATCTACGTGTATTAGGCCTCTTTTACCAGCCTCGGATTCAATTATTTTATCGACTTCAATTGCAATATCCATTATTGAGTCAAACTCTTCGGAAGTTAAATTAGAAATTTCTAATGCTTCCTCCCTGTCTAATAATCTATCAAATTTTTCGAATTTCGTAGACACTTCCAAGTAAGGAGACGGTAATTTCACACCTTCTTCAAGCACTGTTCCAGGATCGAAACCAAATTCTTCTGCTGGAGCATCACCTCGTTGATACCTTCTCCAACCTGAACCTGCAAGATAATGCCTGCAAATTACTTCTAAAGGAACGAATACATTTTCTCTATCCTTTGAAATTGCTCCAGGTTCCCTAACTACGTCAAATCTACGTGCTCGAACTCTATCTGGAGCATTCATCTCGATTACATGAGTTTCACAAATCCCTGCATTTTCTACAAGATTGAACCAGTAGCAAGAGGTTCGATTAAGAGATTCACCTTTACGAGGGATTAAACTTGGAATTATCTGATCGAATACACTAATCTGATTAGTATACCTAAATTCAATTATATCTGGGTCCTCTGTACTCCAAACTTGCTTTACTTTACCCTGGTATAGCATCTCAACCATAAAACTAATTCGAACGCATTAACTCAATGAAGATTACTAAGGATAAATCTGACAGTATAGTCAATTAAATATTAGAAAAAAGCTCAGTTCCCATAACTGTGTTAGACATTAACATCGCTATAGTCATAGGACCAACACCGCCTGGTACGGGAGTCATCCAACCTGCTATATCCATTACATCTGGATCTACATCACCTGTTAAACGAGAACCACTTTTACGTGTCGAATCTGGTATACGATTAATTCCTACATCTATTACCATGGCGCCAGGTTTTATCCACTCTGGTTTAACAAATTCTGCGCGCCCTATAGCCGCTACTACTAAATCTGCTTGACGACAAATTTCTGCTAAATTTTTCGTACGAGAATGAGCGATGGTTACTGTTGCATCAATACCTCTTTGGGCTAAAAGTATGGAAAGCGGCATTCCAACTATCCGCGAGCGCCCAATTACTAAGGCATTTTTTCCCGATGTTTCAAAATCAGAGAATTCAAGAATCTTCATTATACCTGCAGGAGTGCATGGTAGAAGACCAGAGGTATTTCCTTGAACTAATTTTCCTAAGTTAACATTATGGAATCCATCTACATCTTTTTGAGGATTTATAGCATCTATTATCAGAGACTCGTCGATACCTTTGGGTAAAGGACTCTGGACTAATATACCATTGACTGAATCATCTAAATTAAGCATTTCAACAACTTTTAATATCTCGATTTCTGTAACTGAACTATCTAAATCAATGCGTGTACTCTTAATTCCACAACGCTCACAAGCCATTTCTTTATTTCTTACATATACATGACTAGCAGGGTCATCTCCAACAATTACAACTGCTAAATGAGGATGTAACCCTCTTCCTTTGAGATTATCGATTCGAGACATCAAATCTTTTTCAATCGTACGACCAAGTTCCCGACCATCTAAAATTGTCGCAGCCATATGCCATACGAAAGGCACTGGGCACTTCACATTGACGGAAGAGTTTCTATCATAATAAAAAATAGAATGGAGCCCCAGAGGAGATTTGAACTCCCGGCCATCTGATTACAAATCAGATGCTCTACCAAGCTGAGCTACTGAGGCTTATCCCGGGCGACGGCGTTTGGCATTTGAACCCTACACCTCTGAGAGATGAGATTATCCGGTGTATTGATGCACTAAACCACGTACGGAGAGTCATGGATGAGGAGGACTATAGTAACCCTCGGCAAAACCATATGAAATTAAACATAGTATTCTCAGGATGGTTGTGCATATTATTTGGTAGCCTTTTGATGTTCACTTCGGGCGCATCAACATTAGTACTTTCATTAGCGGCGCCAGTTGCAGTCTTAGGACTAGTATTATTAATCATAGGATTATTATACAAAGATGAAGAAAAAATTGATCCGAAAATAATTGCAGAATGGGAACCAGATCACTCGAAAATGCCAGACTCAGGAAGGGTGATGTATAGAGTAGACACTACTCTTATTGAACCTATTAGAACATCAATACTATGCGGTAAATGTGCTAATTTGTTTTGGGAAGAGGGAACTAAACCTAAGTCATTTACCTGTCCTAAATGTTTAGTATTGCTTTGGCATGAAGAGGAAGAGTAAACTCAACTTGGATAAGTAAGCGTCAAGAGTAAACACTCATACGATACTGTTGAGGAAAAGTCATGACACTCGGAAATAACGAGAAGAATATGCTTAGGGCTATGCGTACTAAGCAAAACCATGTTTGGTTATTAGACGAATTGTTGGAAGCTACTCAATGGAAAGACCAAGTTCACGTGGCTGGTTCAGGAATGGCCCTCTCAGAAGAGGGATTAGTCGAAATAATAGAGAAAAATGATGAAAATATATCATTAGGAAATGAGGGGAAGAAAGCTCTAAAAAATGGTTTACTTGAATTCAGATTATGGAGTTGGATATGTCAACAATCAGAATCTAATAGAACTATGAAAGGATTATTTGATGCTGGATTTGAGAGATACGAGGTAGGTCCTGGTGTTGGTTTACTAAAATCCATAGGAGTTTCAATTGAAAAAGGAACTTTTGTATTTGAAAATAAAGAAGATATTGAAAGTAAAATCAGTGAGAGAACTAGCTTCATTAATCAATTATTAGATAAAAAAATGAATTTGAATGATTTAGATAAGGAAATGTTCACCCATTTTAAAGGGAGAAAAAATCTGATAAATATTGAAGAAAATGTGATTCGAGAATGGAAATTAACACAATTAGGTATTGATCTAGACGATTCATATTTAGAAGAAGTTGAGTTAGTTGGAGAAATAACTCCAGAGTTCTTACAGAATGAAGGATGGGAAAATGCACAATATAAGGAGTTTGATATTAACGCTGACACTCCGATACCAATGGGTGGAAGACCTCATCCAATGCAATCACTAATTGAAAGAATACGCTCGGTATTCCTTGAAATGGGATTCTCCGAGATTGAAGGAGATTATGTACAATCAGCAGGATGGAATATGGATGCACTATACATTCCTCAATCACATCCAGCAAGGACTATGCAAGATACCTTCTACCTAGAAGAACCAGAAAAAATCGATGTTTCTGAAGATATGCTTGACCTTTGGGCATCGGTACATGAAAATGGTCATGATACTGGAAGTCTAGGTTGGGGTGCTAAGTTTGATAAAGAAGAATCAAAAAAAGGGCTCCTCAGAACACATACTACTGTAAATACAGTTAAACATATTTCTGAAAATCCAAAAGAGCCATGTAGGGTATTCGGCATAGGCCGGGTATTTAGACAAGAAACAATAGATCGAACACATTTACCGGAGTTTCACCAAATTGAAGGTATAATTCATGAACCTAATGCAAGTCTTCCAATGTTAATATCTACACTCAAAACATTCTATACAAAAATGGGTTATCCAGACGTCCGTGTTAGACCTGCATATTTCCCATATACAGAACCTAGTGTAGAGGTAGAAGTTTACTGGCGTGGCAAATGGCTAGAATTAGGAGGAGCGGGTATATTCCGTCCAGAAGTTACAGAACCACTAGGTAGTGAATGGCCAGTATGTGCTTGGGGTATGGGTCTAGAACGTCTAGCTATGCTAGTTCTAGGGTTGGACGATATCCGCGAACTTTATCAACCAGATTTAGAACGATTGAGCCGGATGCCGATTCTCTAGAAAAGTATCCAATAATAGTTGCTAATACTAATAATGATAGCAAAATCATTCCGCTATTCGGAGGATTTGAAAACCAAGGTGTAGCAATAAGACCATTTTCTGAAGACTGCCCACCAGGAGGTCCAGGGTTACAATCATCTGGAGGAGGTCCTATACCAGGACCCCACGTTTCACCATGACCTGCACATGGATCATCTGCATCATCTCCACCATCATCAGAAGGTAATTCTCCTGCATAACAATTGATGAAGTAAGGGAAACCAATTCCACCATCTCCATTAACCATAGTTGTATGATAATGATAAATTCCTTCAGGCCAGTCAGGAGTTGCACTAAATATCCCATTACAAGCATCGAGTGTTCCAAGTCCTTGGATATATTCGTAGTCATCAATACCACCTGATCCATCTTCTCCATCCTTAAGCTGATACGAAGAGGTCATTTCAACAACCTCTCCACCATCATTCCATCCGGTGTATCCGTAGATTGAATAGCCATCAAATGCAAAGGCTACAATCTTTGAATGTGTACTTAGATTCCTCTGAGAATTAAAATTATAATCATACATTGTTTCATCCTCAGCAGCATGCCAATGTATACAATTTGCATCAGCATGATAATGATATTCACCACCAGGTCCTGAATGACCATGGCAGATTCCAAGATCCACAGGTTGTTCACCTTCTTCTTGTTCATATGCACCTTCTTCTAAAGCAACTGCATCTCCACCAGGTCCATCTTCTGGACCATATATTGCAACCCCTGTAACAGTGAATGCAATTGTTCCTCTAATAGCCGCCATAACACAACCATCGGAACTAACAGTAGGATTACAGTTAGAATCATCAGTAGGTATCAACGGTATCGTATAACTCTTAGATTGAGCGGATGCACAGCATCCAATAGATGATTCAAAATCATGGTTAGGTAAGCCATTAGTACTAATTGTGATATTGGCATCTTCAATAACAAAACTTAGATCACACATATGATTATCTTGTTGTTCAGTACTGTAATCATCAACAACTGGTACTTGTTCTTCATCGCAGATTAAAGTTTTAGACCACCAAGCAGAAGACCCTGTTTCAGGGTTTGATTCATCATACTCGCAACTACCATCATCTTCTGTAGCAGCACTATCAAAATTATTAGCAGACTCATCAGTACAACCATTCACTGGTTCTTCATCATACTCGCAACTACCATCATCTTCTGTAGCAGCACTATCAAAATTATTAGCAGACTCATCAGTACAACCATTCACTGGTTCTTCATCATATTCGCAACTGCCATCATCTTCAGTAGCAGTGCTATTGTAATTGTTAGCTTCTGAATCAGTACATCCTTGTACTGGCTCAATTACGTTAATGTATATCTTTTCTAAATCAGAAGAATCTTCCCAAGTTCCACAAGTACCTAATATCGATATTGTGACATTAGATTCGATTTCAGAGGGCCCCCATGTAAATTTACCATCATCAGCAAATGGTAAATTTAAACTAAATTCACTAACATCACCATCTGACCATCCCAAATCACAGGTGTCGAGTTGTGGATGTATCAAAGTTCCAGATAATGAGGCACTATCACCTCGAGTCACTGTGATTTCATTGGTATCAACAATCATAACGGTTGGATCTTCATATGGATAATGAATAATGAATGATGCAGATAATCTAGACTCTTGTCCTAATGAATCAACTATAACCATTTTCAATGCATGAGCGCCAACACTGACCTCTGAAATATCAATTAAAATAATTCCAGTAGAATTAGGTATGACATTTAGGGCAATACCATCTAATGTAATCTCAATAGATAATGAACTCATGTCTTCATCGACTAAAGAAACTTCTAAACTATCTATGCTCCCAATTAAGATACTACTTGGAATATCACTCTCAATAATCGGAGCAAGATTCGCTCCCTCAGATTCAAAGTCATAGAATAAGCTTCCAACCAGAACGCTTCCAATCATTAGAGCAGCTAAAAATAACGACTTTGCGGCCCCATCATTCTCTGTTTTATCATTGCGCATGGAATTAATGGTGATTGCAATAGGTATTAAACAATAGGAACTGAGACACTAAAAAACATGCAAAATCCTACAAAGATAAATTGCGATTTATTCTGAAGACAGTGCTTTAACATCAAGAAGAAATTCCTGAACACTCCAATCGATACCAGTCCATGCAACTCTTTTTCTTGTTTGCTTGTCAAGAATAAAAGTCACAGTAGAATGGCCAATACCATATTCCCCAAGTGAGTTATCGTGTGGATTAACTGCTGAATTATTAGCATCTGTCATTCCGATGAGTGAGCATCCAAGCCAATTGCCATCAGTCCTTTCATAACCTTCGTCACACATACAATGAGCACTACTTCCAGTTCCCATTATCCAACCTTTAGCATTACAATCAACAGCTGATTGAAGATTGGTAATGTTAGCATTACTGGCCACCCAAGCCAAATGAGTACCAAGATTAACTTCAATAATACCTAATTCTTGAGATTCAGATAATTGCCAATTTTCATCACTATTATTCCAATAGTGCAACTGCCATGACCAATTTGCATCCGATTGCCATTCACCTATTGTACCACTATTGCCAGTAAGATTATACGAAATATTTGCATCCTCAAATGCATGATTTGCAAAATCAGCTGCATCATCATAACATTGATTATTAACTGAATCTAAACAAGGAACATCTGAAATCATCGAACTATTATCTGGATAAAGTACTGAAAAGCGATTCATTGAATCTTCAGGGGCTTGACTAGCATTGATATGATCATTATCTACAACAATATTCCAACTTTTCCACACATTAACCAATGTAGAGGATCTTTCAGCAGAAAGATGGTCCCAATCGTAACCATTAGCTTCTGTCCATTGAGAAAATCTCTCTACTGTATCACGGGCTGGATCAATGGTGATTGAAAGAATGACTACATCATCTGAATATTCGCCTAAGTTATCATTTATCCAGGCTAAGTTAGAAGAAATCGCAAGACATACATCTGGGCAAGAGGTGTATATGAAAGCTACAACTATCACCTTCCCTTCATAATCAGAGAGAGTAACAGATTCACCATCTTGATTTAGAAGTGTGAAATCAGGTGCATCAGGTGGATCCTTATATTCTGTTCCAAATAACTCAATATTATTATTTGATTGAATGCAGCCGGAAGAAAGTAAGATCAATGAAATAAATAAAGACAGAAAGATATTTACTCGCAATTAATCACCTTATTCTGCCAATAATAATTTAATATCTTCAAGAACCAATTCAGCATTCCAATCGGTATCTCCCCACCAAACACGTTGATTCATTTGTTTATCGACAATTATAGTTCCAGTTGTATGGTCAACCCAGTAGCTTAGTGGGTGATGCATTACTTTAATCTGGTTATTTTCCTCTTTTTGGGTATCACTGCATCCCTCATTATCAACAGATTCACCAGTAGTAGTATTAGCGCAGGTATCGAAACCATCCGCTACGCCATCTCCATCTAGATCTGAATCATAAGTTGCTAAGCCCACTTCAAAATTTTTCCAAACAGGTTCAATGACTTCTAGGGGAGCAGTAAGATGTGGCCAATCAAGACCTCTAGCATCCGAGTACTGTGCTAAAACTGAAGAATTATCAGTCCAAGGATCAACTGTCACACTTAGAATGTGAACTTCAGAACCGTAAAGGTCACCTAATTCTTCACTGACATAAGCTAAATTAGCACTAACTACTGGACAAATATCAGGACATCTGGTAAAAAGAAAAGCAATTACTATGACATCTCCTTCCAAATCATATAATGAAAATTCATCACCATTTTCATCGAATAATGTGAAATTTTCTGCGATCTTTGATGGATTAATATCTTCACCATAGAAATAATCTACTTCTTCCTGGGAACCAATACAACCAGAAGTGAGAATACAAATTGACAGTAAAATTGAACACCATGATCTAAACAGTATCTTTACCCCCTTTCCTTGAACGTTTTAATGTGAGATATGATGCACCAATAAATAGCAATAATGGAAGTATTAACATATTGTCATTAATGTCACTTTCTTCGTTATTTGTACCAATATCTCCACCTGGTAATACAAATACAGGTGTAGTCTCATTATGGATATCAGAAGTAATAGTAAGATTGACAGTCTTCCAAAGTGTGCCATTAGAGTATATTAAAACATCATATTCACCAGATGACCAATTTAATGGATCAAGCCATAGCCAACATTCATCATCAGTACCTGAACTATTATATTCAGAAGCAGTACAAGACCAATTAAGTGTAGAATTATTAGGATTTACTAATTTTATAGTACGATTTAAATCCATAACTACGTTATTGAAACCAATACTATCGTTCTGAGAAACTTGAGCATCATCTGGCTGAATAGACTCGTTCCTCATAATGAATTGAAATGAATTAGCCCCATGAGCATCAGCAATAGGGGTAAGAAATAGAGTTACTACAAGGGCTATAACAGCCATATTCCTCATTAAATCCACCTCAAATAAAATTTTACTCTATACTCCAAAGAGGAGGATAATCGAATCTAGAGTCATAGTCTTCATCAAACTGAACAACATAAACTCCTGAAACCATATCTGAAACAAATACAAATCCTCGAGGGTCATATTGTAGACCCCAATCAAATGGAATCATACAAGAGGCCCAACAATCTGCCATATCATATCCTAAAACATCAGAGGCATTTTCAATCCAAGGAGGTCCAGCAGGAAGGAAATATCCTATAGTATGAGTTTCAGCTAATTCTCCAATAGCTTGGAACCCTCTCTCTGGCTCAGGGAATCCATTTTCCCATACTATTTCATCCCATATTTGTCCATGGTCGGTTGCCCAAGCACCAGCGTGATAGTGTGTGTAGTATACATGACCGGATGGTCCTGTGTCTCCATTATGTGGACTGAAAATATATCCACCAGGTATCCAATGTTGAGGATGTGAACCGTTTCCTTTCATTCCTTCACCAGGAAGTTTCCACTTAGAAACAAGGAAAGGTTGTGTAGGATCTGTAGTATCTATTGTCCAAATATAGCCTGTATGATTCTCATTTGAACCGTATTCTGGAGCGATGTAAGTATAATGGCGCCAATTTATTCCAAATATTGGATCTTCAAAACCTGTACCACAATTAGATGGCCATTCTTCAACTGGATCGAATTCACTTATTCCAGAGCAAATCAAATAATCACCAGGTACTGCGTAGTGGATATTATCATTGCCTTGATTAGAATCAAGCCATTCATTAGCATCCATGTTAGCATGACCTCCTCCTTCTGGGCCGTACCAACCATCATCTGCGGAAGGACATCCCATCCAACGACCAACTTCAGGAGGCCAACTCAAACCCAATGGATCTGCTACTTGAGGAGGTTCACTGACATCCACAAGTCTTAGACCAGCACCCCAATAAGAAACTGCTAGCAGTCTTTGTTGAGTTATTGGGTGAACGAAATAAACATTGTCATGATTGAAAATTGAACCACCACAGGTAGTATATGGCTCAGGAGTATATCCGCCCCATCTAATAATCTCTCTACTGGAATTTTCTTGTTCCTCATTTTGAACAGGTAACCATGATTCTAATCCTCTAGGTACATAAAATACTTGAGTGCCTTTGTAGAACGTACCGCTACTACCTTCGACCATCTCTGGATAAGGATCAGCGCCAAAAAGGAACAGATGACAATCTTCTTCATCCCAGACATTTGATGGGTCAGCAGCAGGATCCCAGTCGCAGTACACTGCTAAATCTTGATTATGGAATCCAGCAGGAGGGTTGTTCCATTCTGCCACCTTAACCGGACTTGTCTTGTCACCTACAAAAATTACATCAAGTCTATTAGCACCAGAATTTGCATCATCATCATTAGGTATGGGATCAAGTTCACTATTAGTCAATTCTTGATTTACCAAAACCCAGTTGTTATCCTCTGTAACTTTGATATCAATCATTCTTGCTGTTTCAGCATAATATGTAGACAAAAGACGTATATCATTAGGATTACTGATATCCAATATTTCAAATTGATTGTAACTGGAAACATATGCATAACAACCACCTGTACCATCAGCATAAATTTCACAATCTTCCATGAAATTACCCTCAATTGATATTTCAGAGTTATCTCCTGGTGTAGGACCTACATTTTTGTAATCATTATCACAAGCTCTTCCTGCAACATTATCTAACTCTGCAGGAGGTTTTACATTCCCATCACAATTCAAGTTATGATAATCAATTAATTGAGAATTCGAAGTAGATAGAGCATGGGCTAAGAGATCGTTATGAGAATGATTCTCATTTTCAATTTCAATTACAGGGTCTATCCATTCATCATTATTTTCATCAGATGAGACGCTGTCATCAAACATAGAAAGGCAACCAGATAATGGAGCCATTATCATTAATAGAGTCATCACAAAAAGAGGGAGTTTGGAATTATTATTCATGGCAATGCCTCGGCTACAAGTCATTGACAGAAAGTTTCACTTGTGAATGCTACGGTTGATAGTTTAGAAAAATTAACTGACATGATATGGCTTATCAATATCTAACTGAACAATGTATAGACCTGTAGTGATACAAGAAAGATATGTGTAACCATTATGATACTCGGCGGCCCAAATAAATGGAGTCCAGCCAAAATCATAGTAAGAACTTGAAAGTGGTGTTCCATCTTGTCCATGAGGTATGTGATATCCTATTGTTGAAGCAGAATGTACTTCAGTCCGATTTAGATCTGAATTTTTTCCCTCTAGCATTAAAGTTTCAATATCTATAATCCATAGGCCAGCATGATAACTTGAAAGATATATTCGTCCGTCCCAGTTGCCACCTAAACTTTGATCAGGAAGTCCAGGAGTATTTGTTGGGAAGATTTGTGCATCGGAATTGTGAGGACTGAATAGTAGCCACTCTTCTCCACCAGGTATATGATGATCCTCAGCAAATGGTATTTCCCAACTATGAATGATTTTCGGTTTGAATGTGATTTGACCATTGAGCATCTCATAATCAGTTGTATCTAATAGATAACCAAGACCTGTTCCAACTGTCGTTTCGAGTACTTCTGTTGCAAGGAATGTCAAATGCATTTTACCTTCAGGATAACCTAGGTGAGATGCATCGACCATATCGTCAATTGGTTCAGCATAATGAATATATGATGCGCGTCCACCATTTTCGTTTCCAGTGCATCCACAATCAATCTGCCCATCTTCATCAAGATCGGCGAATTCCATCCACTGACCTACTTCAGGTGCTCTCCAATTACAAGTTAATTGAGTACCCAAAGTTGCAGCGCATCCACCAGCAATAAAGGCATACTCAATAGGGGAATTTTGAGGATGAGGCACATCACTAACATCGAAGATTCTTAGCCCAGCTTCCCAATATGCACCATAGATGTAAGTTCGGCCAAACCTAGGATCTTGTTGATCTTCACCAGGCCATGTTTGGACTGTCATATCATGTATGTAGATCCAACCACCAAGAGTATTCTGCCAATTTACTTCGGCTTCACCTACTTTCAATATTCGAGGACTATCACCAGGACCATCGAAATTAAGATGAGCTATTGTAATACCACCGCAGGCATCTCCTTGACCAACATCACATTGTTCATAATCTGGATTAGCAACAAAAATATACCATTCATTATCGATTAAATGAGTGTATAAATTATGAGGACCACTAGGATGATCTGCATCATACCATGCATCCACATAAGTAGGATTGGATTTGTCTGAAACATCAATTAGAGTAACAGTTACTTGAACAGGATCTCCCCATTCTCCAACATTAGGATCTGCATTACCAGGATCTACTAATTGATTTTGGACGACTACATACTCATCTCCATTATATTGTAAATATTTGACATCTAAAACTTGAGTATTAGGGTCTACATAAACTCCAGTGACAGTAGTATTTTCAGGATTTGTAACATCAACAATATGTAATTCAGACCAACCTGCAATATATGCATAGGTCCGCCCATCAGGAGATTCTGCAACTTGAATTTCAGCATTACCTGGAGCAGTTAACTCATTGAATGATACTGGTTGAATATTTTCAGTGTACATGACATGTTGGCTAGCATTTCTATGATCATGACCTTCATCTTGCAAAAGTGGATCTAGGATTGAAATACTATCTTCAATAGAACGTGATTTTTCGTCGGAAAGCAAAATTGATGCTATACTTGCTGAGAACAAACAGAATACAAGAATGCCTGCAAGAGCAACCCTACGATTATCCATGGAGCCTCGGAGACGACCAGTCATGTTGAAGTCATCGGAGACATAGGACTCACTATGAAGATGCGGCTAGTGGTTGCGACTGCAATATTTTGTATGTTGCTAATGCCATCAATTGTCTCAGCACATGATCAAAAAGAATACAACATTCTAATTACAGAGGATGGGCTAACACCCTCATCAATTAATCCAGGTATTTTAGTCGAAACAGATACACTTTTTTTCCGTAATGTAGATGATAGACAAGATGTTCAACATCAGATATTAGTGGACGCAGATGGCGATGGAATATTCGAAGGAATAGATGATTTCTCAACTGAATGGATCTCAAGTTCATGTGAGTTAAATGAAACTGGAGAGAAAGTTGATGAAGATTGTAATCAGCATGCTCTAATTCCTTTAGAACCATCTAATAAGTTACTTCCAGGTAACATTTCTATGATTCATCGTGTCAAAGAAAATAATCAAACTATTGACGTCAATTTTTACATTAATTACTCACCAGATGCCCATATGGCAGATGAAAATGCTCCAACTGGAGAAACAGATAATGAGGGTGAAATAACTGAAAAAACTAGTAAAGAACAAATCCTTGAAATGATTATGTTCGTATCATTTTTAGCAGTTATATTTGTTGGAATTGAACTAATCAAACCAGATGAGAATTAGATTCTCTAACGGTTGAACTCAAGAACCCCTTGCGTTTCCGATGACTCGTGGGGCGCTTAGCTCAGCTTGGAAGAGCACCTGGTTTGCAACCAGGTGGCCGGGGGTTCAAATCCCCCAGCGTCCACCATTTAGAGTCTATACCCCTCTATTAGGATGTCTAGTAATTTTTTCATTGCTGACTATCTACATCATTTAGATCTTCTAGGCCACATCTGATCAGGTGCTGTCGCGTCTCTTCGAGTAAATCATTAGTAGGCAGATACAGTATCATCCCATCTCTCGCTCTTGTTAGTAACACCCGGTATGCATTCCGTCTGAGTGTGAAAGCGTCTTTTATCTCCGAGGTGTGCGCATAATTACGCGCCCTATCATTATTCCATTCTCCATTTTCTAGAACAGTTCAGAAAATTAAGGATTGGTATTTTCCTTTTTCTAGAGTAGATGAGGTGTAAAAAGCCCTGTTTTCATTTGTTTGTACAAAGTTTAATTCTGCTCCAACTGTATTTATAT
>JAJPRD010000025.1 GCA_023700255.1 Candidatus Thalassarchaeaceae archaeon | reverse complement strand
CAAAATACAATAAGTTCTCTGACATACAATATCCGTGATAAGATTGGTAGTTGTCCGCATGATAATCCTGGTTCTGAAATCGCTGTTGGTTATGATGACGGTGACGGTGAATTAATCGGTCCCGAAGAAGTATATGTCATTGGCGAATGCCCAGGTAATAGCGGTGCTGTATCACATAAACAAAACAATTCATACGACTATGGAACTTTTTACTCAGTTACTATGGGTGGTAATTTGTATTTCGCAGGAGATGATGGGATCCATGGATGGGAACTATGGCGAAGTGATGGCACGGTTGCAGGAACCTACATGGTGAAAGATCTACGTGATGGAGATAATGATGGTTCGATGATATACTACTGCTGGAGTAACTCTTGCCATACCCCCGAAATGGTTGCCGGAAATAATAAAATCTTCTTCACAGGATTCAATGGTGAACCTGGAACAGAGGTTGCAGCTGCGGTTTTCGTCAGCGACGGAACTGAGGCTGGTACAAATGTCATAAGAGAACATTGGATAAACTGGGATTATAATGTTGAATCTGAAGAGGGTTTCATCCCCTATCCAGGGCCGAGAAATCTTGTGAGTATACCCGGTAATTCACTCATTTCTGATCGAGTAGTTTACAGCGCGCTCGATGTCCAGGGTGGTCAAGATATTGGATCTCACCCTCCTTCAGGAGAAGAACTATGGATTACTGATGGGACATATTTAGGTACTACAATGCTCGCTAATATTCAACCTGAGGATGAGTCTTGGGATTATGATGACACTACATATTGTTGTGGTGATTTTCAAGGTGGTGAACCTCGAGATATTATTAAGAAAGCAAATTCAGTTTGGTTCAGCGCAAATTCCTTGGATTATGGAAGGGAACTTTATCGTTACGATTTAGGTGCGATTGGAGGAGGACTATTTCTAGTCAGTGATATTAGGAATGGAATAGATAGTAGTAATCCTACCGATATGACCTCTGGGAGCGACGGAGTCTACTTCTCAGCATATGATGACAATACTGGCAGAGAACTCTACCATAGTAGTGGAGATGCTTTCTCAACAATTTTAGTCAAGGATATCTGGCCTGGTACGAATAACAGCAGTAGTCCTGATGACATGATAAAATTTGGTAATTACTTGGCTTTTTCTGCAGATGACGGTCAGCATGGTCGAGAATTGTGGATATCCGATAAAACTGAGGTTGGTACTTACATGTTAAAAAATATTAACACTAATGGTTCTAGCGATCCACATCAGCTTCATGTATTAGATGGAGTTCTGTATTTCATTGCTGAAACCGAGGAACATGGCAGGGAGTTATGGAAAAGTGATGGCACTACTAGTGGTACAATGATGGTGAAAGATATCAACCCCGGTAGCAATAGCAGTTACTCCTTTGTCGAAGAATGGACAACTGGAGATTTATTTATTATTCATCAAGGAGAGATGTATTTCGATTGTGATGACGGTGTGCACGGTGTCGAGATTTGCCGGAGTGACGGAACAGCTGAGGGAACTAAGTTAGCTGTTGATGCAGTACCTGGTGAAAATGGCAGTTGGCCATTATGGTTAATCAGCATTGGCGACAAGATCTATTTTACAGCCAATAATGATGAACACGGACGGCAAATGTGGTTCCATTGGGATAATCCTGGACCCGTTATTGTACTGAGTGAGGAATGAATTCCAATATAATTCACGAGTGATTGATATGGATTTACAGAAAGAACATTTCGCTCCATTTATTGATTTTCTATCATTTGGGATATTAATATTTTTTGTTCTGAGTACAACGGAAATATTAGGTATCATGAGTGAAGATGATTTCTATATTTTACGTGGGTATAGTTGGATTGTTTTACCTGTTTGCCTGCTCTATTTCCGAGGTTATTTTCTGTATAAATACCCTAAATCTCAACCTTTATCTGAAAAACATATAACTGTTGATGAAAATCTCGAAGAGACTGTTATAATTTCTGATATAAGCACTGAACTAAAAGAAGCTGAATGGTGGAAAGAGTAGAAGATTAACGTCAATAACCTACTACTCAGATTAGTTAAATCCATATGTTATGATCCTATTGAATTTATTAAAATATTAATATCCTAGGAATTATTTGCCAATGACACTATGTGGTGTGCTTGACTTAGAGTAACTATGGAACCCCTCTCCGCCTTCCTAATGGTTACTGATTTTTTATTGGCGATATTCTTTGTAGGTTTATTCCATTGGCTATACCATACAGGCAAGATATCTCTAGGTTATCTCTATGCTTTCTGGTTCGGTACATTAATTGGATCGACATGGGAATTTACATTCCTCTTCCTTGGTCCTGAATTTTTACATGGAGCAGTGGAATGGCCATTCGGCTTAGATGGCTGGCCTCGCAAGGTATCACATTCGATTTGGGATGGAGCAATTTTCATGTTTGGTGTATACCTCTGTCACCGATTGTTAGATGGGAATTTATTCGAACATTTTAATTCCAAAGAACTTGGAATAATGTCGGTTTGGGGTATCTTTCAAGAATTATTAGTTGAGTATCTGTTTAATGGCCGAGTTTGGATTTATGAACCATTATCTTGGAATCCAGTAATTATTCCCACAATACCTGGCTCTGCTCCGATGTCACCTGGATATACATTGATACCGCAAGCAGTATGGATAGTAGCACCTATTGTCTTCTATATTGGCTTCTTATGGTTAATAAAAAAATATCCTACATTTAAGCCTTAGAAAATTTCTCGGGATAATTAATAACTCTAATAAATACTCAATATCAGAATATTATAGATGCCTCAAGATTATCTGAATGATACCATAATTCTTTTCCTTGTCCGTCGTTAGCTACGAAATATAGAGTATCTACAACTGCTGTGAATTGAGTAGGGTTACTGCCACTAGTTCCACTATTGATATCGATAACCATTACAGTACCTGATACTGTACCATCACTCATCCACAATTCAGCCCCTTGTCCACCATTGGCTACGAAATATAGAGTATTATCTACTACTGTTAGTTGAGTGGGATTACTACCATCAGTCCCGATATTTATATCCATAAATGATGTCCCAAAATATGAGCCATCGCTCATCCATAATTCAGCCCCTAATCCATCATTAGCAACGAAATATAGGGTATCTCCAATTGCTGTTAGCTGAGTGGGGTTACTACTTCCAGTTCCGCTATTGATATCTCTGACCATTGCCGTACCTGAGGATGTACCATCACTAATCCAAAGCTCTTCTCCATTATTACCATCATCTGCTGAGAAATATAGTGTATCATTCACTGCTGTTAGATGCTTAGGGTTGCTCGATTCATTCAAGGCAATATTACTTACTAGTAATGTACCTAATCCAAAACCATTCGTTTTCCATAACTCTGCACCATTAATTCCATCATCGGCTGTAAAATAGATGTGTTCGCCTATTTGAGTAAATTCAGTTTCGGCACCAAAATTGATACTATCATCAGAGCCTGAATTAATATTTTTGATCAATGTCGCCCCTGAACTGATTTGTGTCAAATTAACTTTCCAAACTTCCCTACCCGAAACATTGTCGTCTGCGGTGAAGTAAATCCTATCCTCAGATTGGAAAAAGTTCCGAGGCTGACTACCTACGCTATCGATCATTACACCTTGACCATCAGCGGTTTGAAAAGGTGTGTCACCTAATCTAATGTTTGCAATTTCTATGGTTCCAACTGTACTTCCATCTGATACCCATACTTCTTCTCCAAAGCAAACCCAATTAACCATAGAACAACTAAATCCTGAAAAAATCACCTTATCTTGCCCATTCTGACCTAAACTAGAACCAGGAATAGCGAGTAATGAATTAACACCTTCATAATCAAATACTACATTTCCTGATTGTGTAGGGCAATTAAATAAATCAATTACTAATTCAGTCCCATCTTCAGTCCCATCACTTACAAATAATTCTCTAATGAAATCTGGTACGCCATTGCTCATTACATTGCTGGCAAAAAATAGATTTTCATCTCCTGCAACTAATTCTCTAATGTCCGAATCCGGATTTGTACAAGTTGAACACATTGGTGGAGATAAATCAATTACCATCCAAGTACCTCCAACTGTCCCATCTGATCTCCATAGTTCATTTCCATGTACTCCATCATCAGCTGTGAAGTAGAGAATTCCACCCATTTCAACGAGTTGAGAAATTCCCGGATTAGAGTTTGAAATATCCGCTACTATTCCAGAATCTCCTGAACAATCTCCGAATATCAGAGCCACCTCTGGCCCTTGCAAGATTCCATCATCAGGTGACCCAGGACCAGTTCCATCATCAAATCCAATCTTCAATTTTTGAGTGGGGTTGTTGAGTGAACATCCTTGGATATCATTGAATAATTGATAAGTTAACTTAGTTACTGAATCCGAAAGTGCATTTAAGGAATTTGTCAGCGTAAGAATTGTATGTTCCGTAATATCTAACTGATTTTGTACATCAGTAATATTAGAAGATAATTGAATAATCTGCAGATCTAATAAATCTACTTGAGATTCTAACGATAAGATTATTGAACTGTTAGATTCAATTGCCTCGTCTAAATCAATCTGCAAAGAATCTCTCTGAATTATAATTTCGTTTATCGACAATTCATATTGTAATAATTGATTATTCAGGTTATCTAAGGTAGTATTTGCAGATGTAAGAGAAGTTTCTAATTCTGAAGTTATATTATTCATTAGAGCAATATCCCCCTCAATTGATTCTAATTGGGCAGTTAATTCATTATTTGATTGCTGTAAGTCTACAATTTGTTGATCTAATTCTGATGTATCTGCAGAGGTACATCCTGCAAGAATTGATGTTAACATTATCATCATCATAATCATAGGTTTCAAGTTATTCATACTCTCCCGTTTCAAATAAAGAACTTAATCATTTATACTTACAACGTTTAAATTAATTAATTAATATTAGTTTTATAACGCTATAGAATCTGATTTACTTTTCTCTTTCCCATACTGAGCGATACCTAATGACCTCAGTATCATCTAGAGGGAAATTAGCTTTGATGAAATCAATTTTCTTTAAATCCGAACCTATCGAATTAATAAAATTCAGAGAAAGAGGCCAAGGTGGTCCTTGAAAAACCTCCTCGTTTTCATTTAAACGACCGATACAAACCAAATGACCTAATGGTGCAACTAAAGGTGCAAGATTTGTAGCAGCAAGAATGCGAATTGGTTCAGGTATTGCCTGAAGAATATGGACTTCGAGAACTAAGTCAAATAAGCCCCTCCAATGTTCAGGAAGTGAGAGGAGATCTGCTACCTGCCAATCGATATTTTCAGTAATATATTTTTCTTCCGCCCATCTAACGGCAGAGGGTGATATGTCGAATGCCGTAACTTCCCAGCCCTGTTGAGATAAGTACGCTGCATCTTCCCCCAAGCCACTACCTACAACTAAAGCACGACCTATCGTATTGTTCTCTATCAACCAGTCCACTAGGAAACGATGTGGTGTACCATTAGACCAAGGAATCCAATATTCTTCTCCATTGGCACTTGAATATAGTGCCTCAAACCAATCTAATGAATCTACTTTACCTTCATCTTGGATTCTCAGAGTGTTCTGCCTGACTTCGTCCATGTGGTTCTGATAGAATCAATATTAACTAAATTTCCTATAAATTCATGATTTTCAACCCATGCAAATATAAAACACATTAAAACCATAGTTACGTGTTTTATGATACCCATTGAGTTTTAGCAGATGCTTAGGACGAAAGGTCGTACTGACCCCTGCGCGATACTGCATTTCGTCTTGTTCAGTGAGAGGTCTGTCAATGTCAAATTTTGAATCTTTAGGTTTATCCGATAAATTACTACGTGCGATAAAAAATGAGGGCTATGAATCCCCTACTCCCGTGCAAGCTCTTGCCATTCCTCTTTTGTTGAAAGGAAGAGATGTACTTGGAGTCGCACAAACAGGGACGGGTAAGACTGCCGCGTTTGCATTACCAATATTACAAAAATTATTAGACAAAAAACCTTCACAAAACCGTAATATTCGTGCTCTTGTCCTTTCCCCGACACGAGAATTAGCAGCTCAAATCGATGAACGATTCTCTGTATATAGTCAATATATTGATATGCGACACAAGGTGATTTTTGGCGGAGTAAGTCAAAAACCACAGGTTCAATCTCTGAGGAGAGGTATTGACGTATTAGTCGCCACACCCGGAAGACTTCTAGATCTAATTCAGCAAGGGCATGTTGACCTTGGTCATGTTGAATTTTTCGTATTAGACGAAGCCGATAGAATGCTTGATATGGGATTCATTAGAGATATTAAAAAAGTGTTAAAACTTCTTCCTAGGCAAAGACAAAATTTACTTTTTAGTGCCACAATGCCATCTTCAATCGCTAATTTAGCAAATTCTTTCCTCAAAAATGCAGAAATGATTGACTTGAGCCCTAAGGAAATAACGGTTGATCGAATTGAACAGGCAATATTATTCGTTCGAAAAGAAGATAAACGTAAATTAATCGTAGATCTCATTAAAGAAAATGAAGTAAAGAGAGGCATAATTTTCACACGTACAAAACACGGTGCTAACAAGTTAGTAAAACAACTCGACAAAGCTCACATTGGTGCTTTAGCAATACATGGTAACAAGAGCCAAGGAGCACGAACTAAAGCCCTTGCTCAATTTAAGAATGGAAGTACTCCCCTGCTAGTTGCTACTGACATTGCTAGTCGTGGTATTGACGTAGAAGATGTTACGCATGTATTCAACTATGATTTACCAAACGAACCTGAAAGTTATGTCCACAGAATTGGAAGGACTGCACGTGCAGGTAAGAGTGGAATAGCTTACGGATTTTGTGACGATAGTGAAAGTGGTTATTTAGTGGGGATTCAAAGACTTATAGGAAAAAGTATTCCAGTGATCGATGATCATCCTTACCACTTCGCCAAAGCGATACCTAAGCCCAATCAAAAACCAGGGAAGATAAAGGTGAGTAAAAAATCTCATGATTCTAAACAAAATACGAATCAAAGTAATAACAGGCATCGCTCTAGAAGAAGTGGAAAAAATAATAACAATAATAATAACAAGCGTTGAGATGACTCATCTAATTCAGATAATGAAGAGTGGGGACTTGATTTGGAAGATAGAGATAAAGAAATACGAAAAATCTCTCTCGGCCTAGGTCTTGCAATAGTAGTTATATCTGGTTTATTAGCACTTTCAGTAATAATAATTTATTCATTAACAACATATTTGATAGACACCCTATAACAAAATATCACTTATATCAATACAAAGGTAGATATGTAGAAAATGATTATTAAAACAGTGCTTAATTAGTGCAATACTAGTCACAGACACATGAATATGAACTCAGGACAAATACTAACTTTCCTCATCGGTGGCTACGCTTTATTCGCAATAACAGTGATGACGGTATCTCCACTATTAGGTTAAATTAATGATACAATAAATTTAGGATTTTGATTACGATATATAATAGATACAACGAAAAACAAATTTGATTCAGACAAACCGTATGGCTTACACGGAAGTCTCATTTGTTGAAGCCTCAGAAGTCATTACTTTGGCAGGCTTCTCTGATCTACTTAGCTTAGAGAAGTTAGCTGGAGGCTGGGCTAATTCAAACTACATATTAACTCTAAAAAACAATGAAAAACTTGTTCTTAAAATTTGGAATGAACAAACACTTGAAGAAGTAGATTATTTACTATCTATGACATCTTATTTGTCTAATAATGGAATACCTACTCCTTCACCAATTCGCTTCAAAGATGGCAAATTAATGTGTGTTAAAAATGGATTAGCATGGACAATACTACCATTTATTGAAGGAGATTGGTTAGAACCTAACCATTCATCATTATTTGATCTTGGGAGGATACAGGCAAGATTGCACATGGTTGCACCACATAGTGAATTAAAGTCTAATTTTTCTATGGGTGGTACTTTATTTGAGAAACTTTTTTCAATAGCAGAAGAAAAAAATCAATGGACTGAATTCTTAGATATGTTGAAAATTGAAAATTCTAGATTAAGGAACAATATTGAGAATTTGCCTCGAGGAGTAATACACGGAGATTTGTTCCCTGATAATGTATTAGGTTCAAATGAAAAAGTGTGGGCCTTACTTGATTTTGAAGAAGTATGTCATGATATATTAGCATTTGACTTAGTAATGACTTTTGTTGGCTTTGGTTGGAAAAATGGTGAGCCTGTTACTGAACGTTGGAAATCATTACTAGAAGGTTATCAATCTGTACGAGTATTGAGTGATGCAGAGATTAATGCCTTGCCTGATTTACACCGTTTAGCAACTCTATCAATAGCTGCATGGCGCTATTGGCAGTTTGTGATTAATTTACCAAATACTAAACACACAAACAGATATATTGAGATGACTGATCGTCTTGATAAAAAATTGCCATTCTGATATAGTAATTTAATTCGTAACTCATAGCAGTGTTGTAATAATAACTTAGTGTAATAAATGCAATTAACAGTAATTAACTAAAGTGAGTGTAAATATAAGCATTCAGTGTATATTTTCCCACTTTTGGTTTAATAGCCCATACCCCCCTTGGACGAGCATGAGAGCAGTCGTTGCCGGTTATTTCCGTTCCCCATTCACTCCCGCTAAGAGGGGTGAACTAGCAAAAACAAGACCTGATGATATTGCCGCAATGGTAGTAAATGGTCTTCTGAAAAAAACAGGGGTTAATCCGTCTCTTATTGAAGATTTGATTGTAGGAACTGCATTCCCAGAAGCTGAACAAGGTTTCAATGTCGCGAGAATGATTACTTTCCTTAGTGACTTACCTGAAACTGTCCCTGGCGTCACAATTAATCGATTTTGTGGTTCTTCTATGCAAGCTATACACGATGCAGTTGGTAGGATCTCAATGGGTGCAGGTGAGGCTTTTATTGCAGGTGGTGTTGAATCAATGACTCGGATTCCAATGACAGGATTTAATCCAATGCCTAATCCTAAACTTAGTCAGGAATATCCTGAAGCGTTTACTTCTATGGGTATTACAGCTGAAAATCTTGCCCGAGAGTATTCTATAGATAGAGAAACACAAGAAAAATTTGCTATAGAAAGTCAACAAAGAGCATCGAAATTTAAAGATTCAGGTTCATTTAAGGAGGAAATAATTGAAATTAAGACTAAAAATGGTATCGTTGATTCAGATGGATGTATTCGTCCTGAAACTGACGCTGTAGGACTTTCCAAACTGAATCCTGCATTTGACAGTAAAGGGACTGTAACTGCGGGAACTGCTTCTCCACTAACAGATGGTGCCGCTTTTGTCTTGGTTTGTTCTGAAAACTTTGCTAAAGAAAATGGGCTAACTCCATTGGCAAGAGTTTTGAGTACGGCAGTATCTGCTTGTAAGCCTGAAATAATGGGAATTGGTCCCGTTGAAGCTACACGTAAGGCTCTAATAAGGGCAGATATTTCAATTAGCGATATAGGCATCATTGAACTTAACGAAGCCTTTGCTGCCCAATCTCTCGCTGTTATTAGTGAATTAAATCTAGATATTTCGAAAGTGAATATAGAAGGAGGAGCAATAGCACTGGGCCACCCTCTTGGTGCGAGTGGTGCAAGAATAACAGGTAAGGCTGCACTATTAATGAGCAAAAATAAAGAAAAATATGCCCTTGCTACAATGTGCATAGGTGGTGGCCAAGGAATCGCCACTATTTTAGAGAGGATATAGGTGTTTTAATATGCCTAAGCCTATCAAAAAAGTTGCCGTCATAGGGAGCGGAGTGATGGGAGCTGGGATCGCAGCCCATTGTGCAAATGCTGGATGCGAGGTTCTTCTCCTAGACATTGTACCAGATGGCTCATCAGATCGAAATGCTATATCAAAGAATGCAGTAAATAAAATGCAAAAATCTAATCCTGAAATGCTTATGGTTAAGGAGAATTCTAAACTTATTTCTTCGGGCAATATTGAAGATCATCTCTATAAATTAGAGACTTATGATTGGGTAATTGAAGTAATCATCGAGAACCTTGAGATTAAAAGAAAATTATACAAAGACATTGCAGAAAATATAGGTGATGAGACTATATTATCATCTAATACCTCTACAATACCTCGTTCTGAACTTATTTCAGATATGTCTCCCAGTCTATCTTCGAGATTTTTAATTACACATTTCTTCAATCCACCAAGATATTTACCCTTGCTTGAAGTAGTAAGTGGTCCTGAAGTTGATAAAGAAATTTTAAACCGATTTTGTACATTTGCTGATTTAGATTTAGGCAAGAGAGTTACAATGTGTAACGATAGCCCAGGTTTCATTGGGAACAGGCTTGGGATTTATTTCATTCAACGTGCATACAAGGCAACAATTGATCATGGATTATCGATAGAACAGGCTGATGCAATGCTCGGAAGACCAATTGGTTTGCCTAAAACTGCAGTATTCTCTTTAATGGATCTAGTAGGGATTGATTTGATACCTCATGTCACTGGAAGTCTGATCTCGCATCTCCAAAAAACAGATCCATTTCATGAAATCGCTGGTGCTGGAAAAGAAACAGTTGCCTCTATGATCGAGGAAGGATATACTGGTCGTAAAGGCAAAGGTGGTTTCTATCGACTTAACAAAGAAAGTGGAAAGAAAGTAAAGGAGGCTAGGAATCTAATTTCTGGAGAGTACAATACTGCAGAACGTAGAGCTGGCTATCCATCTGCTAAGATGGGTAAACGTGGACTTTCTGCTATAATGGATTGTGATGATAAAGGCTCAGATTTTGTTACTGATGTATTACTCGACACCCTATCTTATGCTGCCTATATTGTTCCAGAAGTAAGTGATGATATCTATGCAATTGATGGTGCAATGAAAGTAGGTTACAACTGGAAAAATGGACCTTTTGAGATGATGGATTCAATCGGCATTAAATCAATGGTTCAGAGGCTTCAAGAATCTAATCGAAACGTGCCACCATTTCTTTCCTTAGCATTAGAAAAAGGTTCATTCTACAATGTTGAAGATAGAGAAATTACAAGACTTTCTCCAGATGGAGAGATGGTAATTGTAGATAGATCTGAAGAAATTTTAACTGTGGCAGATTTAAGACGTCGTGGCAAGCCATTGAAAAGAAACAGTTCTGCTAGTATTTGGGATATGGGTGATGATGTATTACTTGTAGAATACCATACAAAAATGAATGCGATGGACCCAATGAATATGGAAATGCTTCTCAATGCTGTCGATATGGCAGAAAATGAAGATTGGAAAGGAGTAGTGATAGGTAACGATGCTCCTAATTTTTGTGCTGGGGCAAATCTAGGATTAGCATTATTTGCAGCAAATTTAGCAGCATGGAAAGAACTTGATGACTTTATTGGACTAGGTCAAGATACTTATCAAACTTTGAAGTATTCCGAAGTCCCAATAGTTGCAGCCTCGTCTGGACTTTGTTTAGGTGGAGGTGCTGAAGTGTTGATGCATTGCGATGCAGTACAGGCGCATTCAGAATCCTATGTTGGGCTGGTCGAAGTAGGTGTTGGAATTATTCCAGCTTGGGGTGGCTGCAAGGAATATTTAGGACGTCTCAAAGAATTTGGACTAGTTCCGAATGGACCTATGGGGGCAGTTATGAAAGCATTCGAAGTAATTGGAACTGCACAAGTAGCGAAATCCGCGGAACAAGCACGAACAATGGGTTTTCTGAGCCCCAATGATCGAGTGACTATGAATAGAGATAGATTACTTGCAGATGCTAAAAAATTACTAATTGAAATTTCAAATGATTATATCCCACCAGAACCAAGAACTTACTCATTACCAGGTATATCTGGTAAAGTCGCTCTGCAATTAGCAGTAAATGATCTTGCATTATCTGGAAAGGTCACTCCTCATGATGTCATTGTTACTAATGCATTAGCAGATATACTATCAGGGGGAGATACTGATGTTACAGATTTGCTTAATGAAGATGATATTCTCGCCATGGAGAAGGAAACTATTGTAAGATTAGCAAAGAATACAGATACTTTAGATAGAATGCAACACATGCTTGAAACTGGTAAACCACTAAGAAATTGAGATGAGAATATGGTAGAATATAATGCACCCAAAAGAGATTATGATTTTCTATTAAATGAAGTATTGAATGTGATTCCTACTATTCAAAAACTAGGTTTTTCAGAATTCGATAAAGAATTCTTATCTATGCTTACAGAAGGTTGGGGAGAACATGTGAAAGAAGTTTGGCATCCAATCAATCAATTAGGTGATAGAGAGGGATTAGAATTTAATAATGGAGAAATAACCATGCCTAAAGAATTCAAAGATGCATATAGAGAAAGTGTAGATGCAGGATGGCTATCAACTTCATGTAAACCTGAACATGGAGGGATGGGTGTACCTATTTTATTTCAATCTGTTATTTGGGCAGAATTCGGTACATCAGCTAACATGGCCTTGAGTGTTCTACCTGCTCTTACAATTGGTGTTTATGATATTTTAGCAGAGCATGGAGAACAAGAATTAGTGAACTATTTCGCGAAGAATCTTGCGTCTGGTGAATGGGCGGGAACAATGTGTCTCACTGAACCCCATGCAGGTACTGATTTGGGAATCATATCTACTAAGGCAGTCCCTCAAGATGATGGCACTTACCTTGTTACCGGGACGAAAATTTTCATCACATATGGAGAACATGATCTGACTGAAAACATTGTACACTTAGTTTTAGCTAAGACTCCAAATTCACCTGAAGGGACAAAAGGAATTTCCTTATTTTTAGTGCCTAAATTTATGCCTTCGGAATGGAAATCAGAAGGATTAGCCGGAATGACTGACGAGCTTAATTCAGAACATAATGGAGTTACATGTTCAGGAAGTGAAGAAAAAATGGGTGTTCATGCATCTCCAACTTGCGTAATGAATTTTGATCAGAGCGTAGGATGGAGGGTAGGTGATTTATATTCAGGTATGCCTCTAATGTTTGAAATGATGAATAGAGAGCGATTAGCTACAGGTATGATGGGCATTGGGCTTGCAGAGATTGCCTATCAAAATGCTTTAGCTTGGGCAAAAGAACGTCGTCAAGGAAGAGACCTCAAAGGAGTTCAAGAGCCAAATGAATTAGCAGATAATATTCTTGTACATCCAGATGTACGCAGAATGTTGTTGGTAGCTAAAGTCAACAATGAGGGTTGTCGTGCACTAGCTGCATGGACTGGTCTTCTTCTAGACCAAAGACGTAGTGATGATAAAGAAGAAGCGGAGATGGCAAATTCACTTGTTGCTCTATTTACACCAATTGTCAAGGCGCATTTCACGGATCTTGGTTGTGAAACTGTAAGTACCTGTATGCAAGTGATGGGAGGTGCGGGATATTGCACAGAATATGGAGTTGAACAATTCTATCGTGACGTGCGTATTTCAAAGATATGGGAGGGGACAAATGGGATACAAGCATTAGATTTAGCCGGGAGAAAGGTTACGGAAAAATTAGGTAAAAACTTAAGGTATATTTTGTGGCCTTTGACAGATTTCATTAATGAAAATAAGAGTAATCCTCAAATGACCGAATTCAATAAACCACTACACCAAGGAGTTCGTGGTCTGCAACAACTGACCTTACAAATGATAGCTGAGGGACAATCAAATCCTCATTTCCTTGCAGCAGGCGCTACTGACTACTGCAGATATTTTGGTAATGTTCTACTTGCTTATATGTGGGCTAGAATCGCTAAAGTTTGTTTGGATAAACAAGATGACCAATATTATGTTGCGAAATTAGCTAGTGCGCGTTTCTTTTTCAAAAGAATTTTCCCTGAAACCCTGGGTCTTGCAGCAAAAATACAGGCGGGTCACAAAACACTGATGGACTATCCTTTGGAGATGATGTGATGTCTGAAAAAATTAGTCAAACACTTAAAATTCGATTTAAAAGGGCTATTAAAAGAGTACAGAATCTTTCTTCAAGACCCTCTAATGAATATCTTTTGCAACTATATGCTCTTTACAAACAGGTTAACGAAGGTGATTGCATAGGTAGGGCAAGTGGGGGTTTGAGGGAAAGAGCGAAATGGAAAGCTTGGAATTCGGTTACTGGTACATCAGAATTTGATGCAATGATAAAATATTGTGAAGTTGTAGACAAGTTAGTGATAATAGATTAAGGTGAGATAGTGCTAATTGATGAAGAAAAATTAGTTTTAGAATATAATAATCTATTAAAAAAACAGAGATTTAGACTCTTTACTATGCTTTCTATGCCTACTGGTTGGTTTGCAGGACTAAGGATCGTACAATTGGATGACAATGTGTGCTTGACATCACTACCAGGGGGTTGGAGAACTCAGAACCCTTTCAAAACAATGTATTGGGCTGTTCAAGGTATGGGAGCTGAACTGAGTACAGGAGCTGCAACATTTGCTATATCTAAATCTATGTCTGAAAAATTAAGAATGTTTGTCGTAAGTACAGAGGCGAAATTTCCAAAGACTGCAAAAGGTAAAATAACTTTTACTTGTGAAGGAAATTCGATTGCTAGAGCTGCAATTGAAGAAAGTAAGGTTACCGGAAGACCAGTTGAATGCAACTTGACCTCTATCGCGACAGATTCATCAGGAGATATTGTTTCAGAATGGATATTCAAGTGGAATTTTCTTGTAATTAGTGGAGAGTGATATGTTGATAAGCACGAGGCTAACTAAAGACGCTGGAATTAAGTATCCAATAATCTGTGGTGCAATGTATCCCTGCTCTAATCCTGAATTAGTATCAGCCGCATCCCAAGGGGGAGGAATTGCAATCATCCAACCAGTTTCATTAACTATGGTTCATGGATATAATAAACCAAATCGAAAAGAGGGCCTAAGGAATGGTATTAGGCACATTAGATCACTTACTGACAAACCGATTGGTTTTAATGCTCTGATAGAAAAAGGTAGTGAAAAATATATTATGCAAATGTCTGAATGGATTGATGTTGCACTTGAGGAAGGAATTCGATTCTTTGTAACATCACTAGGTAAGCCTGATTGGGTTTGTGAAAAAGTTCATGCGAAAGGTGGTGTTGTTTATCATGATGTTACTAATAGAAAATGGGCAGAAAAAGGTAAAGAATGCGGTGTTGACGGTTTGATATGTGTCAACGATAGAGCAGGAGGTCATCTTGGTGAACTTACTATGGAAGAGATGTTTGAATTACTCTCAGACATGAATCTTCCATTGGTTTGTGCTGGTGGAATCGGTAGTGAATTAGAACTAAATAAAGCTCTCGAGATAGGCTATGATGGTGTTCAAATGGGTACTAGATTCATTGCAACAGAAGAGTGTTCAACTCCTCAAGACTACAAAGATGCAATAGTTCAAGCAAAAGAAAAAGATATTACTTGGACTACAAAATTAACCGGAGTACCTATTTCAGTAATAAATAATAATAAGTTCAAACAGAATAATTCTTGGATAATCAGATACCTTCTAAAAAGCAGATTTAAACATAGGATTAGAGTTATTATTACTGGAATCTCTTTCTGGCGTATGAGAGCTTTTTCTAGAGGTAAAGGAAAATCATCAAAAGATCTGTGGTCTGCTGGAAAGAGTGTAGAGAGTATAAACAGTATTGAATCCGCGACGGTAATAATGGAAAAATTAGGTCAATCGATTGGTGGAGAATAATTTGATTAATTCTCCGAAATTAGGTCGAACTTCAAGGCTCAAGGCTGCAGTATATCAGAAAACACCTGCTCCATTGTTACCTAGTAAACCAAAAGTATTGACTGCAGCCATCATCATACAGATAATTGCTCTAATTGTGTCTTCGGACTGGCGTGAATATCGTATTGCATGGGTCGTTTTCGGAGCTTCAATACCTATAGCTGGATGGCTATTTATGCGTTGGAGAATATATTCATCGGTATTTATTACTCCTCCAAGAAGTAAAATCAGAATTACTGATTCTAGATGGGATGAGTTTTCATTTTCAGGATGGGGTGAAGAGACTTTGAAAGCACATCTATTAAAATCTGAAACTGGGAGTAAAGATCTGATATTATATCTTCATGGGTATAATTCAACTCTTGGAAATGGAGAGAGTAGATGCCAACATATGAATTCGATAGGACTTAATGTTCTAGGATTAGATCAAAGAGGGTTTGGTGAACAGAAAGGAAAGTATGAATGGACAATACTCAAAGTAATTGCAGATATTGAATTATTATTGGATAGCGTACCTTCAACACTGGGATATACTCCTGAAAAACTTTGGATATATGGGCATTCAATGGGTGGATTTCTAACAATTCGTCTCTCAGCGCACCCTTCAGGTTGGTGGGCTAATGCTTTGAATGGTGTGATTTTAGAATCCCCAGCTACATCATTTCCGTTAATAATAGAGAAAAAATTACCAGGTAGGGCAGTAATGGCTAGTCCATGGGTAAGACATGTATTAAGAAGAGAGTATCAAAGAATTCATCCTGATTTGAATATAGGTTATGCTAATACCCAAATTCCTTTTTGGGGTATACCTAAAGTTCCGTTACTTGTAATGCAAGCAGGAAATGATGAAACCTTAGGAGACGAACATTTCGATCTGTTAAAAAAACATTTTACTGATATTGCAGATATAAATGTTTTAGAACACATGCCACATACTGCGAAAGTCGACGTCAAAGAAAGAAAAGATATGCTTGAAGAGTGGCTTTCGAAAAATTGATTTCAAAGATTTAATTCATATCTGATTCAATTGATGAATACGAGATTCTTCACGGATTGGTAAGTGAATTATTGCAGAAAATATTCCAGCAGCAATCCCTACCCACCATACAAATGTGTAAGTGCCATAAGCATCGTAGAGAACACCTCCTAACCATACTCCAATAAAACTCCCTAATTGATGAGAAAAGAA
>JAJPRD010000024.1 GCA_023700255.1 Candidatus Thalassarchaeaceae archaeon | reverse complement strand
TAAATAATGAATTAATTGGAACTTACGGTAATTTCGTACACAGAGTAATGACTCTTGCTCATAGACTTGAATCACCAGATGGTTTGAATCCACTTACTCAATATTTAGGTAAAAAAGATCTTAAAGATTCGGAGTTAAAAATTCACGGATTGTTATCCGATGCTATTGGGTCTATGGAAAAACAACGTTTCAAGGAAGCTTTAAGATCTATAATGAATATTTCTCAGTTAGGTAATGGATTGATACAACACTCTGAACCATGGAAGTATCTGAATGCTGAAGAGTCGATAGAAAAATCTGAATCTATGGCTACACTAGCATTTTGTTGGCAAATATGTAGGGGGCTATCAGTTACTCTTAGACCATTTATCCCATTCCAATCTGATAAACTATGGACTATGCTAGGTGAGAGTATTGAAATTGACGATATACTTTATGAAAATTCATTTGATTTTAGTGAAAAAATATCTTGGAATACAGATAAACCAATGCCGTTATTTACCAGACTTGATATAGAAAATATACTTGAGCGTGAAAAGTCAATAGCCGGTAAAGGTAACATTCCGGCAGATAAAGAAGAAAAGGATGTGAGATATATCGAATTTGAAGATTTTATGAAAGTAGAAATGAAGACTGGAAAAGTGATTGCAATTGATGATCATCCTAATGCTGACAAATTATATGTTGTCACAATAGAAGATGGGCCAGAATCAACTAGAACCGTTTGTGCGGGCCTTAAAGGAATTTACGAAAAAGAACAGTTACTAGGTAAACAAGTAATATTTGTTGCTAATCTAAAACCAAGAAAACTTAGAGGTATTATGTCAGAAGGAATGATATTAGCTGCAGACGATGGTGACGGTAAAGTTTCAGTATTAACATTAGATAGTGAGATGCCCAATGGTTCACAAGTCAGATAAATCTGGTTTATCGAAAAATTCCCATTGAATCTCAGCGAGCTCAGCGTTACTCTTTGCCTTAGAATATGCATCTAATGGTTGCTCATTAAGATGGAAAAAAGAATCCGCAAATCTAAACGGTTTCATAATTTCTCTGGCCTGCTCCCAACGGTCAATTAATACTAAACTCAGAGCGAGTGCTTCGGCAGTTGAGAGTCTTCCTGGTTTACCCCATGATACAGGATTAGCAGCTAATACACAGGGAAGTGTACGGCCATCCAATCTTGTATTTCTTTGAATATATTCTAATGAACTATCAATTTGTTTCCATGAGCAATCTAAAGCAACTATTGATGCCCCACGCTCTATGGCATTCCTATCATCTGGACCAACGAGTATTCCTGCCTTAGGATCTAATAGGAGGCCTCTTTTTGGAGTCTTTTTTATGTTAGTGTGTAATATCGCATGTCCAAATTTATGCAATCTTCTAGCTGTACATTTTTTTGGATCATCTTGATCAAGGTGGATTATGTGGAGTGGGACATCATCCACTATTCGTCCCTCCGAGATAGTAAATCTTCTAGCGCATCTCCTATTGTCATATTTCTTTTGACAGTATTAATTGCACTAGTATGTTCAGAATCTCTTTCAATATTTAGTTCAATTGACAATATTTTTTCAATCTTTGAAATCAACTTATCTGTTGGTCTTCCACCATTTTCAACTTTCTGAACTAGATTCAATCTTTCATTCATTTTCGAAGCGAATTTTCTCTGGTCCCAACCCTTAGCTTTACGCGCTTCTATTATTCTTTTATGGAAATCAGGGGCTAACTCAGTATCTTTTTTTGCCATTATGTCTTTTCCAGCTATACCCCTACTAGTTACAGCATTCACTTTTGCACTACGCACTTTTGAGAAGGTTTTTCGAACTTCAACAACCTGTAGATTCATTGACTCAATACATCTATTGCATGCTTCAACTTGTATGCCTGTAGTACGTGCTTTTTGAGTAGATACTTTCTCATTCCCACACAACTCACAACATGCCATATAACTGGGAGTGGAAGGTGATACAAGACTGCTTCGGATAATAAGCGTCAAATGTAGGTTGCATTAGGTTACGTTATGGCAAGTCGAGCCGGGTCACCCCCAAAGGATAAATCAATAGCGGAATCATCACAAGATACTGTTAGTGATCTTGACTTAAAAGAACTGAAGGAGCAATACTCCATACTAGCAGATGATGCTAAACAATTGATGACTGAAAAGATGTATCTAGAAAATGAATTAAGTCAGTTAAAGAAAAGAATAAATAGGCTTGATGAAGAAATTAGAAGCCTTCGAACTCCACCTTATATCATCGGTAACGTACAGGACCTCGTTGGAGAAAAAGTAGTAGTAAGAAGTTCTAATGGAACTATATTTTTAGTATCTAAGAATCCTCGAATTGACTCATCTAAAATTCAACCAGGTGTACGTGTATCAATGAATCAGGACACATTGGCAGTAATTGACATATTGGACGAAGCCTTTGACCCACTAGTATCTGGTGCTGAAATAATCGATAAGCCGAATGTTAAGTACTCAGATTTAGGCGGCCTAGATGAACAAATTAGAGAGATTAGAGACGCTATTGAACTTTCTTTAGAAAAACCAGAAGAATTTGAAAAATTCGGAATCCAACCACCTAAAGGTGTGTTATTGACAGGTCCACCGGGTACAGGAAAAACAATGTTAGCAAAAGCAGTGGCAAGCCAAACTAACGCAACATTTCTAGGTTTAGTTGGTTCTGAATTAGCTCAGAAATATATTGGTGAAGGTGGAAGAATGGTGCGTGAATTATTTTCTCTTGCTAGGAAAAAAGCACCTTGTATTATTTTCATTGATGAAATAGATGCTATCGGCTCTAAGAGATTAGATTCATCAACTTCTGGAGATAGAGAAGTTCAGAGGACACTTATGCAACTTTTATCTGAATTAGATGGTTTTGAATCTCTTGAGAATGTCAAAGTTATTGCTGCTACAAATAGACCCGAACTTCTCGATAAAGCATTACTAAGACCGGGGCGATTTGATCGAATTGTAGAAATACCTCTCCCGAATACTGAAGGTAGAGAAGCAATTTTCAAAGTGCATGCAAAGAAAATGCCTCTGAATAAAAATGTAAATTTTGCTAAATTAGCAATAATTACGGACGGCTATAGTGGGGCTGAAATTAAAGCAATCACTATTGATGTTGGTATGAATGCGATATCAGAAGGGGTCGATGTCTGTACAATGTCTCATTTTAAAAATGCAATATCTTCTATTGATGCAAAAAGAAAAGGTGCACAAAATAATGGCCCTGATCGTCTCTATGGATAAATGGTGTTTTAATGAGTGATATACTAATTGAATGTGTTCCAAACATTAGTGAGGGTAGAGATCTAGAAATTATCAAATCAATAGTAGATTCTGCTAGATTGGTAGATGGTGCATTTATTTTAGGTTGTGAGCCTGATTCTGATTACAATCGTACAGTTATAACAATTGCAGGAGAGCCTGAAGCAGTTACTGAGGCAGCATACCAACTCATACTCAAATCTTCGGAATTAATTGATATGCGTAAGCATAAAGGAAATCATCCAAGAATGGGTGCTGTTGATGTTTGCCCTTTCGTACCACTTTCAGTGGGTTCGATGGATCATTGTATCGATGCTGCGAAAAATTTGTCTAAGTTAATTGCTAAGAAGTTCCCCCATTTTTTATATGGAAATGTAGCTACTAACTCTTCAAGAAAATCCCTTTCAGCATTAAGGAAAAAGGGCTATGAAGGACTAGAGTCTCGATTTGATGGTGGTGATTGGGGTGATGAAAATACTAGGATGCCTGATTCATGGTCAGGTACTTGGGGTATCGATGAAAGCCGCTTTGGTGCAGTAGCAATAGGTGCTAGGGAAATTTTGGTTGCTTACAATGTGAATGTTGATGAAAAAGATGCTAAAGCATCAAAAATCGCTGGTTCAGTAATTCGTACATCGGGAAGATTAATCAAGAACGGCGAAAATAAATTCAGAATTTCAGGAATGCTAAATCATGTCCAAGGGATGGGTGTACCATTACCCTCTTCATCAATTTCTCAAGTCTCAATGAATTTACAAAATGTTTCAGAAACTCCAATGCATATGGCATTTGAAGCTGTCAAGTCTATTGTGAATGATCATGGAATTAAAACATGTGGATCAGAACTAGTGGGCTTAGTTCCACTCAGCGCAATGATAGAATCAGGTAAGTGGTTTCATCAAGAACCAGGTGACCCTACAGATGAAGAATTAGTGGCTTCTGCTATCAGTGGTCTAGGCCTAGATTTTTTGAAAGATTTTGATCCTGAAGCTAGCATTATAGAATGGGCTATTAGAAAGGAAGTGGATAGATGAATGAAGGATATATTTCAGTATTAAATAAAATTGCTTCTGACTCCCCAACACCAGGTGGTGGGACAGTTGCAGCTCTGACCCTATCTCATGCTAATTCTTTAGCAATGATGGTTGCTAGGCTAACATTAGGGAAAAGTAAATGGGAAAACGGACAGAATATTGCTAATGAAATAGTCATATTTTCAAGTGAATCTATGGATAAATCATTATCACTTGCCGAGGAGGATGCTAAGGCATTTGACAAAGTAATGAATGCTTACAGATTACCTAAATCTAATGATTTGGAGACTAAAGCTCGTAATGAAATGATATTAGTTGCCACTATAGGTGCTGCCCATACACCCTCATTAATTACTATTGAAAGTGAAAAATTACTTTCTAAATTACCTGAATTAGCTGAATTTGGTAATGCTAATGCAATTACCGATCTTGCTGCATCTGCTGAATTAGCTTACACTGCTGCTTATATTGCATCCTTGAACGTTAAAATCAATGTTGACTCTTTAGATAATGATGAACTAAGGATGATTCAAGAAAATACAATGCAAGTACTTTCCAAATCTAAAAATTCATTAGAGTTAATACGTGAAATAGTTAAAAAAAGGATGAATTGAAATGACTGAATTCACTGAAGATTTCAACTGTGGAGTGCCATTAAATTTACCTCCTGCCAAGACATATGATTCATCAGTAGACCATGCTCCGAAAAGACCTGCGGTATTGAATAAAAAACAAAGAAAGCAGGCTATAGCAAATGCTTTGAGATACTTCCCTTCGGAATGGCATGAGGAATTAGCACTAGAATTCAGCACTGAATTAGATGAATATGGCCACATTTACATGTATAGGTTTAGGCCAGACTATGAAATGTATGCTCGTCCTCTGGATGAGTACCCTTATGTAGACCAAAAAGCAGCTTGTATTATGCTGATGATACAAAATAATCTGGACCCTAATGTGGCTCAGTACCCTCATGAATTAGTTACATATGGTGGGAATGGAAGTGTATTTCAGAATTGGATACAATATAGAATAACTATGCACTATTTGTCTATTATGAATGGAAATCAAACATTAGTTATGTATTCAGGTCATCCTCTAGGATTATTCCCTTCGCATGATAATAGTCCTCGAGTAGTAATAACTAATGGGATGACTATACCTAATTACTCATCCCAAAATGATTATGAAGTAATGAATGCTTTAGGTGTCACTCAATATGGTCAAATGACTGCTGGATCGTATATGTATATTGGTCCTCAAGGTATAGTTCATGGGACAACATTGACTATTCTTAATGCTGCTAGAAAATATCTTAATTTTGATACAAAAGATGGATTAGGCGGGATTTTATATGTCACTTCAGGATTAGGTGGGATGTCTGGAGCTCAGGCTAAAGCTGCTGTAATAACAGGGGCAGTTTCAATAATAGCAGATCCAAATCATTACGCTGCAAAGAAAAGGCATGAGCAAGGTTGGCTATCAGAATTATATGAAGAATTAGATGGATTAATCATTAGAGCTAAACAGTGTATTGCAGATAAAGAAGCTGTGTCTCTTGGTTATGTGGGGAATATAATTGATGTTTGGGAAAGGTTAGATGCAGAAAATATCATACCTGAATTAGGTAGTGATCAAACTAGTCTCCATAACCCATGGCTAGGAGGATATACACCTCATGGAATGAGTTACCAAGACATGAAAGAAATGATTTCTAATAATCCCGAAAAATTCAAATTAAAAGTTAAAGAAAGTCTTGTTCGCCATGTTGAAATAATTAATAAATTATCTCAAAAAGGCATGCATTTTTGGGATTATGGTAACGCATTCTTACTAGAATCAGGGAGAGCCAATGCAGACATCTTCTCAGATCAAACTCATTCAGGGTTTAGATATCCATCATATGTTGAAGATATAATGGGACCTATATGTTTTGACTATGGTTTCGGACCATTTAGATGGGTATGTTCTTCGGGGAAAAATAAAGATTTAATTGCTAGTGACAAAATAGCATCTAAAGTTTTGAGAAAACTAGCAAAACAAGCACCACCGGAAATTCAAAGCCAGTACTATGACAACATACGTTGGATAGAAAATGCTGAGGAAAATGGGCTAGTAGTTGGGAGTAAAGCAAGAATTCTTTATGCTGACGAGAGAGGGAGGGTTAAAATCGCTGAAGAATTTAATAATGCAATAGCAGATGGTAGGATTACTGCACCAATTATTTTAGGACGTGATCACCATGATGTTAGTGGCACTGATAGCCCATACAGAGAAACGGCAAATATCAAAGATGGTTCTATGTTCACTGCAGATATGGCTGTTCAAAATTTCATTGGTGACTCATTCAGAGGCGCCACTTGGGTGAGCCTACACAACGGTGGAGGTGTTGGTTGGGGAGAGGTAGTAAATGGAGGATTTGGTTTAGTTATTGATGGAAGCAAGCAAGCACATACCAATATCAATTCAATGTTATCTTGGGATGTGAATAATGGTATAGCTAGACGTGCCTGGGCACAGAATCCTGAGGCGAAATTTGCAATTAAAAGGGCTATGGATATTGAGAAGAACCTAACTGTAACTGTTGCAAGTGATGTATCGAAGAGTTTACTTGAAAGAATACCCTGAGGTGTGATGATGACTAGTGTTGAGATAGTAATAGATGGACACTCATTGACTATTGAACAAATAATGTCAATAAAAAATATGACAACCAAAGTAAGGCTTTCTAATGAGTCTATTTCTTCAATTAATGAATCAAGAAAATTGGTGGAAGAAATAGTTTCTAGCGGTGAAGTAGTTTATGGGATAAATACTGGATTCGGTGCATTATCAAACGTTACAATTCCTTCAGAACAACTGGAGCAATTACAAACTAACCTTATTCGTTCACATGCTTGTGGTGTTGGTGAAAAAATGGATCCTGATTCAGTATTAATGATGATGTTAGTTAGAGTTAATTCATTGGCTAAAGGCTATTCTGGTGCAAGGTTAGAATTAGTTCAACTTTTAATTAATATGATTAATTCGCGGATTTCACCGATTATACCTCGAATAGGTTCTTTGGGAGCCTCAGGAGATTTAGCCCCACTTTCCCATATGACATTAGCAATGATGGGTGAAAGCGATTCTCAAATCCAATCAAAAGATGGAGTATGGAGTACTGGTAAATCATTGGAAATTTTAGAGAATTGTGGTTTATCTCCAATTACACTGAAAGCTAAAGAAGGGCTTTCATTAATTAATGGCACGAGTCAAATGTGTGCCTATTTATGCCAGAGTATAATTAATTGTGAGATGTTGATATTTGCAGCTGATGCAGCTTTAGCGACCTCAATTGAGGCAATTAAAGGATCTTATGTTGCATTCGATCAAAGAATACATGACGTTAGGCCCCAGTATGGTCAAACAATTTCTGCGAGTAGAATAAGAGGGTTTTTGATCGATTCGGAAATAAACAAATCACATATCGATTGTGACAGAGTTCAAGATTCATATTCCTTTAGATGTGCACCTCAAGTTCATGGACCAATGATAGATACCCTACGTGAAGCAAGAAGAGTTCTAACGATAGAAATAAATTCAGCTACTGATAATCCTTTAGTATTTTCGAATAATGGAAAGGCTGAAGTCATTAGTGGAGGTAATTTCCATGGTCAAATATTAGCTATTGTGAGTGATAATATGGCTATTTGTATACATGAAATAGCTAGTATTTCGGAGCGTAGGATAAATCAAGTTTTAGACCCACAATGGAGTAATCAGAATGCATTCCTTGCTAATAATGAAGGATTGGATAGTGGATTGATGATTGTACAATATGTTGCAGCGGCGGTTATTGCAGAACTTTCTCTGTTAGCAAATCCAGTAACTACAACTAATATTTCAGTAAGTATGGGTAAAGAAGACCACGTATCAATGGGAGCAACTGGTGCATTTCGAACATTCAAAGCTAGTAAACTTCTATCTAGTGTCATATCTAGTGAACTTATTTGTGCTTGCCAAGCGTTAGATAATATATCCGAGAAGGCATCTTTACCCGTGATATCAATACAACAATGGGTCAGAAAATATGTATCTAAATTAATTGAAGATAGAAGTACCTCAAATGACACAGATATCATTGCAGAAAAATTATTGGAATCTGAATTCACAGATATTTTTAGGAGTTGAAATTATTGCAAGAAAAGTTGCATATGACTCAACATCCAGGAACAGATCCGCCATCATTTACAACTACAATAAAAAATATTGTTGATAATAACTTATTTTTGAAAGACACATTTTGTTTCCCCCGAGGAGGTGGGCAACCAGGAGATACAGGAATTATCTCGAATTCTAAAGTTAAAAGAGATTTTCTGGAAACATTACCTGGTGAACAGATATCCCACCCACTTAGTACCGCTGAAGGTTTCAGTATAGGGGATACTGTAGATTGTCAGATTGATCAGATAAGAAGGAATAAGAATACAACTATGCACACAGTTCAGCATATAGTTTCAGCATTAGCGAATGATTTATTCCATGCAGAAACTGTAGGGAATCAGATAAGTGAAGAATATACAAGAATCGACTTACTATTCCCAGATAGAGACAAGTTTATTGCATCTGATCTTGAACAATCAGTCAATGATGTAATTAATTCTCAAAAAGAAGTAAGAATACATAATTGGGATAGAGAGAAAATATTGTCTCATGAACAAATGAGGCATACTAAATTCATGGATAGAATACCTGCTAGCATCACGGAACTTAGAGTCGTTGAAATTTCAGATATTGATTTATGCCCGTGTGGAGGAACACATGTAGATAACACATCTAAACTAAATCACATGAATATTACAAATGTTAAATCAAAAGGCTCAGGGAAATTGAGATTAAGCTATAACTTGAATAATCGTTAACATAGAGATGTAGTTACTGGTGGGCTCGGCAGGAATTGAACCTGCGATCTCCACCATGTCAAGGTGGCGTCATAACCCCTAGACCACGAGCCCAGTATTTGATTCGGAGAATTAATCCCTGATGAATGATTCTCTCTGAGAATTAGAATTAACTAATTATCTTCGATAACTTTCCGTCACAATTTTCGCGCGAACATGTACCCGAAATTCTTGTTCGACCGTTAGACATAACTATTTTTTTTGCAGATCTTACTAAAACTGTATTTTTACATTTCATACAATAGGCCTGATAAGCTACCACAAATACATCTACTAAGGCTACACAACTAAACCTTGCTAATACCCCCTCTTATTGCATAAAAAAAGCATTTCTTTTATGAAACGCTGTACTGAGAGGCATTTGTCAAGTAGCGAGTAGACTCAATTTCTGATAACTACCATTATCGGCCATACATGCATCGGCAAAATACTAGCATAGACCAATGAACATTATTTAATTAAAATTTTTGCTCAGACTTTGTTTGATTAACCACTAAGGATGTAATGAAGGTTCTTTAAAAGAAACGATTGTACATTCCCTCTTTTACAATTATACAGGAACGCCTGAAAATAAAGTTTTTTCGATTGGAGATAAGCCAGGTGTTTGGCACCAATAATCTAGATATTCACTTTTTAGAATATTTATATCAGCGGGACCACCCTCATATATCGAACCGACATTAAGTTTTAATTCAGAATTTAATGTAGAAGCAGGGTTTCTCGTGCAAGCGACTAATGCGGCTAATGGATCAACCCCCAACCTATGTGTTGCAAGACTGGCAACGAAAGGTAATGACAAAGTTTGGCAATTGGGATTAAAATCTGTTGCAAGAGAAAAGTTCCAATTATTTTCTATACACTCGTTAATTCCATCACCTAAGTTTTTTCCTAATACATACGGTGTACCTGGTAAAAAAACTTGCATAGTATTTGACTCATGTGCTTTTGCTCTAGATTCAGTATTACTAAAACCAACATGATCAGCACTACTACTCCCTAACTCTGCAGCAAGAGCAAGCCCATTGGAGTCGACAAATTCATCCACATGCAATCTACTTTTCAATCCTAATTCTTTAGAGGCTTTGACTATTAGCTCAGTTTGTTCTAAGTCATACCAACCAGGCTCACAAAATACATCTACCCAGTTTGCTAATTTGTTTTCTGCTACAAGCGGTAATTGTTCACTGATCAATTCTTCAATATACTCATCCTTACTTTTCCCTTTAGGAAAATCATGTGCACCTAACCAAGTAGGTAACAAATTGCATTTATCTTGCGGAATCTCGGATGATGCTTCAAGGAGTTTAATTTCACTTTCGACAGATAAACCGTAACCACTTTTTGCTTCAAGAGTAGTGGTACCATTCATAGATGCTTGACTTATCCTATATTTTCCTAAATTAACAAGGTGTTTTTTAGTTGCGCTCCTTGTTGCTTCAACAGTTCTACTAATCCCTCCTCCACGTTTAGATATTTCTTGATATGAAAGGCCATTTTGACGCATATTCATTTCATTAGATCTATCGCCTGTCCATAATAAATGAGTATGACAATCTACAAGACCGGGAATGATAGCGTTACCATGAGCATCTATAATATCCACTAAGTTTGATTTTCCATCGGAAAAATCAGGAGCAAATTCTTGAATTAATTCTTCTTGACTAGATATTTTTTGAATAATTCCTTTGGATATCAAAATCGCATTACCGGAGTCTAAGACTAATTTTTCTCTATCAGCCATTTCAATTCCTGAAAGGGGTTTTGATACTTCTCCATGGGATAAAGTAGCGATTTCTCCAGCATTGTATAACAAGAGGTCCATGACACCCGACAGGAGTGATGCTTGAAAGGGCTCTCCTCTTCGCGTATGCTAATGGGAGTTATTTTAGGCATAGAAAGTACTGCTCATACATTCTCCATAGGTGGTGTATCAACCTCTGGAGATACCATTCCATCATCTTCTGCTCTGTTTCGTCCAGAAATAGGTGGAATTCATCCTCGTGAAGCTGCCGATCATCATTCAATAATATCTGGTGAAAAATTCAAACAATTCATTTCCGAAAATAACTTAAATTTGAATCAAATTGATGCTATTGCTTACAGTCAAGGACCAGGCCTAGGTCCGTGCTTGAGAGTAGGCGCTTCTGTAGCACGATCTTTGTCTGAAAAACTGACTATTCCACTAATCGGAGTTAATCATTGTGTAGCGCACATAGAAATAGGCAGACTCCAGACTGGTTGTAAAGACCCAGTTCTCCTATATGTTAGCGGAGGCAATACCCAAGTAATTGCAAGAAAAGGTGGTAGATATCGAGTAATTGGAGAAACATTAGATATTGGAATCGGAAATATGCTAGATAAATTTGCTAGGACACAAGGAATTCCATTCCCTGGTGGACCTAAAATTGAACAGTTAGCCTTAGAATGGGAAAGACAGAATGAAAAAACTAGTCTCGATAATATAATGCTACCCTATTCAGTACAAGGTATGGATCTTTCATTTTCAGGAATACTAACTGCAGCCATACAGAAAATAAACGATGGACATCCACTTGAAGAGGTATGCTGGTCTTTACAAGAACATTCATTCTCAAGTTGCATAGAGGTTGCTGAGAGAGCATTGGCTCATACTGGAAAGAAAGAATTACTATTAGGTGGAGGAGTTGCTTGTAATGAACGAATAAGGACTATGTCTGAATTAATGTGTAATGATCGTGGCGCAGTTGCATATTGGCCGGAAAAACAATACTGCGTAGATAATGGGACTATGATAGCAGAACTTGGCCGGAAGATGCTAAAACACGATTTAATAACTAAATTAGAAGATAGTGCTATCGATCCTTCAATGAGAACTGACCACGCGGAAGTTGTATGGGATTGATTTGCTACCTAAGAAGACTTATCTAAGGCACTTGAGGGCCGGGTATTGGAGATTGAGTACTTGAGGGGACAACGTAGACGAGGGCCGCCCAAGAGGGCACCAAAAAATGTCTTCAGTCGAGGAGCCACCAAGGAACCTAAGAAACCTCAACCAGTCCCTGTTTCTAAGCCAGCTGAGCCGAGGTTTGCAACACCACCACCTCAGGCTCCAAAGATTGCACCAAAACCAGTCATCAAAGAAAAAAAGATGACACCAAAGAAAGAAAAAATTATTCAAGAAGTTGTTGAAGTAGTTGTTGAAGAAGTTGTTGAAGAAGTTGTTGAAGAAGTTGTTATTGAAAACGAGAAAACTGCAACTCAAGAACAAGATATTGAAGAAACGGTTGCTAAAAAAATTGTAACTGATCAAATACTTGGTAATAAACCAAAGAAAAGCCGTGGACTTAAGCAAATTAAGAAAACAGTAGTTGTAAAAGAAGCAACTCCACAGAGCGATAGGGCCGCAGCATTAATTGAACAAAGTCGTAAAAGAGCTATGGTGCCAGTGCCTAACAAAGTAATTCCAGAAAAAAAGGTAGCTAAACCTGCTTTCAAAAGACGCAGGGCTCCTAAATCAAGTTATCAACCAGCAAATAGAGCTAAGAGGTTAAATCGTAGTAGACATATGGAATATAAGTATGAAATGCGTAAACTATTACAAGACATAAATGTCGCAGAAGAACATAGATCAAGTCTCCTTGGTACTATATGGGCTAAAGGTGAAAGGCAAACAACATCAGATGCTAAGTCATGGTTACATGATAAATTTGATGAAGGTGCCATTAATGATGAACAAAAATCAAGACTTGAGAAAGTCATTGATGATTATACAATAAGAAGGTGAAAAAATGTTAGTAGAAAATAATACAGTAGTGGCAGTGCATTATCATGGATATTTCCTTGATACAAAAGAAGTATTTGACAGTTCATTAGAAAGAGAGCCTCTGACTTTCCTAGTAGGACATGGGCAAATGATACCTGGGTTTGAAGCCGAAGTATTGGGCGCTGAAATGGGCGAAAAAAGAACTTTCACACTTGAGCCTGAGCGAGCTTATGGGCATAGAGAAGAAGAAAGAGTAATGGCAATGCCAATAGGTGACTTCCCTGAAGAAATTGAAATTGGAATGACATTCCAAGCTGAAGTTCAAGGTATGCCTATGCCTTTTGAAATTATTACGATTAATGAAGAAACTGTTGATTGCGATTTCAATCACCCAATGGCAGGAAAAACACTTACATTTGATGTAGAAATTGTTTCAATAAGAGTTGCTGGAGAAGAAGAAATTTCTCATGGGCACGTCCATGGCGATGGCGGACATCATCACTAATCAAATCACATAATTCATTTGCTTGCACACATCCCGTGGCACGTGGAAGGACGTAAGAGTAGATCAACCACGCGAAGTGGTTTGCCTAGAAGTGATATTCCAACTATAGATACATCAGTGGATTCAGGCCATCCAAAAAATGGTCATAATTTGCCAGGTACACCTCCATATACTAGAGGTATACATTCAAAAATGTATAAACAAAAACTATGGACTATGAGGCAATATGCTGGTTTTTCTACTGCTAAAGATACAAATCAAAGATTTAAACTATTACTACAGTCGGGACAAACTGGACTTTCAGTAGCATTTGATTTACCTACGCAACTAGGTATGGATTCAGATGATGAAGATTCTTTAGGCGAAGTAGGTAAAGTTGGTGTCCCTATAGATTCACTAGATGACATGGAGACTTTGTTTGCAGGTATCAATCTAGGAGAAGTGTCTACTTCGATGACAATAAATGCTCCAGCAACGACTTTGCTAGCTCTTTATGTAGCTGCAGCTGATAACCAAGGAATTGAGAGAAAACATCTAAGAGGAACCGTTCAAAACGATATATTGAAAGAATATATTGCTAGAGGATTATACGTATACCCACCTAAAGAATCAATAAGACTCACTACAGATTTATTTGAATGGTGCAACCTTAATACGCCTAAATGGAATACAATCTCAGTTAGTGGTTACCATATTCGAGAAGCAGGATCAACTGCGATTGAAGAAGTAGCGCTTACTCTTGCAAATGGGATATTTTATGCAGAAGAGGCTGTGAAATCAGGGTTGGACATAGATGACTTTGCACCTAGAATGTCATTTTTCTTCGGTTGCCATAACGATTTCTTTGAAGAAATTTCTAAATTCAGAGCCGCCAGAGAATTATGGTATGAATTAGTTAATGAACGTTTCAATCCAAAAAATCCTAAATCATCACAATTAAGATTTCACACACAAACTGCAGGGGTCACTCTAACAGCTCAACAACCGATGAATAATTCTGTCAGAGTCTCTTATCAAGCACTATCTGCAGTCCTCGGCGGCACTCAGTCACTGCATACAAATAGTTATGATGAAGCAATAGGTTTACCAACTAATGAATCGGTTAAAATAGCCTTGAGAACTCAACAAATAATTGCTCATGAAACCGGTGTCGCAGATGTTGTAGATCCTCTAGCGGGTTCATATTTAGTAGAAGAATTAACTTCAAAAATAAAAAATGAATCATATAAAATGATATTAGAATTGGAAAAGCAAGGAGGTGTTTTAAATTGTTTGAAATCAGGCATTCAGCAAAGAATGATTCATGAAAGCGCTTGGAAAGAAATTCAAGATACTGAAAATAAAGATTTGTTAGTAGTAGGAGTTAACACAAATATCGAAGATTCCGAAAATATGAATCTAGGTCAAAAAATAGATTCTGAAAGTGAGTCGGAACAAATATCAAGACTAAGAGAATTTAAGAAAACAAGAAATAATTCGATTGTTATTCAGAAATTAGAATCATTGAAAATTACATGCGAGGGGACTGAAAATGTCATGCCTCCATTAATTGAGGCACTGAAATCGGGTGCTACTGTTGGCGAAGTCAATGATATAATGAGAGAAGTTTTTGGAACATGGATCTCACCAAGTGGTGTTTAAATGAGTAGAATAGATCATATCGGTATTGCGACAGAAAATATAGACCTAGCATCAAGATTCTGGGAGCAAATTGGACTGAAATCCGATGATTCTGTTGAACATAATTTAGAACAAGGTGTGAAAATTAAAATGTTCTATGGTATTGATGAAAATGGTGAAAAAACACACTCGAAAGTTGAACTAATAGAAGCCTTGTCTGAAAAATCTCCTATCGCTAAATTTATTTCAAAAAAAGGACAGGGAATACAACAGTTAGCTATAACAGTAGATGATATTGATCAATTAATACTTGATTTGATAGATTCCGGTATCCGTATGATTAACAATAAATCATCTCAGGGAGCTGAGGGGCATAAAATAGCATTTGTGCACCCTGAATCAACTGGTGGTGTTCTTGTAGAACTAGTACAAAGGATTAATATGAATTCTTAAGTGGTTGAATAAGTATGCTTGATATAATCTCATCTCTAATAGTATCTAGTGATAGGGGACTTACTAACGAATTAGTGAATTCAGAGGTAATTTATATATCTCAAACTCTAGAACTAATGAGAGATGCGAAAAAAATATCTAATGACGCATATCTTGATTCAGGGTCGATTCAAGGTGGTTTATCTGTGATTTCGAGCCTATTAGAACAAGGTGTTCAAAAAAATGAAATAAATCTGCTACTAAATACTCTGCTTGAACGAGCTAAAGCATTGAATACGAAGTATCCTGAATTAAATGGATTAATAGAATCGTATAGAAACGCATAGTATTCTCATAGTAATACTCTGAGAATACTTAAAAGAAACTACGAGTTGCGAAAGTCATGCCAAAAATAAGTCTGGATATACCTTCAGAACTATTAGAAGATTTAAAAAAACATGTTGGTGATGATAAAAAATTTATTTCATTAGCAGACGCAGTAAGAACTGCATGTAGAAAAATCCTAGATCAATTAGATACCATAGATGAATTCCATGGTAGGAGATGATATAATGAAAAATGAGATACCTAGTAAAATTGATGCACAAAATGCAATAGAGACATTAGTCAGGTATATCGAGAAAATAGATGGCCCGCTAAGAGAAGGACTCTTAGATACTCCAAAAAGAGTCATTGATGCATATGAAGAACTTTACCAGGGTTATACAATTGATGCAAATGCTCTTTTAGAATCTACTTTCAATGCAGAAGGATACGATGGTATTGTTTTACTTAGAGATATAGAATTTCATTCTACATGTGAACACCACATGTTACCATTTACAGGTTCGGCACATGTTGCTTATATTCCAGTAGAAAAAATAGTTGGTATTAGTAAGTTGGCTAGGTTGGTTGAGCTTCATTCATTGAGATTACAAAACCAAGAAAGAATTACTAAGTCTATAGCAGATGATTTAGAGAGAGTTTTACAGCCTTTGGGATGTGCAGTCATTATTGAAGCAAAACATGGGTGTATGCAATGCCGAGGGGTCAAAAAACAGAACTCAGTAATGACTACAAGTTCCATGAAAGGAGTTTTCTTTGAAAATCCTCAAGCGAGAGTTGAATTATTGCAATTAATTAATAACCCGAGAAATAAGTGAGGGATTATAATGGTAATTCTCAGTCAAAATATGGATTTAGAAACTTTATATCCTATTGTGGAAATCTTCCATAGCGTACAAGGTGAAGGTTATCATAACGGAATTCCGTCAATTTTCATTAGATTTGGGGGTTGTAATCTAAGATGCCCATGGTGCGATACTGATTTTGATGTTTGGACTGATATGAGTATAGGAGAAATAGTTAATGAACTCTCAAAATATGACTGTGATAGAATAATATTTACAGGAGGAGAACCTGCTTTACAAGATTTAGTATCTCTTTCGGCTTGTCTCAAGCCTCTTGGATATTATCTAAGCATAGAAACAAATGGAACTATACTCATACCTAAGGATACAATAGATTGGGTTTGCGTGAGTCCAAAAGATCAGGAATACCCTGATCTGAAAATTAAACAAACAAATGGTGATGAACTAAAAGTAGTATATTTAGGTCAAAATTTAGAAATGTATGATGAACTAAAAGA
>JAJPRD010000002.1 GCA_023700255.1 Candidatus Thalassarchaeaceae archaeon | reverse complement strand
GGGCTCCAGTATCAACTGAAGGAATTAAAAAAGTATGGAAGTGGCAATTAAAATGTATAGCATGTAAGAAAATATTCCCCACACCTGAAATTCCAAATCAGAAAAAATCAGATTGGGGAGAATGTACCGACTGTGGTACTCAATTGAAATTAACAAAAAGAAAATAATCACTCGGATTCGTCTAGATGTTCTTTAGTCATTCCACCACGGTCCATATCTTCACCAGCAGAGGACATATTTTCTTGCAATCCTCTCTGTACTTGACCCTTGAATAGACCCAAATTGTATCCAAGTTCTGGTATTTTTTTCGCACCGAAAAGAATGAATCCAAGTATAAAAAGTACTATAATTTCTTGACTACCAAACATTCCCATGTTAAACCTGAACTGGCTTTATCCTTCAAAGGCTTCGGCTAATTACTCTCTTATCCTCCAGAAACTGGAGGTAAAAATGCGATTTCGGAGGTATCTTGCAAATATTCTTCTAAATTTGTAACTACTTCACCGTTCAATGCAATAAGAACACCCTGAGATAAGTATTTATTCAAATCAAATCTTTCAACCAGCTGATTTATTGTAGTGCCATTGAGGAGAGACAACTCGATTACTTTTTGATTCATTAATTCCGCTAATGGTCCAAAAAATAAGACCTTCACCTTAATCGCGCCTTCACTAGGCTGTATAGGGTCCATATGACTCCGAGTGAGAGTTTGGCAATCAAACCATCTATGCGACTCGTAGAATCTAAACCATAATGACGATTCGTGACGTCATGACAGAAATACAGGCCGTTGTTTTTGATTGCGATGGAGTCTTAGTAGACATAGGTTCATCATGGCAACAAATACATGATTACTTTGGTACAAATAATCTTGAAACATTAGAAAAATTTCTCAATAATGAAATAACTGATGATGAGTTTATGGCAATGGATGTTAAAATGTGGCTTGAAATACAAGAAAAAATCCATATGGATGAGATAATGAGATGTTTTTCAGGAGTGAAATTAATGAAAGGAGCTAGAGATGTCGTTGAAGAACTTCACAAAAGAGGGATATATGTAGCGATTGTTTCATCTGGAATTGCTAGATTTATTGGATCAATTGCGCACATGCTGAAAGTGGATGATTGGGCTGCTAATGATTTTGGTTGGGATGACGAAGGTTTTCTTACAGGAGCTATTCCTTCAATGGTAAATTCACATGACAAAGGGATAATGGTAGAGAAGCTATCGAAAATAAATAATTTCACACCAGATAAAATTTGGAGTGTAGGAGATTCGAGTACTGATTTATCAATGCAAATCCCAGGATCAAACTTCATAGGATTCAATCCAGCAAGAAAAAGAGCATTAGATGCATTTGAAAATTCAAATGTACCAATAGTATTAGAAAAAGATCTAAGAGAAATTTGGACAATAATATTTAATGAAAAATTCCCAAACTAAGTTCATGCAAACGGTATAGATGCAGATGCGTGTGTATGCAAATTAATCACGGTTAAGATACAAGGTTTGGGCTGAAAACCTAACATTCGTTGATAATCTGTCTGATCTTGCCAAGTAGAACTATGAACAATTGTTGTTCCTTTATGGTCTCCAATAAATTGCCCATGCACATGACCTGTGACAAATATATCAGGTATCGTTCCAATTACCATACTGTCTTCTGGTTCAGGAGATAATGGCGTTTTACCACCCCAGGTGGGTGCTAAGTGCCTTCTTTCAAGCATCGAACGCATAGCCATTTCAGGTTTAGCATAAGTTACTGATCTTAGTCCTGCTACGAAATCGTCAATACTTTTACCATGGTAGGATAATATACGAACTCCATGGAGACTAAAGTCACAAGGATTACCTACAAAGAGTACGTCAGAATAATCTTGCTGCACTTCAGGATCTAAAGCCGGTTGAGGTTCAGCAGGACGTACTGCATCGTGATTACCAGGTAGAATAATTACATCAACCCAATCTGGAAGATCGCTCAAAAGATTAGCAAGGGCTCCGTATTGTTTAAACAAATCAGTTATTGCAAGATGTCTTTCTTGACCTGGATATATACCAACACCATCTACGCCATCACCACTCAATACGAAATACTTGATAGTTCGAGCCAATGGATCTTCCTTAAACCATTGAATCATTTTATTCCATTGAGGTTCAAGGAAAGTTTTACTCCCTACGTGAACATCCGATAAGAAGGCCGCTGAAACCGCTTCATCAGCACTAGCAGCATTCTTAGCCCTCCTTGGTAAAGGTGGCATATGTAAATTTGAAGAGATAAATAAATCACTCCTATCTCCGATGAAATAACCACTTACAGCAATCACATCATCGTTCATTAGACCATCTAAAGCAGCATGTAATGGATTTTTGTCAGATGGTGGCTTGAGAAGACATTGGATTTGTGTAGTTTCATCTTCAATCATAAACATAAGGTTACCAGATCTAGCCCAGCGAGGTTCGCTCACAAGTCCTACAATAGTAATCTCATATTCAGAAGAAGAATAACGTTGACGATTACGATATGCTTCAGCATTAGATATTGGTCTTCTTGGTAAACATCGGCCTTCTATCATTAAATTTCGAATTTTACTCAAGCGACTATTGAAGAGTGATTTAATATCTGATAATTTACCTTCAGTAACAGAATTACCAGTTATATCAAAATGCACTTCAATTTCTGAAGCAACATCTGTAGCGAGCATAGGGAAGTCATCAAGACTGTAATGAGATAATCCATGTGGACGAGGGGCTACAGAGATATCTGTACTAGAAATAGGAGCTAGTACTCTACCAATCGGCGAGGGATTATCTGGGGCTGGAAGTGTAGCCTGAGACTTCTTAGTAGATATCTGAACTGACTCATTATCAATTTGGGGTGTAGGAACTAAAGAAAGTAACTGATCTATTGATTGCGAATTAAGAATTCTGACATTAGAGGAATTTGCTGCTTCGATTAATGGGGTTAAATTATCTAATGCTTCTATTTTTGTCTTAGCATCTTGAGTCATCACAAGAAGCCCTGCAGCAAGCAATATCTTCTGCCGTTCCGCCCAAAGGTCCGATGCCATCTGTTTAAGGTCAGACAGATACGCTCATGATAATATCGCTGTAAAGAAGTCATTCATCCCAGTCAGTAAGTGATGCTAAATCGACTTTGTGAATTTCATCTACAACTGTTGTTTCTTCTGTTTCTTCTAAAGTCCAAGACATACTACCTTCCCATTCCTCAGAAGTAGGGTCCATTTTGGATAGATCTCGATTCAAATCCTCAGACACATCAGTAACCTCATTGGAGACATCTTCCTGCTCCTCTAATCTATCTAAGGTCTCAAGAGCTAGTCGAAGAGCAAAAACTGCAAATGAACGCTTATTGTCCAACCTATCATTATCTCCAAAATCCATTCTGCGTACTAGGAAATAATCACCAGCAATAACTGCAACATGAACACGCCCGACTTCTTTATCGGCAGTTGAGCCACCAGGTCCCGCGATCCCTGTGATTGCAATAGATACATCAGAACCTGACTGATACCTAGCACCTCTTGCCATTTGAACTGCGACTTCGTGAGATACCGCTCCTGCATCTCCTTCATCAAAAGCAGACTTTTCGACGCCTAATTCTCTCATCTTAGCCTCATTAGAGTAAACTACCCACCCTTGACTAAACCATTGAGATGCTCCAGATATATCTGTTATCAATGAAGCAAGCAATCCACCAGTGCATGATTCAGCAGTAGATATAGTCCAACCCTTCTTCCTTAGGCGTCTTGTCATTCGGGATGCTAATCCCGCAGTCTCTTCTACCACGAGTAGCCCTCATAGCCGCCCTTCTTGATTGTTTACACTAACTCATTGAGGGTTGAAGTGGTGGGCCCGGCAGGAATTGAACCTGCGATCTTCGCTTTGTAAGAGCAACGTCATAACCCCTAGACCACGGGCCCCACAAAGAGACTCGGGCAGCGTCGCATTCAAATCATTGGCGGTTGAACATTCTGTCAGAGAGTGGTACATTGAGCGATATAGATGACCTGCTAGAAAGTTTGAAAATAGCAGGTATACCATTAGAAGAAAACATCGAAAAAGCCTTTAAATCAGTAAAAATACAAGATTTTATAGATCATTCAAGTGGTGATTTTTGGCAAGATAAACCAGTCATATTTATGACAACTGAGGCAGGTGCAGTGAAAAATATTTCTGCACCACATATGATTGCAACGTTACTCCATCATTTAGAGATTAAAAAGGGCCAACATTTCTTATTAATTGGCTCCAAAGGTGGTTATCTTGCAGCACTTTTAGATCATCTACTAGGAGTCAATGGAATCGTAACAATAGTTGAACCTCACCATGAAGTTTTAGAACACACAAGAAATACTTTGGAAACTCATAAATCGAAAGGAGTTATCCGTGTATTATCGTCCTCGAGTATGGATTACTTTGAAGAATTTGAGAAACCAATAGATAGAGTTTTAATTACTGGAGCAGTTAGAGAAATTCCCGAAATTCTGAATGTCATATTACAAGATAGCGCATTTATCTTGGGGCCATTTGGAGGAAGCGTACAGCAGAGACTACTCAAAAGAGAAAAATATGGTAACCAATGGTTAGATACTGACCTTGGAGGAGTTGTTTTCGGTCCAATGGATGCAATTAATGCTGAAAGAAATCCACTAGATCCACAAGTTTTAGCAGAGGGGTTAGAAGACTCTTTAGCCTTAATTTCAGATATTATTGAAATTGATGAAATGACTTATCAGAGCATTGAACAACTTATATTATCCCTCAGAGAATTGCCAAGAGACATTCCTCCGATATCAAAAATTGCTTCAGAAGAGGAAATATTAGAACATCCTGTAATGGACTTAATAATGTCTGAAATGGAGTGGCTAGCACCTATTTGGCCCATATTTGGCCATTTAATTTCAATGGATTTCATTAGTTTCAATGATTCAGAGGATGATGAATCACCAATGGCTGGTGGCCATAGAGACCTAGTCCCTTGAATCGGAGTATTCTTGCACTGCATACGAGTGGGAGATTTGTGGTTAGAGCGGAAATACGACAGTTGAACAATAAAGATGTTCGACAAAGAAGAAGAGCCGTTCGAAAATTGTTTGAACTAGATGACCCGACAGCAATGGATGCATTCATACCATTACTAGATGATTCAGATGAATGGTTCAGAGGAAAGGCGCTTGCCGCTATACAGAAATGGGCTTCAATGAAAGATTTGAAATTAGCCGAGAGATTGTCTACCTCGAGGAGAAATGAAGAGCGTATCTTAGCTTGTAGAATAGCACCTAGAATAGGTAAGTCTAGTACATTAATACTAAAGAAACTATCAGAAGATAGTGATCAGTTAGTTAAACTAAATGCGTGGAAAACAAGATTAAATCAAGATGGAGATTTAATTATGGAAGCAATTATGGCTGAAGAAAGCGGGATACGAATCCTAGCAATAGATAAAATTGAGCAGATGCCAGTTGTTGAGGACAAAATAATCAAAATAATTCTAAAAGATAAATCTAGTAGAGTAAGGAAAAAAGCGGTATCACTTCTAAGAATGAGGCCTGAATTAAATTCCTCAGGGACATATGATGAAATCATAATTGATATTGCTGAGAATGATAAGAGTACACAGATAGATGCGATAATAATGCTAATAGAAAGTGGAAGAGAATCTAAATCTATACGTGAAAAAATACCTATATGGCTAGAACAAGAAAATCCACAAATGGTCAAAATAATTGTTGAATCAATGAAGAATAAAAATTTAGAAGATATTAGTGAATTAACGAAAGCAATTATGAACTCATCAAATGACAAACTTATTTCAGGTATCTTGAGACGAAATAATTCTAATGAAGCGAATAAATTAAGAAAAAGAATACTTCTTGATAGTGATAGGAGCGATGTATTGAGAGCACGTATAATTGAAGATTTATTCGGGAAAAATCAAAATGACCTAGAACTTATGAAAATTATCGAAGAATTACAACAATCAGATAATGAATCAATATCAAACTCAGCTAATATGTTCATTAAAAGCATTGGAAACTAGATTGCCGGTTGCTTGAGCCTAGATAGTGGAACTGCGATAGGCGGGAGATGGTCGGAAAGCCTATGACGGCTAGTTTTTGGACTTAATAATTCACCAGATAATGCGGCAGCAATTACATCCTTTTTACTAATAGTATCAAGTCCACAATTGGGCCACACATCAAGTTCGATAAGATCGTCTTCAAGATAATCAATAAATACACATGGAATACATTTCAAACTCAACCTCTGAGCAACATGATATCTATGATGTCCATCAAGGATTGTACCAGTAGAACGATCGATTAACAACGGTTTAGTATAAGCATTCCAACGATGAGTCATTTTTTCTAACTGATCCACTTTTTTAGGTATAACCTGTTCATGAGGCCTAAGGACATCTAATGGGACTAACTCGACTATCATATCTACCGGGAGAAGTTCATCACTGTTAGTTTTGACGCCCGAAGACCTGATGTCCTCCTGCATATACGGAGATGCATGAATGATCTTAGTCGCCACCTTAGCTTGGAGGACAATTTAGTCCTTCAGAGACTAAGATGCGAGGGAGAAGCATGGATTGTGGGTGGTTGGGTTAGAGAAGCACTTCTTGGTAATTCATCAACTGATTTGGATATAGCTACAACACTAACTCCCGATAAAGTAAAGAAATTATTTCCTAGATCAATACCTATTGGAGAAGACTATGGAACTGTCATAGTTAGACTCGAAAAAGAAATAGAAGGACAATGGGAAGTTACTACTTTACGTAAAGAAGGAACTTATGGAGATGGTAGAAGACCCGATAATGTATTATTTGGAGATAAAATTGAGGATGATTTAGCACGTCGTGATTTTACGATAAACGCTATGGCAGTAGACGAAGATTGGAACATAATAGACATATTTGGTGGAAAAAAAGATTTACAACAGAATATTCTTAGATCGGTGGGCAATGCTGGCGAGAGAATTGCAGAAGATGGGTTGAGAATAATGCGAGCCTTTCGATTTTTAGATGGAGAAGGGAGTATAAGAACCTTGGATAGAGATTTGGAACTAGCAATTATTGAGAATAAGAATATGCTAGAAAATGTATCAAATGAAAGAATCGGTGACGAAATTAAAAAAATATTATCAAAAAATAATTCTAAGGAAATACTCGCTATAATGGAGAAAACAGGGATTTTGGATTGTTTATTTAATGAATTATCGATTGAAATAGCTAATATAAGAGGTAATAACCCATTAGTTACTTTAGCAATAATTCTGAATAAAAATGATTGTGATGGAAAAGAACTTTCTAACAAATTAAGAGATATTCTGAAATTTTCGAGAAAAGAACTTGAACTGATTTCTTTCTTACACGATAATAAGTCCGTGATTTTCGATAAAGATTTAGGTGGTCTAAGAAGATTTAGTGTATATCTCTCTGAAGAACAGAAAAAAGCAATTCTAGAATATCATAATCCATTAGGATTTATTGAGAGCTTAAACAACATGGAAAATCTTGTGAAAAATAGATTACCACTTATTGATGGCATTACACTTTCTAAGTCAACTAATATTGAGCCGGGGCCAAAACTGGGTATGCTAAAGGGCTGGCTATACAGGCAACAAATAGAAAAAAATCTTACAAATAAAGAAGAAATTTTAGAATTATTAGATGACATAGATTGGAAAAATGGAGACTACAAAACCTGGCCTATATTATCATGGCCATAATCAAACTTCATTCAAGTATTCAATGTATTCTGCTTCATCTAAAAATTGGTCTGCATCAAACTCATGAGGCTGCACAATAACACACCAACCATCAGCATAAGCATCATCATTAACAAGATCTGGATTGTCTTCTATGTCTCCATTTAATGAAACAATTTTACACGGAAATGGTGCATTAAGCAATAATTTCTCATATTCTGTAGTTACTGTAATTAATAAATCGTCAAGTCCTACTTCATCTCCACTAGTCATTGGAGTAGGTGCATCATCATCCTGATTAGTTTCTTCATCAGCATCTCTATCTTCTGTTTTAAACTCAGAATCATCTTCAGGTTTTGTTAAAATTACACGGACAATATCTCCATATTCTGCCCTAATAAACTCACTAATTCCTATCTTAATTTGAGAGTCTGCTTTCTTTTCATCTAGTACCTGTATCCAAAGATGTTCAAGAGTATACTTTCGACCATGTGCCACGCCAAATTCGTAATAATCGCTGTCCGCCATACTGATTCTCGACCTGCGCCCAACTGACAACCGCTTTGAAATCTTCTATTCGGCAAAGTAGTAACATTTGTCATTACAAGACATTAACAAGACCATTGACTTCCGAGAGTTAGGTGAGAAGATGGATTTCATGGAAACAGAAGAACAAAGCATGATTCGAGAGATGGTTCGCAGTTTTGCAGAAGAGGTATTAGCCCCTACATGTTTGGAACGTGACAGAAATGCATCACCACCTCTAGAAGAATGGGTAAAGTTCTGTGAATATGGTTTACAGGGCATCACTATTCCAGAAAAATATGGTGGAAGTCCAGTAGATGATATTTCTGAAGCAATAATTATTGAAGAACTTGCAAGAGTTGATCCATCTTTTGCAGTTATGTTTTGCGTACATGTAGGATTATGTGCTAAAACAATAGCACTTCATGGCAATGATGAGCAGAAAGAAAAATACTTGACGCGACTTACAGGTAAAGAAATTGGAGCATATTCTCTTTCTGAAGCTGGAGCTGGTACAGATGCTGCTGCAATGGTTTGTAAAGCAAAGAAATCAGAAGATGGAAAACACTTCATAATTAATGGAGAAAAAATGTGGGTAACTAACGGACAGAGTGCAGATATCTATGTATTATTTGCAAAAGATGTAGATCATCCGGATTATGGTGTAAAAAGACATGGTGGAACTACCGCATTCATCGTTGATTCATCAATGGAAGGTTTCAGTGTAGGTAAAAAAGAAGAAAAACTGGGAATAAGATCTTCAGATACCTGTGTGCTATTGCTAGAAAATTGCAAAGTCCCAGTAGAAAATGTCTTGAAAAATGTTGGCGAAGGTTTTCCTATTGCAATGAATGCTCTTGATAACTCCAGAATAGGTATTGCTGCACAGGCATTAGGAATAGCTCAAGGAGCTTTTGAATCAGCATTGAACTATTCATATGAAAGACAAGCTTTCGGCAAACCAATTTCGCATCATCAAAGTATTGGAAATTATCTTGCAGACATGGCAACACAGATTGAGGCTGCTAGAATGATGGTTTACAAAGCAGCATGGGCTAAACAAAGACACTACGAAGATGGAGGTAAAAGACATACAAAGGAAGCAAGTATGGCTAAATTATTCGCAGGAGATACCGCAATGTGGGTAGCTGAGAGAGCGGTTCAGGTACTCGGAGGTTATGGATATACAACTGATTTCCCAGTTGAAAGATTCTTTAGAGATGCTAAAATCACTCAGATATATGAAGGCACTCAAGAAGTACAAAAAATAGTCATAAATAGGGCAATAAAACCCTGATTATTCTATCCAAGAATATTTTCTTTGACCTTCTAGAACGTTTGCTCCACCAATTGAAACTAATGCAAATTCATTCTTTGGTTTTACTACAGAACCATTTTGAGTACCACGATGAAGAGATTCATAAATTTCTTTATTGATTGGATGCCTCTCAGTAAGTCTCTCAAATAGTTTGAATTTTGATGCGACATCTTTCCATTCAGATTGGATTATTCCTTCGAACACTTTCGCCTTTGCACCTGAACCATAGCCACACAAACCGATCCTGTCTCCAACCATCTTTTCATCATCTTGAAAGTCAGACTCTAAAGTTGACATTAAAGCAAGGAAAATTGAACCAGTGTATTGATTACCAACTAAACTAGATGCACGCTGAGCTTTCTCAATTCTTGCTTCAACGAATTTCTTGAACATTGGAGTTTTAGAGATTAATCTTCTATATTGATCGTTTGCTTTCTCAAATTCCTCATAGCCATCTATGCTATCTTCAAAATTCTCAGGGAATGGTTCTTCACCTATTTCTTCGAGAATTTCATCCCATAATGGAAGGTGTCTTCTGTCATGCCTGAATACATCTGGGAACATCCTCTTCCCTTGAAATGCATAAGGAAGGTGTACAATTATTCTTTTCCATTGATTGGTAAGAATCTCATCTTCATCAGGGTCATATCGCCCAGAACGAATTGCCTCGATTCTAAAATTGATGAAGGCTTGCTTAACAGACTCCGAATAACATCTATTAGAAAATTGACCATCGAAAACAGGTGTATCTTTGTGTATTTTTAATGTTTTAGACTCGAATAAAATATTATCTTTGAGTGAAGATATTGGTAATACATCGAGAATTCGTTCTACTAAACCTGCTTTTCTTGGTTCCTCTCCAGCTTCTTCTGCTAAATCTAGAACATTTTCAACTACTGTTTTCATATCTAGTTCTCTTCTTGGCTTGAAGAAATCATGAACTGGCATTGTTGAAACACCCCAATTATCAGGAATGATGAGTAATCTAGGATTATGTCGTATTAGAATAGCGCCACCACCTGCACCTTGAGTATATTCTCCTGATGATTCCAAATCATATTTGGCATTATCAGCAAATACTACAATTCCGATTCTATCTTGGGATTCTCCACCTCTTGCGACCCAATCTAGAGTGTTATGCATAGCATCAACTGCACCAATGCAAGCAAATGTCAAATCAACAACATCACAGTTTCTAAAACAATCAATACCATAATCACTCTGATATCTTTGTTCTAGCATATCCATAATGTATGTAGCAGTAGGCTTGGCACCATCAAGTGCTGACTCGGTACCAAGATAAATTCGGCCGATATTATTAGGATCAAGGTTATTTCTGTCAATTAAACGAGCACAAGCATTTGCACCCATTGTGGCAGTATCTTCATGAACATCAGGTATGGCCATAGCTTTCAGGCCAAGTCCACGATTTAGTTTACCAAAATCTGCACCTCGGAATGCAGCAAAATCCTCCATATCAAAATATAATTTAGGGAAATGTATAGCAATATCGTCGATTCCTACCTCTGTCATAACAACTCTTCCAAACCTGCCGCAAAGAAAGAGGGTTATCATATCTACTATGAAATCTGATTAAATATGTCGATTATTAAAACGCTTCACTGCGAGCCAGTGATGGAATTCATAGCATCTAATAAATCTGTTTTTTCCAAGAAATATTCAGATACAGGTGCTAAAACTTCACCTAAACCTCTAGCAACTGCCATTTTTGCGTCGAATGGATGAACGACTCCTTCATTTATTGCAGATATGAAAGTATCAATATCACCCCATTCAGATGGTTGACCGAATTCAGGCTTAGGTTCAACATTTAGTTTACCTAACCTAGGGAACAATACATACTTTGCAATTTCATATATTGCAGAATTATCATTACCAATTTCTAAAAATGCTTTACGCATTTTCTTTTCTAACTTTTTAGGTGTGTCATGCAGCAATATAGCATTATTAGGATCGGATTTTGACATTTTATGATCATAAGAATCCATTCTTCCGCTAGACCCCTTTAACCCAGAAAGCATAGGTGTGTGAATACATGTTGCTTTGACCCATTTATTCCTATCTGCTACTTCACGCATATACATATGTGCTTTCCTTTGATCCATTCCACCTAATGCGATATCAACTTCCAATTCGAATATATCTGCGGCTTGCAAAGCAGGATAAAAAAATGCAGATAAATCGTGATCTGAAGAATCTTCATCTCGGCCCATGATACTGAATGTCCTTCTAACACGAGAGAGACTCATGTTCTTCGAGCATTTTAGTACACGCTCCCAATATTTCCCTGATTCCATCATTTCAGACGCACGAATGAATTTTATTTCACCAGGTCCAGAACCTTCTACTGGATGTCCCAATAAAACTCTAAAAACTTCTGACATGTAATCTGCAGCCAATGAGATTTTTTCCATATCTCTAGAAAATTTATCATTTACCCAGGCATGCCAATCCGCTAATAGTATAGTGATATGAACACCTTCATCAAGCATTTTCTTCATAGTTTCAGCAAGTATCATCCAGCCTAAATGGGCTTTCCCACTAGGTTCAAGGCCAATATATGCTTTCAATTGTGAATCACCAGAGTGACTTTCTTCTCCAGAAACTATTTTTGCAACATGATCAATCCCTACAACTTCCTCACAACTACTAAACATTCTCTCGATTTTAGCACGACTGCCTTCATCAAGAGTTGAAAGGAAATCAGTATTACTCATTGAATCACCTTAGTTATTGAAATAACTTACCTAATTTTTCACCGCGACCTGCGGCTTTAGTGTTTTCACCTTCTTCTAAGGCTGCTTCTATCTCATCAATTAATGCATATGCTTGGGCTTGAACTTCTTCAGATACATTTTTCGATAATTTCATAAAAGTCTTTGCTTGAGTGACTGAGGATTTCGCCTTAGACGCCTTTTTAGCCCATTCTTTGGCTTTATCTCCACGTTGTTTAGAATTGTAACCTGTTGCTTCATCAAGGAATAGAGTCCATTTTTTACGACTATCTTGAGCTATTTTCATTGCTTCTGGATCATCAAAATTAGGGGGTACATTCTTGACATCTATAACTAAAGCTCCGGTATCGGAAAAATGTGCAGATATAGACACCATAATGTCATGAGAACCTGAAAAAGAGGTTTTACCATCAGCCTCAACATTCTCAAAATATTTCTTAGCTAACACCGCTAATCCACCATCTGCCATAATTTGTTTCATCAATCCACGCTTAACGTCGAATCTCTCCATAAGTCAAGCGCGCACTAATTGCTTATTCAATACTACGAGGGAAAGATAACATCTGAGGGCATATTAAACAGGGCTAAACCTATGTCCGTATTCGGAGCACTATGGGAGTAAGCCGTGCGCTACTAATGGGAGTCATGATAATGACAATGTTGGCATCACCAATAGTTAGTGCAGATTCGGCTGTAGAGTTAGATTCAATAATTATCCTTGATGCTGATGATTTAGGAATTCAAGGAATAGCAGAAAACCCTGAAGGTGATAGAATTTTGATTTATGGTGCAGATGGCTATGCTGAACTCATCTTCGCGAATAGACCACAGATTCAGATTCCACTTTCAGCAACAGATAAGCAAACAATGAGAGATGCAGACTGGCATCCAGGAGGAGGGACTGCTTTTTTAGTTGGAGATGAGGGCATGGTCCTAAGATATTCTTCTGATGATTATTCACTTACTCAAGCAGGAGAAAAATTAAATTTCGGCCAGACGCAATTAAATTCGGTTGTATGGAATACTGCTGGTTCATGGGCATATGTCGGTGGAGATGACGGATGGTTGTGGCGTATCAGAGCAGAAGGTGATGGAGGACTCGACATCCACTTAATCGAAGGGAGAGGAGAGGGAGATGTCACAAGTATCGATTGTCATGATGAAATCATGCTCTGTGTAGTATCATCATCTACTGACGGAATAGGAATCATTGATAGAGATCATGTTTTGACTTGGATTGGAGGTAATTTCTATCCATGGACTAGTGTAATATGCCCATCTAACTATGAAATGGCTTGTGTATCTGTATCTAGCAGTCAAGAAGTTGGAATAATTAGACTCAATCAAGGTGGCGCTTTACAAAGTGAATTATCTGTTAGTGAAATTAAAGGAGTTGAGGGGCAATTCACACATCTAAACCACCAAATAGATTCAAGATCATTGATTATTGTAGCTCCTTTCTCTCTACTTGAACACGACTTGAGTGCTAATTCCACATATCCTTGGTTAGACAATGAAGATGCACAAAAATTCGACGCGACGATTTCTGGAGAAAGAATTGTTGGTACTTGGAATACAGGGGAAGATAGCGGTTGGTTAGTAACTAGTCGAGGTACATTGGTAGAGTATCATTCTACTGAAGAGAAGGGAGGTATAGGAATAGTACTTGGTGGTTTCATAGGATTCTTAATTCCACTTACCATAGTAATGTTATTGATTACTCTCGTGTATACTGGTTCTCCAAAAATGCAATATTGGATGACTATGAAATTCGGTAATAAGGATGAGAAAAGAGATGCTAGAAGGAAAGGACGAGGAAAAAAATAACCACGGTAATCTACTGGTCCTATTAGTAACATTCATGTGGCATCGATTATCGCCAATGAATGAGAATTATGGCATATGAGGCACTAGACTTCTACGATGTTGACTCATTATTGAGTGAAGAAGAGCAAATGGTTCGCGACATGGTGCGAGATTGGGTTGATGAAGAAGTCATACCAAATATCGAAAAAGCATGTAGAGATGGAGTTTTTCCAGATGAGTGGAGAGTAGCTTTAGGAGAAATGGGAGTGCTCGGTGCTCCTCTAAAGGGATATGGATGCCCTGGTCTATCATACACTGCTTATGGAGTAATATGCAGAGAACTTGAGAGAGGCGATAGTGGATTAAGGTCCTTTGCAAGTGTCCAAGGATCTCTAGCAATGTACCCAATTTGGGATTTCGGCAGTGAAGAACAGAAAAATTATTACTTACCTAAAATGGCTAGTGGAGAGTGGATCGGTTGTTTCGGATTAACCGAACCAGATTACGGTTCTAACCCAGGTGACATGATCACAAAGGCAGAAGATAAAGGTGATCATTATCTCCTCAATGGTGCAAAAATGTGGATAACAAATGGAACTATCGCAGAATTAGCAGTTGTTTGGGCGAAACTAGATGGAGTGATACGTGGATTTATCGTCGAGAAAAATGACCCGGGATTTTCTGCTCCTGAAATGAAAGGAAAGCATTCCCTCAAAGCTAGCGTCACCAGTGAATTAGTATTCCAAGATTGTAAGATACCAAAAGATCGTATGCTACCAGGTGTCAAAGGTCTAAGAGGTCCATTTTCCTGCTTAAATAATGCTAGATTTGGAATATCTTGGGGTGCTCTAGGAGCAGCGCAAGCATGCTTTAATTCTTCCAAAGATTATGCAATGAGCAGAATACAATTCGATCATCCTATAGCATCTTACCAGTTAGTTCAAAACAAGTTGGCTTGGATGCTACGAGAAATAACAAAAGGACAATTACTAGCTTACCATTTAGCATTAAAGAAAGATGCTGGTACTTGGATACCAGAGCAGATTTCACTAGCCAAAATGAATAATGTAGATATTGCTCTAGAAATAGCTAGAGTTGCTAGAGATATTCATGGAGCAAATGGAATTCTCGACGAGTACCCCATTATGCGACATATGGCAAATCTGGAATCTGTGAAAACTTATGAAGGGACACATGACATCCATAATCTAATAATTGGTAGGCATATTACAGGCATTCAGGCATTTACAAGAAATGCATGATACTTAATCAGCAACTAGTTAAATTAAAACATGAAAAACCATTCGGATAAAATAGAGGGATAAATATGAATATTGCTGTACTACTAAAACAAGTTCCTGACACTACTGCGAAGATTACAATATCGGAAGGAAAAGTCGATGAAAGTTCGGTTAGCAAATGGTCAATGAGTCCATATGACGAATATGCATTAGAATCGGGATTACAGATAAAAGAGAAAACAAGTGGTAATTTAATCGCTATAACTTGTGGACCTGAGCGTACAAAGAAAATGCTGACAGATGCCGCAGCAGTGGGGGCTGATATCCTAGTACATATTTCCGATGAAGGAGTAAAAGATAGTACCCATATTCAAAAATTATTATCAGCGGCTATTAAAAAATATGAAGCAAATGTTGTTCTTTGTGGGAAACAAGCAGCAGATACAAATGGTGGCTCAACTGGTCCAGGTGTTGCTGAATTATTAGATGCTGCATGTGTGACATTAGTTTCTGAAGTAAATTATTCTGATGGAGTATTCTCAACTTTAAGACCAAGTAATACAGGTACAGAGAGAGTTTCTGTAAATGGAATCTGCGTATTTGCCTTCGATAAAGGTTCTTCGGAACTTAGGAGACCAAATGTAAGAGGAATTATGATGGCTAAAAAGAAAATAATTGAATCAATAACTTCGGGTGATCTAGGAGTAGATACTGGAAGTTCAAATGTCAATCTAGATTCTCAAACACCACCCCCTGAAAAAGCAGCAGGACAAAAATTCGAGGGTGCTGAACACGTATCTACAGTTGTATCTAAACTACGCAATGAGGCAAATGTAATCTGAGGTGAATATAATGAACTTTACAATATTAGCAGAAACAAATGGAAATAATCTTCACCCTACTACATACCAACTAATTGGAGCCGCTTCCAGTATTGGGTCTAAATCTATAGTAATTTGTCCAAATGGAATCGCGTCAGCAGAAGCAGCAAATATTGAAGGTGTTGAAAAAGTAATATCAGTAATAGGAGATTGCTTCGATATTTTCGATGGAGGCGCTTGGGCTGAGGCATTAAATTCAGTATGTGAAGGTAACATACTAGTTTCTGCAACACCAAATGGGAGAGAGATAGGTGCAAGAATCGCTGCCAAAAGAAGCATACCAATTATTCAAGACATCGTATCGATTTCAGAAGGAATAACGGTAACAAGGCCAGCATACTCTGGTAAAGCAATCGAAACGCTGACTATTTCCGGAGATGCAGTAATAACACTCAGGCCAAATGCTTTCGAAGCAGCAAATTCAGGTAATGATGCACCGATTAATATCGTTAATCAATCAGCAGATATTAAAATTTCAATACAAGAAGCAATTAACCAAGCAAGTGAGCGTCTGGATGTTACAGAAGCAGATATAATTATATCAGGTGGAAGAGGAATGGGTTCAATAGAAAATTTCTCTCAATTAGAAAAAATTGCAGATATTGTTGGAGCTGCTGTGGGCGCGAGTAGAGCGGTTGTTGATGAATGGGGTATGCCTCATAGAATGCAAGTAGGTCAAACCGGAAAAACCGTTACTCCGTCTCTGTATATTGCAGTAGGGATTTCAGGTGCAATCCAACATCTTGCAGGTATGAGATCGAGTAAATACATATTAGCCATCAATAAAGATCCAGATGCACCAATATTCGGAGTTGCTGATTATGGGATTGTTTCTACATGGGAAGATGCAATGCCTGCTCTTGAATCTGCTCTTTTAGAGTTACAATCATGAGATATAGCAATGCGTTAAAATTAAAATACTCTTTCGATTAAGTATGGATAGTAACGTGTTCGAAGATAATAATGTCCGAGCGGCTATTTTATCGGCTATAATTTTTGGAATATTAATTGGCCTAAGCATTACCGATATTGTCTTTGACGAATATCAAACAGGACTCTCCGACACAGATAATGATGGTGTTCCAGATATTTCTGATTTGGAGATTAATGGAGATGCCGGAATAAGATTTACCCTTGTAGAAGTGATTCACACCGAATTAAATGAAGATACAAATGTAACATTAGTACTTGGATATAATGATAATGGAGATAGTGAAGGTATGTTAAATGGGCAAGTATGTGTACTTAATATGACTATTCAAGAGAATACATCATTCACAAGACCTTCCCATAATTGTGTATTCCAGGTGGCAGATTATGCACTAAGGTCGGTTTCTTTCGAATATCGAATGTTCGAACAAGAGGTAATTAATCATGAAACTATAAATCACGATTGGGATATATTTTCTGAAAATAATGATGAATATCCTTGGGGTACTAATACAACAGTAGATCCAGGATTTCTTTCAGTTGGAAGCACAATAATACTAGATGGAATGTCAGATGGGGATTCTTGGGAACATAATGCGATGGTAGTATGGTATACAAACAAAGTTCCAATCGTTGCTGATTAAATAATTTGTATCGTCAATGTAGCTTTGGAATATGCGTCTCTATCATCGGATATTGTCAGATAAAACACATGAACTCCTTTAGATAATTTGACTTGAACTTTAGATTTATTAGAAATGACTTTTCCATGACCATTTTCCCATGACCAGGTTTTAATAAATCCGTCTGGATCATAAGATTTTGACCCGTCAAGTAAAACTATTGCTGTACCTTCATCATTGGAAGAGATTGTTTTATCTTCGCCGACATCTACAATTGGAGGCAAATTTATGGATTTAGCTGATTTAGATAAATTTTCTAGTAAGTCCGCTTCCACAATTGGAGCAGTCACTATTATCTCCAATTCCTCATCGAGTGCATCGAATATTTCAGAGGTATCTTCTGGTAACTCTGGCCGCTGGAAGGAGGCCTTTTCTTCGTCTTCAGAAAGTGCTCCTGAAAATTCATTTGAAAAATTGACATCATCTGATGTATCATTAAATGAATATTCATTTGTTTTAACTTCGGAATCCGGATTAATAATATACATTGGACTAGGAGTTCTCTGTTTTTTATCATCACCGAGTATAGCAACTCTAGAATCATCTAACTTTATAATATGCTCAACTATACCAGTGTGTTCAAGGCTCCAAGTTAATTCTTTATCAAAATTAACTCTAAAGAGATCAAACCATGAGGCAATGAGTAAATCATTATTCCAAGTAGATATTTTAGTTATTGGATAATCAAATTTCACTAAATTTTCCTGAATTATTGAAGTGACTTCTAAATTTAATATATTGCCATCGAAACAACCTAAAATAACCCCATTAGAAGTGCTACACATTGAAGTAACTAAACTTTCAACCTCACTAGTATGAATTAGTCCTCTTATCATACTCCAACATTCAATACGATTCTCTGGCCTCTCATCAATTACTAGACCTAACGAATTTCTAGCGACTACTAAAATATCATCTGGACGGAAAAGCATGCAAGAAATAGTTTCTATATCATCTTTAGCAGCGAGAGATTCTTGTATAATATCTCCATTTTGGTCTAATATTACCACTCTACCGTCCTCTAAACCTATACAAGAAAAATCCCCATTATTATTACTCGAAATATGAGTTATTTGACCATACTCTTTCTTCCATAATAATTCTCCAAGAAAACTAAAACGATATAATGCACCAGAGCTATCTGAAACTAAAAACTCAGAACCAGAAATTGAGAGTATTTCGCAACCAGAATTTAATTTATGGTGCCAAGATTTATGTTCAGAAAATTGTGTGACTCCTGAAATACTAGATCCAGCTATCAAATTACCATCTAAATATAATAATCCAATGACTTTACCATCAATAGTATATGATTGAATTAATTCACCTTCGATGTTGAAAATTGAGACCATTCCATTATCATCGCCCACTGCTAGATCACCATTTCCCATCAAGCAGGTAGAAGTTGGTACACCACTCATTTCGACGGTTTTCAGAACATCGATAGTGGATTCCATAAAGATACTGAACGCTAATACTCTTTCATCCTAACTGGTAAATGCACTAAGCAGAAGCAGATTTTTTAGCCTTATCATTTCTTGATTTTTCAATTTTATTGAGGTATTCGTCAGTAATTCCACCAGTGACATATACCCCATCGAAACAAGAACAATCAAATGTAGCAATCTTATTATCACCGGCACCTAAACAAGCTTCAATCAAATCATCAAGATCTTGATAAATCATCCAATCTGCACCAATTGCATCACATATTTCAGAGTTAGAACGATTATATGCGACATATTCATTCTTAGCAGGCATATCGATACCGTACACATTAGGATGAATAATTGGAGGTGCGGCAGAAGCAAAGAATACCTTTTCAGCACCAGCAGCTCTAGCCATTTCAACGATTCTTTTGGAAGTATTTCCTCTCACAACACTATCATCAATAATGAGTACAGTTTTACCAAAAAATTCGCTCTCAATTGTATTCAATTTTTTACGAACTGAGTCTTTCCTTACTGACTGCCCCGGCATGAGAAAAGTACGTCCGATATATCTGTTTTTAACAAACCCCTCACGATAAGGAACTCCTAATTCTCTGGCTAACTCTAAGGCAGCAATACATCCACTGTCCGGAACGGGAATTACTGCATCGATACCATGATTTTTATTCAGTGAAATTATTCTTCGTGCAAGAGATGCTCCCATCCTAAGACGGGCACTATGAACTGAAACCCCATCTATTACAGAATCAGGACGAGCAAAATATACATGTTCGAAAATACACGGACGATGCTGGGGTTCAGGATGACATTGTTGAGCAAAGAAAGTACCATCTCTCCTTACAATCACTGCTTCACCAGGCAAAACATCTCTTTCTAGATTGAATCCTAAAGTCATTAATGCAGCACTTTCTGAAGCAAAAGCATATTCGAGGAAGCCATTATTATCTCTAGTACCCATACATAATGGCCTAATACCATTAGGATCTCTAAAAGCAACAATACCCCAACCAGTAATGCAAGTCACTACACTGTAACTTCCTTCAGCACGCATATGAGTTCTTTCTATCGCTCGAAAAATATCTTCAGAACCTAATGCATCAATCCCTCCGGGGCGACCATTTAGTGAACGTTGAATCTCTGCTGCAAACAAATTCAATAGAGCTTCTGAATCCGAACTTGTGTTGATTCTTCGATGATCATACTCAAGAAGACTATCAAGTATCTCTTCAGTATTATTTAAGTTACCATTATGAGCCAAACTTACACCAAAGGGGGTATTGGTGTAGAAAGGCTGAGCTTCTGCAACAGATGAACTACCAGCGGTTGGATATCTTACATGACCAATCCCTACGGACCCTTGAAGAGATTTCATATGTCTCTGTTTGAATATATCTCTGACATATCCATTAGCCCGGCGATGATACATGTTGCGCTCATCAAAGGTAACAATACCGGCTGCATCCTGTCCTCTATGCTGGAGAACTAGCAATCCATCATATATATCCGAAGCTACAGAATATTCAGGGTTACCAACAATACCGATTATACCACACATGTAGAACAAACCTCGCTCAGTTGTAAGGGTCTTAGCACTTTGCTAATATGAAACTTGATTATTTACTACCCATGACACGGTTTCTCTTGCTCCATTGATACTTACGCATACGAGCTGTTTGACCGTACCCGCAAGATGCGCATACTGACTTCTGCTTATGGTAAGAATGACGGCCGCAACGACGGCAACGAATGTGGGTGGACTTTTGTCGCTTACCCATGCTTGGAGTGCCTTTGGACATGATAACACCTTATTGGATAGCGCGGCGACTTACCGACTTGTTATGAGAGTTACCCTTGAGAGGGCTGTTAAGTTGAGACTCATTCAGCATCTAAAAGCGCTAGAAGAGGATCATGTTGGCGAGACCTTATCGATGCCATAAACAAGAAATAAAGCATTAAAACATAGAATAAAGGTAAAATCATAATGATTCCAATCAATCCCTGGGATAGCCCGAATCTTAGAGAATACAATAAATCGGTAACTCCCTCGTTTAATTCAATAATCAGAACTAAACAAAGCAGAACAGAAATCGATTGAACGAGTATGGAAATTAATGGACGACTGTAAGGATGGTAAGAAACAACTTGGAATATTATGAGTGAAATATTCGAAACCATAAAACCTCCAATCACATAGTATAGTAATTCAATTAAGTCTGCATTCATCCTTCATCAACCCCTATGTTTTTAGAAATGATTCTCGTCACTAATTCTTTCTCTTCATCTGTTAATTCAGGAGCAGGTTCATCAAGAGGAGTACTATTTTCGATATACCTAACTAAAATTGCAAAGCAAAGCAAAGAAATTAGAATACCAATGAAACTTGAAAAAGCAAGAAATATTTCCTTAACTGAAAAATGTGAATTATATTCGAAATAAAGATATAATGACGAAAGAATAATTATCCAACCGGAAATTAATTGAGGATAACGTATTTTCCAATATGTTGGAGCGCCTACGAGAACTAAGTAGTAACCTAAAAAACCAGTGAAGAACCATGGGATAAAATTATCAATTATATTCATCAAATAATATTCGGGTAATTGGTTTAATGAAGATTGATCATAGAGATTGGGTTTCGGAAGAAGTATACATAAAGTTCCAAGAAGAACGAAAAATAAAGTATATTGATTTCTTTTGAATGAAGGACCCATTCTTCCAAAAGATATGCCAGATACTATAAGGAAAAAGCCGAGCCAAATCTGTATAGGAGCAGTAATCACGATGATTCCCCATAGCCACTACTTCATCTATGTTTTTTAGATAAAATCACTAAATGTCCAATTATTAGTTCGAAGATTACGCGACAGAGTTCATATACGGGTCGTTAGTCGCCCGCTTCGTCGTAAGACGCTATGGTGCTAAAGATGGTAAAGATGCCGCGTAAAGTGATGCGTTACAGCCCTTCTGCTGGTAAGCATACAGAACATACAGTCGAACGTGTCAAGAAAAGGCGCGCTAGTGAACTTAAATGGGGTCAAAGAAGATTCCGTAAAGCAACAGCAGGATACAGAGGTTTCCCTCGTCCAAAGCCATCTGGAGAAAAACCAACAAAACGCGTCAATCTAGTATTTAGATGCACAGAAACAGGAAAAGGACATTCTCCTGCAGGGAAGAGAGCGAAGAAATTCGAACTAATTGATAAATAATTGAGGGATAATGATGAGTGGAAAATTCCTACGTGTAAGTTGCACAGATTGCGGACATGAGACCATTCTCTTTGACAGGGCATCAACCTCGATTTCATGTTCAATTTGCGGTGCTACTTTAGCAAGACCAGCAGGTGGAAAGGCAGATTTATCTGGAAGCACAGTTGTAGATGTCCTCGAATGATGGGGACAGAATACAATGAGTGAAGCTGACGATACATGGCCTGAAGAAGGAGAACTTCTTGTTTGTACTGTAAAGGGCGTTAAAGAAAACGGAGCTTACCTAAAGTTAGGCGGGTATGGCGAAAGAGAAGGTTTCGTATTCATTGGAGAAGTTGCTTCTGGATGGGTAAAGAATATTCGATCTCACCTAAGAGAAGGGCAAAGAGTCGTCGCTAAGGTAGTTCAAGTAAAGAAAGATAGACAGAGAGTCGATCTTTCCATTAAGTCAGTTTCAGCAGAAAGAAAAAAAGATACTTTACAAACCTGGAAGAATCAACAACGTGCAACTCAAATTATGCGTGTTGCTGCAGAAAGAGTAGATTGGGATGCTGAAAAAACCGAAATAATCTCAGAAGAGATGATTGAACAATTCGGATCACTTTATGGAGCACTTGAAGAATGTGCAATATCAGAAACAGCATTATCAGATTCAGGTTTCTCTGGAGACTGGATGAAAGTAGTAACAGAACTAGCTGTTGAGAATATCGTCCCACCTTTCGTAGAGATTAGAGGTATTTATGACATTGAGGTATGGGGTTCAGAAGGAGTTCATGCAATTCGTGAAACTCTGGTAGCTGTAGAGTCAGTAGTTGAGAATGAAGAAGAAGTAACACTGACCTGCCACTATGATGGAGCACCACATTACCGTATCGATATCAAAGCACCAGATTACTCATCTGCAGAATCTGCATGGGATGCTGCGAATAAAATCGCAACAAAAAAAATCAAATCGGTCAAGGGGTCAATCACCATAGAAAGACTATGATGAATGATTAGGAACATATTAATTCATACACCCCCGTACATCACAACAATCTGAGGGGTCACATGGTACGAACAAAATTACAACGCTGTAAAGGCTGTGAGGAATATGGCCTTGGAGATATCTGCAAAAAATGTGGAGGAGTAATGGAGACTGTTGCTCCACTGAAATATTCTCCAGAAGACCCACAAGGAACTAGGCGTAGGCAAAGAGTCAATGCAGGCAGTGATGAATGGATAGAGTCACTACCAACCCCTCGGAAAGCAATCGAGGGTGAAGAAGAGTGAAGACGAGATTCCATTGGATAATAGACGAAGGTTTACCAGAACATTCTGCGATATTAGAAGCAGTACCTGGGGTAGGAAATGTTGGAAAGCTAGTCGTTGATGCATTAGTTGAAAAACATCCTTCAAGAACCATAGGATGGATCTTACATCCGGATTTCCCTCCACACGCTACATTAACAAAAGAGGGACTGATGGCACCCCCAAGATTAGACATAAACTCAGTAATACTGCCAGATGGTAGAACTATAATTACAATTGGTGGAGATTTGCAACCAATGACTGCAAATGGTCAGTTTGAGGTTGCCGATAGCATTCTTGGGCTAGCAAAAAAGTATAATACACCGCAATTATTAGTATTGGCAGGATTAGCAGCGAATGCAGAGGATAGGAAAATCCATGTTATTTGTGCAGATGAAAAAGTGAAAAAAACCTTAGAGAGTAATGATATTACAGTTACAAATGACCAACCTAAATCAGGAATGATCGGAATCGCTGGGCTTCTAATATCACTTTCACCTTTACACAAGGTTCCAGCGATTGGACTAGTTGCTGAAACTATAGGAGCGAGTGCTGATGTTCTCGCAGCAGATAGGCTAGCATCATGGATTGAAGAAGGATTCGAATTGCCTCTAAATTTAGATTTAGACACTACAGAAAAAACTGCTAAGAAATTATTAGCAACTATGGAAGTATCTGGATCAATAAACGACATCCTAGATGATACTGAGGGCTCAGGCGATTCAAACTTTTATGCTTGAGGGAATCAAATGAGGATACTCTTAGGAAGCGGTGGGATAAGAACACCGGAAAGGAAAGAAATGTTTTTGCAATTAATGAATGAAAATTTCAAAGATTGTAAAAAAATAATTTTCATACCTTATGCTAGTCATGATTATGAAGATTATACTAATTCAGTAAAGGAGATGTTTAGAGATTCTAATTATGAAATCATTGGGATACATGAATTCGATAACCCTCTAGAGGCTATTACAACAATGGAGGGTATTTACGTAGGGGGAGGAAATACTTTCTCATTAGTTAAAAAATTACATGAAGAGAAATTAATACAACCAATTAGGAAAGCAATTTTAGAGGATAATATTCCATATGCAGGAGTTAGTGCTGGATCTAATGTGGCTTCACCTACAATGCAAACAACAAATGATATGCCAATTGATTTAGTACCTTCTTTCGAAACATTTGGGATTATACCATTCCAGATAAATCCGCATTATCACCCTGGTGGGATATGGTGGAAAGAAGATAATGATAAAAATTACAACCAACATTTTGGAGAGACTAGACATAGAAGAATAGAAGAATTCCATAAATCTAACGATACTAATGTCATAGGGTTATACGAAGGGTCATTTCTTAGATGTAATGACAAAGGTATAGAGTTACTTGGGAATAAAGCAGCTATCATTAGAAAGAATATAGGTATTGAAACTATCGAAAAAGATAGAAAACTCAGTTATGATTTATCCACCAGATGATACTACAATTAACTCAATCATTAGATCTTCACTAATAATTGACGAATGAGGGACAATTGTCTCATCATAAACGGCTAATACTGTAGATGAAGGTATCTCAAAGTTTTTCAGTATCTCAGTTATCTTCTTCGGTTCTTCTGACTCAAAAATTAGAATCTCATCATTATATTTGACCTGAACACGCATATCTCACCCCAAACGAGTCATGCTTATGACCAATCCGTATGTGGAATAATTACAGCCGAGATCGCATAGCCCGGTATTGCGATGGATTCGAAATCCATTGTCCCATGGACTCGGGGGTTCAAATCCCTCTCTCGGCGCCAAATATCAACCATAAGGTAACTACATAAGTGAAATTATTCCGGCCGTTAAATATGCCTCAATATGAAATTGTAGACACTGAAGAATTAAGAATGGTTAAAGTCACATTGGATGGTGATACTGTACGTGCTGAATCTGGTGCATTACACTACATGATCGGGAACATAGAAATGGTGACTAAGAAACCGAGCGTTGGTGGATTCCTTAAATCAATGGTATCAGGAGAATCTGTATTTAGACCTACATACACTGGAAATGGAGAGGTATTTTTTGGTCCACCAACATTTGGTGAATATCACATAATAGAATTAAATGGTAATGAAATGGTTCTTGATTCAGGTGCATATATATGCTCTGATCTAGGAATTGAGGTTGGAATTATGAGAAATAAAGGGATTACTATGTTTAGTGGAGAGGGAATCTGGCAAACTACTGTTTCAGGAACTGGAACTCTGGTATATTATTCAGAAGGACCTATTCAAGAGATTAATCTAGTAAATAGTACACTTACAGTAGATGGAAACTTTGCAGTTGCTAGAGATGCAGGATTAAATTATGAGGTGAAAATGTTAGGAAAAGGAATGATATCAAAGTTTGCTGGAGGAGAAGGTTTTGTTAATGTCATTTCAGGTACTGGAAAAGTATACTTATCACCAGTCCCAAGTCGTTTCAATAATCTAGCAGGTAGAGTCATTAACGACACTGTATCGAAAATGATCCCATTCATAGGCAAACAAAGTTAATTATTTAGAAGGGATCTAAATCTTCTGAGCTTTTCAGAAGAACTACACGGGCACCAGGTCCTAATCGTACTTGTTTTTGACCAGCAAACTCTCCGATTTCACCATTGAGGATTGCGATTTCATCTCCTCTAGAAAGACCTGCAGCAATGACTGGAATAAATTGCTTGAATGCTACTACTCCGACTGAACCACTACTATCAACAAGAGTAATTGACCAACGTGCTACACCTTTCCCATCTGGAAATGCATTTATTGACCAAATCCTGCCTACTACGTTTACCCTTGTTTCAACTTCAATCATTGGAGCGCTTTCATCATCCTTAGCAATAGAAACTATTGATTTTGAATCTAAATCGATAACTAATTCACTGCGCCATATAGAGGTCAGAGCATTTTCAATCTTAACTTTACTTTCATTTTGAATCGACCTGGAAACATCCTTCAGCCCCCCAAATCGATGAACTTTGACTTTTGCTCTTTCATAACCATCAACTAGTCTAAATGATAAATCAATTTCTCCATTAGAATTAAGATTAGGCCCATTTAATTCGCTAACATCTCCAATAACGGTATGACGTGTCTTAATATTATTCATTGCAGTTATAGGCCAAGCATGAGAGAATTTTTCTAATCTTTGGAGAGATGGCAAAATTAATTCATAATCACTATTTTCACAAACTCCACGAAGATTACAGCGCACACAACGCGCCTTAGGGTCAGGATCAATTGCTGGATTCGAAGGTTTACCTCCAATATCAAAGTACCTCAATGGCAATGGATCAGGGGGGCAATCAGTTATTTCTGGAACTTTTGAATGTATCTTTTGATATAATTGTCCTAACTCATCATTGTATGTTGACATCTCTAGTTCGTCAGGCATAGGTACTTCTTTGATAGTCCCTGGACCTAAATACCAGATTTCTAATCCCTCTACTTCATCAGTTCTATCATGAGTTTCCCACCAGATCCAAGAATACAATCTCAACTGTTCAAGATAACCACCCGAACGGTCACCTTTCCCAACTGATGCTTTCAAATCAACAATACGAATACCCCCTGTCCAGCGATAAACTAGATCATATTCGCCCTGAAACCAATCATCAGGATGGCATGTAGTTTCAGAAAAACTAGAACCATCTGGATCAACAAACCAAGGACGAGAAATCTCCCATGACTCTATCCATGACATAGGTGAAAGTTCTTGTTCTGCACCCGGATGAGGCATATTCCATTTTTTGGGAAAACCATCTGGAGCTGGCCACTCCGGCCTAAATTCACCTTTCCTCCAAGATTCCAAATAAGGACCACCATTTGCATTCAAACATAGTTCAACCTGATCTAAATGTAGTTTGATACCTGCTATAATCATCTGACGACCTTCTTCAGGGTCAATATCTTCGGATTTACCAATACGGTTAGGACTTGATTTCCAATCCTTGATTGCAGCATTCCAGCAGTAGTCAAAATGTACATCTACTCTTGATAATGCCCAATCATGCAATTCTTTACGATTTTTAGGCCATGATTCTTTGGGCCTAGGTTCAAATCCAGGACACGCCCAACCATCTTCAGAATCATACGATACTGATCCATCAGAATTTAGTGGAGAAGAGATTAGGTTACCATCAGAAGGAGATAACAAAACAGGGGATTCTCTAAGAATACGAGATATACAATCTTCGACAGCATTGCCTCGTAATATTTGAGGAGGTAAGGGGCTCTTTAGTTTGGGAATATATGAATAATACCAAAGCCTAGGACAGTTTTTCCAAGTAATAACTTGAGATGCAGATAGGCGCCTATATGGGTCAACACCACTGACTTCAGGATTGGCTCGCCTCACTGGCATATCACATGACTAAAGTCAATGGTAAATGAACTCAACGTGCAAAACAAATAAATGTAAACTAATAATTACATTTTGGAATTAAGAACTACTACAGTTAGTTCCATTCTTTCATAAGTTGGTGTCACCTCAACTATTGATACTTCTGCATCAACTACATTTGCAATATCTTCCGCCACAACTAACGGCATTTCAATTCGAGAATTTAATTCATCCCAATAAAGAAAACGTGATGGAAGACCTGTTTCACTACTTATTTCATTAATCCAATTCTCTTGTTCTTCAGGAGGTGACGATAAAGCACCAAAAATTAGAGTACCATCATCAGTTAAAGTTTCATGAGGAGCAATAGTATGCTCACCTCTTCGAATGAATCTTCTACGCAGTTGACCTGAATCTTTGTAAGTTGACGTACAAAATTTTAGATGGTAGCCGTAAGGATCTCTAAGAACCCCATCCATTGGATCTGGAATTCCTAATTCAGCGGCCATAACTCTATCTCTCATAGCAATCGATAATTCGGCAGATCCTGCGGCACCTGCTGTAATCTCAGTAGATAGATTGAAGCCTCTTAATTCCATATTATCATGGTTACCAACCGTTATTTCTAACTCATTTAAGTTAAGAAACTGAACATCCATTCCCCTCATCGTTTCTAATAGTTGCATTAATTCTTCTTCCTTATCTGGTTCACAAGGTAACTCTACTCCAGTCAACATCCCAGAATCTTTACATGCAGCTATTGTTTTCCTGTACTTTTCAGATTCTAAATCTAAAAAATGGAACCTTATTTCATCAAGGCCTGCTTCGGCAAAATCTTTCGCCCATTCAGGTTTAAATGGAATACTGGTGTACATATGTAAATGATATTCAGGGCCAAATTCTGCTTTTAATATTTTCACACCTTCTAGAACTCGCTCACGAGCCATAACTGGGTCACCTCCAGTAATTCCTGCTCCAGTAGCATTCATTGCTTTAGATTCATCAATTACTGCTTGCCAATCACCTATCTCGATTTTTCGTTCATTCGCATACATGAAATCAATTTCTCTTCTTGTTTCCGAAAGCGGACAGTAATCACACATCCAATGACAATGACCTGTAATAAAAAGCACTAACTTACTACCCATCTGACATTGAATACAACCTTCAGTATCGAGATCATCGGCTACTTCTGGCAACTGAGGAGCCTGAACGATTCTTACTAAATTTTTTATGAAGATACCCCCAATGCTTTTGATAGTAACCATTTATGAAAGCTATTATCATTAGATAACTCTGGATGAAATGTTAATGCTATTCGATTATTAGTTCTAACTCCAACTATTTCACCATCATGAGATACTACTGGTATAGATTTAGGACCTATACTTGAAAATCTAGGTGCTCGGATGAAAACACCTAGGAATTCGCCATCAATAAGGTCTGAGTTCACTATTGATTGAAATGACTCTGATTGTCCACCATAACCATTTCTATTGACTTGAACATCAACAATTTTCCCGCCACCATCCTGAGGATCTGAGAGTAATATTGCACCTGCACAAGTACCCATAACGGGATTATTAGGGTTATTTCTCATCCATTTAAACAATTCAGGGAGTAATTGAGAATTAGTTCCATTTCCTATAAGACGCATTGTTGTTGACTCGCCACCAGGTAAAATTATCACATGCGGATCAGACTCAAGTAAATCAGTATCTTTACGTAATTCAAAAACCTTAATTTCCATTTCCAATTCATTCGCAGCACTATTTAGAGCATTAATATGTGCATGTCGCGCGCCTTGAAGCATGACTAGGCCTATACGCAACACGGACGTTCGTCTAGCCACTATAAGATGAACCTCACCCTTAAATTATCCACTGAGCCGATGCCATCAAAGACTCATACCCACACCCGTTGTATGTGACTCCAACTGGACGTGTACACAACTTCGGCGCCGGACCAGGAATATTACCTCTACAAGTCATTGAAGATTGTCAAAATGCATTACCTAACTTAGATGATAGTGGTTTGGGACTAATCGAAATTAGCCATAGGAGCGATACTTTCCAAAAAGTCATCGATAGTGCTATGGAAAGATTACGTAGAATACTATCCATACCTGATGAATATACAGTTCTTTTCTTGCAAGGAGGAGCATCCTTACAGTTCTACATGTCGGCCCTAAATCTGCTAAAACCGGGAGAAAAGGTAGATTTCTTAGTGACAGGTACATGGTCCAAGAAGGCAATGAAAGAAGCAAATAGAATAGGAGATGCTTCCCCGAGGTGGGATGATTCTGAGAATGGTTTCAAAACAATTCCTCGGAATGGAGATTACTCAATCCGAGAAGATGCTAAATATGTCCATTATACTTCTAATAACACCTTATTTGGAACACAGTATCATCATATTCCAGATAGCTATGGAAAACCTAGAGTCGTAGATGCTAGTTCAGACATCACAGGAGTCAAAATTGATGTAAGTGCTCATGATTTGATTTACGCAGGTGCACAGAAGAATCTTGGCCCTAGTGGAGTGACAGTAGTTATCTTATCACCATGGGCTATAGAGAGAGCCGGAGATAATTTACCAACTATGCTCGATTATTCAGTCCACGCATCTAAAAAATCATTATTTAATACGCCAAATACATTCGGTATATTCGTTCTTGAGAGAGTATTCAACTGGATAGAAGAAAATGGAGGAATAAATGGATCTATTGCAAGAAACATAGCAAAATCGAATTTACTTTATGAGGAACTGGATAGAAGTGATTTTTGGAAACCACATGCTGAGAAAGAGTCTCGTTCAGTGATGAATGTGACTTGGAGATTAGCTAATGAGGAGCTTGAAGAAAAATTCTTGTATGAAGCAAAGTCAAGAGGTATGGAGGGACTAAAAGGTCATAGAAGTGTAGGAGGAATCAGAGCGAGCATATACAATGGTTGCCCTATAGAAAGTGTAGAAAGTCTTGTTTCATTTATGCAAGATTTTGAAAAATCCAACTATTAGGTGGTATTTTGAATAATGATCAGGTAATAAAATTCCTCGATTATACATTCCTAAATCACGAAATTAATCATGAAGATATCATTAAATTTTGTATAAATGCAAATAGACATATGCCTGCTGCAATTTGTATTTTCCCTGAGCATATTAAAATCGCTAAAAAAGTTCTCAATTCAAACATAGCGATAGCTGCATTAGCAGGGAAATTCCCCGAAGGTAGTAACGATTGTCTAGAAATTGAAAAAGATATAATCTCAGCAATTAATTTGGGTGCAGATGAAATCGACGTAGTTCTAGAACCACGAAATACCGAAGATTACCCTGACGAAATCGAGCTAGAGAAATTAGTAACAATGAGAAACGCATCAAAAGGAAAAATACTGAAAGTAATTATTGAAACACCATTACTTAGTGAGAGGAAAATAAGAGCCATCACAAGAATGGCATTAGCAGTCGGTATAGATTTTGTAAAAACATGTACTGGTAAAAGAGGTTCATGCACTGAAGAAGATGTGAAAATCCTATCATATGAGTTGATGAGACATGAATTAACTTTCAAAGAAAAATTAGGTATGAAGATTTCAGGTGGGATAAATGATAGAGATAAAGTAATTAAATTTATTCAACTGATAGAACAACAGGATAAGGCTATAATTAATTGGAAAAGATTTAGAATAGGAGCCACAACACTAATGGATAACCTTACTACTATCCAATAATGTAAGATATTAATACTGTTGATGCTAAATAGGGATGGTCGTCGCGGAGCAAACAGTAGGGACAAATTGTGGCATCATTTTCAGACTTGGGAATCGATCCCGCAATAGTTCAGGTACTAGAACGTCAAGGAATCATAGAACCTTTTGAAGTTCAGACAGAAACTATTCCAGACTCGTTACTTGGTAAAGATGTGTGTTGTAGAGCACCAACTGGCTCAGGTAAAACTTTAGCATTTGGTCTACCATTAATCACTAGATCTAAGAGAGCTCATTCAAAAAGACCTACTAGCTTAATATTAACCCCAACTAGGGAGCTAGCAGAACAAATTAATTCGGTTCTGAGACCTATTGCAGCAGCAGTAGATAGAGATATTGTTTCAATATATGGCGGTGTATCATATAAAAACCAATATAATGCACTAAATAGAGGTGTGGATATACTGGTGGCTTGTCCAGGAAGATTACTGGACCTTTTAGATAGACGTGCATTAAAATTAGAAGATGTTGAAACTGTAGTAATTGATGAAGCAGATAGAATGGCAGATATGGGTTTTATGGAACCTGTTTGCAAAATCTTGGATAAATGTTCTAAACAGAGACAAACCATCCTATTTAGTGCAACACTAGATGATGATGTTGCAGATTTAGTTAGAAATTATCAACAAAACCCTGTGACTTTTGAAGTTGGACCTAAAGAGGTTAGTATAGAAAATATGCAGCACTTGTTTTGGACTATAAAACCACATCAAAAACTAGGTATAACTTCAGAAGTAATATCTAAATGCGGCAAAACCATGATATTTTGCAAGACAAGAAGAGGAGTGGATAAGTTAGGTGATGAGATGTATGATGCAGACCTAAGAGTTTCTACATTACACGGAGGTCTAAATCAGAGACAACGTGATCGCGCATTAAAAAGATTCACCAAAGGAGGATCTATAGCACTAGTAGCAACGGATGTTGCAGCAAGAGGAATTGACATTCAAGGTGTGAATTGCGTAATTCATTATGACCCTCCTGAGAATTCAAAAGCGTATAAACACCGTAGTGGAAGAACTGCTAGAGCAGGAGCTGAAGGTGTAGTAATTTCATATGTACAAAGATCACAACAAAGATCATACAATAAAATTCAAAATCAAGTAGGCATTAAAAGAAGATTCCAGCCACCTAATGTAGAAAATTTAACTGAATATCCTATGGAGTATGTTGAAGAAGAATACGAAGAGGAAAGAAAACCTCAAAATAATAATAATAATAATAATAAGCGCAGGAAAAATAAGAGACAAAGAGGTCCTGCACAGAAATCTAGAAGCTCATCTGAGAGACAAAGAAAGAAAGGACATAAATCATTCAATAAGAAAGATGATTCAAGTGATGATTCAAAATCCCGATATAAGAAAAGAGGAGAAAAAGGGGAAAAAAGAAATTATAATGATAAAAGATCCAATAAAGGCAATAGGTCTGAAAAAGGAAAAGGCCCGGATAAAGGAAATTATAATGATAAAAGATCCAATAAAGGCAATAGGTCTGAAAAAGGCAAAAGGCCGGATAAAGGAAACAAGAATACTTCATCCGGCGACAAAGGTAATTGATATTTCCGCTAAACAGATAATGCAGCGTATAGAAATCATTAAAACCCCTATTCGAGCGCCGCCGGATTCATGAGTATGTGGATTAGAGCAATGACAGACCTAGGGCCAACAAGAATACGTGTACAAACTATCTGTGCATACCAATTTATTGAGAAGCATGAAAATGAAGCAGAGGTTCTCTTAATTTACACAGCAGATAATACATTATTCGAAATTCACGAAAATGTTTCAGGACTATTAGAACTCTTAGATTCGACATTTGAAAGTGAATTCATTAACTAATTATCAAGACCAGGGGTCTATAGCGACTATATGATCTAATTTTATTAGATTTGAACCTTGAGAATCTGCTTTTTCAGAAGCAGCTTTCAGAATTCTCCTCATCCAACCAAGCATCATAAGTTGCTCGAATTTATCGAAAGATTGGCGTATTTCATTGACATCACCTAAACTAACATTTTTCTGTAGATTAAATTCAATACTTGAGGCATAATCATAGTATAGTAGTAATAATTCATCAATTGCATCATTTTCTAATTTCTTACCCGAAAACTGTTTTACAATGTTCCTAAGACTAACCGAAGTTAAAACTTCAAATTTAGGTTCTTTAATTGAATCAGTAGTAAATTCACTAACTGAATCATCTTCTGATTTAATTAATTGATCATCTTTATTAGATTCGGAAGCAGATACGACTAAATCCAAATGTCTCTTCATAATTGTCCCTAATTTATCATTAGATGCCTCTTCAGATGCCAAAAGAAGTATCCTTTGAAGATAACTCTCTAGTATTTCATTCGCTGCAACGACAGCAGCTGAACTTACAGATTCAACATTAACAATTTCATCAATCATCAACCCTCTTGTTCTATTAAAACCGAGTCTAGTCCTCAAAGGGTCGCCTAAAGTTTTCCGGTTTGGGTCTTTTTCTAGTGTTTCACTTTCCATATTTCGAGTTATTCTCTGCAATTCTACCTTCAATAGAGTAACTAGGTCTTGTTTAACCTCTCCACTAATTCGTAGATCAATACCTATTCCTTTGGCAACTTCGGATACATGAGATGGAGACCACGGCTTACCCATAGTACACTTGGATGTAGTCAAGGTCTTCAATAATGAGATGGAAAGATGTCAAATTTAGAATATTTAATGAAATAAAATATGAACGCTTAGGCGCCGGTATGAAAAACTATCATAGGTTAGGATAGTCTATGAACGCAAGTTTGGACTTTAGCGTTCTTAAACAAAAAGACACTTGGAAAGCCTTTGTCATTGGTATGATTTTATTTTGTATCATTGGATTCGCATCATTATCACTTTTTGGATTTTCAGCATCAATTTATGGAGTATCTGATGAAATTGAACCAGTGCCTGATTTCATTGCTCCAACTATGAATCGAACCGGAATTGATGATGTTGTAACATTAGACAATGGAAGCTTACAGTTATATGATTTACGAGGGAAAGTAGTGATACTGGATTTCATGGCTATAGATTGTGGAAATTGCCATTATGTACAAGAACATATCAATCAAAATATTGAATCTTGGCAATCTCTAGAGGGAGAATATCCAGTAGTTGTAGTTTCAATTGCCTCATGGTATGACTATGAGAGTTTTGAACAAATAAATTCTACTTTTGGAGACTCTGATTCGGATAAATACATGTATTGGCCACTTGTTAATGGAGGTAAAGAAGTCATACTTCTGGAAAATGGTGAAAGAGGTGACATTGTAGAATATTATTCTGCTCAATTAATACCTCTAGTACTAGTAATCGACCATGAAGGATATGTGATTTCAAAAGAAAATACAGGTACTCCACTTGATGGTTGGAGTTCTTTTGACAATGCTGTAGAAAAAGCAAATAGAGGTAATGCTGAGGAGTTGAGATTTGGAATAGAAAAAACCGATCGTTCAACCCAAGGCGTATTCATGATTGGATTGTTTTTAGGAGTATTAGTATATTTTAGCCCGTGTGCATTCCCAGTATTACCATCTTACATAACTTATACACTAAACCTAGGGATGAGAGAAGATGAACTCAGAGTGAATGGAAAATTAATTGGAAAAATCCCAGGACCTTTGGCAATGGGCTCATATGCTGCCTTAGGTCAATTAACATTCTTTTCAGTGATTGGAATAATCATATTTGGATTATCAGAAATATTCAATCTTTCAGGATTCCTACATGATATTGCGATTGGAATCGCTTTCCTACTTGTAATTTTAGGAGGTTTAATGCTATTAGGATGGACATCTCACATACTTTCAGGTGTTCAAAATATTATAGATAAATATCAAACTAAAGAAGATAATGATGAATTATTCACACCAAGAAGAAATATGTACCTATGGGGAATTGGATATTCCGCTGCATCTGTAGATTGTACTGCTGCTGCTGTTTTCCCATTTATAGGGTGGCTTGCAGTCGTTGGAAAAACTGAGTTTTTATTTGGTCTCCTAGGACTAATGATTTCAGTTAGTTTTCTCATGATTGCTGTCACTGCATTGGTTAGTATGGGTAGACAAGCGATGATTGGTCACCTTAGAAGTTCAACCGGGTTAATCAAAGCAGTTGGTTCATGGATGATGATGTTTGCTGGATTAGGATTATTGATTTACTTGACACAACCAGAAATAGTATCATCAATTATTGCATAGTAATCATGTACAGAGATAGGTGAAACTCAAAGCGTAGGTACTATTCGATGTATTATGGAGTCTGAAGAGAGTGTCCCTATAGATACAAATGTTATCGACTCTGAAATGAATTTTTTAGAAAAAAAAGGCATTGATACAAACAAATTAATATTATCTATTAACGCAATAGCATTAGTGGCAATATTAATAGTTGCTTCATTACAAATCTTTGTACTAGATAGTAGCCAAATTTCAGAAGAAAATAACAGCAATGATTCTAATTCTGTTTCGATTACATGGGGCGATAGCCAGTATTTGCCAAGACACCCAGAGTGCGTAGATGATTCAAATGGTCAAGATCTACCTGAATATGGAATAGGGTATGAACCTAGTATTTCGATAACAAGTAATGGAAACATGTTTATTACTGCTCATAAAGATTTGAGATGGGGGGGGGAAAGCAATCCATTTTTCCCGGTCTTGGGTGGAGAACCAGGGCCATGGTATGCTTGTCAGGATGGAGCACAAACAAGCTGGGATTACTGGGCATCTTGGTTCTGGTCATCCTATGACAATGGTACTACATGGGGTCACGGTGAGAATTTTGGTTCAACACCAGGAAATTCATTCACTGCAAATTACTTTGCTGGAGGCTCAGAATGCCTTGGAGACGAGGGTGACATATCTGTAGATGCTCAAGATACTGTTTACTACCTAGATACTACTTTGGAAGATAACTGGTGGCATACACTCTCAGATAATGGAACATCCTATGATACTGCATTATGTCAACGAATGAATACGATGGCCGCAGATGATAGACCTTGGGTAGCAGCTCAAGGGGATGGGATAATCCATTACCTAGGGAATTCAGGGGCATCACCTCCTGAATGCACGGGTGATGTAGGGAGATACTGGTATTACCACTCAGAAGATGGTGGTTTGACATTTAGTCAATGCTATGCAGTCCCTGGTGGCTGGAGCACTATTGCTAGCCAAAGGCATGGGTCATACGTCTATATTGCTCAAGAAGATGCAGATTCAACAACTGGTTCAGTAATTGTGCGTATAAGTGATGACTACGGAAGAGGAACCGGACTTACTGATGGGACTTGGGCAGCACCAATTGAAGTAGGACCGAGAGAAGGAAACTGTCCAGAAGGGTACCCAGTAGTAAATACAAACGAAAAGGGAACAGTAGCGGTAGTCTGGGCAGATTGCCCTAATGGAGGAATTGGACCTTGGGAATTAAGAATAGCCCTTTCATATGATTATGGAGTAAACTGGTCAACTTGGAACGTGTCACATATCAATGGAATTCAAATGTATCCATTTGTAAGTATTAGTGATGAAAATATAGTCACTTTAGCATTCTATGGGCTGGATTTTGATGATGGAGACTTAGATGGAGATTACGTTGAAGGAGAAGAATGGCATCTCTATGCAGGTGCTCTAATTGAACCTCAAGAAGGTGACCAATGGGATTTCAATATTGCTGATCCTGAACCACTGCATATAGTCACAGCATATGATGAAGCCAACAGTGATGTACACGCTTTGCATGACTTTTTTGAAACGGTAATTAGTGAAGATGGGGCATGGATTGGTATCGCATATCAGCAAAATATTGGACAACACCCTTTTGAAGAAAATGAAGAACAAAGATATATTAAATTCGTTCGTGGTGAAATAATTAAGTCGTAGTGAAGATATTAGTAAGATACTTCAATCGAATCTCTATGTGTTTGTATATTCATTAATATTTCAGCCATATTGATTGAATAGGCACAGATTCTCCTCAATGATTCTGAAACTCTATCTAAAAACAAAGCATCAGATATGTGTATCTCACTTGCTCTGAGCACTTCTTCATATTGAAGTAAATCTTCTTGTGCAGATATTAATTGTGACTTGGCATCATGAATTTCAGAAAAATTTCTATTTCGCAAATTAGATACTAATAATTTTATAGATATTTGCCATATCGGAATTATGGATAATGGTAAAGAATCCATGTTCAATAAATCGGGAACTTTATGCGACTTTGCTAAATCACATAATGCATAACTATGATCACCCATTCTTTCTAGTGTTCTAACTAATTTACATAACTCTGCTGCTTCCCATCTTGAAGTACCCAAAGAATCTTCTATACTTGCAGATTCTAAAACTTGTCCAGCTTGTCTTTCAAGAAGTAATCGTAAAGCATCTACTTCATTCTCAATTTCAGAAGAGTCATCCAAGATCTCTATTCCACCACCCATAAGTACTTCTGAAAAATCTCTTATCTGCCTAGATATAAGGAGATACATTCGATTTATACTAGAAAATAAAGGCATTTCAGAGGAATTAAGAAGACTTATCATTTCTATTTCTCGACCTTGGTCATTAGTTATTTCGAGTCCTCTAGTTGATTTTATAAATTCACGTAATATTTTTCTTTGAATACGTGAAAGTTCAATGGGTGAAGAAATAATTATTCTGTGAGCTCCTGATAAGTAAGATGCTACTAAATGATCGAATATCATATGATCAGGGATTTCATCACAGTTTATCCGTACTTCTCTTTGTTTGACTACGGAAGATGCGTCTGCTATGACTCTCAATGTACCCGATGGACGCCATTCAATTCTTACTTCATCCCGAGCTCCTAAACCATGCTGAGTTACCCAACTTTTAGGAAGGCTGACAATATAGGTTGAGCCACCAGTCAACTGTATCCTTCTAATTTCTGACTTGGCTCCGCTCTCAGAGTTCATGTTTATGCGAAGACCCACTCAGATATATAATTATATATAAAACTCAGTACAGCGTTTTTAAAAAAACTATATAGATTCTATATTTTAAAATTGATAAACTAAAGTGTACCGTAATAGAACATGGAACCGATCATGATCGTAGTTCTGGCGCTCGCTATTGCGGTTTGTGCCTATATGTCATGGAATATCGGAGCTAATGATGTTGCTAATGCAATGGGGACATCAGTAGGTTCCCGTGCACTCACATTGAAGCAAGCAGTAGTTATAGCTGCAGTGTTCGAATTTTGTGGTGCATTCTTTGCAGGAGATGCGGTCACAGATACTATAAGAAAAGGGATACTAAATATCAATCTCGCAGATGAAGACCTTGTCACAACTGCTTTTACTAATGATTTGATGTTTGGATTTATTGCTGCAATGATGGCTGCTGCAGTTTGGTTGACTATAGCAACACGTTTCGGATTGCCTGTTTCAACTACTCACTCAATAATTGGAGGAATCGTAGGCGTAGGATTGGTATTAGAAGTTCAACATAATGCGTCATTAATCGATTGGGAAGTCGTTAGAAAAGTAGTCATTTCATGGGTAGCAAGCCCTCTAATGGGTGGTATACTAGCATTTTTCTCATTCTTCATGGTACGTTTAACTATATTAGAGGCCAAAGATCCTATCGCAAGATCAAGATGGCTGGCACCTATACTTGCACTACCAACATTTTTCACATTAGGGCTTGCATTACAATTCAAAGCTTTGAAAGGATTCATATCTAAAGCCGACACGAATGGATGGATTGCAGATAAAAATGATTGGCTCCCTTACAAAGAGTCTGATGGTGTATTTAATCCAATGGCAGATAATGCTTGGTTTCCGATTAATTCGTTAATGGTTTCATTTACAATAGGCTGCATTGCATCATTCATACTTTGGTCGGTATTAAGAAATTATGATTTTAAGAAACAAGGAGAGGGGTTCCAGGGTGTTGAAAAAATATTTGTTTGGTTGCAGATTATAACTGCTGCTTATGTTGCATTCGCTCATGGAGCAAATGATCGATCTAATGCAATAGGACCTATGGCTGCAGTATACGACATCCTTGCTAATGATGGGGTTTTAGCAGATCAAGTAGATGTCCCACTGTGGTTAGTACTTCTAGGTTCAGCTGGTATTGCAGTAGGTGTAGTCACATGGGGCTGGAGAGTTATGGAAACAATTGGGACTAAAATTACAGATATTACACCTACAAGAGGGTTTGCAGCAGAATTTGGGGCTGCTACAACAATTCTGATATTCTCCATGCCATTCTTGGCAGTACCTGTATCCACCACTCATACATTAGTTGGTTCAGTAGTAGGTGTAGGATTAGCAGGAGGCGCGAAAAACGTAGATTTCAGAGTCTTTGGAAAAATCGCTGCTTCATGGGTGGCGAGTCTTCCAGCAGCAGGATTTGGATCAATTACACTTTATGTTGCTATGGGATCAGATCCTCTGAAATTAATAGTAGTTTTACCAATATCTTTCTTATTGGTTGGTTATGTGATGTGGAAAACCAGTGGAAACGAGATATTCGTTGAAGATGCGTTAGCAGATGCAGGAGGAGATAACAGTAAGTATGATCCAACCGTTTTCGAATTATTCCATACTCACGCAGAAGCAGTTGAGAATACAGTAAATCATATGCTATCAGCAGTTAAGAAGGCTACAGATGGAGAAGATGCTTCAGAAGAAATCAATGCAACTATTGAAGCAGAATTGAAAGCAGATGATATCAAAAATGCACTCAGAGAAAAGGTAAGTAGCAAAGGATGGAAATTATTGATAGATAGCGATGAGTTCCTGTACATGCTTGGAAGGCAAGATAGAATCGCAGATTATGCTCAAAATGTAGCTGAACAATTATCATTCAGGGAACTCTATGAAAATAAAGAAGCAAGAATGATGGTTGTTGAAATGGCAGAAGCGGTACAAAAAACAGCAGCTGTTTATGAGGATACAGTTTTACACCTTAGAAATCTAACATTATCAGGTTATACTAAGAAAGGAAGAACTGAATTGAGAGATCTGATCTATCAAGTTAATCTTGCAGAACATGAGGCAGACATAGTAGAAAGTCGTGCAGCAGGATTTGTATTCAGAGAAGGTTCAGATGACCCATTGGCGGCAGTTCATATGTACAGAGTATTGCAAAGACTTGATGATGTTGCAAATGCGTGTGAAGATGCAGCTAATGCATTCTTACCAATAGTATACAACTAATTAGACCAACCAATTTCTTCAGTTAATACTTTGGAACCTTTTTGTTGAATCATTGCTAAGGTTGGTTCATATATTTTCCATGCAATGAAACCAACTGCTATACCTGAGAATAAATCAAACATATAATGCTGTTTTGTAGTAAGTATACTGATACATAGTAAAACCCATTCAACCCACAATATAATTAAGAAATAATTAGCCCATTTTGTTTCAGAATAATTATTTATAAGCCAGTGAGTCATTACCCTTGCGAGACAGTAAGAATGGACAATATGTAAACTAGGCCATGCATTCCAAGGCTGATCAGAAGTATGTATGAATTCGAAGAGGATTGTCTCGACACCATTCATAGAGTTCCAATCAATAGCGCCTCTCATATCTATCTCTGCTGGAAATAATAGGAAGAATATGACGCAAAAAAGAGTCGCTAGAATTAACATTTGCATTGCTGACAATAGTTCTAATCGACCTTTGTCTGTTCTTGGGGCTAATATAAGAGTAGCAGGATAAAATAAATATAATGCAGAGTATGGAATAATCATCCAGTTTATTACCGGTATCGAACGATCGTATGAATGTTCAGGAAATACTGAAAAGGCGTCTTGAAGATATAAATTAGCGATATTATTTGAACCAAAGTAAGGAATAGCAATAAAAAGAATCCCTATGAAAAATACTTCCAGAGGGAAAAGACCTCCATTCAATTTCTCACGACGAGACCAAGTTGAACTCCAGAGTTTTTTCCATGGATAAGTCAGTTTTGATAAGACCCCTTCATCACTCATATAATACACACCTCAGGTAACACCTATGAAGTTAACACTAATCAAGAATTACAAAAATGTTATTCATCTGGTAAAATATATGAAACCAATATAGTCACTAAAGAGGATCCTAAGAGTGCACTAAGGAAAACTTCTAGATTAGCTAAACCTGCATCATTAGTAGGAGAAAATAGATACTCAACACCTGCCGAAAAGTCTTCGGTTAAAGCACCATATATGACTACTGAAATAATACCAGAAAATGCACCAAATAGAGCACCCCTTGATGACACTCGATCCCAGAGAGTTAGTAGAACGGGACCGACAGTTGCAGCAGCATATAGGTCAGCACGTAGGAAAATTTCAAACACACCTGCAGTATCCAAAGTAAAACCTGCAATAGTGGGTCCTGTTGCCAGATATATCGCTAATGGAATCATTGCAACCGTTAGATACTTAGCAGCATTAAGACTCATTTTATTATCAGATATATCCCTAGATAAAGATGCTATGATTGCATTCTGTAAAGTATCAGCACTAGAACATACTAATGCAATAGATAGTATGACAAATGCAGCTACAAATACTATGCCGATATCCTCAATCAGATAAAAGAAAGAAACTGCAGGGTCACTAACTGCGCCCTGACCTGCTACAGAAGTTCCGAGGAAACCGAGTATAAATATTAAAGGAAAAACAAGTATAGAAGCACCAATAGCACCTTTTTTCAGTGCTTTTTCATCTTCACTGGCCCATGCCCTTTGCCAATTTCCTTGAGAAAACATTTCGGCTGCAGTTATTGCTACAACAAGAGCAAAACCAGATTTGAAAGTTGAGGTGTCGCTGATACTACCGTGATACCAATCCCATTCAATATCTTCAGGAGTATATGATTTGGCATCAGATATTAAACTATTAATATCTCCAAGAAAAAGTATGAATAGTAAAGTAGTAATTAAAAATATAATTGCCCATGCTTGAATTTTATCGGTTTCAAGGGAAGCCGGAAGACCCCCATAAGCAGTATATCCTGCTGTGACAAATCCAACGGCAATCATCGGCACTAAAGGCTCCATGCCTACCAAAATATCCATGACCTTACCAATAGCAGTAAATTCGGCAAAAAGAAACGTAAACATATACAGTATTGAAATTAAACCTACATAAATCTGCATAGGTCTACCTGCACGTGATTTAGCATAATCAGCAAGAGTGACACCATCAGGTAATCTTTTTCTAATTATAGGGCCTACATAAGCAAGTAAAAGGAAAGGAGTTGAGGCTGATAAAGCATAACCGAAAACATCCCAAAAACCACCATAATAACCCACCTCCGACGGAGCTAATAGGACCCAGATACCTATCCCTGAAGCAAATAGGCTGAGTGTGATACTCATGCTATTCTGAGTGCCTCGGGCAGACAAGTATTCGTCACTATCAATTTCTTTTTTGGCGGCTGATTGGTATCCTATATATCCAAAGAAACCAAGTGTAGCAAGCATTAATCCATAAGCAATATTTGTATCCATTTTTTATTCCTCCGCTGGCATTACCCAGATCAGGTCTATGGGTCGTTACTTTCGTAACCTCTCAGCTAGAGCTCCCCGACTTCAATGAAGAGGAGAATGCTATTCAACATTTTGGATTAGTTATCAGATTCCATGAAAGGATACTCCCATTCCTGTGGTATCTCCAATGTCCTCTTAACTGAACGAGGACTAATCCATCTAAGCAAATTCAAAGGTCCACCTGCTTTGTCATTGGTACCGCTTGCTCTAGCACCACCAAATGGTTGCTGAGCAACTACTGCACCCGTCGGTTTATCATTAATATAGAAATTACCTGCAGTGAACCTTAGAGCATTAAATGCCTTCTGAATATTAACTTCATCATTAGCGAATATTGAACCAGTAAGTGCATATGGAGATGATTCGTCACAAATCTTCAATATATTTTCAAAATCATTATCTTCATAAACATAAACTGTCAAAACTGGTCCAAAAATCTCTTCAGACATTGTTTCGGAATTATGATCACTTGTCACTATTATTGTAGGTTCAACAAACCATCCAACTGAATCATCGTAATTTCCACCAACAGCTATCTCACAATTTGGATCGTTCTTCGCTCTATCAATATACCCTGTGATCTTATCAAAAGAACGTTGATCGATAACCGCTGTCATGAAATTAGAAAAATCACAAGCATCTCCCATCTTGATTTTTTTGATTTCAGCACATAAATCATCTGAAATTATACTCCAAACTGATTTAGGAACATATGCCCTACTTGCAGCAGAACATTTCTGTCCTTGGTATTCAAATGAACCCCGTAAAAGTGCTACTAACAACCCTCTATGATTACAATCAGGGTGTGCAACAACGAAGTCTTTTCCTCCTGTTTCTCCAACAATTCTTGGATAAGATTTTAATTTTGGAAGAGCTAAGCCAATTTCTTGCCATAAACCTTGGAATGTACCAGTTGAACCAGTGAAATGTAGACCAGCGAAATTAGGATTCGAAAGTGCGGTTTCAGTGATTTCAGCGCCAGAACCTGGAAGGAAATTTATTACACCATCGGGTAACCCTGCCTCCATCATCAACTGCATTAAAACATAGTTAGAATGGTATGAGTTACGGCTAGGTTTCCAGACAGAGGTACACCCAACTATAGCCGGAGCGCTTGGAAGATTTGCTGCTATACTTGCAAAATTAAAAGGAGTTATCGAAAGCACAAAACCTTCTAATGGACGAATTTCAGTAGTATTAAGTACTCCTTTCGGAGAAACTAATGGTTGAAAATCATCATGAAATCCACGTGCATAGTGGCAATTAAATCTCCAAAAATCAATTAATTCACAAGCGGCATCAATTTCTGCTTGATAGACTGTCTTGGATTGGTTAAGCATGGTAGCAGCGTTAACTCTCATTCGCCATTCTCCTGCTAATAGATCCGCACATCTCTCAAATATTGCACATCTTTCTTCAAGACCAATCTCTATCCATGATTTCTGAGCAGCAACTGCTGCATTGCAAGCTGCTTCCATTTCATCCTTGCCTGCAAGGTGGACTCTAGCGATAATATGCTTATGTTTGTGAGGAATGACTTGATTGACAGTGTTATTAGTAAATACTTCTTTACCACCAATAATACATGGTATTTCAAGGACCTGATTCATCTGCCTATCGAGTTCACTTTTGATATCGATTCGCTCTTGGCTACCTCGAGCATACGCTAGAATCGGTTCATTTATGGGATGGCTCATATCATGTCGCTATTAGATAATGCATTTCATCATTACTAATGAGAAAACAGAAAGAGGGTTAACCCCATTCACTAGGGTCATCTTTCTTTGCCTTTTTCCATTCTCTGTAGCACGACTTACAAACAGTAACTCTTCTTGAGTTACCAAGTAAGCCATCTTCTCCCCAAACATCTGCTGCTCGATCAAAGGCTAGTTTCCGGCCACCTATTTTCTTATCAGCCCAGTTCTCACAATCAGCTACATCGCAACGAACTTCGCCAGAGTATTCTTCTTTAATGTCGTTCGAAGGACCTTTTGCATCGGAAGCATCTTTCTGCTTCTTTTTAGCTCTGGATTTGAATCCCATGTACCCTTGGAAATGACCTTCGAATTAGAACGTTACCTATTCGGAACGTACATCGAATGGCCCACCAATCTTAGCGATAGAGGCTTTTCGATCAGGTCCTACCCCTACACTAACTACTGATATACCTGATAGAAATTCAATTCTTTCAACTATATGTCGGACTTTGTCTGGCATAGCTGCATAGCCTATACCTTCGGAACGTGAACGATCAGCCATAGATATCCATTCTTCATCAGAAAGAGAAGGAAAGCCATCATGCGTCTCATAAATTGGTTTACACCTAGCAACTTCATCAGAAGTTGATGGGAAATACTTAATCACTTCACCATCAAAATCATACCCTACACAGATTTTAATTTCGTCAAGACCACCAAGAACATCTAATTTTGTCACTACCAAACCAGTATAACCGTTGAATCGATGTGCATCACACAAAGCAACCATATCTAACCAACCGGTACGACGTGGCCTTCCTGTAGTAGTTCCATATTCGTGACCAACTTCAGCCATATGCTGCCCAGGACCTCCATTCAGAGATAATTCAGATGGAAACGGTCCATTACCAACCCTAGTAGTATATGCCTTTGTAATCCCAAAGCACTGTTCGACGTGGCCAGGGTGTATTCCAGCACCGTGTGTAGCATTGGCGCGACTAGTTACAGATGATGTGACAAATGGGTAAGTGCCTTGATCTATATCGAGCATAGCACCCTGAGCACCTTCAAGTAAAATTTGTTCACCATTCTGTAATGCAGAGTCAATCATTAATCCAGTATGTCTAATAGTATTAGGATACCTATCTAAAATCCATTGTAAATCAGATTTAAGAGATTCCGGAGTTATTCTCTCAGATACCCCAACCGAATCTAATTGCTTATTCATTCTTATAGTGATATTGGATATTTTATCCATATCTGAGATTACACCGGAAATATCACAGAAACGGATTCCAACTCTCTCAATACGATCACGATAAGCAGGACCAATACCTCTACCAGTTGTCCCTACAATTTTATCGGCGGAATCATATAACCTATGGAATGGTAAAATTACCGAGGCTCGTTCACTGATAAATAACCGATTACCCTCTGGCCTTTCTTCAGTCAATGAAAACCACCTTTCTAACTCCTCCTCAAGAACCCAAGGATCGATCACCATACCGTCTCCAAGAACTAAATTACAATCCATAGATGTGACACCAGAAGGTATCTGATGTAATTTCAGAGTTGTGTCTCCAAACACAATTGTATGACCTGCATTATTCCCTCCCTGGAAACGAACTGCCCACGTTGAATCTGGGGCTAATTGGTCAATCGCCTTACCTTTTCCTTCATCGCCCCACTGGGCTCCTAATACAATATTCGCTGGCACCAAGCGGTCCGGCTGAGCCGAAGGCGAATGAACAGTTCGGTCTGGATATCTTAAAAATCAAGGCAATATTAGGAGGGATTTGCTATCAAAGCGATTATCAATGATAGGCAGTTCGGGGTGACTATATGGCTCAGCGTCACAGTGTAGCAGAGGCTCGTCTTCTCAAGAAGTGGATATGCATGAAGTGCTCCGCAACACACCGCGGATCAAAACCTCGTTGCTGCCGCAAATGTAAGTATACTAACCTAAGACCTAAGGCAACAGAACGCCGAAGTACTTGATTTAGAATCTCTAAATCAAATATTAGCATTAATTTTTAATGCAGAACCTAAATATTTACCTTAGTGTGAAATACATTAAGATTAATAAAATTATTAACCACGTCGAACTTCGGATAAAATAGTCTCTAAAGCAGTTTGTATCTGAAGGCACAAGGGTCCAAAGTGAAGAGGTAAGTTAGCATCATTGAATATATCATCAAGGATTGAAGCAGTCATTCCAAGTCTCAAATCCATAGCCTTATTTTTATTTAAAAGCCATTTATCTATTGATTGTTTTGCTAAGGAACGAATGTTTCTAGGGACTTGAGAATCATCAAGTTGACCTAATACTGATGCAATCTGTTGGATGCGAGATTCAATGTCAGACATACTATCACTAAACCGTCGGCAAAAGCCATGTCCTTAAGCACATCCCTAATTCAAAGTGAATTTAATCAGAAGAACTCGCTTCCCAAGTAGCCCAAGGCATATCCGTATTTGCTACTCCAATACCCGGCCCTGTGGGCCCAAGAGCAATTAATCCAACAGAATGCTCAGGTGGTATTAGAGTATTAATGCCCCATTCCATTGAATCTTCCAAAGAAGTATTTTTATTTTTTATCCTTTCATAAACTCGATTGCTCAAAAGAGCTCTCGTTATTGCCTCACCAATTCCTGTTGCAGCTACTGCAAGGCCATCTTCAGCCCAAAATCCAGATCCTGGAAGTGGAACATCACCTACTCTACCAGGTGGGCGAAAACTACAACCACCGGTACTAGTAGCTACTACAATCATCCCACTACTATCTCTGGCAATGACACCAATAGTATCACCTGTGATTTCCGCATCTAAATCACCGATTTGTCCCTCAGGTAGCCTACCTTCAACATCTGCCCTCAAATGACCTCTCTGATCAGCCCATAACCTAGCACCAGCTGATGTTAAACCATTAATTTCTTCATCAAGTAAATCTGCAGCAACTCTGATTGGATTTGGAGTTTCTTCCATTGCTATAACAAAACCGATTCGACCATCCCCTGTTTGGATAGATGCATCAGTCAATACTGAACCATCTGTACGAATTACACTGCCTGTACCTGCATTGAATACAGGGTCATCTTCTAAGATTACACATGCCTCCACTGCCGCTTCTAGAGCATTGCCGCCTAATCTAAGAATATTGGCTGCTTTTTCTACTGCTTTCTCTAAATTATCTTGACGCATAGGACCAGGCCCGGCTCCACCATGAGCTACTACTGCTGGTTTAGACATTTATTCACCTACTGATTTGCTAACACATTACCTTGAGAATCCGTACTGTATTTTATCTTAAATTGAAGTAAAACAGCCAGTACAAATACTACCCCTGCTACCCTGAAGCAGGTATGGTAAGTCCATAAACCAACTCCTTCAACAGTTAATGACCAAATATATGCAGCCAGAAGTGGACCTATTATTCGAGCTAAGGCGCCATAGCCTTCTTGAGCACCCATAACTGACCCTAATTCATACCCAGCATTATTCGTTTCAAATGTTAATAATGAGGACTGAGTCGGAGAATATAGTGCATTTCCAATCGCTAATGCTCCTGAACTGACAAAGACTAACCAACTGACCTCTGAGGGGACATAAGGTAAACTGGCAATACCTAAACCACATAGAACAGTTCCAAAAACCATTAATCCTTTCATACTGAATCTATCCGTTAATTTACCAATTAAGCCGCCTTGAACAATCACACCTAACAAACCAATAAAAGCGAATATCCAACCATTTTGCATCTCGCTGAAACCTAAACCACCAGTTTCAGTATCCATTGCCGTGAATAAAATAAACGTACCGTGCATCATACTAAAACCAACCATGAATAGGAAATTTGCAAAAATTAAAGTCGAAATATTAGGTAATTTCATGACCTTAAGAATATTTGTAAACATATCACCTATTTTTTTCAAAGGAGTACCAGTAGTTATCTTACGAGATTCAGGAGGTAGACTCTCTGGCAATCTAGTTATTGCTAATGTGAGAGAGATTAATGAAAGAACACTTGAAAACATACAGGGTAACAAATATGGATGATTAATCCAAAAAGAAGTCGCAAAAACCCCACCTATGCCTGAAGAGGGATTGGATAGCACACCACCAATGAACGGTCCAATCATAAAACCAAGTCCAAAAGCAGCTCCAATCATACCCATTCTACGGGATATCATACTAGGATCACTTATGTCACCGATATATGCTCTAGCAACGGCAATATTACCATTACCCGCTCCAGCCAAGAACCTAGCTATTATCGCCATAGATATACTCTCAGAAAGGCCGAATACTATGAAAAATATTGAATTCGAAATTAAACCTAAAATTATTATTGGTCGACGGCCATGTACATCACTTAGAGAACCAAGAATTGGAGTAAATATAAATTGAGCAAGGGAGTAACAAGAAATTATAACTCCCACCCATAAATCTCTTTTCCCGATATCTACAATTCCTTCTGCGGAAGCTAAATCTTGGATGAAATAAGTAAGGAATGGAATGACTATTGTGAACCCTAGCATATCGATTAGAACTACGAGAAACAAAATCCCCATTGGAGATGCCTCTTCATCCTTAGCCACCATAAACATGCACCGTGCAGATAGAATACTTAGTATTGAGTATCTAATTATGCAGATGGTTGTGTATCTGCAGTATTAGATATTGTATCAATCACTAATGCGAGTCTTTCAACTAGAGATACCTTTTGTTCAGAGGCAACAAGTGCATACTTTAGTACCTCATCGAGAGAATCAACAGGAATTACAGTAACCATTGATTCATATTTCTCATCAATTAGAACATCTTGCATATTAGATCGAGGTATGATAATTGTTTCGATCCCTGATTTTGCCGCAGCCTCTATTTTCGCTGAGACACCACCAATTGGAAGTACTTCACCTCTAATTGATAAGGAACCGGTCATCGCCAGATTCTGCTCAATTGGAACTCCTTCAAATGCACTTATTATTGCAGTAGCCATAGTTATAGAAGCACTATCGCCATCCACATTATGAGTCCCAGGGAATTGCACATGTATATCGAAATCCTTGATATCATTACCTGTCAATTTTTTGACTACTGCACTAATATTTGTCACTGATTCCTTTGCCAAATCAGAAAGACCACCAGTAGCGATAACTTGACCTGATCGTCCATGCGCTGTCGTAACCATTGCCTCTACAGGTAATACGACACCAGAATAGTCTGAAAGTCCTGAATCCGCACCTAAAACTGCTAATCCGTTAACCCTACCAATTCGTTCACCTTTATTGACAATCATAGAATAATCTGCCTGTCTTTCTAGATACCTATCAGCAACTTGTTGTTCCAATGGTTTTGCTATTGCTCTAGCCCTAATTACATGCTCTGCAGTAGTTATATCGGCATTTTCTTCAACTGCTAAATCCCCTGCTATTCTGACTAAACCACCTAATTCACGTAGCCTGAGAGATAAACGACCACGTCGACCACTTCGCCTTTGTGCTTCTTTCAAAATTAATCCAATTGACTCTAGATTAAAGTGAGGGATCGGTTTCCCTGATGTTTTCTTTCTCTCATTCATAACTTCTTGTGAAATGAATCGGATTAAGCGACGGCGGTTACGTTCAGTATCTGGCATGTCAGTATTAACATATACTTCATATCCATAACCCCTGATTCGACTCCTTAGAGCAGGATGCATATTCTGCATACTATCAAGATTACCTGCTGCAATCAATATGAAATCAGTAGGAACCGGTTCAGATTTTGTCAAAGCGCCAGATGAACGCTCAGAACGTCCAGATATTGAAAGTGCTTTTTCTTGCATTGCAACTAACAATGCTTGTTGTTCCTCCATCCTAAGCATCCTAATCTCATCGATGTAAAGAACACCTTTGTTAGCTCTATGAACTGCACCGGGCTCAACTCTTTCATGAGCAGGTGTAGCTAAATCTGCTCCCGATTGAAAAGGATCATGCCTTACATCGCCCAATAGAGCACCTGCTAAAGTACCAGTTGCATCGATGAATGGTGGTTGTTCGTTTCTTTCATGTTTAACAAGAAGCTTTGGAATATTTCCCTCATCACCTGCTGTAAGTCTCCCTCTAAGGAAGAAATAACCAAAAATTAGTAAAAATGAACCAAAAATCAGTGTCAAGATTTCCCCACTAGAAAGCGTTGCTAGGACTAAAGCAGCGCCAACAATTAGTACAATGAATAACAATGTTCGATTTGTTCTTTCTCTTTGTTGCCTAATCAATGCTTTACGCTCAGAAATAATTCTTGAACCACGACCAGCTGGTACTGTCCTGACCTTTGGTTCATTTTCGTCATCTTGATTACGATATACAAGAATATCCTCTAACTGTTCTTTGGGGAGGAATTCAGTCATTGAACGGGCAAGCATAGACTTACCAGTACCTGGTTCACCAACCATAATCACATGCCGTCTTTGCTCTGCAGCCTTGCGGACCACTATAGAAGCAGCTTCTTGCCCTATTACTTGGTCAACAAGCTTTGTTGGAATCGGTACATCAGCAGTAGATTGAATATTAACTACTTTAATCCATTCTTCAATAGGAGTTTTACAGATTGGGTCTTTATCGACAGCCACACCAAATGCTGCACCATCTTCCCAACTCTCAAGAGCATTTTTTTCAACCTCAGAGGAGTTTTCTTCAACATCTAAATCTTGTTCATCGTCTAACAATTGTATCCCTCGTGGTTAGTCCTGTAAGTCTGACCTTCTTGAAGGTGCGTTATAGAAGCATTTGCAAAAAAACTCAGTTAAGACGGCGAAGATACTCTTCACCATAGTAATGCCATTGTTCCATAGTCCAACCATCTGGTAAACCACCCGGAGGCAACTGAGCCATCATAGGTGGTGGTGGAGGTGACCTGTCCAGAGATTCTGAATACAATGTCTCTTGTTGATATTGGTGCTGAATTGGCATAGGAAAGTCATTTACTTCTACTGATTTTATTCTTCTGCGTAGAACAACGTTCACTACTAAAATTGCACATAATAATGACAATAAACCTAAACCTATCAAAGATATTTTCAACGGGCTCATTCCATTAGAAGATGGAGCCTTAACAATCGGTTCATCATCAACTATTACAACAGGTAAAGTTGCATAAACTTTGTAGGTCTCATCAGTTGATCGATCCATCCCGTCTTGATCTACAGCTCTAACTGTGAAAGTTATGTAATCACCACTTCCTAATCCTTCACCGTTAATGTGATTGACGATAAACGGACCAAGGTTATGAGACAGCCCTGAACTATGGCAAATACCAGTTACTGAATTACATATGCCCCAAAATACACTAATTTCTGACAATACTAAGTCGCCGACATTGGAAATAGTTACTGACGGATTTGTGTAGTATTCCGTTGTATCGAGAGATATTGTGAGATCGCCCTGTGAACCTAATTTCCAATACAATGGAAGTTCATCAAAGACGTTTACTTGTATTATTGATGTCGATGAAGCACCATATCGGTCTTCAGCAGTTATTGAAACTGTTTGAATACCCGACTCTTGCCAAGACATCACTAAGATGCCAGTAATAGGATTCCATTGAGTGGCACCTGACACTTCATTAGTAACAACTGTCCAAATCTCATCATCAGAATTATCTATATCAGTGATTCGTCCTAACAGTTCAAGGTTTACGACATCACCGGTTTGTAAGGTTATTTCTTCAATGCCCGTTAAATCAACATTAGGGGCATCATTTACATTTAAAACATGGAAAGTCACAACTGTATCTGAATATTTCATACCGTCACTTGCTCTAATAGTCACATCTACTACTCCAAATGAGTTCTCATCTAGAGAGGTCAAAGATAGTGAATGCCCATTCAGGGTTGCTTCGACTAGTGTTTCATCAGAAATACCTAACAGAGATAATGAAAGCCCGGCTACAGGAACTGAGTTCCCATTATCATCAGTATCAGAAAGATAATTTGTGAAAGTGATACTTCCATATCCACCTTCATCAAATGATTGAGTATTGATTGGGGACCAACGAGGAGCACCATTTTCAATTACATTAAATAAAATTAGACCTGAATTAATATCATCACCATCGTCAACATTTACATAAATCCCTTGAGGTAATGGATTGCCGTGACTATCCCTTATGACTTGTGAAAATTTAACAGTTATTTTCAAATTTAACGGATCCCAAGAAATAAATTCCTCAGCGTCACTGGTAATATCGAGAAGTTGTAAGGGGGTTTCAGCGTCATTAATTAGACCAATGATAGATACTTCTTCATTTGAATCCACTTTCACAGTAGGCATGCCTGAATACTCATTATTACTACTAGAATATATGATAGGGATAGCATTCTGGAGGTAAAATGCATCATTAGACTCAAGCCATTGACTACTCTGACCACCGGCATCAGTCCACATTACCCTGAGGTCATAAGGTCCTACTGGAGAATTTAATTCAGTATTTATGGAATATTGGTACCTAGAGTTACCTCCATTACCAATCATTTCAGAACCATCTATCCAAGTATCATCCCACGAACCTGAACCGGATTCTGAATATTGTAAAGTGGGGTACATTGAATCCATTGTATCTACTAAATCATTAGCAATAGCACTTACTTCAAATTGGATGATACTACCACGATTTACATTTGGTGAAGAAACAGCAGTGGGTGCATTTGGAGTTGGAGGTAAATCATGTAATGCAGAGACATCATCATAATTGTTACTTGCAATTCTATCGCCATCTAAATCACTCAGTCTTGCACGGAATACTGAAGTTCCTGATGGTTGCATCTCCACTGAAGACGTATCGAAATTAGCTGAGAAATCTTGAGTAGAACCAGGTGAAAGAGTATTAATTGAGGTTTCTCCTAAATATTGCTCTTCTGACCCATCTAAGTAGTAAATGCTAATATCTCCTCCATCTGAATATGAATCTACACCATTATTCTGAATAGTGGAACTTAGAACAAGGTTATCTCCTTGAACAAAACCAGATGTCCCTTCAATTATAAAATCTGAAATACCGATGTCAACTAATGGTGCCATGTCTAAGTCAATAGCGGCGTAAATATTATTGTATGATGAATGTGGACCATCCATTAACGCTACAACAGGCCAGAAATTCTCAAATTGAGTTCTTCCATCTGCTGCGCGGACTGAACTTAACGGTTCATCCCAAGAAAGTTCAGAGGGACTACTTGGAGAAAGTACAAGTTGTTCGAAACCATTATCATTGCTGTTGAGTAACCAGGATTTGAAAACATGATGTGGTTTGTATCCATCATCATAGTTTTCAGCGCCAGAATGTTCAGTAACTGCGGCATATACGTAAACTATAACTGATGGAAGTGAGCCCAAATATGTCACTGTCAGATCAGTTGTGACTGTCTCGCCAGATGAATCTAAAGAGGTTGAAAGTCCCATTGTAAAATCAGAAGATGATGGCGCCATGCAGCCCCCTGATGAATAATCGCTATCATAGAAATTAGTACCTCCAGCACCAACTTTGTAACAGGAACCTGCTTGTTCATCAGCAAAAGAGAATGTAGGATATCCTGAAGATGCTGCCATGACATGATCTCTCCTTGATCCAGAACTTCCAATAGAGTCGGAAGGCCAGCCTGTACCTGAACCTTCAAAGAAAGAAACATATGTGAAATCATCAGGATTAGAAGTTTTAAGATTATTAAGAGAAGGAGATGCACTACTCATGCAAGGACCACACCAATGAGCGCCCACATATTCCCCGAAAACAGTGTGCCCGGGACTTGTTGCAAATAGTGGGACTGCTTCATTTTCAAGCTCATCGACCTTAGATGCTGTCTCCTCAAAATCAATTAAACCGACTTGAGACATTGTTATCATTAAAAAAATCAATGAAAATGCACAGATAGATGACGACAATTTACTCTTCAACACAGAGATACCGCTATTGGGTATTGGTATAACTGTAACTATATGTTGTGAATAAATTAACTAAACAAATAATTGCTCAATCAAATGATTTGAAACCATAGAGCCTTCGCGGAAGAATAATGACTGTCGAGAAGGATTCAGAGTGGGTCGCCCTAAGAGAGGATGATGGGAGAGCATATTTACTCCAAAGAAAATCCGGTGAAATAAAAATCAAAGGACTTGGAAGATTTGATGCTGAACAACTTCTCGAAGGATATTCAATTGGCGAACGAATCAAGGTAGGACAGAAATCTCTGACTATAGTCAAAGCGGCCTTACCGGAAGCAAGACGTAATATGTTTAGACGAGCACAAACTATAGGAATAAAAGATTCAGGATTCCTACTTTCTTGGATGGGAATTGGAGTTGGAAGTCGCGTATTAGAAGGTGGACATGGTTCTGCAGGACTTGCAATGCATATTGCCAATGTTTTAGGAAAAGATGGTACTTTGATTTCAGTAGAGATTCGTGATGAACATGCTCAAGTTGGTAAACAAAATATGGATAGATTGAAAGAGATATTACCAGAATTTCCAGATTGGCACTTACTTGTAGGGGACCTTATAGAAGTTGAAGATAAAGTGAAAGAAATTTGTGGTGATATAGATGCAGCTATAATTGATATGGCTGAACCTTGGACAGTCATTAAATCAATAATTCCAACTATTAGAATAGGTGGAAGAATTGCATGTTATTGTCCTACAACATCTCAACTAGAGAAATCTTGGGACGCTTGTGAAGATGCTGGACTAGAAATAGAATGGGCTGGAGAAATGATAGAAAGAAAATGGAGCAAAGCAAGTAAAGGAGGTGTAAGACCTGGTAATCAACCAATGGGTCATACAGCATTTTTACTTATTGCTGCCAAAATTGCATCAGAGGAAGAAGAATAGATTTGATTCATAACCAAGTATTCACCCGCACAATCATGCGAGACAGTACCGAGTGGAAACCTACTTCTTATCGAACACATACAATTGGTCAAATTGTTAGTGATGGTTCAACACTGGTTGGAAGTGAAGTCAGTGTTGCAGGATATGCAGAAACAATACGCGGAAGAGGAGCGATTTGTTTCTTAATGTTAAGAGATGGAACAGGTCATATTCAAGCATTCTTGAAAAAAGATAACATGGAACCAGAAGTTTTTGATTTGATTCAATCTTCAACTAGGGAATCAACTATTCAAGTTACCGGAGTAGTAGCACAAAAAAGACCACCTAAAGTAGCAGAAGGTGAACCATCACCACCTCCCGAGTATGAAGTAAATGTTACATCTGGACAAGTGCTTGCAAATGCAGCAGCTCCACTACCATTAGGTGTAATAGATGAGGTTAAAGTTGGACTCGACATAAGATTAGACAACAGATATTTAGATCTACGAAGAGCGCATGTAAACGCTATGTTCCAATTAAGAAGCAAAGTACTACAATACGGACGTGAACTTCTAATTAAAGAAGGTTTCATGGAAATGAATAGTCCGAAAATCATTGCTAGTGCATCAGAGGGGGGGACGAATCTTTTTCCAATGATGTATTTCGATACACCAGCATTCCTTAGTCAATCACCTCAATTATACAAACAATTAGCAGTCCTTGGAGGCCTAGAAAGAGTCTTTGAGATAGGGCCCGCATTTAGAGCAGAAAAACACGATACTTATCGACATCTGAACGAATTTATATCATTTGATATAGAAGGAGCATGGATGGATGATGAAGATGTAATGTGCGTTCAAGAACGTATGATCCACTACATATGGTCATCTGTTTCAGAAAATGATCAGAGCCTAATTGACACCATAAATAAATATAAAATCAGTCAAAATGAAGAAGAAATATCTGTCGAAATACCTGAAATCCCATTTCCAAGAATTCCATATTGTGATGCCATTGAAATTGTTAAATCAGGTGGTGGAGATATTGAATGGGGAGATGATATTGAAAGCCATCATTGTGATCTAATAGCAGAAAAATACCCTGGTTTCCACTTCTTACCTCGTTGGCCTATGGCAATGAAACCATTCTACATATACCATAATAAAGATGAAAAGGCTGCAACTGGAGGACAGTTGAGCCGTGGATTTGACCTTAATTATGGACGTGATGAAATGACTAGTGGAGGACAAAGAGAACACAGGGTAGATATGCTTGAACAAAATCTTAGAGACATGGATCTAAAACCTGAAGACTTCACATTCTACACTGATGGTTTCCGTTATGGTGCTCCACCTCATGCAGGATGGGGGCTCGGTGTTGCACGTTTACTAATGGTATTGACCGGTGCAGGGAATGTTCGCGAAGTAGTTCTATTCCCTAGAGATAGAAGTAGAGTTACACCCTGATAATAAAGTGAGATATATGCTTCAACAATTAAAAATGTTTTATGATATTGTTAATGCATCAGATGATGGGTTAGGACTTCCAATAAAAAATATCATTTCTAAACTAAAAAGAGTTATTATTGGAACATTAATAATATCTGTGAGTATTGGGATAGGCTTAGGTTATGTCATATTTGTGATAATTCTTTGATTGATTTCAAAAATCACTTCACCGAAAAGAACGGGTATCAGAAACCCCTGCGGTAAATGAGATATATGAGCAAGCCGACCTTTGCATACTTACTTCTAAAAGAACATCCATACGGTAGAGAGATGCTCAAACAACTAATTTCTGAGGGTTTTATCCCAGCTATTATTATCACAGAAGATTCAAAAATAGCAGATGAAGAAAGAGAGAAGTTCCTTAAAAGAATTGAAGGTAATCCTATTGCCCCAGAAGTTCGGAAACAATTAGAAGAATTATCAAAAGAAGGGGTAAATGTCAAGAATATAGAAGTTTCAATTCATAATTCAGAACAGGTAATGCCACATATTAAAGAGATAGATTTAGATCTCATTGTATTTGGAGGAACAAGAATAATTAGAGGAGAAATACTAGATTATCCTAAACACGGAGTAATCAATAGTCATCCGGGACTACTACCAGAATGTCGAGGTTCAGCATCGCCTGCTTGGAGCGTATATCATGACATCCCCATAGGATCATCAACACATTTTTGTGATAATGGAGTAGATACTGGACACTTATTATTAAAGAGAAAAGTTCCTGTTAAAAGAGGTATGAATTATGAAGATTTATGCTATGAAACTCTTGTTCTAGCTGGAATTCTTATGAAGGAAGCATTGATTGCTTATGAAGAAGGCAGATGGAATGAAATGCGTCATCCACAAGGAGAGAGTGAACATCCTACGTTCCGTAATGCCCCTGATGAAATATTAGAAAAAGTCTATCAAATATTGTCTGATGAGACTTATGCGCATTACGTAGATTGAGGTTTTGAAATGGAAAAATTACTAGATACTGAATTCCCATATGCTGATAATATTCTGAAAGGAAAAACTGCACTTGTTTGTGGAGCATCTAAAGGAATTGGAAGAGCTACTGCTCTAATGCTGGCTCGTGCCGGTGCGCAAGTAATTATTTGCGCGAGATCAAATGATGAATTAGAAATTTTGTCGAAAGAAATGCATGGAGATAACCATATCACATTAAATTTAGATTTGGAAAATATTTCGTTATTAGAAACAAAAATTAATGATTTGATTAAACAACAACCAATCCATATTCTAGTGAATAATTCAGGTGGACCACCTGGTGGACCACTACTTTCTAACACAGTCGAGGACTTCGAAGGTCCATTCAAGAGACATTTGTACGCAGCACATACTATCACACGTATCTTAACCCCGATTATGGAAAAAGAAGGATATGGAAGAATTGTAAATATAATTTCTACATCGGTCAGAGAACCAATAGATAACATCGGGCTATCAAATACACTTAGAGGTGCTATGGGGTCATGGTCAAAATCGCTTTCTCGAGAATTAAAACCATGCATTACAATAAATAACATTCTACCTGGTTTCACAGATACTGACAGATTAGGTTCACTTGCTAAATCTATTTCAACTAGAACTGGTGATTCAATTGAAGATGTACAAGATAAATGGATGAACTCAGTACCAATTCAAAGGTTAATAGATCCATTCGAAACTGGTGCAGCTGTAACTTGGCTTTGCCTCCCTAGCAGTGGAGCAATAAGAGGTATTAGTTTAGCAGTAGATGGTGGAAGAATGCGTTCAATTTGAGGATGATTTGATGTTATTCGATATTTTCTTTTCAATCTCTCAGACACCAGACACATCTGGCCATAAACCATCTGAAAATCAAATGTTTTCAAATTTCTTAGACCAAGTCGAGTTAGCAGACGAATTAGGATTTGGGGTGGGTTGGGTAGCTCAAGCTCATTTATCAACTGAAATTCAAAAAAGAAATAGTAAACCAGTAGTGCCTCATTACCCCGGCGAAGTAGGGTTATGCACAGATTTCTTTCAAATTGCTCAGAAGATGTTTTCAAGAACAAAAAGAATGGAAGTAGGAAGTGCAGTATTATCAATTTTAGCATCAGGAGGACCAATTGCTATAGCTGAAAGAGTTGGGTCATTTATCGCATTACACGGCATGCAAGAAGAAGAATGTCGACGTTTGCATATTGGATTTTCTGCTGGACGTTTTGAATTTATGGCTAGACCATATGGAATAGTACCTAGAGACCCGGTAGAAGAAGAAGCATGGCCGGCACTTAGAGGTCAAGTATTCGCAGAAGCGGCAGAGATATTTCTAAGATTATTAAATGGTGAAATAATTTCTTCAGATATGATTAGAGATACCATCCTTACAAGAGAGAATTTCCGCTCTGATGAAGACTGGAGTAATGTACAAAAAGCTTCAATGAAGCATAATGAAACTAATGAATTACCTGATTTTATTGAAATACCTCATAGATATGAATTCGAAGAAATAAAAACAATACCTCAAGAATGGAGAAGAGAATTGCTGAATTTAGTATTAGGCAGCCATGACCCTAAACTACAAATTGAGGTAAATAAATGGAGGCCAGTTCAAGTATTCAACCTTAGTATTACACCACCACATGTCATTGATGCAACCCATGAAAGGATGAAAGAAAATTATCATTTAGACGGAGGAGAATGGAATAGAAGTATGATGCCTCGTACAATAATGGTGTTTGTAAATGATGAAGATGGCTTGACTCCTGAAGAACAAAGTTTAGCAGCAAAAAGAGAGGCCAAAGCGGCACTTTCGACATATTGGAGCGCTTTAGAGGGGACTATTGATCCTGCAAAAGTTGAGAGAGCGAGCGATAATGCGGTCATAGGCAATATTGATGAAGTAGCAGAACAAATTATGAATAGATTTCATTCTAGTGATAGACTTATGTGTTGGTTTGACTTTTTCAATCACGATAGTGAGAGAGTTCAACGCGATATGACTGCTTTCATGACAAAAGTAGCACCAATTGTAAATGAGGTTAGAAAATGAGTCAAAAGAAGAAAATACAACCATCTTCCGTATCACCAGGTAGACCGGGTTCAGGAGTTTTCCCCACCAATCCATTAGGAGAAAAGCATGAAGGTATTGCTACAGGGAGAGATGTAGAATGGGAGCCTTTAGTTGATTTCAGGAGAATGGATATATCTGAAAATACAATACATGGAGCTGTTGCCTGGGCACATGGAAATGAAATTGTGCATTCATTTGGAGGGAATGTTCTCGTATATGGCCGGTCTATGATGAAGCCACTAATGATGAAAACCTTTGCTGAAGTTTTAGATGAGGAATTAAATTGGGAACAAAAAGCAATTTCTTGTTCATCACACAATGGAGATACGGAACATGTAGCTGCAGCACAGTCGATCCTAACAGAATCTGAATGGGGATTGATGCAATGCCCTCTAGATGTACCATTAATTCAATTTGGAAGACAAGTAAGAAGGCCACGAAGATGGTTTCATACCTGTTCGGGAGAGCATGCAGCAATGCTGAAAGGGTTACGGAAAATGGGGATTAATAGAGCTGGTTACACACTTCCTAGTTCACCTTGGTTTCCTCTTTTCTTAGATGTACTTAGAGATTACATGGGTAAACCTGATTGGAACCCTCAAAGAGTCGCTAAGGATGGTTGTGGTCTTCCAACTGTATCCAACACTGTTGACGAACTTGCAGTAATGTTTGCAGGACTCGCCACGAATAAAGATGATGATTGGATATGGGAAGCAATGAATAAAAGTCCTGACCTGATAGGTGGTTTCAATCGTCTTGATTCAACATGTCTAAAAGCAGGAGATGGTAAACTAATCGCTAAAGAAGGAGCTGATGGTTTACTCGGTCTAGCAATAGAACATCCTGACTGGCCGAAAGGCCTAGGAGTAGTAATAAAAATCGCACATGGATGGAATTCACAAGCAACATGGTATGTAGCAAGAGCAGTTTTAGGAGTTCTAGGCATTGAATTGAGAAATCCTTACCCATTGCATCGACAAAAAGCATTTATTGTACCAGGTATTGTACCTGAGCAATATCAAAGTGCTCTAGAAAAGGTTGTAACATGGGATGAATGGGACCCTGACCAAGACAGGTTCAATTTAGACTGGAATGAGTACTCCGCTGCTATGTCTCGAAAAGACCCTTTTTCTAATGAAGGCGGTATGGAGTGATAAAGTGAAACTCCAGAATTACATCTCAGGTTCATTCATAGAACCAGATTCGGGAGAATGGATGGAGGATTATTCTCCAGCTACAGGAGAAATCATTGGGCATGTTCCAAAATCTCAAAAGAGCGATGTCAATAAAGCAGTTCAAGCAGCGAAAGATGCTTTGCCATCATGGTCATCTTTAACACATGTTGAAAGATCAGAATGGTTAGATAAAATTGCAGATAATTTAGAATCAAAATATGAAGAAATTGCTCAATTAGAGAGCAAAGATACAGGGAAACCAATTTCACTAGCAAGAGAAGTTGATGCTTATAGATCGGTGAAAAATTTCAGATTTTTCGCAGAAATCATTAGAAATTTGGAATCGGAACACTTTGAAATGGAAGATGCAAATAACAGAATAATCTACAAACCAGTAGGTATAGGTGCATTAATTACTCCGTGGAATTTACCTCTTTATTTATTATCTTGGAAAGTTGCACCTGCAATCGGCATGGGCAATACAGTTGTTTGTAAACCAAGTGAATTAACACCAATGACTGCGGATTTATTAATGAAAGCAATTCATGAAATCGGACTTCCAAAAGGAGTAATTAATCTTGTCCATGGAGATGGAATTGGTGCAGGGTCACCGTTAGTATCACACCAAGATGTAAATCTCGTTTCATTCACTGGAGGAACCTCAACAGGAGCAATTGTTGCACAATCAGCGGCACCATCATTCAAGAAGTTAAGTCTAGAATTAGGTGGGAAAAATTCAAGCATTATATTCAATGACTGTGATCTGGATAAAACAGTACCTGGAGTCGTAAGATCCGGTTTTTTGAATCAAGGACAAGTTTGTCTTTGTGGAAGTAGAATACTTGTGCAAGAAAGTATCTATGATGAATTTGTCGAGAGATTTGTAAATGAAGTTGAAAACATGAAAATTGGTGACCCATCAAATGAAGATACTAAGTTAGGAGCATTAATATCACCTGAACATCTATTGAAGATTGAAGAATATATACATATTGCGAAAGATGAAGGTGGGACTATTCTAACGGGAGGATACCCCTGCTTACCAAAAGAATTTGAAAAAGGTAATTGGATTGCACCAACGGTTATAGCAGACTTGAAAGTTAACTCCCGGTGTTCAACTGAGGAAATATTTGGACCCATCGTAACAATTCATAAGTTCAGTAGTGAAGAAGATGCAATAAAAATTGCAAATAATACTAGATATGGTTTAGCTGGAAGCATATGGACCACTGATTTGGAGAAAGGAAACAGAGTTGCAGAACAAATTCACACGGGGATGATATGGATCAATACATGGCTCCACAGAGATTTGAGAGTACCCTTTGGAGGAGTAAAAGATTCAGGAGTTGGCCGAGAAGGTGGTAAATGGAGCCTCGGATTTTTCTCTGAAACAATGAACATATGCACCAAATACGACTAATTAACGCCGATTTTTGCGTCCTTTTCCTTTCTTACTTTTTCCAGAATTAGCATCCCAATTCCGTCCCGGTTTGTTTGACCAAGAACTTGTATCTACATCTTGATAATTATTTTTTTCTAATTTCTTCCTTAGACCTCGAGGTAACTCTTGAATTGAGTTAACATCAAGTTTGACACCAACATCTTGTTCGAGCCTACGAATTCCTTCACCACCTGAACCAATTATTGATCCAATTGCTGAATCATCAACATAAATTGCAGCAGATGAATCAGTTATGAATTTAGCATGTTTTACAGTAATACCAGTAAGCCTAGTAGTTTCTCTTTTGAGTTCTTCCGCAGCCAATTTCCAAGCAGGACTACCTCCCTCTTCCCCTTCACCATTAACAGGAACTACTGCAATCTCGGAACCAAATGCAAACATCTCATGTGTTAAGACATTAGATGGGAATTCCCGGATTTCGATTACAGGGCGACTTAAATCTGATTCCATGCCAGTGGGTGCTCTAACTACCATTTTTAATTCTAAAACTTGATTTATTTTTCCTTTTTCAATATGGATAACTGTATCTAATACCTGAGATATTAGACCTAATTCAACTTTACCTACAAGTCTTTGAATCGCTTGAAGACCACTATTGGCATGTGTAACTCCTAAAAGACCGACACCCGCTAAACGTACATCGCCAAATATTTCAAAATCCCTTGTACGTCTGACTTCATCAAATATTACAAAGTCAGGCCTTAATAAAAATATGATTTCAGCCGTTTTTTCTAGATCCCCCTCTAAAGGAGCATATTGAGTCACTCTCTGAGGAACTTGTAAATCCCGAGGTGATTCCATTGTTTTAACCATAAAACCCATATCCGTGTCAAGATATGATGCGATTGCTTGAGCAAAAGTTGTTTTCCCTGAACCAGGTTTACCTACCACAAATATTCCGCGATGATGATTAGAAATCCTATTTATTAATTCTTGATCTAATTGGTAATCAGACAATTTCAAATTTGCCACAGGTCTTACTACAGTTATTTCCCAAGCATCTGAAAAAGGTGGCCAAGCACAACTGACTCTTAGGTCACCAATTTGCATTACTTTACACCCTTCTCTTTGAATTTCTACAAAACAATCTGAACGAGAGGTATTTTGTTCAATTATTAACGATAAATCATCTGAGAGATCTTCCAAGGATGGTTTGTCCCAAGGTTCTCTGTCTAGGTCATTTAAGCTTAGAGAGGATATATGCCCACTCTTAACTCTAGGCTTACATTCTGCTTTCAAAAAGATAGTAGATACAGTCTCATCGAGTAAAAGTGACTCGAGAGTTTCAGGTAACGGAGGGTGTTCTCCAAATGATGCCATGCACCTAAGATAGGCTTCTTAGATTTCATGTTTGGCTTATTATTGTGAATAATGCTTCAATTAAGTAATAATGCATCTGAATAAAGAAAAAAGCGGTAAGACTGAAAGTATAGTTCTCCAGCAAAGCCCGATAATATGGCATCTGTTGGTATAATCGGCTTAGGAGCATATGTTCCTCCTAATGAAATGAGCAATGAAGATTGGATGAAATATGTAGATACTAGCGATGAGTGGATTACCACGAAAACTGGCATGAAAAAAAGAAGAATTGCTGAACCAAATGTCAGTACATCAGATCTTGCAGTAGAAGCATGTAAACAAGCAATAAAGAATGCAAATTTACTTCCTGAAGATATTGATTTGATAATTCTAGCGACTTCTTCACCAGATGTACCTCTGTCATCAACTGCAGGAATTATTCAACATAAACTAGGATGTGTCGATTGTGCTGCTTTTGATATAAATGCTGTTTGTGCAGGATGGGTTCATGCATTAGATATAGGATCCAGATTTGTAGGAACAGATGGTTATCAAAATGTGCTTGTCGTAGGATCAGAAATCTACTCAAGGATACTTAATTGGAATGACCGCGCTACATGTGTATTATTTGGAGATGGAGCCGGAGCAGCAGTACTTTCAGAAGTAGAATCAGGGAAGGGAATTCTAGGTACCTGGTTAATGTCAGATGGATCGGGGTCATCAGTAATTGAGATCCCTGCAGGAGGTGTCAGAACACCATTTAACTCTGATGATTTCAAAGATGGCCAACAATATTTCCATATGGATGGAAGAGCAGTCTGGGATTTCGCTATCGAGGCATTCCCACAAGCAGTAAGGAATGCTCTTTCAAAAGCCGGAAAAGAGATTGAAGACATTGACCTAATTATACCACATCAAGCAAATATAAACATAATACAAACTGGTATGGAAAAGTTAGGGCTAGATATGGATAAAACATTTACTAATTTGCATAAATATGGCAATACAGCAGGTGCAAGTGTACCAATTGCTATGCATGAAGCTATGGAAAAAGGACTCATCAATGAAGGAGATTTGGTCGTTACTGCAGCATTTGGTGGAGGACTAGCTTGGGGAGCCAATGTAATCCAATTCTAGAATTCACTATGGTATTGAATCCATCCACCAGTCGCAGCATCATGCCTTAGAATTGAACCATCTAAATTTTGGCACCATACTTGTCCTGTTTCATCTGCCCAAACTTTCTGTCCATACTCATTAACAGAAGTTCCTTCGGGAGGTAGGATAGAATTAGGTTTGGGTGGAGTGGGTAATTCACTTAGTAAGGCATCGATATGTGATGTATCTCTTTCTTCTTCAACAACTCTCTCTTCATCTTCCGATTCAATTTGTTCGCCAATAGATGATTTAGAAATATCATTTTCAAAGACCATTCCTTCGTGAGGATAATCTACTTCAATAACTGGTTTATTTTCTTCAGAGATTTCAGTATCTTCAACCTTCCCCCTTCGGAGAGCAATGACTCCGAGATAACCGAATACAGTGAGTGTCAGTATGCCTCCAAATATTGCTAATACAAACTGAAGATTTGTTTGAAAATATTTGAAATCCGGATGAGAATCTGATTGATCACCAGTTCCATCACCATCTGAGTCTAGCCATTCTGTTATATCGATAGGGAAAACATCTTCGGAATCAATATAACCATCATTATCTGTATCAACTAACAAAGGGTTTGTACCACTTAGAATCTCTTCACTATCAGACCATCCATCTCCATCGTCATCGGTATCGGCATTATTTCCAATTCCATCGCCATCAGTATCGACCCATTCTGTCGCATCTAAACTATTCCAATCAAGACTATCTGAATACCCGTCACCATCATCATCAGTATCTATTACATCACATTCTAAATCTAAATCCGTATCCAAAGGTATCGATTGAGACAAATAAGGATCAGTTTCACAAATTAATTCCATTGAATCTAACCAACCATCATCATCATCATCTGAATCGGCATTATCACCTAATCCATCAGAATCTGTATCAATTGATTCAGTAGAATCTTTCGGGAAAGCATCATATTGATCAAGAATCAGGTCGCCGTCATCATCAGTATCTTCACCAATATCTTGGCAACCATCACCATCAATATCAGTAGAGGAATTACTAATCCATCCGATGAGACCGGGGCTACAGTCATCAACAGAATCTAAACGACCATCCCCATCATCATCAAGGTCATCTACATCGATAATTCGGTCTCCATCAGTATCTAAAATACAATCATCAACCGAAATCGCTCCTTGAATAATAGTGATATGATTAACTGGACAAGCCCAAAGGAATGTACTTGCAGGAGAATCTGTATAGAAATCAAATGGATTCAATTGCTGAGATAATTGACCCTCATCTGAAACATAATATCCAATATCAGCATCTAAACAAGAAGCCATACCAGCACTAGGTTGATACGTTCCTGCTTGACAAGGAATTTGAACTATAGATTTAGGTATATCAGTGAAATACCCTTCCTCAGTAATAATACAGGAAGTTTGCATTTTATCTGGTTGATATGTACCTGCTGAACATTCAACATATTCAGGTTGTCCAGCATTTAGAACAAAAGTCCCTTCGGGAGAATCAATACAGGATTCTGAACCTTCTGATGGCTGATAAGTGCCCTCTAAACAAATATCTTGAGATGATGATCCTTCAGATTGAACAAAATAGCCAGAATCTGCAGAAATACATGATTCAGAACTAGTTGAAGACATTGATGGATTATATGTTCCAACCAAACATGGAGTTTGCTGATTCGATGCATTGGATGAGACATAGTGACCAGAATCAGCTCCATAACAACCTGATTGAGCTGTCTGAGGTTGATAGCTTCCAGCCTCACAAGGATATTGAGTAAAAGAACCATAAATATGAACGAAGTACCCTGAATCAGCATAAATACATGATGATTGCCCTGTATTTGGCTGATAAGTACCTAGTGAACAGATACTTTGTTCAAATGACCCTACACTTGAAACATAATAACCTTCATCAGCAGTTAAACAATCATTCGAACTGTTTGAACCAGAATTTGGATTATAAGTTCCCAAGTTGCAAGGAAATTGAGATGATGACCCTGATATATCAACGTAATGACCTATGTCAGCATCTAAGCAAGTCATACTAGATTCAAGAGGTTGATATGTACCTAAAGCACAAGGTGTCTGAGATGCTGAGCCATTTGTTGGAACATAATGACCAGAAGACGCAGGAAGACATCGAAATTGTCCGATATAAGGTTGATAACTACCGGATTCACAAGGAATCTGAGAAGTAGATTCAGGAATAGATGAATAATTCCCTTGACTTGCATCTATACAAGATGACTGCCCTGTATAAGGTTGATAATTACCAGGTGTGCATTGCATTTGATTTGTAGATGCAGACATTGAAACATAATTACCAGGAGATGCAAGAATACAAGAGGTTTCAGCAGTACTAGGTTGATATGAACCATTAGAGCATGGAATTTGCTCGGGAGATCCTGCACTAGAGGTATAATATCCAGCATTAGTATCAATACAAGAGGTTTGAGCAGTCTGGTTTTGATAAGTACCTGCAAGACAAGTTTGTTGGCTAGTAGCTCCAGTGGTATTCACATAATGACCAAGAGACGCAGGAGTTTGAATAAAGGAAGCAAAGGAAGAACTGTAGTAACCTGGAGAGGTAGTCAAACAACTGGATTCACCAGTTAAGCCCTGATATGAGCCTGGAGAACACGGAGTTTGTGTCGATGCACCAGAATTAGCAACAAAATGTCCTTGACCTGCGTTAATACAAGAGTTGCTCGCTTCATTAGGCTGATAAGTACCAATTGAACATAATATTTGATTCACTGATATTTCTGCATCGATACTATTGAATAAATCACCAGATAATAGCGAGTCATCAACATTAAAGTAACTGAGATTCATGTAATATATACCTGTTGAGTTTATTCTTTCAACAACAATATAGATATTACGAGCAGATGAACTAGATGTTCCGTTTGTATTAACTGATTCATTTGAGCCCAAATTGTTACTATAATCGATAACTCCCAAAGATGAATTATATAATGAAATATCAATTTCTGCATTGGATGACTCAACATTTATAGATAGCCCATATGATTTTTCAAGATTAATTTTATAATAATCATAAACGTCGTATTGAGAACTAATACGAGCTGTATAACTTGCACTAGTAGAACTAAGATTATTGAAGTTAGTACTTGAATCACCAGCGTCACCAGTTATATTTGATACAAAATTACCTGAATTAGACCTTGTGCATGAGCTTGAACTAATATTAATCTGATAATACCCTAATTCACATATTGATTGAGAAGGAGATGCGAGAGAATCAACATAGTGGCCAGAGGATGCTTCATTGCAGTAGGATTTTCCTAATTGATGCTGATACTCACCTAATTGGCATTCCGACTGATATAATGAGTTCAGATTAGAGTAATGACCAAGAGATGACTCTGTACAACTAATTCGACCCCATGAACCAAGATCACAGTTCATCCATCGCGCAGGATTATTTGGATAAGGATCGTTTGATGCAGGTACACCGTCCCCATCATCATCTCCTAGCATATGAACATCTAATATGTTGAATATGCCGTCACCATCCATATCCATATCTGAAAAAGAAATTTCTGAGCCACCGGTGAAATTCATTAAGAGAGGAGAATGTATTGAATTTGTAGTATTATCAAATTCTCTATTTTGATTACCCCAACAATAAATCTGATACACATCTGATATCGAACAAGTCGATTCTAAACCAGAAGAAACTGCAATCATATTACCTGTGAAGTTTATCGAAGATGTATCGAGATTTTGAGGAATATTTGTATTGGAGCCAGAACAACCACTAGATGGTATAACTGAAGAACACTCGCCATTTCCAACTTGCCCATAAGTATTAACTCCCCAGCAGCTTATTGTACCATTATCTAATATCGCACATGCATGAGAGTTAGTTCCATCAAGAGATACTGCTGATCTACCAGAGGGCAGCGATAAAGAAACCGAGCCATTTGTTAATTCGCCATTAGGTGATGAGATTGTATATGAATCACCCCAACAACTAATTGACCCTGTAGAAGATATAGCGCACACACTATACCCTGGTGTAGAAATTGAAACTACTCGCTCACCAATTGAGTGGTTAACTATTACAGGTACATTACTATTACTTGTAGCCCCATTAGCAAAAACTCCAAATGAGTTATCACCCCAACAAGATACTTCTCCGGTATTAAGTAAAGCACATGTGAAATCTAATCCTGAGGATATGGAAACTGCTGTTTTATTAATACCGAGATCAACTGAAGTTGGAGAATTTTGATTTGTATTCGTACCGTCACCCAACTGTCCTTTGTTATTCCGTCCCCAACAAGATACGGAACCATCATCAAGAATTGCACAAAAATGAGAATTACCTTGGCTTAATGCTGCTGTGACCTTCCCATTAAAATCCACATAACCACTCAATAATTGTTGATTACCTAGACCAAGTTGGCCATAATTATTCAAGCCTGAGCAATAGAGGCTGTAATTTACTAAAAGGGAACATTGACCTGAAATAGAGATTACTTCACCTTCGGTAAAAATAGGAGTACCATTAACGAAAGAGACTACTGAGCCATTATCAAGAACTAATAATGGAGAACCCGAATTAAGTTCAAATATTGAATTAGAAAATACATTTGATCTCTCAGAGCCTGGAGAATTTATACCTAAAACATTCTTACTAACTAATGAAGAGTCTTCATATTCAATAAAATCGATTTGCTCCGAGGTATCAATGAAATTGAGAATTGGCACACATAAGAAAAGTAAACAAATAGTAATCGCAAGGTACTTTCGCGTCGATAGAATCTCAGACATACAGGCTTAGCGTGTATCTTGAGGATATGACTATTGCTCTAAATTGATTTCTCAATGTATCAGATTGTTAACACTTTTTCAGCTAGCAATGGCATATCTAAATCAGCGATTTCAAACGCATGAGCTACTGACTCGAAAGGGACTTCCGATTTACGACTCGCTTTTGCACGGGTACTAACAATTCTCCAAGCTGCTTTTTTACCAATTCCCGGTATAGATTCCAACTGTTGTTGAGATACTGAATTAATATTAAGTCCTATTTCCACACCAGAGATACTCCTCATTCCGTGCCCAGTAACTAAGATATCTGAACTGTTTTCAAGTGGTATTTGGTAAGGTACACCTACTAAAATTGGGTATGCACCAATTTGTCTACCAAAAGTAATACCGGATTTACCATATATTGATGGATCTCTATGAATTGGATTCAAAACGTGTTCAGGTATTCGAATCCTATCCCCATGAGTTTCCCACCAAATATCATTTAAAATTAAACCGGTAGGAAACATTTCTTCGAGTAACGGTTTATCGATTCTTTCACGAACTGTTTTCTTGAATGAATGAAAATCTGGCTCTGAAATTTCTTGAAAACCTTGGCCTTCTACCTGTCTTATATTAATTCGCCTTAACCATAAACCTTCAGAACGTAAATCTTCTAATAATCGAAGGTTCAAAGCATAGCTATTTTTATTTTCTCCGTTTAATCCTGCGATGAAATTGAGACCAGGTAGAAGTTTAGGTAGACCTCTTTCACCCCTAAATCTGCCAAAATCATTGATATGCCTGATCGCAATCTTAAGTTGCTCTGAATCACAATTAAGCCAATTCATTCCATGAACTTTAGGATCAGCAGATTCTAAACCAAAGGATAAAACTGCACCATCACTAAGAGTATCGATCATACATTTTGTTATCTCCGTAGATGGTTCAATATTCTCTGCAACTATTGAAGGATTGCCATTATCTACATGTAATATTTCCAATCTTTCATCATCTCTGGCACCATAAAGAACTTTAGAAATAGGCTCAGGATTAGGGATAGGGTATTCAAGATCTCTGACGCCCTCTGCACGGTAAGTGTAGATATCTGTTGCACCTCCAATACGGATGTTACGTACACCAGAATCAATAGCGCTAGATATCTCTCTCAATACATCCTCTTCACTGCGCCATAGAGGGACACCCTTTTTGGGTTCAATACAAAATTTACACCCTCTTTTGAATCTCACACAGCCCTGATAAAGTTCAATTTCATAGGTTAATGGCCCTGAACGACCATCTTCTGTCAATAAATCCGGATGATCAGTCACTGCCTTTGATTTAGAACCATGATGAGCCCATAACGACCACTGTTCTTGGGTCCTTTTACTATGCTTCCAAGCACCAGTAGATATGAAATCATTAAGCGAGGCATCAATATCATTAACTGCACAAAATAAATTCGAACGTAAAGGTGTCCAGCCAGAATAACGCCAATTTTTAATAGCCCAACCACCACACAAAATTGGTTGTTCTTTGGGAAATACTGCAAGAATTTCGTCCAATTCTTTCTGACTAATAGGGGTGCCTCGCACATATTTACCGGGAACAATAGAGCCAGCAAGAACTATCGTCCCTGATAAATTCGATAATTCACGGCGAAGTTGATCTCTATCAATTTTATTTTTAATGAGATGCTTATACTTCAACCGCCACTGATCTACAGTCATATAGGTGTAAGGAATCCCTCGAGATTCTAAAACTCCACAGATATACCTTATATGAAAACCAAGGTAGTTAGGCACGCCAAAAGCAGCAGGCTCATCCTCGTAACCATCGATTACCAGCCACCCCTCCATATCGGTTGGGGTATCAGTATTGGCCATGAATAACTCTCTTACTTCCTACGACGCCTATCATTAGACCCGCCACGAGATTCATTAGATTCTTGGACACTGAGTTTCCTACCATGGAATTCTGAACCATCTAATTCTTTCACTGCTTTTTGACCATCTTTGAGGTTTGAAAACTTAATGAAAGCAAAACCTCTTGATTTCCCAGTCTCTCGATCTTTAGCGATATGAACTTCTTTTAATTCACCATAAGTAGAAAATAATTTTTCTAAGTCATCCTCTGAAGCATCCCAAGAGATACTACCAACGAATAACTTCACACCGGAAGATTCACCTGATTTAGCTCTAGCAGATTTCAGAACCACTCGCTCTGCAGACAATTCTTCTTTACTTGCAGTGCCGTCATTAACCTTATTCATACAATCACGACATCGTATAGGTTTACCTGGAGTTGGTTTGAATGGTACTTGTGTAGAAGTTGAACACATAGTACAGGTTGTTTTATGCATCTCTCTACGTTGACCACCTGAACGATTACCTCCAGAATTATTACCACGCATCTTAGCAGCGGATGCTGGAATCTCATGATTAATGCCTCTTCTAAAATCTGCCAAAGGAGAAAGATAAGGACGTGCACCATCATGACCCAACATTTTTTCTGCTTCGGACGACCAACGCTCACCTGAACGATTTAATGATTCAACATCTGTATCTTCAGGGATTTTATATCCGTGGCCAAAACCACTAGAAAGCGCTCGATAACCAGTATAATCACATCTAGGACATGATACGTTAAAATCAGGTACTGAATCGCTTTTTTCAAGCTCTTTACCACATGCTGGACAAATTGCGAATAATACACCGAGTTCAGGATCTTCACGAGTTGATGCCTTTAGCATTGGTTCAAACTGAGTTATTTTCGCTCTAACTATATCTCTAGAACGCATTGCATCTCCTGCTGAAGGCAGGTATCGATCGACAAAATCGGTAACATATATATCTGCAAATAATTTTAGTGCAGGAATACCTCTTTCTCCCCCTTTTTTATTCTCAATATGAAGAATTCTAATTTCAGCAGTTTTAGCATTGAGACGGTTTACTTGCCCTATTACTACATCACCAATTTTTGGTAAGTTAGCGGTAGAACCTTCTATCTCTACAGAAACTACCCCGCTATTTTCAACTAACTTCCCTGAAAGCAATGCTAAAAAACCAGATTCAGTGGAAATTATGCCATCTCCAAGAGTTAATCCATCATCAATTACAACAGATGTGCCTGGTGTAACAAAGTCGCCTGCTGAAGCACTCATTGGTCTGGCGACTAGCCAACCACGTATGAAGAAAACGGATGTTAACAATCAATGCATTAGCTAGGAGATAATCTCCAGAAGCCGACTTTTGTCTTATCCCTCTGCCTTTTGTGATGAGAGTATGTTGCAGGTAGAGCAAAATCGGCTTCCCCATATTTTTCTACATTCCAGCCTTCTGATTCAAAAAATGGACGTATATGAGCTGCAGTTGAGCTATGAAGCAAATGTGCAGGAGAACCATTGTTCAGTATCAAATTCAAAAATGGTCTATCGGCTTTCTCTTTTTGCTTTCCCCATGGAGGATTACAGATTATCAAATCAACTTGAGGTAGAGAAAAAATACCACCTACGTGTTCATTTATTATTTCACCAGAATCTTGGAGATCATTCGATAATAAATTATTATCAAGAATTTCACATGCTTCAGTATCAGTTTCAACGAAAAATACTTTTTTCGCGCCTAATTTCAATGCTGCGATACCAAGTATCCCGTTACCAGCACCTAAATCTCCTACAATAGTGTCCTCTTTAATGTCTCCAAAGGATACTATATCTGACATAAATCGTGCTGCAAGATTACCATCAGTAGAATATTGTTCGAGGGCAACAATATTACAGTGATGAGGCTCTAGATTTGAAAGGGCCATGGAAAGATGGCGGATTCTCATAAGCGTTGCGAGTAGCCCATACGTTTCAATTACTTCTGATTAAAACTTGAAATATCACTATCTAATACTGTGTTCTTATCGTGCAGCATACCATCTGCAAGCAGAAATTCTGCAAGAAGCACCCCATAACCTGCTGCCCCGCGTATAGTATTATCAGATACTACTTTAAATCTTAATTTATTTCCTATGACCTCTATTTCACCCACCGATAATGACATTGCAGAACAAAGGTTAGTACCTGGTTGTCTTAATTCCGAACCAGCCCATCTATGGTTTTCAGCATCTAATTTGCCATCTACGAATTGCATTAATTCACTAGATGAAGGAAGCTCTAGATTACTCACATTAGATGAATAATTTTGCCATGCTTGAATAATTTCATGAGCACTGATTTGATTAATGAAATCTATTTCTATTGAGGCCAAATGACCATGTTCCGATTTAACACGAGAACACCATGCTTTGATATCAATATCTAAGGGTTTAATTTCATCATCATATAGGGTTCCAAATATTTTTTTAATTTCTCTTACAATACTCTCGGCTTCACCTGGAATTGATGATTCAATCGGAAGTCCTTTCCGTCCTCTAGAGAGAAGATTACGCCCCCCACCTGAAAGAGATTGCTCAGTGGTCACGCGTACAGTATTTATTTCGAAATTAGATAACAGAGGAGAAATAGTTAGAGCAATAGGTACAACCATACAGTTACTACAAGAAACTAAAAAACCGTTATTAAGTTCTTGTGATTGAATCATCTTTAAATGATTAGGATTAACATCTGGAATCACTAGTGGTATATTTGGTTTCATTCTATGAATCAAAGCATGACTAATTACCACAAATCCTTTCTCAACTAAATTTTCTTCTAATGGAGATGCTACGTTATCAGGGAGAGCTGAAAAAATAATTTGCACGCCATCTTCGCTTAATCCATCAACTAATGTATCGATATCTTCGAGCCCTCTGACTACTATTTCAGGTAGTTCCGGTCTTTTTTCATCTAAATGCCAAGGGAGATCACTTATTTTCATTCCAACCGTTGATTCTGAACCAATAACTGATACAGGTGTAAACCAATTATGATTCACCAACCTCTGGAGGTATCTTTGGGCAACTAATCCTCGAGAACCAAGGATTGCACAACGAACCTTACCCAATACAGCCATACATCTGGCAAGAATACATAGTACGTAAAAACAACGGTTTAATGATTACAAAAAGATTTCTATTTTACTAAGTTTAAGTACTCTCGAGTTCCTACACAATATAATGCAGTTAGATTTGATTTACTTAATTATTGGATTATTTTCGGGTTTGGCGATAGGATGGCTGTTGGCTAATCAAAAATCTGTAGCAAAAATTAATCGTTTAGAAGCCACGATAGAAGTTAGAGAAGAGTCATTTCAAGAATCTAAGAATTTACTTAAATCAGAAATGAAAAATATAGCAGTAGATGTTAATCGCGAATCATCAGAGACGTTACTTCAACTTGCAGGAGAACGCTTTGATGCTCAAAAAAAAGAAGCAGAAAATAACTTAGAAGCAAAGAAAAAAGAGGTTAATGATTTAGTAGGACCTATCAAAGACCAATTAGAAAAATTACGTATTGAAACAAATAAAATCGAGAAGGATAGGGAGGGAGCATATATGGGTCTAAAACGCCAAATCGAGGGGCTGTCGAAACAAGCAACTGATCTAAGAGACACAAATGTTCAGTTGTCAACCGCTTTGCGTGGATCGATAAAAACAAGAGGACAATGGGGGCAAGTATCTCTAAAAAACATAGCTAAAGCAGCTGGAATGGTTGAACATTGTGATTTTGATGTAGAGCATACATTACTATCTGGAAAAGGAGGAGCAAGAGTAGATATGATCGCTAGGATACCAGGGGGAGGAGATATCCCAGTAGATGCTAAGGTACCACTCGCTGCATATTGGGATGCTCTGGAAATTGAAGACCCTCATGCACGAATGGAAAAAATGTCAGAACATGCGAAACATGTGAAAAGGCATATTGATGATTTGAATTTAAGAGATTACCCAAGCCATATGGAAGGATCGGATTTCACTGTAATGTTCATACCTGCTGAGCCGATACTTTCATCAGCATATGAAATAGAACCTACACTACAAGAATATGCTTTCAGTAAGCAAGTGATAATTGCAACACCAGTTACTTTGATTGCTCTTCTAAGAACTGTTGGAATATATTGGCAACAACAATCAATTGCAGAAAACGCTAAAGAAATTCATTCAGTTGCTCTTGAGTTCTATGAACGTGTTTCTGTTTTTGGAGGGCATCTGAATAAAGTAGGTAGAGGTTTAACTACGGCAATAGGTGCATATAACGAATCAATAGGTTCATTTAATAGCAGAATAATGCCTTCAGGACGTCGTTTAGAACAATTAAAAGTAGCGGAAAGCACCACTAAAAAGCTAGAAAAAGCAACTCCAGTAGATATCTCCTCAAGACTTATTGAAAATATCAAAACAGAAGAAGAATGATACAAAGAATACCTCTCCGCTAAATTATGATTAGATGGCAGACAGGGAGATACCACCCGGTAGTCCACCTTCCAGAAGAATATGAGGTTAGAGATTTTACTACTGGAAACGATAGCCCATCAAAATATGAATTCGATATAGGTAGATACGATGAAATAAGGCCTGGAATGTACAATACTGAACTCTTCGAAAATAGTAGATTTTTACATATTGGAATAGATATTGGGGCACCAGTTGGTACGCCTTGTATGGCATTTGATAATGGTGAAATCACACACTTTGGTTACAACCCAGCTGATGGTGACTATGGTCATGTGATAATTACAAAACATATCGTAGGAGATACCCCTATTTGGGCATTATATGGTCACTTAAACTCAGAATCAATTAGTAATAAAAAAATAGGTCAGAAAATCTCAAGGGGTGAAATAATTTGTTGGATGGGAGATAAAGAAGAGAATGGAGGATGGGAACCCCATCTACACTTCCAATTATCAATAATTGAGCCTAAAACTCACGATATGCCAGGAGTAGTTGATCCAAAAGATAGAGACAAAGCATTAGTTAACTACCCGGATCCAAGGTTAGTTCTGGGACCTATTTATTAAATTTTAGAAAGATAACTTTTGAGCGAATCAATAGATTCCATCTCTGAAGGATCTACACCTTGTAATAGTGCAAGAGCTATGCTTATCCAATCAGAAATATGAGATGCATAAAGAAGCCTTTCAACTAAACTTTCACCTTCACAGTCAATTATCCAAGAGTTATCATTCTCAATTTCTTCTAACATCCAATTCATTCTAGAACGAACTCGCGGATGTAACTCATCACATGAAAAATAGATTAAAGAATGTTGATCACTTTCTGCTGATGCCCAAGCGACTATCTCATTATGATTCATTTCGGGTAATTCAGTAGGACGTGCAAATGTATCTGAGTTTTCATTCAATTGATTGGCAAAACGATGGCCAGCGGAACTAAGAATTGTTGGTGTAATTATACCAACCTGCTTACCTAACATAGATTGAGCAACATTAACAACTAATCCATTTCCACCACATACATCAGAATCTACTGATACAGAACGTAAACGAATTATCATTGAGGAGATGTCTTCAGCACTCGGTTTTTCAAGAATACCTAGGGCCCAGCATATTGCCAATTGGGTTCCAAATAAATGACCAAAAGCCGAACGAGGCATTTGGCCACCGGGCACAATTAAATGGAGACATTCATCGTTATCTGAAAGAATTTTTTCTAATTCACCACCTGATGATATACCAATAACGGTACCTCCAGATTCTAAAGCCTCATTGACACCATCCAGAGTTTCTTCAGTATTACCTGAATATGATGTTGCTATTATTAGCCAATCAGGACCCCACCAAGAAGGTAAACCATAGTCTCTCCACACCACAAATGGGATTCCACCTGAATGATCTGCTAAGGTAGAAAGATACATACCTCCAGCGCCTGAGCCGCCCATTCCTAAACAAACGACTCCAGTCCAATCAACATCTTTTGGAATTTCTAAGTCTGAACTTACTGCATTCTCAAAATCATCAATAAAACGACGAGTATAACCTGCCATATCACGTGAGTCGTATTTCTCAAGAAGACCCTGCATATCTTCTGAGCTCATACATCTACCTCCTGTGTGAATCCAGGTAATGCAATCCATTGATCATCTATGAAAGCTATGCGTAATTTTGTTGATTTAATATCATCATCATAAGGTAAAGCAACTGTAGCCATTGTATAATCATGAGGAGTCATCACTTCAGCCGCAGAACTATCTCGATTCATAATATCCACAACATATTGTTCGGATAGAGGACAAATTATTCTAGCTTTTTCCATATCTCTCCAAGAAGCACCAGAACGCTGGAAAAATTTCAGACGACGAATTATAGGTCCAGATTTCTGCCATGAATCTATGAGCCATAAATTATTACTCAACTTAACGACATCCCCTACTGCATACGCGGGTTTACGGTAACTTACAGTAAGTCTTGTAATTTCGATTCCATCCCTCATACCAACAACTGTAGATGTTTCTTTAATAGTCCCACCAAATGTTTTAGTTAGAATTCGGCCCCAAGATCTAGCCATTGATTTAGAACCAAGTTGAAGATCCCATCCACCAGTAACAATTCCTTCCTGAGTTACGAAGAACATAGGATCAGCTTCCATACCTCCAAGCATTTCATCAAGAGTACCCCTCAATTCTCTGAGTTCATTTTCGGACAATTTACGTCCTGCTGAACGAAGTTGAACAATTGCTTCAAAATAGGCTCCATCTTTTCTCGTACAAGGTGTACAAATTGCATTACTAGTTTGGATTAAAATCTCAAAATTATTTGCGAAAAAGAAATTATCAATAGTCCCCGAAACATCCAAATTAACTCTATTTGTCCTATCATCAATTACTTGAAGGTCAAATTCAACATTGACATCTTCTGCTCTCTCGTCAACTTCAAGATGATCTTTAATTCTTAAGTCTGCTAATGGTTCATGATCCATAGTGGACCAACGGCCACGTATTTCGTAAGATTCACATTTAGGACAACGAAATTGTTGAATTATTTTTGGTATTTTAGATAATATTACGCGTTTACGAAAACAAGCTTCGCAAAGACGGTTAGATGAAAGTATTGTAGTATCGCCACAGACAATACAAAATGCTTCGTTAGACATAACCCTCATCCTTCGCGGAAGCACCCTGCATTAGAATCATTCGTGAGAGTTTAGATTATTCATCTTCAGAATTAGTACCCTTAATTTTCAATTCCGCTTCTTCGATTCTAAAAACAAGATCATCTAATTTCCGCCTTAAAAAAATAATATAATAAGCTAATAGAGCACCCAATATTGAGTAAGTAACTAGGTATGAAGTAAATCCGTTCAATGAACCACCTCATCATCTATAGACATAAGCAAGTTTTTTAATTTATACTCAAGTTTATACGATAAAAACGTAAGAATTGAAAGCCCTATCATTAATATCCAAAATGAACAAATACCAATAATGAGAACTTGTAACATTTTTGGATCCAATCCCGTTTCGTCAGATTGTGTGATAACAACTGAGGGATGTCTTTTTTGATAAACAGTAGTAGCTATTGCAGTTATTGGAACTAGTGAAAAACCAAATAAACCGATGGTAGAAAGTGTATCCCTAGTATCCATTCCATCGGGTTGGGACCTTCGAGAAAGCACAATGAAAAGTGCTACAGCAGTTAGTAAACCAAAGGTATTCAGTCTAAGATCACCCCAATCCCAAGGTACACCCCATTCAGCAGAACCCCATATTGGTCCAGAAATTACGACGCCGAGACCAAAAAGCAAGCCTAAATCAGATCCTGTCGAAAATAAATTCCAGCCCCACTCTTTCCTTTTCAAAAACCAAGCAATCGCCCCAACAAATAATAAACAAAATGCGAGAAATGAAGTCCAAGCAAAAGGCACATGCCAGAATAAAATACGGTATGCCTCGGGTGATCTAAAAGGAGGAGATTGAACTAAAGGAGCGTAGGTATAAGACATTACGGCAGTCAGTAAAACACCAGCTCCACCTACACAAGTCATGGCCCAACCTGAATTTCTCATTGAGACCATAAACCTGCGAAAGCATACTCTATCATGAATGCTCGTTTTCAGGCATCCGGAAGATAGACAGATATTGCCCAAACTAGAATACTCACGGTGAAAGATAAAAATATCATAGATAATGGTTCATCTAAAGAAATACCGAAGCTCATACCATCATTCATAATCATCACTAAAGCATCAACTAATTCAATAAAAGGCCAAACTAAAATCAACATTAATAGAGAAACTACAGAAGCACCAGTCCTTCTCAAATCAGAAACTAATAAATGTAAAGCAGATGCTGCAATTGCTACACTAAACATAACCAAACCAGGAAGCCATAACCAAGTAAAAATTTCTGCTTCTTCTGCGAATACAACATTGTCACTAAGAACTAACCAAGAAACATAAATCAATGGTAACGGAAGTATAATTGAAGAACCTATGATGGATGAAACAGGTCGAAATTTAGGCCCTATTACTGCTGCCCACCACCGGCCACAATTTTCTTCAGCATACCTCGAAATTAATGCAGGAGGTATTACTACAGATATAAATGAGGGCAATAATATCATTGCTGCCAAAAAATCTGCGCCAGCTACAGATATTTCATCTTCTGAAATTAATGTATGAATCATTAATAGGGCTAAAACTGAAGGAATGAAACGACCTATTGTATCAACTGGGTTTCTTTTTTCCATCTTATAAGCCCAATTAAACAAACTTAAAAATTTACTTATTTTAACCTCATTGGTAGGTATTGGCAATTCATAATTAGACAGAGATTGGACTTGTAATTCCTCAGATAAATTATTTTTTTCATCGAATCTAATGACTCTATCTGCTGCTAGTATAATTCTTGGGTCATGCGTTGCTAGCATTACTCCATGACCTTTTGATGCAAGGGCTCTTAACCAATTAACAAGTAATATTATTCCAGACTCATCTAATCCTTCAGATGGCTCATCAAGCAAGACTGTACGAGGAGTCTGAGACATCACAGCGGGAGCAAGACCTGAAAGAACTGCAAGACGTCTAGCGAGCCCACCTGAAAGTTGAGACACTCGATCAGAATTACGATGATCTAATCCCCAATAATTAAGTAAATTTGATACCTGAATTTCATTAACATCACAACCAGAAACAGCTAACGCAGTATTTATTCTCTCTTCGACTGTTTCTTCCCCTGACATCCCATTTTTTTGTAATGTTAATCCCATTGGAGGAAGAGAATTTCTTCGCCCCTCGGAATCACGGATTATTTTCATCTCAGAATCACCATACCTCCAAGAAATCTTACCGGAAGAAATAGCATGCATTCCAGCGCTTGATTCGATTAAAGTAGTCTTTCCACAACCATTAGGTCCGACTAATGCTACAACTTCGCCTTCGGATAATTCTAAGTCTACATCAGATATTACAAGCCGGTTACCTCTATGAATATCTAAACTAGATATCTGGATTAATGGCTGTGCATTCACATACATCCGAGCATGGGTCCTCGTTTGAGTCGTTCGTCAACGTATAGAAGGCGCTATTGCTATAATACGTCCGGATATGATTTGTGTCCGTCACCTCCGACAATGATTTTTTTTGGGCGGAATTGGAAAATAGTGATTTGATATTTTTATCAATCTATGTCATTGTAGCTTTGATACCTTTCATAAATTCGTATAGACAAAAAACCAGTGTAGCTTTAGCAATGATTTTATCCTTACTACTTGTAATGTTCATTAGATTTAGTTCGAGTTTAGTAAGTATAGGATTTAATGAAATAGAATTTTTTGCAATGATTCCTATAATCTCTGATGAACCAGATCAAATATATCGATTTGTAACAGCAGCTTGGTTACATGCTGATTGGTTACATGTATTATCAAACATTCTTGTCATAGGATTAGTAGGGGTGCCACTAGAACAGAGACTAGGAAGTAAGAGATGGATATTAGTATATACATTAGGATTTATTGGAGGAAATATTGCCTGGGTCATGACACATCCAGATTCATATAATCCAGCAATAGGAGCAAGTGGAGCTGCATTTGGGCTACTTGGAGCGTATATGGCATGTTGGCCTAATGATGAAGTAGAGTTCCCACTATTATTCTTGATAAGAGCGTGGCCAATATGGATTATTGTGTTTGTAAGACTAGGATTAGAAGTTTATCAAATTTATTCAATTCAGGTGGGAACCTCAGGAGATACAAATATTGCACATATGGCACATTTTGGTGGATTTATACTCGCTTACTTACTAGCAAGAGTTATTGCTAGAGGAGCGCCTAGTTCATTGGATGTTGAAGATTTAGGGCCTACTGCCACATCGCATAATGAATCAATCAGAATGACTGCTAAAGATAACATGGGCGACTTAACTAATGACCCATGGGAGTTAGCAGGTAAACCACTTGAAGGGAATGCAGCGAGAATACTAATTCAACTTAAATTACAAGGTGACGAATTGGAAACTAGGCAAGCATGGTTAGAGGAATTATCCGAGCATACAATCTGTCCAATTTGCAATGGAGAAGTGGAGTTAAATGAAAATGGAGAGATGTATCGACTTACGTGCACAATTAATGGCGAACATCTGTTTTGGCCTTAATTCCAGTATTATTGAATTGACTATCGGTTCAGATTATACCCCACTCTACGCTGGCTCTCTAAGAGAGCCATGATAGGAGCGTCAAAAACAGTAGGTCCAATGTTAGTTGTAGCATTGATGCTAATCCTAGATTTATCTGCTGGAGTTTCAGCAATGATTCCAGAAGAGGAGAGTATTAATCAAATTGAAAACCAGAATCCTGGTGTGTCAAAATTTAGTTTAGATATCCCAGAATTAATGTGTCAAGAAGAAGTTTGTCCAGAGAAGTACCTTGGTATCGGTTTCCCTCCATGGGATGCTAGACCTGCTGTAGAAAATCCACATTGGTGGGTTGATTTTGCAACTGATCGAGATTCTAATGGCATGGAAGATAGCCTACAATACATGATTGATGGTCAAAAAGAATCACATTCTGCGACTGCAATACTTGGTGATGATGGTAGAATGACCACAGCAATAATTGTAGGTTACTCATGGCACCCAGGAGAAACAGATTTAGCAAATTTAAAACAAATATTAATTGAACACGGATGGGAGGAAGAAGGATCATGGTTTTTCCCTGTAGAGTATATTGATTCAGTTGTTATTGATCATGTCCCTGTAAGTTCATTAATTCAGATATGGCAACTTGATGGAGTGGTTATGATTGAAGAACAAGACAAAATCATATCATATCTAAGTGTAGCAACTAGAGGCTCAAAAGTTAGGAGTTCAGATGTTTATGATGAAACTTTACGTGATTTCGGTTACGATGGATCAGGGGTAGTCATTGCAGTTTTAGATTCAGGAGTAGATAATGAACATTTTTCATTGGATGATTTTTCAGATGAAAATAATGATAATGAAAACCAACCAGATGATCTCTCTGACCCTAAATGGGTAGGTGGTTGTGACGCAACCTCATGGAATTCTCAAGAGTGTAATGACGGAGAATTTGACCCTGATGATGGAAATGGGCATGGGACTCATGTAGCAGGCATTGCATTAGGAACCGGAGATGATAGAAGAATAAACCAAGGATATGCTCCAGGTTCTTACCTAGTAGATGTCAAGGTAATGACTGACTCAGGAGGGAGTGCTGGTGGAGATGAAGGACCAATAATCAAAGGACTACAATGGGTTCTTCAAAATGTCAATACAGATTGGGGAAATAATGATTCGAGTGAAGGTATAGATGTTATGACAATGTCATTCGGTAGTGGAAGTTCACCAGTTGGAGAAAATGATCAAGGAGATGACGGAAATAACTCTGCTGCGAGATTAGTCAATGATTGTGCAGAGGCAGGAATTGTCCCCATTGCTGCAATAGGTAATGACGGTACCAATCGAGTAACGTCAGTAGGAGCCGCAGACGCTGCAATAACTGTAGGAGCAATTGATGATCAAAATACAATACAACGTAATGATGATGACATTGCAGATTACTCAAACTCAGGGCCAAGAGTAGATGATAACGATGATAACAAGTGGGATGAACTGAAACCAGATGTCGTCGCACCCGGTTCAGGAATTACATCTGCACAACATGCTGCATCAACCTCAACAATCCCTGGACAAGATTCAGCAGGATTAGCGGATGATGGTTACGTATCTATGGATGGAACAAGTATGTCTACACCAGCAGTAGCTGGTTTAGTTGCAGTTATTTTACAAATAGATGATGAACTAGAACCTCAAGAAGTAAAAGATATTCTTAGGAATAATTCACAAGTCAAAGGTTCGCCATCCATGCCTTCTGTTTCAGACATATGGAATGACAAGTATGGATTTGGAATAATTGATGGGAATTTAATCCTACAAGCTCTACTTGGAGATGATAGTGGTGGTGGAGACCCCGGCAACGGAACGGGTGGTGGTGACCCACCAGTAGGGGACGGAGTAGGAAACTGGGCAGTTATCGAAAAACCTAGTGGACTATGGCTTATCGAAGGTCAAAGTTACAGTGTCCGCGGACATATTACAGATGCTGGAGAAGAAAATGGAACTACTGAAGAAGTACAAGTTAGAGTCACTTACAAGTATAGACCTACAGGAGGTGGACCACTTTCCACAGGAGTTTTAGTTGACTGGCATCAAGCATTTGGAACCGTTAATTGGACTACTAACTTTGATTTACCAAATTTCGAAGAAGATGAAGATATTGATGCTGAAACGCTTCAAATAGAAGTGAAATCAAGAAATGAATTTGAACAATGGAGTAATACTACTAAAAATACACATAATATTGGTGAAATATCTTTAGAAGTGTATTCACCAAGTAGTCAAGATATTGTGAGCGGTAATGTTGAAATCAATGGTTTATTGAAAACAGTAAATGGTGCACAATTACAATGGAGATTAGGGACAGATGATTGGAAGAATATGACCTATTATTCTGGAAGTGGAAATGAAGAAATACAATGGTCAATGCCTTGGGATACAAGAAATAATGATGATGGCATTCAAAGATTCTCTGTAAGATTTGTGAGTGGAGCTGGAGTCGCTTCAGAAGAAATACGTACAACAATAGAAATTGACAATAATCCTCCATCTCCGGATTTGATGTTTAGAACTGGTATCTCAATACAAGAATATGGAATCCCGATGACTGAAACTTATGTCAATACTTTTTTGGAGGTCAGGGCACAAATAAGAAACATAGGAGATTTGTCAGCAGATGAACTCTCAATATATCTACTAGAAGATGGTTTTAGAAGAGATGAAATCATCATTCAGAGCATAGGTAGTGGAGATATAATTGAGATTTCTTTATCTTGGAATCCATCAACAGTTGGAAATAAACAACTAACCATTTCGCTAGACCCTCTAGATGATATTGAGGAGAATAATGAATCAGATAATGATATATCAATAATTTTCCCAGTATTACAAAGACCGCAAGGAGTTGACCTCGCTTTCAGAGATGGTGCTGTTAAGACTGAACCATCAATACCCAGACCTAATGAACAATTCTTGATAACAGGAAGAATTGATAATTTAGGATCTAGTGATGCTATGAATGTAGGCGCTACACTCTGGTTCAAGAGCGAACTTGGATGGACAGAAATTACCTCAACTACAATTTCTCTAGTTGTCGGCCAGGGAGCAAGTCAAGTTGCATTCGCTCACATTTCCAATAAGGTTGGACCAATTGAAATGAAAATAACAATACAAGGGGAAACTTTGAGTGACCTTGATTGGAGCAATAATGAGATAATAACAACAATATTAGTTGATCAATCATCACTCACAGGGGCTAGGAAAATATCCTTTAGTTACGGAGAAGAACCTGTGAAAATTATCGATCTAAATGGAGAAGGGTTAGTTATAACAAGTAAAGATGGAGGTTTGGCACTATATCGTTTAAACTCTAATCTCGCATTAATCCCCTGTTCAAATATGCTTGAAATAAAATGGTCAGGAGATTTCACCTCATGGAGTACAAGTGATGGGTATGCTCATATTGCTTGGACAAGAAGATATATCGATAGCCAAGGTTATTTCCAGCAAACATTAAGCTATTCAAGAATAGATGCTTCGTGTGAAATGACCCCTATACAGGATTTATTGCAACCTATATCATTATCTGATGGGAAATATTACGGCATTGATATAGATGTTCAAGGCACTGACATTATGATTGGAGGCTATCACAGAGATATTTCAACTGGAGGAACATATAAAGATTTGACAAATGTTTTCTTACTAAATTCAGACTTCCCTACGTCATCTTCCGATTGGACTTTTACTCCAAATATCATTGATGAGATTGAAATTAATATGAATGAAGCGGCACCTTTAGTTGTTGAATTTGGTGAGGAAAATACACATATCCTGTATCAATCAAATAGAGATGATATCACAGGTAAAGAAAGATTGGGATTATGGTATGCTCACGGCTCAAATGATCAATCATCTTGGTCATATAAAAAATCGATAGGAGATAATGCGGACATGCATCAGATGTCTGTAAAAACAATAGATAAGAAGGATTACATATTCGCAGTTTGGAAAGAAGGAATTAATTCAGAGTCAAAGTTAGTTGCTATGATTACTGATTCTACTTTGACTCCGATAGATAACCTAAGTATGGAAGTAACAGCTAAAGGAATTGGTAATATAAAAATGACAGATACTCACCTTGGTATACAGATTTTCTATGATTTCGTAGGACCTACTGGAACACAAATACAGTATGGTATGATGAATCCTACTGAAGACAAACAATGGATTGGACTATCGGATAGAATAACTTCTGGGAAAAACCATCTTTCTTCGACGGATAGAAGTCCATTAAGTGATCAAACCCTTCTAATGAGTTGGAATGAGTTATCGGGCTGGGAGATTAGAGCATTAATTGATGATAATGACCCAGATAAAGGAAACTTGAATTTACTGGATGAATTCAGAATATACTTAGGACTTGATGAACAAAACTTTGCAATTTTAATGTCAGGAGTTGCAATAACTGTACTACTTCTGTGCCTACTAGTCCTCACTACAATGTCATTTAATGCCATGAAATGGGTTGGAAGAAAAAGAAGAAGAGAGACAGTTGGTAGAATTATTTTAGAAGAAAATGTAGTAGATATAGTTGAGCCAACAGATATTGAAATAAGATCTTCAGAAATTGAACTGATTGATGTCGAACTAACAGATGGAGCTAGTTCTAGAAAAGAACGTAGGAATGAAAGACAAGATTCAGAATTGCCGAAAGGAGAAAATAAAGTGAATACACCTGCATTTATCATTCCATCAACCGTTAATCAGATAGTTCAAAATCCACTAACTAGTCACCTAGTAATATGTCCAGATTGTTCATCTAGATTTGAGGTGTCAGTGGGACTAAAGATGATTAAATGTCCTATATGTAACTATAGAATTGACCTTTAGGTGTCAAAAATGCGGGTACTACTTGCATCAGCATCTAAACGAAGACTTATCTGTCTGCAGAATATCATAGATACAGGTCACCTCACTGCTCAACCGTTATTTTCTGAAGAAAAAAATATAATTAATGGTAAAAGCGTAGAACAGCAAGTAGAAGAAATATGCTTATCCAAGGCAACATCAGCTGCTGTAGAATGGAGTATAATCGAAAAAACAAAAGGAGAGATTCCAGAAATAATTATTGTATCGGATACTATTGTTGAAGATCCGGATAATCACCTGATTCCAATCGGTCAACCTAAGAATAAAGTTCAAGCAACCAACATGTTACTAAAATTATCAGGAAAGAGGCACCGAGTTTGGTCATCTACGGCGATATTAAAAAAAAATAAAAATACATATGAACCATTACATGGAGAATGGAGATACAAAATATGGACAGATCACTCCGTTGTTGAATTTAAATTATTAAACGAAGAAGAACTAATTTCATTAATTGAAAACAATTCTTGGGAAGGGAAAGCAGGAGGATACGACTTAGCAGGAGATGCTAGTGAATATACAAAGGTAATTCGAGGAGATGATTTAACGGTATTGGGGTTTTCATATAATGCAATAAATGAACTTAAAGAGATTCTACTCTAAACAAAAACTACTCCTCCAAATTTAAGCACAAACTCTTTTTGAATCTCGTCGAACCATTCTAACATTGATTCTGAAAAACGAATCGAAATTATTTCATCATCCATAAGCAAATCATCTTGAATTCCTTTTAGAGTTCCTGGTGCAGCACCGCAAGAAACACAAGCACCATCTAAATCTATTACTAAAGATAATGCTTTATCACCCTCATGAGTATTTTCAATTTCAGCAGAACTAATAATTAATCCACCACCATGACCATCGAGAGCCGCTCTTACTGCTCCTAACCTAGACATTAAGGCCGGGATCAATTCAGGATTATCAGATTCATATAATTGAATTAGAGATAATCCATTTAGGCGCTCTAATTCTTTGGGGTCATGATTTTCTTGAATTCTTCTAACTGACTCTGCTTTCATCATCTCTTCAATTTGTTCACTATATGATTCTGAAAGAGTTTTTGAGGCTGGTAGATTATTATCCGGAGAGTCACTCATCATGTAAGCCGAAGAGGTTTTTCCACTTTAGGGTGACCAATTCGAGTTTATCTACTAAATGATTTGAACATGGAAATATGCATCGGTTGAAAAGGGAGAACATACACGAAAGGTTAGGGAACAGCATGTCTAATGAGCAAAACTTACTAAATATCCAAGATTTATATGCTGGGATTGATGACACCTCTATCCTTAAAGGTATTAATTTGAGCATTAAACCAGGTGAGATTCATGCAATAATGGGTAGAAATGGTAGTGGTAAGACTACTACTGCTAACATAATAATGGGTCATCCAGACTATGAAGTTGAAAGTGGAATTGTTGAACTCAATGGTGAAAATCTACTAGAAATGGAACCATGGGAAAGAGCAAGGAAAGGAGTTTTTCTTTCATTCCAATATCCTCAATCAGTACCCGGATTACAAGTTGGGAACTTTCTTCGTAAGTCAGTATCAGCGATCCTAGGAGAAGATGCAGCCAAGGGTTCAGAATTTAGAAAAAAACTCAAGGATAGTATGAAAGAGTTGGATATACCATCATCTTTCCTCGGAAGATATGTCAATGATGGATTCAGTGGCGGAGAAAAGAAAAGATTTGAGATATTACAATTAATGTTGATTACACCAAAATTAGCGATTCTTGATGAAACTGATTCTGGTTTAGATATAGACGGTATAAGGACTGTTGCTAAAGGGATTAATGCTGCAATTAGAGGTACAGATTCAGGTGCACTAATTATTACACATTATTCGAGAATACTAGAACACGTCCAGCCAGACAAAATCCATGTCCTAATTGCAGGAAAGATTGTCAAAACAGGTGGGCCTGAATTAGCTCTTGAGCTTGAAGAAAAAGGTTATGACTGGCTAGAACCTGAGAAAAATGAATAATGGAGATGAAAGAAGTGACAACAAGTGAAGCACGAGATGTCGTTGGCGATTACAAAGCTGGCTGGCATGACCCTGAAAATCCAACTATCCGTTTTGATGCAGGTCTCTCTGAGCAAGTAGTAAGAGACATCTCAGAATTAAAGAATGAACCTGAATGGATGACAGAAATGAGAGTTAAAGCATTCAAACATTTTGATGAAAGGCCTATGCCTACATGGGGTAATATGTCAATGCTTAACGACATAGATTTTGATAAGATCTGTTATTATCTCCGATCATCAGAGGCTACGGAAAATGATTGGGATGATGTTCCAGAAGATATCAGAAATACATTCGATAAGTTAGGGATACCAGATGCTGAACAAAAATGGCTCAGTGGAGTTACCGCTCAATATGACTCTGAAGCAGTGTATCATTCTATTAGGGAAGATTTACAAAAACAAGGAGTAATATTCCTAGATATGGATAGTGGTTTGAGAGAACATGAAGATCTTGTAAAGAAATGGTTTGGTAGTGTTGTCCCTTTCTCTGATAACAAATTTAGTGCTCTAAATACAGCAGTTTGGTCTGGTGGATCATTTATCTATGTGCCAAAAGGAGTCCATGTTGAGTTGCCCGTCCAAGCATATTTCAGGATAAATGCAAATAACATGGGTCAATTTGAAAGAACTTTGATAATTGCTGATGAAGGAAGTAGTATACACTACGTAGAAGGGTGCACAGCACCGACTTTTTCTAGCGATTCTTTGCACTCAGCAGTTGTAGAACTTATAGCACTACCAGGTGCACATATTAGATACAGCACAATACAAAACTGGAGTGCTAATGTGTATAATCTTGTAACTAAAAGAGGCATCGCTCATGAGAATTCAAAAATAGAATGGGTGGATGGAAACATAGGGAGTAAATTAACAATGAAATATCCATCTGTCATTCTAAAAGGAGAAGGATCTCATGCAGAAGTTATTTCAGTTGCATATTCAGGAGCAGGACAACATCAGGATGCAGGAGCTAAAATACATCATCTCGCAAGTAATACTACAAGCAAGATTTTGTCTAAATCAATAAGTAAGGACGGAGGAAGAGGTTCTTACAGAGGTTTAGTTACTGTATCACCTAAAGCAGAAAACTGCAAACTAAACGTTGTTTGTGACGCACTCATATTAGATGAAGATAGTAGGAGCGATACATACCCTACAATGGAAGTCGCAAATCCAACTGCTCGTTGCGAACATGAAGCAAGTGTTTCAAAAGTAAGTGATAATCAATTATTTTATCTTATGAGTCGAGGGCACACAGAAGAAGAATCTTTAGCATTAATTGTTAATGGATTCTTTGAACCATTTACAAGAGAGCTTCCTATGGAATATGCTGTTGAATTAAATAAATTGATGGCTTTGGAAATGGAAGGAAGTATTGGTTAAAGAGGAGTTTTTTTTAATGAATCCTGGCCAAACATACCTCTCTCTTGAGGAACCAAAAAATTCGAATCATCTTTGGAGGTATTCTCCATGGAAGAAAGTCCATCCAACTGGAAATATTAAAGAAATACCTGAAGATTTCGCGATACCTGAAGTAAGTTTGTTTTTACTTGATGGAAGCGATATCTCTGAAAGTATCTCAATAGTTAAAGAAGATATAGATACAAGAAAAAATACATACAGTGACCCTGTATCAATGAATTTCATAGATGCTGTTTCAAGTCATTCTAAGTTCACACTGGAAGTGAAAAATAATACAATTCTCGATCAACCAGTAATACTTAAAATAGATTCAGGAAACTCTAATTCTGCAATGAATTTGACTATGAAGATTGGAATACATTGTGAATTAGAAATAGTAACTCAAATAGTCGGTAGTGCACCATGGTTTGGCCTATTACGTAATGGCGAAATAGGAGAAGGTACAATAATTAACGATATTTTAGTTGGGCAAATGAGCTCTGGGACATTATTAAGAGTGGATGCAATAAATATTGGTAGAGACGCTCAGGTTAAAGCAGGAAGCATTAGTTCTGGTTCTGAAAGAACTAAATCTGATCTAAGATATATGATGGATGAGAATGGGGGTAATTTACGAGTATTAGGATCGATATTATCTGCCAATAAAATGCATATTGATCACCACATAGAGATTCATCATCAAGCCCCCAATACATTTAGCAGATTAGATTGGCATTCTGCATGTGGTGGAAATAGTAGAACAATAGGTACGGGGATGCTAAGAGTATCAGATGGAGCAAAAGGAGCCGATGCGGGTCAATTATTCCATAACTTATTACTTTCAGAGAAAGCAGAAGCAGACAGTATACCTGAATTAGAAGTTAGTGAACATGACGTAGTTGGCTGTGGTCATGGAACTGCCAATGGACCAATAGATGAACAACAGTTATTTTATCTAGAAGCGAGAGGTTACAGCCCTGATGATGCAAAAGATGCATTAATTGCAGCATTCCTAAATTCAACACTATCAGAAATGGGTAGCGAAACATTACATCAGTGGCTAGCAGGTAACCTACAATATGAACTGAAATCATTGACTACATAAGAAACAAATTAGTACCTCTCTCTCTTACCAGGGTTATGGATTATGACCACTGTGAGCAAATCTTTTGTGAATGTGGTTTCAGAGGATCAGCAATACCAGTAAGACAACATATGGAATGCCCCACCTGTAGAAGAGTAGTTGAAGCGTGTTGTGAAGGAGTTCCAACTTATCCATAATCAGAATGAAATTATAATAAATATTAACTAGGAGTTGGGATAAATGCTTGCTAATGGTAGAAATGAAAGATTGACCGAAAAAAAGATTGGATTTATCATGGCATCTTTAACCGGAGGTTATGTTCTACTACTTTTTATCACTCCTCTTCTTTTAGCAACAAATTCAGTACCTGATTTATCCGGAAGAGCAAATAGGTTTGATTACGCTACAGAAGATGGTTGGGGTTCATGGGGTAATAATAATCATGGAGAAAATGCTGAAATAGGACATAATCAAGAAGAAATAGGAGCATTTAGTTGGACTGAATTAAATCCGATTGCAGCATTTGTTTACGCATTTGGAGATTTAAATTGTCACCAAAAACATGAACGCTCATGGGAAATTAATGGGAATCAATTAGCAGTTTGTGCAAGAGATGTAGGATTATTTATCGGGTTGGCAGCCGGGGCTCTTTTGTGGAGGAAAAAAGGTTTAAATCGATGGACTATAAGAGATTCTTTCTTATCTGTATTTAGTGATGAAAAAATTGAATTTGTATACGAAAAAGATAGAAGAATGCTAGCTATGATTACTTTGCTTGCCTTAGGCACTATCCCAATAGGAATTGATGGTTTCACACAACTATTAACATTATATGAATCTACAAATACAATCAGATTAATCACGGGAATGGGGGCAGGTTTTATTCTTTCTTGGTGGTTTTGTGCTGCAATCAGTTCTAAGCCAAATAAATTTCAGGATGCTGGATCAGTAAAACTTCCTGCTAATGCTAAACTAGTGATTAAAGATTAATAATTACCTTGCCACCAATCAACCAGGCTAGATTCGTCACCAGGTAAATCCGTATCAGGTATTCCTGAACCTAAAATTTTAATTCTCTGTAAACAATTATCAATTGCTACAGGATTATCGCCTGAACGGATTATTTGACCTAAACAATATCTGAGATGAGTGTTTGGATTTTCTTTAATCCATTTTTGGATAGTAGATCTTAATGGCCATATCGCAAGTATAAGGTAACCGAATGGGAGAAATTTTTCTTTCATTTGGTTTCGAGCAGTATCGCGGCCTATCAATGATCTATGTTGATGTAACCAATCTAAGTCATCGTTCAGATATCTAATGATCTTATGAGAGTGACTTTCAGAAACCGCTCTCACAGGTCCTTGAGCAGAACGTAATTCACCAACATCTGCATTAGACATAATAGATAAAGTACCAACGATAGAGGTAATAGAATGGGCAAGAACACTTTTTGGGATATAAGATATGATACTATTAGGAGATTTCAATAATGATTCATCATGGTGTAATTGCGCATTTTTAAGTATCCTCCATGGTTTTTGACCACTAAGCCATGCATCACGATTAGAATTCGGTTCGACGCCAAGGCCAACGAGAGTAGTTTGACCCTTACTCTTAATCAGAAGTTTTCGAATGAGATTTTGTTCAACAACCTCTGTTTTAACATTGATAGGAGTAGGATGAGAATGTATAAACCTCCTAATTCTTAGCCTTAATTCATTCTTAAATTCTTCTTCGCTTCCTTCATTTAATACCGGTCCTATAATTGCCCCCATATCAAAAGGTGTTGGCATTTCTATTTCTCCTGAAAGAAGACTGTGATAACCAGCTCTAATCTCTTTTTGTAATGAACTTGTTTCGAAGTATTCTTCTTTTTCAGAATGAATCCGCAATGTTCCAGTTCTTATTCTGTTTAGAGCTAATTCAGGGTCACAATCAACCCATATACAAAGGTCGGGAACAAGAGCTGCTGAGTTCATGTGTGATACTCTTTCAATTCCCAAACCACCTACTATTCCTTGATATACTAGAGAAGAATGTATATTTCTTTCACTAACAACTACTTTCCCTTCCTCTAAACGAGGTAAAATCCACCCATGAGAATGATCGACACGATCTGCTGCAAAGAGACCTGCTTCACCTTCTGGAGTCATAGTTTTTGTCCTTACAGAGTTTATGGCGAGCCTTCCAAGAGGGTGATCTCTCCTAGGTTCACCGGTTACTTCAACAGAAGAAAAAGTAAATTCTTTTTCTAGGACTTGGGCAATCACTTTTGTCGCAAGACCTTTGCCACTTCCATCACCACCTTCAACAGTTATTAGGTACATGAAAATCATTAATCCTCTGAGGAGTAGTAATCAGTAAATTGGTCTCTAGTCAAGTACATCAAACCTAACCCTAGAAGAATTAGCAAAGGTCCTATAAAAATCATGCCTCTACTAAATAAACCAAAGAAAGCTAACCACCAAGAACGGCTGTATTTGTTACCGTTGTAAGCCTCTAAACCACCAACAATTCCAGAAAGCCCGGCAATAAGAGTGAGTACCGCTACAAAAAAACCAACGAATACTGATTCAGCAAGGTAACTTGTACCCCTCATATCATCTTCAATTAACCCATCACCAGGTGTTAAAGTAACAGTTATTTGAGAATGATCACCAGGAATTAACAAAATTTCCACCGTTTTATTATCAGAATGTTGGACATAAAGAATTGAAGATTGCCGGGGGACATCATTGATAGAGAAACGGCCACCTGAGTCACTAATATCACTACTAATTAGAGTCCTGTCTTCATTAAGTAACTCTACTAAAACCCCCTCAATTGGGTCACCACCTGTATTCCCATCTAGAGCTGATATTATCAAACCATTAACATCATCAGATGATTGATTATCATCAATTTGACCCATGATATCAGCAGGATCAGCTGCCATTAACAAGATACCTAGCATTGCACCTAATGCACTTCCAGAAATAATTAGTATCGCACCGGCAACGCGAGTTGCTGGATCAATGGATAAGTCATACAACCATAATTCAAAACCTGAACTTGTATTGTTTTCATCAGTCATCCGTCATCCCTCGTGCTCATTCTTTGTTGTGGCAGAAGGGGGTGACGGATGAGTTTGTCGCCCAAATAACTTGTAAAATATCATTCCGAATAGTGGCCATGAAAAAGGCATTGCAAAAATCCCAATGATTATCAAAACTAAAATTTGTAAATATGACCGCTCATCCTTAAAACAACAATCTTCAAGATATTCCTGAGATATACAATCATTCGTATATACTTGAAGGTCAACTACATAATAGTTAGACCAATTCTTACCTGTGATCCAGAAAAGAGAACTTTCTGAGTCATATGCAATACCATTTAATTCACGCGAAGTAGTGCTTTCATACTGAGCACGTATTTCTGAAATATCATATTCAACACAAACCTGCCCTGTGGATTGATTAATGCCAATTATCCTGTCTTCAAGCCAGACATTTGCAAAAATGAGACCAGAATTCGATGGACACTCTAACTCGTTTAATCGATTAATAGTAGAACCATTGTATCTAATAATTAATGAGAGTTCAGATAATGATAAATTTTCAGGGATAAAATTGAATAATTCATAAGACCCATCTGAAAACCATAACTTATTACTTTCAGTGTTACAAATACCCCAACCTTCACCATCATAAGTAAAATTCCCTATTGGTTCTAAAGATGACGAGTTATATATGAATCCTATATTTTCATTCCAAGTTAATTGAATTAATGACTGATTAATCATAGCTAATCCCTCCGCAAAATAGTTTTCAGGTAATATAATCATTTTTTCTACCTCCCCATTAGACATGTTAACAATACGTAAACTAGAATTACCATATAATCCTGTACTTTCGTACAAAAATCCGTCATAAATCAACAAACCTTGAGTGAATGCTGAAGTGTCATGAGGTATTTTTTCAATTATTTGAGGAGATACTATTTCAACCTCGTAGTACTCTGAAAATTCATGAGAATTAGAAGAAACTATGCCCGAAAATGATGAAAACACAATGATGAAAAACAGGATAGAAACGGATTTGCGGCATCCCCCGTGCTTAATCATGTACGAACGATGCTCCATCGATGTTAAAATAGGTCTCAAACGGGCATTAACCTGTAATAAACAGGATGTGACACGATTGTCTATACTTAATCCACGAAACAACACTACTACTCCCTTGTTTCTTGTTTCAGTAATGTTACTGGCTAGCATTTCTCCAATTGCACTAGCGAATTCTTCAATGGATAACAGTGAAGTTAGTGTGTCAGCAGGTAATCTTGAAAATTTTGATCCTTCAACTGAAGGAAAAAAGTATCTATTTAACAACGACACGGACCCAATTTATTCTGCAACAAGTCATCTGAAAAAACAATGGATAGAGGAAGGGTATCCGAATCTAGTACTTCCATTCTCTCAATCATATACAAACTCGAAATCTTCTACACGAAATTGTACAAATGAATGGAGTCAAGGAGATACTGACACGGTTCCAACATCTAGCGGCAATATTGACGCTACTGTTCAAAAAGTTTCATCTAATGCCGCGATATTTATAGAAAATGGAAAAATTCTATCAGCAACCACTCTAAACGACATTGCATCAACTTTCGAGTCAACAATTTATCCAACTGACACTAGTTATTTTGGTTCGATGCCAGATGTTGATAATAACTGCCAACTAGAAATAGTGATTCTAGGAATAGATGGAGGAGGGGGGATAGGAGGTTATTTCGCTCCAGGAATTTCATCACAAAGAGAGTCAGTATTTATTGATGTAGATGATATGAGTTGGAGAAATACAATATTGGCTCACGAACTACAACACCTTCTCCATAATGCCAGAGATCCTTATGAAAATCTATGGATAGATGAGGGGGCAGCAGATATGGCTGCTTACCTCTGCTTCGGAGTAACAGATACACTTACAGGCCATGCGAATGAGTGGGCACAAAATGCGAATATGAGTGTTAGGTGGTGGAATCAGAGGATTGCAGACTATGGAGCAGGATTCATGTTCCTGATGTATTTAGCAGATAAACTAGGAGGAGGAAATGCAATTATGAGCCTAGTGGCAGATACTGCAACAGGAGGCGCTGGTATTGAAAATCTAGCAGCTAATCCACAACCTGGTTCTGTTTCAATAGGCACAACTATGAGCGAAATTTATGCTAATTTTAGTGCAGCAGTCACATTAGATAGCCCGCAAGGAGCATTTGGTTTCTCTAATCTTGACTTGTCAGAAGCTTGTACTGCAGCTTTCATTTGTAAGGCACAGAAAAGTGGCTATAATGATCAATGGGTAGATGATTGGACAAGCAATAGTGATTCAGTAGAAGGATGGGGTATGAGATCGTATAAATTCGCGCAAGGATCAGGAGCACCTCTAAATCTGATGATATCCCCCACCCAATTTGGTTTTGAAGGGATCATTATGTCTAAAGAATCGTCCACTGGAACATGGTCAATGAATGAACTAAGGATTGATCCCGCAAGTGGTGCAGGAACCGGGCTAGTCTATGGATTTGGAAATGAAACAGATGAAGTTTGGTTAATTACATGGTATGAATCACTAGTAGATGACTGCGACTATAACTTCGTTAGTTGCGGCATTACGACTGGTTCTTATCCTGAAGCTGCAATTACTGTGCAAGCGGGATTAATTACAGACCCTGCTGAAATAGAAATTACTGCAATAGAAAATTTTGATAGAGATGGAAATAACTTAGACGATAGTAGTAGGATTGATTTAGAAGTCACTTCAAATGCTTTTTTTGAAATATTAGAGGTTGAAGCTAAAGCATACCTAAACAACACAGTAGTAGATACTTTAACTTTTGATATCACAGCAGGCAATAGTGTTGCTTCAGAAAAAAGCATCTGGTTCACACCACCTGAAGGAGGAGATTGGACTTATAGTGTGAAAATCACAGACATCACTGGAGTAGTAGTCGACCAAGCATTTTCTCTACCTGTGAGTATTGCAAATATGGAGCCAGTAGCATCTGGTTCTATGGCCACAAACATAACTCAGACTTGGCTACCTATTGCAATGTATGGCTCAGGTTATGACACATGGGGCTTCGGCCAAATAAATGGAACATTCAGCCATAATGAGACACCAATCGCTTACTACTGGGACTTAGGAGATAATACAAATTCCGGTTTGAAAAACCCCACCCATTCATATCTAAATTCAGGAGTATACACAATTATACTTACAGTGAAAGATAGAGGTGGTTATTTTTCAGAACCACAATCTTGGACTATATCAGTAAATGATACATCAGTTCCAACCCCAGTAATCACCGTAGATGGAGTAATACAAGACTCGGAACTAATATTAATGACAAATCAAAGAGTACAATTTTCTGCATTATCAAGTCAAGATAACGTGCCAATAAATGAGATGACATTTACTTGGAATTGGGGGGATGGACAAATTGAGCAAGGTAAAGGACTAGCTGAATTAGGACATTCATGGGTCGATGGAAGTTCAGATGGAATAATATACACTCTAACTTTGACTATTGATGATGGAAATCAATTCATAGATTATTCAATATACATTAGAGTCCTCAATCGAATCCCAGAACAGATTTTTGATCAAAATTTACAAACATACACTTTGACTCCTCTTGAAATGCCAATGGTATTTGAGGACCAAGATGGTTTCATTGTTGAATATCGTTGGACGTTTGATGAAGGGGTAAATACAGATGGATCAGGTATGACACTTACATCAGATTACTCAGTGACTGAATCAGTAGAGCAGAACCCTATAATTGGATGGAAAGAACCCGGACTGAAAAACGTGACATTAGAAGTCACTGATGATGACGGAAATACATCCATTGCAACCTTACAAATTCTTGTAATTAATCAGAGACCTGTTGCAATTTTTGCTAGACCTAGTGATGGAAATATAGATACTGAATATATATTCGAAAGTTTATCATTTGATCCTGATGGAAATAGTTCATCAATGCAAATAATTTGGAATATTTCAGATTTCCAAGAACCAGTATACAATGTCACATCTGTTTATCATACATTTACTAAACCTGGCCTATATCGTATTAGTTTAATGGTAATTGATGAAAAAGGCCAGCCATCTGCTGAGAAATCATATACAATTAGAATTGAAAACCCCCTACCTATTCCAAAACTAGAATTTAGACAACCGAGTTTAAACGGATCTTCCCTAGACTATATCCCATCTAATGATGACATATCTCAACAAATAATCACATGGCAAGTACCATTTACAGAAGATGGGGGGGCATTCATAGCACCAAATATGCCATTATTATTTGACGGTTCAAAAAGCTATGATTCAGACCCTATGTTTCAAGATATGAATTCAATCAATAGAGATGACCCCGAATGGAGTGGAATCACAAGATGGATATGGGACTTTGGCGATTCTTCACCACAAGAAGAAGGAGTAAGGGTATGGCATCAATATCAACTTCCAGGTATCTATGAGGTTACATTAACAGTCGTAGATGGCTTTGAAGCAGGAGAAACTAATTCGACAAGTATGTTAGTCTGTGTATCAAGATCTCCTGAAATTATAACTAACGACCCCACTGGTTTAGAATATGTAATAGTTGGAGATATTGTTAATTTAGAAGCTATTGTAATAGATATTGATATTATTGATGGAATAGAAGCTTGGATGGATACTGACATTAATGAAGACTCGGACGGAGATGGGAATTATCAAAATGACCAAAATCGATATCTATCAATTCCAGCAACAATTGAATGGGATCTAAATATAGCAAAGGATGGATTAGATAATGATGGCAATACAATGAATGACTTCGTATGGGGAGAACAAGTTTGGACATTACCAGAATATCAACCATTAATTATTCGATTACAAGTGTGTGACGGAGTAGATGTCTGTACAAGTAAACAATTCGAGATAACAGTACTAGGTATAGAAGATGACGAGGGACCACTGTCCATCTCAGACTTAACATTGAAAGATCTTGTACCAGATGCAGGAAGTGCGGGCCTTTTGGCATTAGTTGCAGCGGTATTGCTTCTTGGATGGCTAATTATGAGGCAGAAAGACGAAGAAGAGTTAGACGCTTTAGGAAGAATGGAAACATATGACGTTCAGGAAGTCGTAAAGGAGGGAGGATTGCAAGGAATGGACCAACATAACCCTCCACCACAACCAAAATACTTGACAATTGAAGAACGAAGAAGCAAAGAATCAGGGTACATCCGGCCTATTAGGACTAGAAGGAAATGATTGACGTGCCTGTCGGAATAAAGTTAAAAGCAATTTTTCTAAACTTCTGCTTCCTAGCACCAATGATATTAATGGCATTAACCATAACCATGACACCTATGGTTTCTGCAGAAAATAACTGTGATGTTCCTGCTAGCAATACTTGGGACATCAGAGAAAGAACTAACCAACATGATGTTGATTCATGGGGTTGGAATGATTTCGACCAAAGTTGGGATGATGTCGACCAAGAGATTACAGAGCCATTAGTTCGAGATTTTAGTACCGAGATTTATATCGAAAATGATTCTGCTTCAGCGATTAGTATGATTCTCACTACAGGTAAATCCTATACTTTTTGTTTCTCATTTGAAAATGATTTAGAAGCTATAAATAACACCCAAATAACTTCAAAAAACCCTAAAGCTGATGTATATTTGATGACAGAACAGAATTGGGGAATTTATAAGACTAGTTATGAATTGAGGTTCGAAAATTGGATCGATGATATTCCTTTACCAGTAGAATATAAGGATACACTAACTTGGATGCCATTTAGGGATGTCCATGCCTATGAAAAAGTAACCAATGATTATTTTTCTGTATCAGTAGACACCACTACTATGTCATGGTTTGATAATAGACAAACAGAATATTACTTGGTTTTTGACAATTGGGACAATGATCATACAAATGACCAAAAAGCCACAGTAGGGAATCTGAATGTTGAGTTATTAGTAGAAGTTGAAAATCGATTAATGATTCCAAAATTTACAGCATATATACTAGTTGCAGTTCTTCCATTGTCATGCTTGATTGTCCCTTTTATTATCAATAGTAAATACCACTCCTATGGTCTAGAAAAAACAGAAATTATAGAAAAAGAAATAGTCCCAATACTGGAACAATAATCTAGATTCTAGTTACTATACTCAAGTAAGTCCCAAGCAATTTTCAAGTCACTCGCATTTATCCTTCCTTGCTGAGATAGATGCCAACCATTTTCCATAGTTGTATAAACCATTTTTTGGTTGAGTAAAGGTGCATGTATACGCGTCCAATCTCCACCAGCACCCATTCCCATTATGGTAATGTTATCATCTGAATCACGGGTGTCCCATGCAATATCAAATAACTTCATAGCATCTTTTTTACCATTGGTATTGAATACTATTTTTGTTATATCACCTAAACTGGAATTTGTAGAAATATCATCTATGATATCCTCTGAAGAATTAGGAGATTTATCATAATGGCTAGAGGCAATAATTTTCGTCTTATCATTTGCTAATTTAACAAGTTTATTTCTTTCCTTCGTATCGATATCAATCTCAAGATCTATCCAACTAACTCCACTTTTTATTGCCTTAGAAAGGACTGCAATACGCTCTTTTTCAGAACCAGGATAATAGCCACCTTGCCTTTCAGGTCTACAAGTTAAAATAACCGGTAATTCGATACCTGTTCTAAAAGAAATCAGTGAAGAATCAAGGTCAACTGAATCGAGAGGTTGAGGTAGATAATCAGGTGCCACATAGACTGATTTCCGTCGATCATCACCAGGCTTATTTGTTGGTTCAATTGGTTCTGGTTTTTGTTCAACGGTCCACAATTTATCAAGACGAACTTCAACAATATCGGCTCCAACAGCAGTAGCCCTTGCAGCATCTTTCAGCATCTCATCAACAGTGCAACCTGTGAGAGTAACGCATACCAAGGGTAAACTCATTGATTGTGGGACAAATAAGGCCCGTTTAATCGTGCCGAGGGTTTTCTCAGAGAAAAAAAACAGCAAAGTCGTTTTTTAGGTCTGTTTCGACCTATTTGCAGAAAGATATCGAAAGCATTCAATAACCTCTAGACACCCCATATATACAGTTATTTTGAGGGTTCCCTAAAGGAACCCTCAGGAAAAGGACGATGGAAATAATGTCAGAAGAGTATAGTGCAGAAAGTATCCAAGTTTTGGAAGGCCTTGAAGCAGTGAGAAAAAGACCTGGAATGTATTTAGGAGATCCTCACGATGGTAGTGCATTACACCATTGCATATGGGAAGTTGTAGACAATTCCGTGGATGAACACTTAGCCGGCCACACACCCATTATCGAGGTGAATCTTCACCCTGATGGTTCACTTTCAGTTCGAGATTATGGGAGAGGAATTCCGGTAGGAATACATGAAGAATTTGGGATCTCGGCTGCTGAAGTCATCATGACTAAGTTACATGCTGGAGGTAAGTTTGACAATAGTTCATACAAAGTATCAGGAGGATTACACGGAGTTGGCGTTTCTGCAGTTAATGCAGTATCTGAATGGATGGAAATGACGATCCATAGAGCAGGAAAAATATATCATCAAAGATACGAGGCTGGTATCCCTATGAAACCGGTAGAAGAAATCGGAGTATGCGACGATACAGGTACGACGATTAGATTCAAACCGGACTTAAGTATATTCACACTAATAACGGATTTCGAATTCGATCAAATTGATACAAGGCTAAAAGAAACTTCTTTCCTTAATGCAGGTTTAGAGATTGTAATCACTGACGAAAGAGAGGACGAAATTAATGTAAGTAAGCACCACTATGAAGGTGGATTAGCTGAATTTGTAACTCAAATCAACTCCAATAGGCAAGTGATGCATAACGAAGTCATTCAAATAAGTGGAGAAAAAGAAACTGAAAAAGGCCCTGTAACAATAGATTTAGCATTACAATGGTCAGATGCATTCAGTGAGACCATTTTCTGTTATACGAATATTATCCGTAACAGAGATGGAGGAACCCATATGACGGGCTTAAGAGGAGCCCTGACAAAATCTGTCAATAACCATGCAAAGAAAAGAAATTTACTCAAAGGAAACTCTCTTTCAGGTGATGATGTTCGTGAAGGGTTGTCTGCAATTGTCAGTGTAAAGCACCCCGACCCCTCTTTTTCATCTCAGACTAAAGACAAATTAGTAAGTAGTGAAGTGACTAGTATTGTCGAGACTGTCGTATATGAAAAACTTGGAGAATTCTTTGAAGAAAATCCTGCGGTTGGAAAATTAATTGTGGATAAAGCACTTCTAGCATCTAAAGCAAGGGAAGCAGCAAGGAAAGCAAGAGACTTAACTCGCCGTAAAGGGATTTTAGAAGGTGGTGGTTTACCTGGGAAGTTAGCTGATTGCCAATCAAGAGACCCATCTGAATGCGAAGTTTACCTAGTAGAAGGGGATTCAGCGGGTGGATCAGCGAAGACTGGAAGAGATAGGAGAATACAGGCAATATTACCTCTCCGTGGTAAAATTTTGAATGTTGAAAGACAAAGAAGGAATCTGGTTAAAGTATTCCAAAATAACGAAATTCAAACTATGATTAGAGCATTTGGAGCTGGAGTTGGAAATCCATCTGAAGATGGAGTTGTAGAAGAAGGAAGTTTTGATACGAGTAAATTGAGATATTCTAAAATTATAATTATGACTGACGCAGATATCGATGGAGCACACATACGTACTCTAATGTTGACATTTTTATGGCGATTTATGAGACCTGCGATTACAGAAGGTCATGTTTACATCGCACAACCCCCACTTTATCAGTTATCTAAAGGAAGAGTGAATAAATATGCATTTTCAGACGAAGAAAGAGATGTGATTGTAGAACAACTAAGAGGAGATAATCCAAATGCAAAAATAGGAGTTCAGAGATACAAAGGTCTTGGTGAAATGAATCCAGATCAACTTTGGAACACTACCATGGACCCTGCGACAAGGACAATGTTGAAAGTAACAGTCCAAAACGCAGAAGAATCTGATAGAATGTTTGAGATATTGATGGGAGAAGATGTTCCCGACCGTAGAGCATTTATTGAAAAACATGCTAAGGAGGTGACAAACCTTGACATCTGAAGAAGAAAACATTGAGGAGATAGATGATGAGGGTACCCCTATGAATAATGGAAATATCCTTAATCATCCATTAAACGAAGAGATGAAAACATCGTATATTAATTATGCAATGTCAGTAATCATTGGACGCGCGTTGCCAGATGCAAGAGATGGCCTAAAACCAGTCCATAGAAGAGTGTTATACGGAATGTACGAAGGAGGGCATACCTCTGATAAGAAATTCAGTAAATCAGCTAGGTCTGTCGGAGAAGTAATGGGTAAATACCACCCTCATGGTGATCAATCTATTTACGATACAATGGTGAGAATGGCACAAGATTTCTCACTAAGATATCCTTTAATTGATGGGCAAGGAAACTTTGGCTCAATAGATGGAGATCCACCTGCTGCAATGCGTTATACCGAGAGTAGACTCGACCGTATAGCAAAACATATGCTAAATGATATTGAGAAGAACACAGTTGATTTTCAACCGAATTTTGATGATTCAGAAAGTGAACCAACAGTACTCCCTTCGAGATTGCCAAATTTATTACTAAATGGAAGCGATGGGATAGCAGTTGGTATGGCGACAAGAATCCCCCCTCATAATTTAACAGAAGTTGCAGGAGCGGTAAATCTTCATGTCAAAAATATAATTGAACAAGGTGTCGAAAAAATGGAAATGCCTAGTATTTCTATTGATGAATATATGGAACACGTAAAAGGTCCAGATTTCCCTACCGGTGCAGCGATACATGGAATTGATGGAATATATGACATGTATACGACAGGAAAGGGAAGATTCCACGTCAGGTCTAAATGTGAAGTTTTAGATGATTCAAAAGGTAAGAGAATTATTATTCATGAAATACCTTATCAGGTTAAAAAAGCAGATATGCTTGTCCATATTGCAGATTTAGTCAGTAAAGGAACCATCATAGGAATAAGAGATATACGTGATGAATCTTCTAAAGAAGGGATTAGAGTATTAATTGAAGTTAAAAATAATGCTGACCCGCATGCAGTATTAAACCAATTATTCAAATCAAGTCGTTTACAAGAATCATACTCAGCAAATATGATGGGGATTTTAGATGGAAGACCAGTTCTATTGACACTACCTGTCATGTTACATACGTACGTAGATCACAGAGAATCAGTAATTGAAAGACGTGCGAAATTTGAATTAGAGAAGGCAGATTCAAGAGCTCACATACTTCACGGATTAGTAAAAGCTCAGAAAAGAATTGATGACATTGTAACAGTTGGTAAGACAAGTGAAAGTAGAGAGCAATTTGAATCAGTTCTAAAAGGTGATGAGAATATAATAAAAGGGATTGCCCCCTTTGATTTCACAGAAGCGCAGGCAAAGGCTATTGCTGAAAGAAGATTATACCAACTCAGCAAGTTAGATGTAAATAAAGTCCAGAATGAACTTGATGAATTACAAATTAAAATAGAAGATTTGAGAGATATCATATCATCCAGAATGCGTAGGCTAACAATATTATTAGAAGAACTTGACGATATGGTTGAAAAACATGGTGATGAAAGACGTTCATTCATTGACCCTATGCCTTTATCCATGGATAGAGAGGATTTGATTGAAGAAAGAGCAATTGCAATTACATTATCAGAAGATAATTACATTAGGCATTTACCAGTTGAAAATTTCCGTGTACAAAATAGAGGCGGGAAAGGTCTGAAGGGAGTTGCGACAAAACAAGAAGACACACCGCAACTAATTGTGACATGCTTTAGTAAAGATAGGTTACTAATTTTCACAGATCAAGGAAGAGTTTACGGACTAAAAGCATGGGAAACACCCCAAGGTAGTAGGTTATCAAGAGGAGGGCATATCCGAAACTTACTAGAGAGTCTTAGAGAAGATGAAAATATTGTGTCATTACTACCTATTTCCAAAGAGTTATTAGAAAATCCCGAAGGCAACTATCTGATTTTTGCAACATCGAATGGAAGAATAAAACGCAGTAATTTGTCTGAATATGTCAGGATAAATAAAAATGGAAAATATGCAATTAAATTCGCTCAAGGCGATAATGATAGTTTAGTTACAGTTAGATCTGCTGTAGATTCAGACCATGTAGTTCTTGTATCAGCAGGAGGATACGCATGTAGATTCATACCTTCTGGAATTAAGACAAGAATCGATCCAAATACAGGTGAAGTCCATACCACACATACCGTTAGAGTTCAAGGTAGAGTTAGCCAAGGAGTTACTGGAATGAATCTAGGGACTAATGATCGAGTTATTGGAATGATTGTTTCAGATAATTATGAAAATAGTGTATTAACCATTTCTAAACATGGAATGGCTAAAAGAACTAGGTTAGGTTCTGGCGAGATGATTAATGAAGTAGACGAAAATGGAGAACTAATCATTGATGAAAATGGTGAACCAGTAACTGAGAGAGATGGTTATAGAAAAACAAATAGAGGGACAAAGGGTATACGAACTATGTCACTTAAAGATGGAGATGAAATCATTAGTGTAAAACAAATACCAGATTTATCAGATCAACTCTTCATGCTGACTAAATCAGGTATGATGATTAGATTAGCAGCTAATCAAACTAAAGAAACTTTAGGAAAAGTAGCTAAGGGTACAAGGATTATGGAATTAAGAAGTTCTGATAAAAAATCATATAAGGATGAAATCATATTCGTAGCACGCCTACCTGCAGAACTTATTGATGATGGAAATGAGGATGATTCAGGTGAAGAAGAAGAATGATAGAGACCGTTCTGCTTAAGCCATAATCAAAACTCGGACGGACACTGCGGCAGTCGCATAGCCTGGCCATTGCGCTGGATTGCTAATCCAGTGGTGTTTCACCTCGGGAGTTCGAATCTCCCCTGCCGCGCCATTAATCCGTAGGAGGGTTCTTCTTTGAGGTATAATCAGAAGCATTATGAGTCCACTTGCCATACTGGGTTCAGCTCTGATTATTTTAGCCCTAATTGTAGTTTATTCTATTTGGATTCGTATCAGGCATCTAAAACCATCAAATGATTTATCATGGGTCAATGAAAATAAAAACATAGCATATGCAGAGATAAATGATGATGAGGTTGTACTTAAGAATATTAGAGATTTCAACTGGAGAACTACAAAAGATTATGATGAACGTTGGATTGAAAAAACATTTAAAATCTCTGATTGTACTAAAATTTGGCTAGTATTGGAATATTTTTACCCAACAAGAAGACCCATTGCCCATACACTTCTGAGTTTTGAATTTAAAGATGGAACAAGAATTTCTTGTTCAATAGAAGTAAGGAGAGAACCCGGTGAGAAATTCAGTCCAATAAAGGGCCTATTAAGAGAATTTGAAATAATGTACGTGTGGGCAACAGAGAATGATGCAATAGGTGTAAGAAGTAGGTGTAGAAAATCAGAGACACATCTTTTTGAGGCAATCATACTAGGTGAAGGAAACCAATGTAAAATGTTAGAATCTTATCTAAAAAGAACTAATAAATTAAATGAGAAACCAGAGTTTTATAATAGCCTATTCAATAATTGCACCACTAATATCGCATCTCATGTGAATGACGTATATCCTGGAAGAGTCCCTCGTGCAATCGGTGTAATCCTACCTGGATTAAGTCCAAAGTTATTAAAAAGAAATAATTTAGTTAAGTTGAGAGGTGGTAGCATTAAAGAAGAAATGAGAATTAATCAAGTAGAAACTAGAGCAAGATCTTGGGACCAAAAATCAGACTTTGGAGAAACGATAAGAAACGTGGACCCTTGACAAGAGTATTGAACAAGTACCCAACTATGCAGAGATGTGGATTGGATTGAACCGGTGACTCCCATAGGGGTTTTCGAATACAAATTACCCCCCTCAAAAAGTCACATGATTAGGCAATTATTACTTGCATCAAAATCAACAAAAAGTACAGAAATAAGGTTTAATGGCACGCCTGGTGAAGATATTGTTTCAATGAGTAATTGCCTAGAGAAGATGGCTGTAGATATACAAAAATTCCCTAAAAAATGGATTATCAATCCACATAAAAATGGACTGATTGCACCAAAAAGTACGCTATTCTGCGGTAACTCTGGAACTGTAGCAAGAATAATGACTGCTATAGCTGCAAATTTTGATGTCAAAGTGACAATAGATGGAGATGAATCTTTACGTAAAAGAAGTAATTTGACATTAGCAGCATGTCTACGAGAATTAGGGTGTCAAGTATCTTCAGATGGATTCCCATGTACCGTCAAGGGACCGTTGAAACCCAAAGATATTCAGATTGATGCATCAAAATCTAGTCAACCAATAAGTGCACTGATATTATCATCTTCTGACTTTAAAAATGATATGAAGTTAACAATTAAAGGTAAAAATGTCAGCAGGGGATACTTACGATTAACGATTAAATTAGCAAATGAATCGGGTTTCGAGAATGATTTAATACATGATTCGATAAAACTTTCTAATTGGGAAATAGTCACCCCTGAAGTTGTTAAAATTCCTAGCGAAATGAGCCTTTACCCAATGGCAACTTTATTAGATAACTTACATGATGGTTTACAAGTAGAAATTGAGGCACAAGATAATGATGAATTACTTTTTAGAACTTTAGAAGAATTAGAGAAGCCTGGTGTAAATAAAATAAATCTTAGAGATGCGAGTGACATAATTAGTCCACTAGCTGCATTAATGGCTATATCTGATGGAGGAGAAATTACCGGAGCATCCCATGCTAAAGGAAAAGAGTCAAACCGAATCATTAGAACTAAGGAATTATTAAATATTTTTTCACTTAATTGTGATTCTAAAGATGATGGTTTATCAGTATCAGGAGGTCAAATTCCAAAGGACCCTGAAACCCCTATAGATACGCATATGGATCATAGATTAGCGATGACGGCAGTTATTTTAGCAACTTACTGTGGTGCTGAAATAGTTAATTCAGATATAATAAAGGTAACACATCCAGATTTCATGGATATGATTAAATCTCTAAAATTACTTCAACCATGACGACCAAAATGCTTGTCCATATGGTTTTGACTTAGTCGAAGAATTGTTGGTCTACCATGTACGCAAGCCCAAGGGTTTGGAACTGTCCTCATGTCCAAAAGAAGCCGACGCATCTCTGCTAAATTTAATTTTTGATTGGCTTTGACTGAACCACGACAAGACCTCATAAAAGCCACTTTATCGCGTAACTGCTCTACGGTATCTATACCACTGGCTTCAGGACGAGAAGAGATATCAATTAAGATATCATGTATGAATTCAATTATATTATTATCACCTACAAGTACATCGGGTACTGAAGTTATCAAAATACCACTATCTGATTCAGAAAATTTAATCCCTAGCTCGGAGAGTCTATTTGACTCAGAACGTGCTGCTGCTAACTCCCTAGCACCCAATGAGATAGGAATAGCAATTATTAATTCTTGAGGAGACCAATCAACCATTGATGGTCTCAATCTTTCATACCTTATCCTCTCGTGTAATGCATGTTGATCAATAATGAATAGTTCCCCATCGCCCTCTGCTAATATATATGAATCTGAGAACTGACAAAGAGCTACCATTTCAGGTAATTCGGGAATAATTGCTGCATTAGGCTCCGGCTCATCAATTGGAGATATTGAATCACCCAATTTAGAAAGTCTGTGTAATGAACGTTCGGCAGAAGATAATGAAGGAGATACTGGATTAGGGTCTAAACCTGGTAATACGTTTTGTTCTAATTCATTCGGAGACGATATATTATTTGATCGTTGAACTGATACATTAGAATTACGTATGCTGCTAAAGTGAGTTTGTATTTTTTCTTTATTTTCGACTTGGACCCATGAAGGAGTATAAACTTCTGATTCTTTATTGACTATCGGTTCTGCACCTATCCCCTTCAATATTGTTAAATCTTTGAATTCAGGCTGTGTTGAAACTCTACTGAGAGTATATTTTATCGAGCGTTCTAATCTTTCCAGTACTCTCCAAGAATGTTGTAATCTCACTTCACGTTTTGTAGGGTGAACATTGACATCAACTTCCTGCGTAGGTAAATTGAGAGATATTACTCCTATTGGATGACGTCCGACCATCAATCTAGTATGATACCCTCTTCTTATAGATTGTAGAAAAGGACCTGCACTTACTGGACGACCATTCACTAGAATATGAATATCATCAGAACGTGAGCGAGAAATACCCGGCGGAGATATCCATCCACCCCAAATTTCATCACCAGGTGCATCAAGATCTTCTTTCGAACACTCCAAGGGAATTAATTTAGAAGAAGTCGAACCAAAAAGGTCGTATAACCTATCTTCCATACCTTCGCAAGGAGGACAGTCAAGAACTATACGTCCATCAATTTCAACTATAATCCCCGCTTTTGGCTCACTTAATGCCAAAGAAATTGCAACATCTATAATCGCAGCATTCTCTGTTGAGGGCCTTCTTTGAAATGATAAACGAGCGGGGATTTTTGCAAATAAATTCAGGACATCGACCTTTGTCCCTGGTGCTATCCCAATAGGTTCTACTTTGCTAACCATCCCATTATCAACAGTAATTGAATAACCATTTGAATCTTTAATTTTACTAGATAATACTAACTTACTAACTGCTGCAATAGATGCTAATGCCTCACCTCGAAAACCTTTTGTAATTATTGTATTAAGATCTTCAGAACCTGAAAGTTTACTTGTAGCATGTCTTTTTATCGCTAATTTCAATTCATTTTGAGGTATACCGTGACCATCATCGATTACTGAAATCCTACTAAAACCACCTTTTTCAATTTCAATTCGTATTTTATTGCTACCTGAATCTATTGAATTTTCAACCAATTCCTTGACTACTTGGGCTGGGCGTTCTACAACCTCACCAGCAGCTATTTGATCAATTGTTAACTCATCAAGTTGCAGAATAGAACGCCGAGAAATACCAGCCATATTATTCCTCCAATAAACCAGAATATTTAGATTTACCAAGAGAATCTATCATCGCATAAAGAACTTCTTGAGATTCTCGAGGGCTAAGGTTATCAGGATCAATCGAACGAAGCCTTTCTGCAATTTCTTGAAGAACTGGATCTATTATTACTTCATCTATAACCTCTAAAGATACAGATTTTTCTACTTTATCGATTGGAACATTTCGAACTACTGAGCCTAACATCCAACCATAGAGACTGGATTGACCTTCTGGCCTGGATTCGGGGGAGTTAGTAGATCCTGCCTTAGCACCCTGAGCCTGACTTTCAAGAAAAATTAGTAAATCCCTAGCACGTTCAACCACGGGAGTAGGTAGGCCGGCTAAAGCAGCAACTTGAACCCCATAAGATTCATCACAGGGTCCTTCAGAAATAGTATGAAGAAATCTAATTTCACCATTCACATCTGCTACTTGGACATGAATATTAGTTAAATTATCAAACTCGGCATCTAATCCTATCAATTGATGATAATGAGTAGCAAAAAGAGTTCTTGCACCCAATCTCCTACAGATGTCTTCAGTCACAGACCAGGCAATTGCAAGCCCATCAAAAGTAGATGTACCTCTTCCAATCTCATCAAGAAGAATTAGACTCTTATCAGTTGCACGTCGTAAAATATGTGCAACTTCTATCATCTCCATCATGAATGTCGAGCGACCACGGCGTAAATCATCATGAGCACCCACTCTAGTGAATACTCGATCAATGATTCCAATTTTAGCTTTTTCAGCAGGTACAAATGAACCTGCTTGAGCTAAAATTGAAATCAATGCAGTTTGGCGAAGATATGTAGATTTACCACCCATATTTGGGCCTGTTAAAAGTAGGAAACTACTTTTCTTATCGAGTTTAACATCATTTGGAACAAATCTTCCATCAGCCTCTAATACTGGATGACGACCTGCAATAATTTCTATTTTATTTTCATCATTTATTTCGGGTTTACACCAAGACTTTTTTCTTGCATGTAATGCAAAAGAAGATAAGACATCAATTGTAGCAATTTTCCTAGCGATAATAGCTAAATCTAAAGAGAAACTAGCAACACTTGCTCTAAGTGAAATGAAAAGTTCTCTTTCCAGAGCCTTCGCACGATCATCGGCAGTTAGAATTATATCTTCCCAGCCAACTAATTCATCAGTAGTATATCTCTCTGCATTAGTCATTGTTTGTCGGCGCCGATAATTTTCAGGAACCTTGTTAACATGCGATTTAGTAATCTCAATAAAGAATCCAAATTGTCGGTTATGCTTGACTTTTAAATTAGGAATATCAAGTTTTTCCCTCTCTTGAGATTCAAATTCTTTCAACCAACTAGTACCTTCATTGGCTTTTTCTCTTAAGTCATCAAGTTTATTGTCAATACCTGATCTAAAAATCCCGCCATCCCTTATTGATGCAGACGGCTCATCAATTATTTGGCTTGAAATTAATTCACATAGAGATTCTAAATCATTTAGCCCTAAAGAACATGAATGTAATAATTCAGAATTCCCTTCAGATAGAAGAGTTTGCAATTTAGGCATTCTTTCTAAGCACTCTGAAACGGCAACTAAATCTCTTGCATTAGACCGACCATAGGCTAAACGAGTAGATAAACGCTCTAAATCACGCATTGACTTAAGTGATTCACGTATAGAATCAAGTCTCCTAGGAGCCTTGAATAAACTGTTAACAGCCGAATGGCGCGATGCAATAATTTGTTTATTTGTTAAAGGACGCATAATCCATTCTTTGAGTAATCTACGACCCATCCAAGTTCTTGTAGAATCTA
>JAJPRD010000059.1 GCA_023700255.1 Candidatus Thalassarchaeaceae archaeon | reverse complement strand
TCACTCGCATCTACCATAGGGACTGTTGATAGAAGCATCAACAAAACTGAAAGTATAGCAGATGTGCGGACTTTCATACAGTTCGCAAGAATAAGTAAGACATAATCTTGCCTGAATAATATTTTCAGATTTTTTCTAATGCTATAGCGATACCCATGCCACCACCAATACACATAGTTGCTACAGAACGGCTTGAATTCGTTGATTGAAGTAAACTTGCGGCCTTACCTGTAATCCGTGCACCTGAAGCACCTAGTGGGTGACCAATTGCTAATGCACCACCGTGTAAATTAACTAGTTCTGGACTAATCCCTAGATCTTTCATAACCGCTAAACTTTGACTAGAAAAAGCTTCATTTAATTCAAAGAGATCGACGTCTTTAATATCCCAATTTGCTCTTTCAAGAACTTTCTTTGTTGCTTCTATCGGTCCTATGCCCATTACATCAGGTGCACAACCAGTTACAGCACCAGCAACAATTCTAGCAATTGGATTCAAATTATTTGCCTCCGCAAATTCTTCACTGCAGACTATCATGAATACAGCACCATCAGTTAGAGGAGAGGAAGTTGCTGCTGTGACTATTCCATTAGCTCCAAATGCAGGCTTTAATCGAGCCATTGATTCCATAGTAGTATTACCACGAATACATCCATCTTGGCTAATGATACCATCATCTGTTTGTATACTTACGATTTCATCCGTTAGTAATCCATTCGATTGAGCCGATGCTGCTTTTTGGTGAGAGGTAAGAGCAAAATCTTCATGTTCAATACGTGTTTGTTGCCATGCTTTAGCAACATTCTCTGCTGTTATTCCCATACCCATGTACGCATCAGGAAACTTAGCTTCTAATTCTGGAGAAGGGCTCCAGTTGAAACCTCTTCTTTGGACACGACTCATAGATTCAACACCACCAACTAAGATACAGTCGCCCCATCCAACTTCTATGTGTGCGGCTGCGGAAAGAATTGCTTGCATAGATGAACCACAAAGTCTGTTTATTGTAGTTCCAGGTACAGTATCGGGCAAGTCTCCAAGAAATGCCAATAAGCGCCCAAGATTGTAACCTTGCTCACCTTCAGGATATGCACAACCAACGATTAAATCATCAATCATTGAACCTGAAATACTATTCCTTTTCATTAATTCTCTAATCACTTGCCCAGCTAATTCATCAGGACGAACATTTGCTAACTCACCCTTATGTGCTCTGTGGAAAGGAGACCTAAGCCAATCAACAATTACTGCCTTCATATCTATCGGGACACGCCATGTGACATAATAATTGGCAAATAATTGATTATAATATGAGACTATATCAACCGTGAGGTTCTTGAACGAAATTAAACTCGAAGTGTCTGATAATATGATTAGAGAGTGCACAAAACACGGATATTACTCCGACGACGACTTATGTCCAGCATGTAATGATGAAGGTAAATTTATACTAAGATCAAGAGAAAGAGATAGCCTTGCTAGAAGATTAGCATTGATTTTGAGGCATGCGCCAGAGAAATTCGATCTAGAGATGGATATCAATGGATGGGTTGACGTAAAAGATATAATCAGTCGATTTCAGAAACAAGATGAAAGAAGATATCATTGGCTAAGGCCTCATCACTTCAGGGCTATATCAGAAACTGATGGAAAAGGAAGATATGAGGTAAGAGGCAACATGATTAGAGCAACTTATGGTCATACTCTAGAGATAGAATTAGATTTACCTACTGATAATATTCCTCCATCCCTTTTCTACCCATGCAATCCTGATGAAACAGAGAATTTACTAGAAGTTGGAATTACACCTAGTGGAAGAGCACATGTACATTTGTCAGCTAGCATCAGATCAGCGGCTGAAGCAGGAAAAGTCCACTATAATCTACCTACACTATTAGAAGTAGATACTGCAAGAATGGTTGCTGATGGAGAAACTATCTGGCACGCAGGAGTTACTGTTTACCTAGTAGAATCAGTTGATGGACAATACTTGAATGTAATTGCAAACGACCATCCAGAATATGAAGTTGCAAGAGCACGATGGCCCGTCGATGAAGAAGAATGATTAGAGAAACTCACCACAATTGGTGCAGAAATCTATATCTGAAGCCACCGGTTTTTCGCAAGATGAACAGATAGAGTCTGAAGAACTCTTAATCACTTCTTCATCCGAAATTACTCTAACAGGAGATTCTCTTTCTACGAAAGGAGGAGCTATATCTTTGACTAATGACATAATGTTTCTGAAAGTAATGGCTTCTTGGATTGCAGATTCTAGTTGGATCTGCCGTCTTTCTCTTTCAGAAACGTCCTCAATTGACTGAACATCATCTAATTGTGATTGAAGCCAACGTTGAAATTTCTCAATCTCTGAATGTTCCGTCATATTCTTTTGGAATATACACTCTGAAATGAACCCATCGTTTAGTATCTCAGCAGACTCAGATATGAATACAGCAATATGCCAATGACGATTCGAGGCATATAGGACTCTATCATGACTAATTCTAAAATCGTCATAAAGTTAGGTGGAGGGTTAATTACCGATAAAACTCAATTGAAAACAATTCGAGAAAATGAGATCAAAGCAGTATGTGAAGTATTATCTAATATTCTAGAAAATGGAAACTCAGTAATATTAGTTCATGGAGCAGGTTCTTTTGGTCATCTAGAAGCTAAAAAGTGGGGATTAGCAACTGGATACGATAGTGAAATAATTGAACAGCAGAGAGATGCTGTTGTGAAAGTAAGAAATGACATGATTGAATTGAATAAATATGTATTAGATCATTTAGAACAACATGGAATCTTAGGGATATCACATCCGCCATCATTATGGGCAAATGGATTAGGTTCAAACTTCCATGGAGATATTAGTAGATTTGAAAAAAATGATTCAGGAACTATTCAGGTTACCTTCGGAGATGTTGTGGATGTCATGGATGAAAGAGAGTTTGGTATACTATCAGGAGATGACCTAATGGTTAGAATATGCAATGAAATATCTGACATTAGCCATTGTATATTTCTTTTAGGAGATACTGAAGGAATTATGACTAAACCTCCAAATATTGAAGGTTCGGAACTAATACCAGTTTGGTCTAAAAATCAAAAAATCACTGGAGTTCATGAAAAATCGCAAGATGTCACAGGTGGGATTTTCTTGAAAGCAGAAAGTGCTAGTAAGATCTGTTTGAAGGTAGAAAACGTTTGGATGTTGGATGGAAGAAAACCTGAGAGAATTCAGGAACTAATCCAGACTGGTAAAACCATTGGAACTAAAGTAATTTAATGATTCATCTATTATATGGGGCCAACCTCGGAGATATGAGAGACATGGTAGATGAGTATCAGAATAGCAGTCTAAGTAAGTTAGATTCATCACAATTAGAAATGATGAAAGAAATGTGCTTAGTTGTAGATGAACA
>JAJPRD010000023.1 GCA_023700255.1 Candidatus Thalassarchaeaceae archaeon | reverse complement strand
GGAATATAGCTCATTGTGACGGTATTTTGTCTAATCAAGATGGTAAAATTATTGCTACTGCTAAGGGTACATGGGCTATTTGGGAATCTAAACCTAGTAGTATGTCTTGATATAATTGTAAGATTTGCAGGGAAAGGTTTGATTTCATATAACCTACTCGGAGTGAATAATATGGCGCGTATAGATTCGTTAATCATGGTAATGTTGGGTCTTGCTCAACTTCTAATCGGAGATGCTCTAGGTCTTGAATTATTAGGTATTTTATTGCAGGGAACTGGTGGTGGAACCATAATTATGGGGATTTATTTCCTAATATTCCTATCTAGACATCAGAAAGAATTTTCTGAGTCTTATTCTAAATTAGAAAGGACTACTATTGTTCGTGATGGAACTGGACAACTACAATTCGTAGATGCTCGTCCTAAGGTTACAAAATTAATGTGGTATGTTATACCAGTTGGTCTAACTATAATTGGAGCCATCACTTGGTTAGCCAACTGATTAGGTGTAATAGCATGTCAGGTCAGAGAAAAGGCTTCCCTGATTTAGTAGATAATGCAATTGATAATCCTGCATATGAGTTATTTGGTGGCTATGGGATATTTTTACGACGTTTATTTATACCTGTTATTATAGCACTTGTTGGTATTTTCACGTATGATCTCACAGATAATAAAATTTTTTCGGCCATTATAGCCGGTCTTTCAGTAGGTCCTATCTTTAATTTAGAGAGATATATGGCTGAAAGAAAACAGTATAAATAATACGAAATAACTCTTGATGCAGCCGAAGAGGTGAAATGTAGTACTCATTGTAGGCAGGTACATGGCATCACTTGCAGACTTTGATTTACTTTCTTTCGTAGGATATGATGGAGGCGGCGGATTAGAATTAATTTTTGCATCTTCTGCAGTCTTAGGTGGAATTCTTTTCCTTCTTTGGTTTGCTTTAATGATGATAGGTGGAATAGCTGCTGATTTGTTTGATGGGATATTTGGTACTGATTTCGATGCTATGGGTGCTGACGCATCGTTTAAGGCACTAACATTCCAAGGAATAATGGCATTTATGATGTTTTTCGGCCTTGGTGGATTGTATGTATTAGAAGGTGATTCTGATAATACATCACTAGCTATTGTAGTAGGTTCAATAACTGGCTTTGGATCAATGTATGGTACTGGTAAATTATTCCAACTTTTTGTATCTCTTCAGTCCGATGGGACAATTGATATGGATGACTCAATTGGATCTGTAGGGACTATTTATCTGAGGATACCAGAGGGTGGTTCAGGGCAAATTCAGGTTGAATCCGGAAATGCTCTGAGGACTTATAATGCTAAATCGGAAGATGGTATGCCAATGGCTACTGGAGATTTTGCAGAAGTTATAGACGTCATCTCTTCAACTCTAATTGTAAGAAGAAGATAATATGTTTTCCCCTTTTTCTGATATTGACGGGAAAGACTTCATGACCTAGTTCTGTTTCAAACAACATGAGTTGAAACAATGGCAGAGGGTTCCGGAATAGCAACAATAATGATATTTGCAATAGTTTTAGTCCTAGTGGCTACGACGATATTTTTCGCACAGCGATATAAAAGATGCCCTCCTGATAAGATAATGGTAGTTTATGGACGTACCTCTAAAGGTGCAGCATCAAGATCAATACATGGTGGTGCTACACTAGTATGGCCATTAATTCAGGATTATTCATTCCTTTCTTTAACTCCTATTACAATTAATATTGATTTAAGAAATGCATTGTCAATGCAGAACATCAGAATCAATGTTCCAAGTACTTTTACAGTAGGAATTAGTACTGAACCAACAATTATGACTAATGCAGCAGAGCGTTTGTTAGCATTGGACCCTCAACAAATTGAAGAAATGGCTAAAGAAATCATTTTTGGGCAACTTCGATTAACAGTTGCTTCATTAACAATTGAACAAATTAATCAGGATAGAGATACCTTCCTTGAGATGACTCGAACAAATGTAGATACTGAATTACAAAAGATCGGAATTCATTTAATTAACGTTAACTTAGTTGATATTACTGATGAATCCGATTATATCGAGAGTATAGGTAAGAAAGCTGCTTCAACCGCTGTTGAAAATGCACGTATTGACGTTGCAAACGCAGAGAGAGACGGTGCTGTAGGTGCAGCAAAAGCAAATCGTGTACGTGAAATTGAGGTTGCAGAGAACTTAGCTGAAGCAGAAAAAGGTCGTAAGACTGCTGAATCTGACCAGCGTGTATATGTTGGTAACCAAGAGGCTTTAGCAGTAACTGGTGAGAACGCAGCAACTATGATTGTAAAGAATTCAGATGCAGATCTTGCTGAGATACAAGCCGCAGCTAAACAGCGTGCAGCTGTTGCAGCTGCACAGGCAGAAGCAAATATTCAGCGTGCATTCTTCAAGGAAGAAGAAGCAAGATTACAGGCTAGCGAAATTGTTCGCGAACAAATTCAGAAGCAGCAAATCGAAATTTCTGCTGAGGCAGAAGCGGAACGTCTTCGTCGCATCGCTCGTGGAGACGCGGATGCAATTCTTGCTAGGTATGAGGCAGAAGCAGCGGGTATTAGGCAGGTATTGGACGCTAAAGCCGGTGGTTATGCTGCTCTAGTTAAGAGCGCGGGTGGAGATGCTAAAGCAGCAGCTACTCTTCTCATGGTTGAGAAAGTTGAGAGTATGGTTGCGGCCCAGGTTGAAGCAATACGTAACATGAAGATCGATAAAATAACTGTATGGGATGGTGGAAATAATGCTGATGGTACATCTGCAACAAGTAATTTTGTAAGTAGTTTAGTACAAAGTCTTCCACCAATTCATGATGTTGCAAAAATGGCTGGTATAGACCTACCTGAATATCTTGGCTCATTATCTGCTGGCGAAACTGACGAATGAGACATTGTCCTAACTAGACAGTCATCCTCATGAATGACTTACATCTCGGGCTATCATGGTCATTGAAGATGTAGTAATTGTTGGCGGAGCGCGTACACCCTTTTGTGAATGGCATGGCGGTAAACGAGGCGATGGTTTACCTGGTGGCTTATTGAAGGATACGAGTGCCTTAAAATTGGGAGAAATCGCAATTAAAGGTGCTTTAGATAAAACCGGTACTCCTCCTGAAAGTGTAGACCATGTCGTAATGGGATATGCTTTACAGACTTGCGACCAGGCAATATTTGGTGCTAGACATGCTGGATTAGGTGCAGGTATTCCTCAAGAGGTTCCAATGCTTACGCTTTCCCGGATTTGTGGTTCAGGTGTCCAGTCAATTGTAACTGGTGCACAAATGATTATGCTTGGTGAGGCATCTACTGTAGTTTCAGGTGGTATGGAAAACCTCTCTCAAGCACCTCATGTTTTACGTGGAATGAGAGATGTCTACAGATTAGCAAGACCTCCTAAAGAAGGTGTGACTTTAGAAAAAGATATGGAAGATTATCTTTTTACAAATCTACTAGATGGGATGTGTGGTTCATTCATGGCTCAAACTTCCGATGAAATATGTCGAAGGAAAGGTGTGACTCGTGAAGAAACAGATGAGTTCGCAGCACTTTCTCATTCAAGAACAGCATCTTCAATCGCTAATGGTATTTGGGAAAATGAGATAGTTGCTGTTGGCGATGTTGGACATAAAGATGAAGATCATGTAGTGCTAGATTCCACGCCAGAATCATTATCTCAACTAAGAACTGCTTTTGGACCAGATAGTCTAGTTACAGCCGGTAATGCTAGTGGAGTAGTGGATGGTGCTGCTGCAGTTGTTATCAAGTCAGCATCTCAAGCAAAATCAGATGGTGATTCACCATTAGCAAGAATTGTATCTTGGGGTATTGTAGGACTTGATCCTGCAATCATGGCATATGGACCTGTGCCTAGTAGTCGTCTTGCTTTAGAAAAAGCTGGACTTTCAATTAATGATATTGACCGTTGGGAAATTAATGAGGCCTTTGCTGGCCAAGCTGTGGCCTGCATCAAGGATTTAGGTTTAGATGTAGATATAGTCAATGTTAACGGAGGAGCTGTAGGATTAGGTCATCCTTTAGCTGCTACTGGGACGAGACTTGTACTCACACTCGCTCACGAATTAAAGAGATGTGGTGGCAAATATGGGGTTGCAACTGCATGTATTGGTGGCGGTCAAGGGATCGCCATGGTAATTGAGTCAATTTAAGATAAGATTGATATTATCTCTTGAGTATATTTTATCATAGTTAGTGATATTATCAGTATGAATAGGGTAGTAATGAATCTTGCTGGTAAATAATTTATAGCATATTTAGCGCCACTAAATGATAATATTCCGACTAAAAAAGGTATGATGATTGCATATCTGGTAGCTTGTTCATATAATTCAAATGCCGAACCATCAATAATGATATGTGAGATAATAGCAGTTGGGACAACCATTGCTGCTAACATAAAAGCAGTGCCTGCTGATGACTTACTATCAAATCCACCATATTTTCGATTTGCAGTGACGAATATACCTCCTCCTCCAATTCCAAGTAAACCAGATGACATTCCTCCAAAGAAAACACCAGTCAACCAATATTTCTCATTCATTTCTCCTATTGATTCTCCCGTGATGTCATCTTTATTCATCATTCTAACTATTGCATTGTACAATATCCAAGATACTATTGATAATGCCATTATTTTAATCGTGATATCACTAATTATTTCAATTAATAAATATCCTATAATTGTTCCTAAAACTGCACCTGGAATCGCTACAATACTACCCCTCTTTGCGATATTTAAATTCCCTAAACCCTTTTTATTATGTGCAATTTGACTACCCATTGCAACAGACCAAACTAATATTAATGAGCCTAATATTGCTATTTTTATGTCCCAACCTAACAAATAATGAAGAATTGGCATAAATATGACGCCTCCACCTAGACCTAATGGTGAAAATATCAGACCAGTCATAAAAATTAGAAAAATTGCTAAAATTATATCAGAATCCATATTTTCTCCTTTTAATTTTTTTATGATAGTATGATTATAGTCATATAACTACTAATTAACATTGAAACGGTTGCTAAAATACCAACTATGAGGATAGTGCCACCCGCATTCTCCATACTTTTTCTTGTAATGAAAAATCCAACGGATGCGAGTAATGGTAATAACAAATATTTTCCAATAATTGCTAAAATTCCCGCTATATTAGTTGGTAAAATCCAAGTTGATAGTATTGCTGCAACAACGAACCCTGGTACAAAGTATGGAATAGATCCAATTTTTGTAATTTCTTCACTTTCATTGTTAACCCTATTCCCAATTATAGCGCATAATGGCACTATGATGACTAGAAGAGATACTCTAGATAATTTCACAGCAGTTGCAATTTCCATTGCTTCTGGTCCAATTGTTTCTCCGGCTGCAACCGCCTGAGGTACTGCATGGATTACAGAACCTGCCCATATACCTCCTTGTTCTTCAGACATACCAAGGATATTGGATAGTAATGGGAGTAGTAAGAAAGTAATCAATCCTAATAAATTAATTATAGCTAGTATTACTGCAACTCTTTCTTCTTTTAATTTCAAGCCGGGAGATACTGCAACTACTGCACTATTACCACATATTGCACCTCCAGTGCCAAGTGCTACACATGTCTCTAAATCTAACTTGGCATATCTTCCTGCGATATAACAAATCCCAAAACTAGTTATTGCAGTGACAAATGCTGTAGCAAAACCAACTAAACCTACATCTGGTTCAAAAAAAGTCGATAAGTTGAGTCCAAATCCTAGTAGTACAATTGCGGCGGGCATTACTATGCTAATCATCCACCGTCCACCATCCTCAGTATTTGGGATATAGTATGCAATAATTGATCCTAAAATAAGTGCTAAGGTACTTGGTCCTAGATTAATCCCTAGATTTGACAATGATATATTTGCCAGATATGCGATTATACTAATTATAACCGCATAAATTATTCCTATGTTCTTACTCATTATCAATCCTCACCTCCAATCATATCCATCCAAGATAGATGATTAATAATGCTAGAATACTACCTGCTGATGAACCTAAATTGCCTAATGTTGTAACCATCAATACTCTTCCAACTTTATTCTTAAAAAATACACTATAGAAACTTGTGAATTTTAGAAAATCCGAAGCATCCTTGCCTGTTGGAGGTGACATTTTGAGTTGAGTATAACCTGCGAACCAACCGGCAGCAAGACTCGGATTTAGGGAAGTAATTGGTGACGCTAATGCCCCAACAATTATTGAAACCGGATGACCTCTTGCAATCATTACTCCGAACCCAGCGAGCGTAGCATTCAATACTAGCCATATTGATAAGTCATCCATAATCTTTGAAATATCTCCTTCATAAGCGCTTTTACCAATCATTGTTGCAAGGAAAAGTGGTATTGCCACCATCAAAAACTTAGGCCAACTAGGTTTCTTAGGCTGCTCATTTAGTTCTGATAATCTAGATGTAGATTCCATTGCAGATTTCTTTAGATTTTCTTGTATTCCTGATAAATGCCCGGCCCCTACTATTGCCAAAATTTTTCCTTTACCACGTATTTGTTGGATTCTTCCACTAAGAAAAGCATCCCTTTCATCTATGAGCACGTAACCAGCGTTAGGAGCGATTTTGTAAACATCCTCCATCATATTGCTAAGTAAGTCACTATCTTCGAGTAATTCTTCCAAATCAAATTTTTCATCGTCATCATCTAATAATAATGCTTCTAACACGCGACTTTTTTCTCTTAGACCCATTTTATGCCATGCTCTTCTTAAAGTGATTATTACATCTCTGTCGATTAATTCTACCGGGATATTTGCTTCATCTGCAAGATTTATTGCAGCCAATAACTCTGCTCCTGGTTTTTCTCCTGAATCAATTCCCATTTTTCTTTGTTGAACAGATAGTGCAGATTGTAGTATAATCATAGCTGCTTTTCCATCAGTAATTATTTTCAATAAGTTTTCATTATCTATCCCATCTGGTTTCTTTATAGATTCTAATCTTGATTTACAGAGTTCAACAGCCACTATATCTGGATTATATTTAGAAATTTGTTCTTTAACTAGATTTACTGATGTACTACTTACATGAGCGGTTCCAATTAAACGCAGTTTTTCATCGATATCAACTATATTCTTAGTATATTCTGACATCAAAATCCCTCCAGAGCAGACATTGCTCGAAACAAGTCTGCATGTTCTCGGACATCATGCACTCTGATGATATCGACGGCTCTTGACTTAGCCATAGCAGCAATTCCAAGACTTCCGGCGAGTCTTTCATCAACATCAAATCTGCCTAATAAGTCAGAGAACATACTTTTCCTACTGACGCCCCACATTAACCTCATACTTTCGTGCGGAATAATTCCCCTTCCTGCTGATAATAGTTTAATATTATGCTCTAATGATTTTCCAAATCCTATTCCCGGATCACCAATTATTTTCTCAGGATTTACACCTGCTTCGATTAAAATCTTCACTTTTTCTGAAAGTACACTTTTAACTTCAGAAACAACGTCTCCATATTCGGGATTATGTTGCATATTTTCTGGCATACCTTTCATATGCATTATGCAAATAGGACAATTCCTTGTTTTTATTAATTCTAACATTTTTGGATCACTAAGTGCTGAAACATCATTAATCATATCTGCTCCTTCATCTAATGCTGCTTTGGCTACTATTGCTCTCCTAGTATCTATTGAAATTCCTATGTCAGGGAATTTATTTCTTAAGGCGCGTATAACTGGTGTTATTCTTGCTATTTCTTCATCTGGATTAACGGCTTTAGCCCCCGGTCTCGTAGATTCTCCGCCAATGTCTAACCAATCTGCTCCATTTTCTACCATCATCGTTGCAATTCCTAGACTTTCTTCGACATTACATAGTCTTGAATCTACATAAAATGAGTCTGGAGTGATATTTAGTACCCCCATTATTCGAGGAAAACCATCCTCTCGGCGAGCCATCAAGGGTCTCCAGTCAGCCATATTGTCACCTCGATTCTACCAATCCTTTATCATGTGATGTAGTGGCAATCCAACGATGATTATTGGAGATGATACGCATGATGATGGTCTAGTGGCCGCATCAACTCCTGTTTCTTCCAACCTTGAAGGGGATTCAATGAATCAGTCTTCATTAGAAATGATGGAGTCAATTATCCAAAGGTTAGAGCCTCAAAATAGGCATGATATCAGAGACATGATATTCCAAAGAGGCAGAATCTCTGGTGCTATGTTAATCATGGCGGTTTTACTATGGTGGATATCTGTAGAAAAAGGTTCTGAGAGGCTTGGTGATTCTTTAATTCCGGTCTCGCAGATGGGAGGCTTTGAATTTTCAGAATTAAGTATCATAGTACCTGGGATTGCATTATTAGCTACCTTAGTGATGTCTATTGGCAGGGAACAAGGGAATGCTATTTTATCCAACATTGCTGGCATTCTAGTCATTCTAGGTGCGTTCTATATTCTAGAACCATTCGGTAATCTCGCACTAAACATTGGTGATATGGAGCTTCAGAATGCAATTTCCGCAAGCGGTAGGCTATCGGTGCTCGCTGTACTACTTCATTTCTCAACCAAATTCTTTTTTGATGCATTACTTCTTCAGTGGGTAAGGACATGGTTACTTTCTAATGATGTAGATATTTTCCCATCTCAAAACACAACTCTCTATGAGGGTCATGCTGATGAAGAGTCGCCTCTCGCATAGGGACATGAGCGATAGTAGGATACCGCACCTTGGTGTACTTCGTCTTGGCCATAGGAGGGATCGAGACAAAAGAATCACATCTCACTTGGGTTTGACTGCTAGAGCCTTTGGTGCTGATGAAATATACCTAGCAGGCGATAAAGATCCTTCTGCTTTAGAAACATGGAATTCTGTATCTAAAAGATTTGGTGGTAATTTTCAATCTCGACATGAAGAAAAACCTCTTAGCTTCCTTCGTCGGTTTTCGAAGGATTCAGGAGATGGTAAACCTGGAACCATCATTCATCTTACAATGTATGGTGAACCTTGGAAAGAAACATTACCTAAGATTAGTTTAGATAGACCAACTATTATTGTTGTAGGTGGCACTAAAGTGCCCGGCGAAGTGTATCGATTAGCCAACCATAATATCTCAATTGGTAATCAACCACATTCTGAGGTAGCGGCCTTAGCAATTTTCCTTGACTCTTTTGTTGGGCCAATTGATAATGAAAGTCACTTTTTTGGTGGTGAATTGCGTGTTATTCCAAATGCCCAAAGAAAGCAGATTGTAAATTTTGAAGAGGAATGAAATATAGAGTAGAAACTCTAGAACTGATTACTTGACGTCAATGATTAATAGTCGTGTTCTAACAGTATCGTTGATGTCGAAGTCGACACCGGGTAACGGATTCTCACCCGGTGCTGGTGTTTTAGGTGTTAAATCACCTCCTAAATTCTATGATGCAGCAGATATTTTGGTCGATTCAGAAGATATACAACCTGCGAGTTTAGCGCCAGGTGTACTTTTATTAGCAGATGGAACCAAGTTCAGAGGACATCTTTTCGGAGCAGAAAATATTGCTCAAGGTGAGCTTGTTTTCACAACTGGTATGTGCGGATATCAAGAAAGTCTCACCGATCCATCTTTTGCTGGTCAAGTACTAACATTTACATGGCCACTGCTTGGAAATTATGGTATTCATGCTAATAGTTCAGAGTCATCTGGTGTTTGGCCTCGTGGAGTAGTATGTCGCCAAATGATGAAAGTACCTGATCATCGAGATTCTGTAGGGAGTGTACATGAATTTTTATCTGCCCATGGTGTACCTGGGATTGAAGGAATAGATACAAGAGCATTAACAAAAAGGGTTAGGGAACATGGTACAGTTCTCTGCGTATTTGGCCCTATTGACAAAGAACAAGAAATGCAATCAATTCTTGATAATCTTATACCGCCCGATTCTCAAGATTTAGTTGCAGAAGTTACATGTTCAGAATCTGTTCTTTTGAATGAAGGAGCAACTAATGCAGAGGGTGATTTGTTGCCACGTCTTGCAGCAATTGATTGTGGAATTAAATTTAATATTCTTCGTGAATTATGCCGCCGATTTGAAGTAGTTTGGTGCCCTGCAAATATGAAATTTGACGATATAATTGAACAATGGTCTCCTGATGCATTCTTTTCTTCGAATGGCCCAGGCGATCCTGCTCATCCAGGTGCTGCAACTGTCGCCAGAAATACACTTTCTTCAGCAGTAAGGGCGGATTTACCTGTTATGGGTATATGTCTTGGTCATCAATTAATGGGTTTAGCTGCCGGTCTTAGGACTTACAAACTAAAATATGGTCATAGAGGTGCAAATCAACCAGTAATAGATTTACAAAATGGGAGAGTCCACATAACTAGTCAGAATCATGGTTTTGCAGTTGAAGATCCAAATCAAGGAATGCTCGCTCCTCACCCGAGCGGCGCTTGCTCAAGTAAAGGAAATAATGTTCTTGGAGCAGATTTCAAAGTTAGGTATGTTAATGCAAATGATAGAACCGTCGAAGGCCTTGATTTAGTAGGTAAATCTTCATTCACCGTACAATTCCATCCTGAAGCATGCCCTGGTCCTCATGATGCTGCTCCTCTATTCGATAGGTTTTCAGAACTTGTAAAACAAGATTTATTGTCTAACCCCATGACACAAACTTTGGGAGGTGAAAATTAATGCCTAGGCGGGATGATTTACAACGAATAGTTATTCTTGGGAGTGGCCCTATAAGGATAGGACAAGCTGCTGAATTTGATTTCTCAGGTTCCCAAGCATGCCGTGCATTGAGAGCAGATGGATATGAAGTAATTCTAATTAATTCTAATCCTGCAACTATACAAAATGACCCTGAAATGGCAGATCGGATATATATTGAACCTTTATTACCCGAGGTAGTAAAACGTATATTGGAAATTGAAAAACCAGACGCAATTCTTGCAGGAATGGGTGGTCAAACTGCTTTAAATATAGCTATGGCTCTTGCACATGATGGTTCTCTTGATGAGTTAGGCGTGGAGTTAATAGGTTGTAATTTAGCATCTATCGATGAAGCAGAAGATAGAGATTTATTCAAACAAGTTTGTGAAGAAATAGATCTTCCTGTGTGTAAAGCCATTGCATGTGATTCTATTGATGAAGTTATTAAATCAGTCGATTTGCTTGGAGGTTTCCCTCTTTTAATTCGTCCTGCTTTTACACTAGGTGGATTAGGTGGAGGAACTGCATTTAATATGGGTGAACTTGTAGAAATTGCAAGTCAAGGAATCCTTCATTCCGCAATAGGGCAGGTACTTATTGAAGTCAGTATATTAGGTTGGCAAGAACATGAATATGAAGTCATGAGAGATGATGCAGATAATGCAATAATTGTCTGTACTATGGAAAATCTTGATCCCATGGGAGTTCATACTGGAGAATCAGTTGTAGTTGCACCACAACAAACACTTTCAGATCGAGACCATCAAAAATTAAGAAATGCAGCCTTGAAATTAATTCGAAGATTGAATATTAAGGGTGGCTGCAATGTTCAATTCGCAGTCGATCAGAGCAATGGCGATTATCGTGTAATCGAAGTCAATCCTCGGGTATCTAGATCATCTGCTCTAGCCTCTAAAGCAACTGGATATCCAATAGCAAGAATGGCTGCGTTAATTGCTGTAGGCTATACTCTCGATGAGTTACCAAATCCAATTACAGGTGAGGGTACAACTGCAGCGTTTGAACCAACCCTCGATTATTGTGTTGTTAAAATTCCTCGGTGGCCTTTCGATAAGTTTAGGACTGCCGATAGAACAATCGGGACTTCAATGAAATCTACTGGTGAAGTGATGGCAATAGGTCGATGTTTTGAGGAAGCATTCCTCAAAGCCTGGGCTAGTCTAGAATATGGCCAACCACATCCTAGGCCGTTGACATTAGCTGATGCCTCAGGTGGAGAAACAATGGATGAGAGAGCATCTCAAGCATTACCTGAAGCAATACTAGTTGATTGGTTAAGAATACCTACAGATCGAAGAATGGGAGCTCTATTCGAGGCATTCAGAAGAGGGTACTCTATAGATGATGTGAGAGATTTAACCGGAGGCGTAACAAGATGGTTCTTACATCGTTTCGAGAGAATGGCAGCAATTGAAACCGAAATACGCGCAGCGGGTGAATTAGGGCTTACTCCTTCTAAAATCCCAGTTAAAGAGATGCGTATGTGGAAAGGTTCTGGTTTCTCAGATCTCCATATTGCTGATGCATTATCTGGTTTTCCAGCATCAGGTTTTAAGCGATTATCAGTTGGCGAAAATGAGCAATCAGTTACACTACGCCGACATGAGTTAGGGATACACCCTAGATTTAGGATGGTTGACTCTTGTGCAGCCGAGTTCGCTGCTGTAACTCCATATTACTACACTACATATGAAGGTGGTTCAGATTCTATAGGAATCGACTATATCCCTAATTTATCGAATAATAATAAGAAGCGAATAGTAGTAATAGGATCTGGACCTATTCGAATAGGCCAAGGTATAGAGTTCGATTATGGTTGTGTGCATGCGGTCGGTGCAATCCAAGATTTAGGCCATGAAGCAATTATTATCAATAATAATCCTGAGACAGTTTCTACTGATTTTGATACTAGCGACCGACTATATTTCGACCCATTGACACTTGAATCAGTAAGTGAAATACTTCTTCGTGAAGATGCTCACGGAATATTACTTCAGTTTGGAGGTCAAACTGCCATAAATCTCGCTTTACCATTGTCTGATCATTTGTCGCATTTATCGACCTTAGGACTTGATCTTGTTATGGAAGGAACTTCTCCTGAGGCTGTAGATGAGGCAAGTGATAGAGAAAGGTTCGAGTCATTTTCTCATCGAAATGGTTTGAGGATGCCAAATGGCGAAACAGCATCTACTCCTGATGAGGTTCGCGAGGCGGTAAGAAAAATTGGTTATCCAGTTTTGATTAGACCATCATATGTTCTTGGAGGAAGAGGTATGGAAATTTTATCTTCTAATCATCAACTAGATACATATATGGAAGACGCATTTTTATCCCCTGATAAACCATTATTGGTTGATGAATATCTTGGCAACGCAATGGAACTAGATGTAGATGCAGTATGCGATGGTGAAGAAGTTCTTATTGGCGCAATAATGGAACATCTTGAAGAAGCTGGTATACATTCTGGTGATTCAACATGCTTCATACCAACGCAAAATGTTTCCGATAATGTTTTGAAAGAAGTTAGGGAATGGACTATAAAAATCGGTTTAGAGCTTGGAATAAAAGGATGCTATAATATTCAATTTGCAATTCGTGATGAGATTCTATACGTATTAGAAGTCAATCCAAGGGGTTCACGAACCTTCCCTTTCGTTGCTAAAGCAACTGGTGTGCCATTAGCACGAATTGCCGCGATGGTAGCAATAGGTGAGAAATTATCTGATATTGATATTCCTGCGCCTCAAACGGATGCAGTTTGTGTCAAAGCACCCGTATTCCCGTTCATTAAGCTTAGAGGCTTAGATCCAGCCCCTGGTCCTGAAATGAAATCAACTGGTGAAGTCATGGGTAGTCACGAAAGAGCCTCAGCAGCTTATCTCAAAGCTCGTTTGGCAACAGAGTCTCCGGTGCCAACAGAAGGAGGTGTCTATATTACTGTCAAAGATCGAGATAAAGATGCAATCATAGTTCAGGCCGAGAAACTAATTGATTTGGGCTTTAAAATATATGCTACGAGAGGTACTGCTAGCGTATTACGTGACAAAGGAGGTCTTGAAGTGGAAACTTGTTATCGAATAACTGAGGGAATGACTCCCGACGCTCTAGACTTAATGCGACAAGGTAAAATTCAACTTATCATCAATACACCTAGGAATACGGGTGGAGCGATTCTTGATGGTAATATGATGAGGAGATTAGCAGTTGAACTTAACATTCCATTCGTTACTACAATGGCTGGTGGTAGAATGGAAGTATTAGCTATTGAAGAAGCAATGAATGGTATTCCCGAACCTAGACTTTTAACAATAGGCTCGCTTAAATCAAAAATACCTTAGAAAACAATCCTTAAATGCATATTCTTGCGATTTCCTTAATTACCTCGAAATTCCAAAGAGAATTATGATGGCTCTAACTGAAATACCAGGCATAGGTGAATCACTTGCTCAAAAATTAGTATTAGAGATAGGGTCTTTGGAAGATGTCGAAAGAGCTCTTGAAGATGGTGATGTAAGTACTCTATCTGGTATCGAGGGGATATCTCCACAGAGAGCAGTGAAATTGATTAATTCTGCAAATGGTCGTTCAACTGAAGTAACAACTACTGACGAAGGGCGTAAATTACACAAAGAATTGATAAACGGAGTTTCAGATTACATTCAAACACGAGCCGCTAAAGAAAGGATTTCAATTATTACTCCACTTGCTAAATCGAATTTAACCGAAATCATATCTCGTAGAGAATGGTCTGAAAATGCAATCCGATTTGTAACCGATAGTATCTCATCATTTGAATCCTGGAACTCTTGTATTTCGGGTCTTACTTATACTAAGGAACCAACTTCTCGTATCGAAAGAGTGATTGTTGTTCCCAATGCTGAGACAATTGATGAACTGAAACAGATCAATAATAAATGTCGTGTATTAGTTCGTTCAGAAGAGGAAACATGGCGTGATTATATGGGATTACCTAGAGTTACTTGGATAGGTAAAGGTGCACCCGAATTAGTTCCATCTGGATGGGTAGTCGGGAAATCTGACGACTCACTACATACTTTAGTCCCAGAAGTCCCTCTTCAATGGTTGAACTCTAATTCGAAGAATCTCTCAATAATTGCAAGTTTATCTGATCAATTATGGCCAATCAATATTATTGGACAGAAGATATCAGAATCATTGGAAGGACTTGAGAACTTACCTCTTCTATTACAATCTCTGGATAACGATTCAATTCTTCTTGAGTCATTAGAAAATTCTCGTGATGGTTTATGGGGGGAAGTGAAATCTATTGAAGCAGCAGTGAATGATGCAATAGTTTCTGGCACTTCTGATGCCACAATTTCATTTGATGGTGATGAAGTACTTTCATATTATTCAGATATTGGAGGTTTGGAACGTAGATTAAGAAGTACAGTTGCAGACACTATTGATTTTTCTCTTCAAGATGGTCTTAGAAGACTCAGTAATTATCTACAACACACAGGAGTAGTTTTACCTAACGAAATATATTCTAGTGAATATCCTTGTGTAATTAATAGGCAAGCAATCGAACTAATCGAAAGTGATCTAGATACTGCAATAATGTCAGAAAGAAGTGATGGTGAAATCGCTATTGCTAATTCTACAATTAAGATAATGAAACCGGCTAGAAAAGCAATATCTAAATTCATTGAGATTGATATGTGGCTTGGAATAGCAAGATGGGCCGTATCCAATAGGTGTACAATGCCTGAACTTTCTACTTCACACCCTGGCGTTTGGATGAAAGATGGTAGGCATATTTTGCTTGGCTGCGAACCTGACCCAGTTACTTATGGCATAGGTGAAGTTTCACCCGAGGGTGAGAAAGAACGTATAGCATTGCTTTCAGGTGCTAATTCGGGTGGTAAAACTACTCTTCTCGAAACATTGGGTTCAGTGATATTGTTAGCACATTCTGGTTTGCCTGTCCCAGCATCTCAAGCTTCAGTAGGTCTTTTAGATGAGTTACATATGCTTGCTAAAGTTTCAGGTACTCAATCTGCGGGTGCTTTAGAAAGAACCTTGAAAAAACTTGCTGAAGTATTAGTTTCAGATTATAGAAAAGTTATACTTGCTGACGAACTTGAAGCAATTACTGAACCTGGTTCAGCATCTTTGATACTAGGTGGTCTTTTAGCGGCTTCTTGTGAAAATAAAGATACAAATGTTCTATTGGTGACTCATATAGGGACATCAATTTCTGAAGTTATGGGTGGTGAGGTTAGGATTGATGGAATTGAAGCTCAAGGTTTAGATGAAAATATGGATTTAATAGTAGATAGGACTCCAAAAAGAAATCATATAGCTAAGTCTACTCCTGAATTAATAGTTAGACGATTAGCAGCAAGATCAACAGGCCCAACATCTAAAATCTTTTCAGATCTTTTAGAGAGATTTTGAAAATATTTCAATTGTAATATCTTGTCCTAATTCTAAGATTATTGATGCAATTCTTGGTCCGAAATCGACACCTAATATCAACATATAAAGTGCCACATAACCCTCTCTTGGACTAACTTCTGTTTCTTTTGTCGCTTCTCTTATTTTTTCACTAATCTCTTTTTCAGACCATTTACAACTTTTTAATTTATCAGACATTATTAAGAGGAACTGGATTTGTTTTTCAGTAAGTTTTTCTCTTGTATTCAAGTCCATTTTTTCTTGAATTTTTATTCTTGCATCTTCTGGGAAATGTACGCTATTAATCCAATTCCTCATTCTTGACAGTCTCCCAATTAATGCATCATTTGGTCTTCCATCTATATGTTGACTTTTATTCAAAGAATTCCATACATCTTCATCATTTGATTTAATTTGAGCTAACATTGCTAAATGACGGAATGAAACACCTGCTATAGATAACGACGCATCTACTCCTCTATTTACTTGGCTGAGTCTTAGTGCACCAGTTATTGTATCTCTAGCAACTTTCTTCTTTTTGTTTAATTCCTCTCCCGAGGGGGGGTTAGAGACTAATCTTTCATACTCATCCGCAGTTTCAAAAAGTGATGGCCCGGTATCAAAATCAATATGTTTCTTAACTTTAGTTCTAGCAATGACATATCTTAGTATTTCAGGTGGTACTAGATTTAATGCTTCTATAGGTCCAATCGTGTTTCCACTTGAACTAGACATGGGGCCACTTCCTTTGAGTTGAATCCATTCATAAACCATTTTACCTGGTGGTTTATCACCTAGTAATTCACAAATTGGAATTCCAGTATCGAAACTACCTCCGGCTGCTCCATGATCTTTACCTGCTGGTTCACATGTAATGCTATGAATCCCCCATCTTGCGGCCCAATCAACTCTCCAAGGCATTTTCCCATCAGCCTTTCTTGTATCTGATTTTCCTTCTACACCATGTCTGTCTTTCCAGTGAACATATGGTTTTTCATATCTAGTTACTTCTACTCCATCCATGCTCCCATCACTTCCTATTGGATTATATGGGAACCAATTTTCAGGTAATTCTCTACCTGAAATTTTCTCAATAATGTCATGGATTTGATCTTTATGTTTTATTGCTAAATCAATTTTTTCTGCGAATTCTCCATTTTCATATGTTCCATGATTCATTACTACTTTAGGATGTACTCCAATTTCCCTTAAAGCCTCTAAAAACGGTTTAAGGAAATGATCCGCATAATTTCCACCTTCATGATTAGGTGTGCCATCAGGATTTGGTGCTGGAATATTTACTAGTGGGAACCCAATATATTTTTGATAGTCCTCAGATAGGAAACTATACACTCTCCTTAGAGGGTCCATTGAATCAACTATGAATATGTATTCTGATTTTATATCTGCATCTAGGCATGCCCTATGAATCATTTCTGCTGTTAAAATTTCACGTAGATGTCCTATATGGAATTCTCCAGAGGGTGTAATCCCTGAAGCAATCACTTGTGACTCATATTCATCTGAAAGCCGCTTCGCGGTATAATCAGCCCAGTGCATTCTTACGCCTCAAACAGTTACTACTCTTACCAAACCACGTAGAGGTACTCCTTCAAG
>JAJPRD010000008.1 GCA_023700255.1 Candidatus Thalassarchaeaceae archaeon | reverse complement strand
CACCGGGCGTTGCCAACGCCTGAACCCGGGTTCAAATCCCGGCACTCGTACCAATCTATTCGAATTCAGAATTACGTAAAACCAACAATAGACCCACAGCTGATAACACCAAGATAAAGATTAACCCGATCGTAATTAAGAGCGAATCATTTTCTAAAATCCAATTCTCAGACCCGGAATCTAAATCTACTTTTTCAAGATTAATTATTATACCTTGATCTTCCGGTGACGTTGAAGAAAGATAAATATCAGTGCCTCTAATTAAAATCTCAATTTCACCATTAGGTAAACTCGAACGAGCCAAAATTTCTAATGAAAATATATTATCTCCAGAAATTTTATCGACACCTAAACCATCATCTTTCATCAAAATCCAATCATTAGATTGACCTATAGGTGCCAATCGACCCATTTTTACCTGCACGGTAGAAATACCATCAGGGTCCTCTATTTTTACTTCTAAGACTTGAGAAATAGGATCCCCATCTTTTGGTACTTCAACAAAATTTGAAAGTTCTCCATCTCTTGAAATATTATAACTAATTATCATTGGTGCCTCATTCTCAATTATTAATAATGAATCGGTTATTAGGCTACCAACTAAGGATTGTGTAGTTAACCTAGATGATTCAAAATTATCAGTCAAACGAACCGGAATCAATCTTTCACCAGGAGCCATTCCATTTTCAACCAAGAACTGACCGACCCATCTCGAGTCGATTAAAGTCAAAGGAACAGATTCACCACCTGCACTGATTAGTTCTAATGAAACTGATGCAACCCCATGGGCATCATCGGCAATAACAGATACATCAACTATATCTCCACGTTTAACAACCTGAGGTGTGAAAATAATTGAGGACATGATAGGGGCAGGATTGAGTATTTCTACATTAGCTGATACGATGACAGTATCCCAAATATCTACCATCTCAACCTGTATCGTCTTATTACCAAATTCAAGACCATCCGCATAAATCAATGAGGTCCAAATATTGTCGTGAATAACGTTATCACCAGAAATTCCTTTATCCGATAATTGAATTACCCCAAGGCCAAAATCAGACATATCAATCGAAACTGAGGTGACATCGTTATCGATATCCAGGATAGTTAGTTCTAGATGTGCCATTCCACCCTCTGCATACAAAACACCTTCTCTAAACTGAAGGATCTCTAAAGAAGGGAGAGTATTTTCATCAGCTGTAATTATTGAAGGATAACGAATTTTGTCTAAAGTTTGAGTCTCATGAAAATTTATCTCAGAATCAGTAATTGTCATAACAACTGAGCGATTAATATTGTAGAAAAGTCCCGCTAATAGTCCTTCATTTATTATGCTGCCAGAAGCTTGACTATCATTTCCATAATCACCAATCCAATCAATAACCACCACATTGTGCCCATCGACAATTACTTCTCTTGAATTCATAACAAGAACTGATAAAATTAAATCAAGATTATTAGAAATTACAAGTTTATCGCCAGGGAATAATATTTCAGGTGACATACCCGTTTCCTTAGTTATAGGGGCGACACCGATTGAAATTGATTGAGGCCTTTCTGGATCTATTTGAATGGGTGAAACCTCAGGGTAATCATTGGATTTAGAACCATTATCTTCAATATACTCATACCGAATTGTTGAGTTTTCCCAAGTTGGTTGAGGAACTGTATATTCATATGTGAGATTATGTTCAGCAGTAAGGTCTTGGTCAATGGGAAAATTAGCTAGAGAAGACACATTAAACCAATTCTCATTTCTAATTTTATTAACCTCAAAATAAACACCAGAAGAATTCCTTTGAGGAATTGTATCTTCTACAGTACGAATAAAACCGTAAGAACCTGATGCGTCTCCGTCATATGTACCGTCGACTCTAAGTGTGTCTACAATAATTAATCCATCACGTGATTCAAAATGTAGATCATCAACAGTACCATTAGCATAGATATATGGTTGTTCTTCAGAAACAATGAAATTAAAATCAGCATTACCTACATATTTCAATAGTTGCTCATCTTGAACACCATAAACCCATAAATCATTAAATCTAAACTCTTCTAATTCAAGTTCAATATTCCCGTCGCCAAATTGTATGAAACTTGTTGCAGATGCTTCTAAATTTATTTGTTGATAGTCACGTATACCGTCGGAGTCAAAGGACTCGAAATAGAATGTAGAAATTTGACCATTTAGGGTACTCGACCAATCATCATCAGACTCATCAAAAATCTCAATTGTCCCGTTTCCATCAATTATCAAATGTTCAGTGAAACTTTCTTGAGATAAAGTACGGTTATACAGAGCATTTGTGACATTTACAGAAACTTCTAACCCATCTAGAATAGTATATAGATTACCATCGCCTATCATTTCAAATTCCTGCCCTACTAATAACTCTTCGAAATAAGTTTGATTCAACCAAACTTTCTCTAGATTTAGTTCAATGTCTAAGTCAGCAGAATCACTGAATTCAAAAATACCATGCCCTAATTCATTAGATATTAAAGTCTGATTATTTCTTTGTTGCCAACCCCGACCTTCAAAAAAGAGATTTGATGTACTTGTATCTTCAGAACTAGATATGCTATTACTCCATGTTCGGTTACTTGTTATTTCATGATCAGATATTGGTTGACTCCAATTTGTAACTCTAATATTTCGATCACATGATGCTTCTAAAGTTTCTACTGAAATTTCAATTTCATCTCTAAACATAGGCTCATCAGATAATGTGATATCTATTACACCGCCTGCAATAGTTTTTTCTGGATTTAAGTTATCACCAACAGACTGATTATCTCTTTCATGGTCAATAGAGATATTTACCAAATGAGGATTTGAACCATTAACAAAAGGCGGAGAAAACTCAACAACATACCTGTGTATGATTTTTGAGGTGAAAGTAGAACTATTCTCATCAGTACCTTCTGAGAACTGGTACTCATAATCCCAATCTGTAAGAATTACACATTCTATTTGATTCTCATTTTCAGCTAGAACCATTGAGGAGAAACTACTGAATAGTAATATTGAAAAAGTCAATATGACTTTTTTAGGACTCTCCATGAATTAAATTCAACAAGTTATCCTTATGAATATATTGGGATATCGTTTTTTCAAATCATTAGAATAAAGGCTCTTCCCAATCATCTTCTTCACCTGATCTTTCTTTCCAAAGATTGGCTGGCATATCATCGTATATACCAGCATAAGGGTCATGAACAGTATTTTTCTTATCTCTAAGATCCATTGCTGCAAGTGCAAAAGCCTCAGCGGAAGATTTAAACTTCCAATAATGAATTCTCCATTCCCTACCATCCCAAAGTGTTGTTTCTTCCGACTCAGTAGTCAATAAATCATAATCTTGTAATTGATAGAAAAGATTACGATCATTAGGTTCTAAAGCATTATCAATTATACGATTTGAAAAACCAAAGAATCCTAAAGCATGCTCAGCAATACCTTCAGCAACTACTGTTTCCATGCCTTCATCGACTTTACGGCGAATAGCTTGAGTTAATTGTGCTATTGTCAAACCCATATTACGCGCTCCAGTATGTATTCTATGGAAGGGCGTGACTTATCAACCATGCTTTAAGAAGATTATGAAATTGTTTGTCGAATCCCGAAGCCGTTAATCGAAGGGAGGCTTTCGTAAACCCCGTGGAGCATGACGAGACGAAGACTTTCTTAGGTCTTGAAGAGAATGGAAAAGCACCCTGTGACATCGTAATCCTACCTATCCCATATGAAATGACTACAAGCTATAGAGAAGGAACTGAGTTTGGTCCCGCTGCTTGTATCGAGGCTAGTTCACAAGTTGAATTACATGATGAGTTATTGCCAAATGATTTACCATGTGGATTTAAGATTCATACGTCAAAACCATGGGTCAATGACTCACCTAGCCTTAAAAAAGCATTAAAAAGTATCAAAAAATTCACTTCACCATGGATGAATGGCAATCAATTTCCAATAGTTTTAGGTGGTGAGCATGGCTTATTACTCCCACTAGTTGAATCAATGAAAGTTCATCCGAAAATTAATGGTGAATTGGAAAATTTAACGATTTTACAAGTTGACGCACATGCCGATTTGAGGGACGAATTAAATGAAGAAAAATTCTCACATGGAACAGTAATTAGAAGATCTCTAGAAGCCGGTGTAGGGAAAGTAATTCAGATTGGCATTAGAACTTATAGTTCAGAAGAAAAAGAGATTATGGAGAATGATAAAAGAGTGAAAACATGGTTTGCTCGAGATTTAATTAATACCCATTCAGATTTAACGAATTGGAGGGGAATGATTGATGAAATCAAAAATCTAAATGGTCCAGTTTGGCTGACTTTTGACATAGACGGATTAGATGGGTTGCTTGTTCCAGCTACTGGAACTCCGGTGCCAGGAGGGCTTTCTTATTGGGGCGCTATAGAAATTATTGAGGCCTTGTTTTCGGCAGAAAATGCAGAAGTAATAGGGGCCGATGTAAATGAAATTTGCACTTCTGAAGGAACAAATTTAACCGAGTTTTCTGCGGCATTAATTGCTACAAAAATTTTAGCATGTCACATTGCAGAGAAGATATCCCTCGAATGAATCTCTGAAAAATCTAATCCTTTGATTTATTACTTCTATTCCTACTTGCGATAGCCGCAGTAATTAATGTGATTAGATTGATTAAAAAGGAGGGTGCTGGGAGAAATCCTTCATTTGTTGATTTGATTACAATCACCGAATCTTCAATTACTTCATCAACCCATTGTGATGAATCAATTACTCTTTTTTGGTAGTGAATACTCCATATACCGTCATTAACTAAACTAAGATTTTTCGAATTAAGAACTACTGTTGATTCATTGGTGGCATTTATTCCGAAAGTATCGGAATGCCATAATAATTCACCATTTGAATCAGAGTAATGAAATGTGGCATTAGATGTACTTGCTTGACCGAGATTAACTACATGCGCCTCGACTTGATTCGTTCTAATTTCAAAATTTTCGACAACTAAACGAGCACGCCAATACCATACATTCTGTATTAAATATTTCATCACATCTAATTCTTCACCTAATCTATCAGATAGTGCCTCGACAGTACCAAGAAGGAATTGTTCATCATCGGTTTCAAAAGTAAATGTTGGATAACCCATTACCCCGTACCCATAATCTCGACTAGTGCCACAGTTTGGATACAACCCTTGATTTGCATTGCGAATAGGTATATCTGAAATATTTGTATGAACATCATCTCGAATAGAGTGAAATAATTCCCAGTCAGATGGTTGTTCAGGCCACCTGCCCCATGGATACAGCATGATCCATACACCTGTATGCATAGTAACATACAAATCTGCATCAGGTACTACAGTATCCATATAGATTGAGTTTGCAAGAGTTTCGGACTCACTAAAAGCACTACTTCCTGGTTGTGTAGGATTGTTAGGAGGGCAATTATTCCAATAATGGTCGTAATTCCTATTCAAGTCTACTTGATTTGAATTCCATCGGGTATCGAGATCATTACCATCAGCATTCAGCATTATGAGAATGTGTAATTCAGTAGTTTCCAAAACGTCAATGACATCCTGATTTCCATCTATCCAACCTTCAATATAATATTCTGCGGTTAGGAAAGCCAGTTCAGTCCCTAGATGCTCATTTCCATGGTGACCACCGTCAATATATACGACTTCTTTCTTATCTCCATTCGGTTTTGTATCTAGACTCCAGTCAGAAATACGCAAAACCCAGAGATTTCTTCCCATCTCTGTTTGGCCTGCACTAATCAAATCAACAATATCGGGGTTGTTATCTGCCCAGTCATTGACATCGAGAGTTAGAGTGGCGTATGTGTGGTACCAATGCTCCTGGATTATATCTGGTTGTCCAACTTGTGCTGTAGCTATTGGAGATGCCGAAGCAAAAATCAATGAGGCCAAGACTACGGCTAGCAGGAAGCGACCCATGTATTGTCTGCAAGGGTCCCTGCCTAGAACCATTTGCATTTCTAAATTAAGAATTATTCATGAGGTCATTGAATTAATTTTGAAAACAATAAAAAGTATGAATGATGATTATCAGCTAATAACTACTATAATAATTAGTTTTTAAAAATAACACATATGAGCATTTAATTAATATCATTAAGAACAAAAAGATTCTGAAATTCACACTTTCAGAGACGATTGTTTGTATAATGGAACGTAATCGCACATGTATGGAAGTAGCCACAAGTGGTTTTATAGAAACTGGAAATATAATGGTAATCCCCCTTTTTGAAGGATTAAGCAAATCGCCAAATAATGCAACAACGGGCCTAGGACGTAGTGCAAGTATTGCTGTAAAATCTGCAATTTCAAGTGAGGCATACAGTGGTGAAATAGGAGAGTCTTTGAGAATATGGACTAAAAATTGTCAAATAATTCTTCTTGGTCTAGGGAAACAAAAAGATTTGACGACTAAAATATCTAGAGATAATGGAGCTAAATGTTTTGCATCTCTTTCTAAAAAACATGGTACGCAAATTGTGATCCGATTTACGACTGGTTGGAAAGTAGATATGATGGCTGCTTTTACAGAAGGATTTATTCTCCGTGACTATACATTTGAAAAATATCAAAATAAAGACCAAGAAGATAAAGGTCCTTGGAGCCTAATCTGTCAAACAATAGATAGATATCAAAAAGATTTGAATAAAGAAGTCATAAAATCATCAAGCATAGCAACTGGAGTGCATCTAGCGCGTGATTTAGGTAATGAGCCAGCAAACCGACTTTACCCTGAAGAGTTTGGGAAAAGAGCTCTTGAATGGGCGAAAGGGAAAAAAAGTGTGGAAGTGGAAGTTTGGGATTATGAACGACTTCGAAAAGAGGGAATGTATGCACTCATTGAAGTTGGAAAGGGAAGTATACACAAGCCTTGTATGGTATTTTTCCGTTTAAATCCAGATAAAGAGATAAATTCAGAAGTACCTTGCATTGTAGGAAAGGGAATAACTTTTGATTCGGGAGGAATTTCTATCAAGGGCAGTGCAGGAATGGATGAAATGAAACTAGATATGCATGGTTCAGCAACTGTATTTGGACTTTTTCAGGCACTTTATGCTACAGGACACAAAGGACGTATTAATGGGATTACATGTATGGCTGAAAACATGCCAAGCGCAGAAGCATATCGCCCAGGAGATGTAATTGATACTTACTCAGGTAAAACTATCGAGGTACTAAATACAGATGCAGAAGGACGCAATGTTCTCGCGGATGGATTATGGAAGGCAGGAGAGCTGAATCCATCATATATCATAGACCTAGCAACGTTAACTGGATCCATTGTAGTTGCACTTGGCCATGAAGCAACAGGATTATTTTCCAATAACCAATCTTTGTCTCAAAAAATTAAGAAAATTGGTGATGAGGTTGATGAGATCTCTTGGCCGATGCCAATGTTACCTGCTTTCGAAAAGCAAATGACTTCGTCCAAGATTGCAGATGTGCGTAATCAAGGAAAAGGTCGTTGGGGAGGGGCTAGTCAGGCAGCAGGGTTCCTAAAACAATTCATCCAGAAAAGAGAAAATAGTGAAGGAGAAAATACGCAAATCCCATGGGCACATCTCGACATTGCTGGGACTGCGGGGATTTGGGGTGGAGAAAATAATGCCACAGTAGGTCATGGGGCAACTGGCGTACAAGTACGTTTATTACATCGTTTAATTACTCAAAACTAAGAATTAATTGGCTCTTGAGGAATAAGTAAAAATGCAATCAGATAAGTAATTGAAAAAGCCCCTGATGTCATCAATGTAAGAAGCAAAAATATCACCCTAGAAACATTAGAAGATATCCCTAACTTCCTAGCGAAACCAGAGCATACCCCAAAGAGAATTCTATCTGAACGAGGGCGATAAAGAGGTTTAGACCCAACTTTTATTTGTTGCAAAGATCGGTTTGACATAGAATCACTCATCTTCTGAATCAAGAACTTCGAAATCTGCCTCTACAACGTCCCCATCGCCTTCAGCAGTCTCGGTATCTTCATCATCAGACATTTCTGCTGATGCTGCTTCATATAATTTAGACGATAAATTATGCATTAGTTCTTCTAATTCCTGAATCCGCGACTGTATCCCTATTTCATCAAGATCATCGTCAGAAACAGGTTTATCTTCCTTAGTTATCAATGACTCTAACTCTTTGAGTTTATCTAAAACAGGAGTCACTACCTCTTCAGATAATTTTTCCTTAGTTTCATCAATTGTTCTACGTGTTTGATATACTATACTATCAGCTGTATTTCTTAATTCAACCCTAGTTTTTCTACGCTTATCATCCTCTGCAAATTCTTCAGCATCACTTATCTTCTGTTTGATATCATCCTCTGACAAAGAAGTTTGACTTTCAATCTTAATAGATTGCTCAGTACCTGTACCAAGATCTTTTGCAGAAACATCCACTATACCATTGGCATCAATATCGAATGTGACTTCAATTTGAGGCAATCCTCGAGGTGATGGAGGGATACCCATGAGATGAAATCTTCCAAGAGTAGTATTATCATTTGCAAATTCACGTTCGCCCTGAAGCACATGAACTTCAACTGCTGGCTGATTATCAGCAGCTGTTGAGAATGTTTCGGAACGACGTGAAGGGATTGTAGTATTCCTTTCAATCATGGTAGTCATAATTCCACCCAATGTTTCTATGCCTAGAGTAAGTGGTGTAACATCAAGAAGAAGAACATCCGTCACCCCTTCATCACCTACAATTATTCCAGCTTGAAGTGCAGCGCCTAAAGCAACTGCTTCATCCGGATTTATCCCCTTAAAAGGAGATTTCCCTACCTCTGATTCAATAGCAGTTTGGACAGCAGGTACACGAGTAGAGCCACCAACAAGAATTACTTTGTCAACATCCCCTTTGCCGATTCCTGCATCTTTCATAGCCCTTCTTGTTGGACCCATTGTCCGCTCCACCAAATCAGAGATTAAATCTTCAAATTTAGCTTTAGAAAGTGAAAGATCCAGATGTTCTGGCTGACCATCTTTCATAGTAATAAATGGTAAATTAATTTGAGACATTGAGGTCCCAGAAAGTTCAATTTTGGCTTTTTCAGCCGCCTCCCTCAATCGACTCATCGCTTGCATATCCTTACCTAAATCGATACCAGAGGTTTTCTTGTACTCACTAATTATCCACTCAACAACTACATGGTCGAAGTCATCTCCTCCTAGCCTATTATCTCCACTTGTTGCTTTAACTTCAATCTGAGGTTGGCCATCAACCAGGTATATCTCTAGAACAGATACATCGAATGTACCGCCTCCTAAGTCATAAACAAGAATAGTTTGATCTTCAGCTTTATCGACACCATATGCCAAAGCTGCAGCAGTAGGTTCATTGATAATTCTCAAAACTTCTAATCCTGCAATTCTACCAGCATCTTGTGTGGCTTTTCTTTGAGCATCAGTGAAATACGCTGGACATGTAATAACAGCTTGACTTACCTCTCGACCCAAATATGATTCTGCATCAGCCTTTAATTTTTGCAATATAAATGCAGAAACTTCTTGTGGAGTATATTCATTCTCATCAATACTCTTTGTCCAATCAGTACCCATTTCTCTTTTCACAGAAAGAATGGTTCTTTCAGAATTAGTCACTGCCTGACGTTTCGCAGTAACTCCAACTAGACGTTCCCCATCTTTACTGAAGGCAACAACAGAAGGAGTTGTTCGTGAACCTTCTGAGTTTGCAATCACTACCGCTTGACCCCCCTCGAGAGTTGCCACACAGCTATTTGTCGTTCCAAGATCTATTCCAATTACAGGTCCACTCATTTTTTCACATCCTTTTTCAATTATTATTTTTAATATTGAATATTACATCAAGTATGCCATTATTTAGGCTCCAATCTACAATTTGAGCGACTGATTCTGGTAAGTCAAATTTTTTGAAGGGGCGTAGTTGAGTCTTTTTCATTAGTTGAAGAATGGTTCCGCCATCAATTAAGTTAAGTTCGATTTCAGACTCAATGATTTCTAATTGTCTAGAGAGATCAATGGTTGCATACATTCGGTCTTCATGAATATGAATATCGGCTTCGAGAAGTTTCTCATCAACTTCCTCTACATGATCTAGCTCAGCATCTACTACCGGAGTAGGATTATTAACTTGCACATTAATTCCAATATCTCTAAATAATTTTGAAATTCCTTCGGGACCGTTGAGCATTGATTCCATCGTTCGACGGAACTCATCAGGATCGCCATTTATATCGATTTTAAGGTCTTTATTAGCCATTTTCTCGGGGTCAATCCCAATTTTCTCAAATTGTTCACGTACCTGAGACATCATGTTCTGAAGCATTGACATATCTATTGGCATGCCCATTTCACTGAACATTTTCACCATCTCTTTGAGCATTTTGTCTTCCCATTCATCTCTATTAGTATCTTCCATAAATACCACTACTCAACTTAAGGTTGTATAGTGGGGAGAGCCTATCCCTTATGAACCTCACGCAAATAATTCTCTATAAATTTGAGACGGTTTAGTAAAATATTTATTGGAGCCTCTAGGAACGGTTTCAAATCAGGTTAGTTAGTCGCAGAGCCTAGATGGCTGATGTTGAACATGAAGTTGCTTTAGAGGATACTGACCGTATCCATGGTAGAACAGCATTGGTTCGTAACGTAGCAGCAGCAGTATCTCTTTCAAACGCAATCCGCTCAACTCTTGGACCAAGAGGATTAGATAAAATGTTAGTTAATGATGCAGGAGAGGCCACTGTGACAAATGATGGAGTCACTGTTCTAGAAACTGCAAGAGTTGAACACCCCACTGCAAATTTATTAATTGCATCATCAAGTTCTCAGGATAAATCTGCTAGAGATGGCACCACTACTACTGTCATATTAATGGCAGAAATGTTACAAAATTCTCTAGAATTAGTTCGTTCTGGAGTCCACCCATCTCTAATCATAAATGGATATAGGATTGCAAATGAAGAAGCACTCAGAGAGTTAGATTCGATAGCACGTATAGCAACAGATAAGAATATGAAAAGATCTGTCGTTAGAACCTCATTACAGGGTAAGATAGATCACCTACTATCGTCGCATTTGACTGAATTAGCCTTAGATGCAGCAGAAGCCTTGGTTGGTGAAGAAGGCGGTAATGATTTGGAGAGACTGAGAATAAAAAGAATACAGATCTCAGGTGGTAAAGCATTGGATAGTGAACTTGTACCTGCCTTGGTCCTAGCAAAAACTAGAATTGATAGAAATACTCCTCGATTTTCAGATGGAGGGAATATTGCCATATTGGATGGAGCTCTAGAAAATCAAAAATTAGAGTTAGAAGCTCAAATAGAAGTAAATGATTTAGGGGTTCTAAAAGAATTCCATGAGCGTGATAATAATCATCTTCAAGATATGGTCGACCATCTGCATGATTTAAAAATAGATTTGTTAATAGTCAGAGATGGAATCGCTGATGATGCAGTCCCTATGCTGTCAAGAGCAGGAATTACCGCATATAGGAGATTTGAGAGAGAGGATTTAGAAAGGCTCTCAAGACTAACTGGTACAAATATGATTAGAAAGGTTGGAAGGATTACTAAAGAAGATATTGGGAGTTATTCATCACGCTCTGAGGAAAATATTGGATCTGTTAACTATACTAAAATCGAAGGGACTTTAGGTGGAGCAATGACTATGATTTTAAGAGGCTCGACACCAGAACTTAGAGATGAGGTTGGCAGGTCTTTTGACGATGCTTTAGGCGTTAGTTATAGATTGATAACAGAAAATAGAATATTACCCGGTGGTGGGGCTACTCAAACTCATCTAGCTCGAAAATTAAGACATTTTTCCACTACACAATCAGGAAGGGAGCAAATGGCGATAGAGGCATATGCTGCAGCATTGGAAATAGTTCCAAGGACTTTAGCGGAAAATGCAGGTCATGACCCTATAGATACTCTTTTGACACTTTCAGCCGCTCAATCAAAGAATGTTGAAGAAGGACCATGGATTGGTGTTAATGGAAACACAGGAGAAGTTACTAACATGTATGAAGAAGGAATATTCGACCCAATTTTCGTTGCAAGGCATGCGATAACAGGAGCTACTGAAGCTGCAATTAGTGTCCTAAGGATTGACGATGTATTATGGGCTAAACAAGGACCTGAGACACCTGATTGGAGTAATCAAATCGATGATAATTAAACCATTAAGAAAGATTCTTGATCATATCTTCAACTAATTCTTCTAGTTCAAAACTAGGTTGCCAATTCCAATCTTTTCTTGCAACGCTGTCATCTATCGAATCAGGCCAAGAATCGGCATAATTCTGACGTACATCTGGCTTATACTCGCAAATGAAATCAGGAATATGTTTTTTGATCTCAGAGAATAGCTCTTCAGCACAAAATGATAACCCTGAGACATTATATCCACAACGCGCCAAACTCATTGATTCCAATGGTTCATCCATCAGTGATATCGTTGCTTTGATTGCGTCTTCCATATACATCATAGGTAGTTTTGTATCTGCCTTAAGGAAGCAGTCATATGATTTCCCCTCCGATAATGCAGCATGAAATATATCAACTGCATAATCAGTAGTTCCTCCACTCACCTGGGACTTCCAAGATATGATTCCAGGATACCTAATACCTCTAACATCCACTCCGTGATTTATCCAATACATCATCCCCATTATCTCACAATCAACTTTGGTCATACCATACTTAGTTGTAGGATTAAGAGCAGTTATTTGAGGTGCATGTTTTGGAGCATCCGGACCAAACACAGCGATTGAGGAAGGAATGAATACGCGAGAACCGTGTATTCTAGCCGCTTCTAAAATGTTTCTTGTACCATCAACATTAATCGATTCGCATAATTCAGGATTGACCTCACCATTTGCAGAAAGAATTGCTGCTAAATGGTATATAGTTTGAATATTTTCTTCAGGAACTAATTTCAGTATCTTATCACTCAAGACATCGAGAATTAAAAATGGGCCATTCAATACACAAGGATGATCAGGTATTTCACGAATATCACTAGCTACAACCATTTCTGAACCATGAATCTCTCTAAGACGTTCTACTAAATCAGTACCGATTTGTCCTAGGGCACCTGTGACTAATATCCTCCCATCCGCTACCTCCGACATAAGTTAACCGAAAGGATAGAGATACTTAGACTTAGCAAAGAGTATTTTATGGGAGCCACCGAAGGAATGTTGATAGGAGAGATACGTTGGCTTCAAACCCCGTTGATTGAATGAAGTATGTAGTTGTCACGGGTGGAGTCTTATCAGGACTAGGTAAAGGAATAACAGCGAGTAGCATAGGAGTTTTACTAAAATCCGCTGGACTGAGAGTCACTTGTGTAAAAATAGATCCTTATCTTAATTGTGATGCGGGGACTATGTCACCCTTTGAACATGGAGAAGTCTATGTCCTAGATGATGGCGGAGAAGTTGATTTAGATTTAGGGAATTATGAGAGGTTTCTCGATATCTCTCTGACAAAAGATAACAACATAACAACTGGAAAAGTTTACCAGTCAGTAATTGAGAGAGAAAGGAGAGGAGATTATTTGGGTAAAACTGTCCAAGTCATCCCTCATATCACGAATGAGATTCAAGAGTGGATTGAACGTGTTGCAGATACTCCTAGTGATGGAAGCGGGGAGATACCTGATGCTTGCGTAATAGAACTAGGCGGCACCGTAGGAGACATTGAAAGTGCTCCTTTCATCGAAGCACTAAGGCAGTTTCAGTTTAGAGTCGGAGAAGAAAATATTTGCTTTGTCCATGTTAGTTTAGTTCCAGTTATGGGTCCAGTGGGAGAGCAAAAAACCAAACCTACACAACACACAGTGAAAGAACTTAGGGGATTAGGTATAATACCAGACATTCTTGTTTGTCGATCAGAACATCCATTAGATACTGAGACAAGACAAAAATTAGCAGCTTTCTGCCATGTTTCTCCAGAAGCGGTTGTTTCAGCGCATGATGTCTCGAATATCTATCGTATCCCAATACTCCTAGAGGAACAAGGAGTAAGTGAAGTTCTAGCTAAAGAAATTGGTTTTGATTTACCTAAATCGAGACCTCTTCTTGATGATTGGATTGCAATGGCTAATACTGTAGATAATCTTGAAGAGGTCATTAAAATTGCCATGGTAGGAAAGTACACGGGTCTTTCTGACTCATACCTTAGTGTCATTAAAGCATTACAACATTCATCATACGAGGTCAATAGGAAGTTAGAAATAAACTGGATTGAGTCAGAAAGTCTTGATGAAAAGATGCTGAAGGAAGATCCTGAAAAATACTCTGAAGCTTGGGATGTGCTAAAGTCTGCTGACGGAATACTTGTACCGGGAGGATTTGGTGTCAGAGGAATAGAAGGGAAAATCAAGGCAGCAGAATATGCAAGAGTGAATAAAGTCCCATTCCTAGGTGTATGCCTTGGATTACAAATTGCAACTATAGAATTTTGTAGAAACGTATTAGGTATGGAGAACGCCAATTCTACTGAGTTTGATGAAAATACGAAACAACCGGCAGTAGTGTTCATGCCAGAAATATCCAAAACACACATGGGTGGGACTATGAGACTGGGAACAAAACCCACTCCATTTTTAGTTGAAGATTGTAAGATTAAGAGATTATATGGTAACAAATCATACGTTGATGAAAGACATAGGCACAGATATGAAGTAAATCCAGAATTAATTTCTCAGATAGAAAATGCTGGGTTAATATATGTAGGTAAAGATGAAACTGGACAGAGGTGTGAAATTATGGAATTAAATAATCATCCATACTACGTAGGTACACAATATCATCCTGAATTTAAGTCAAGACCAGGGAGACCAAGTCCGCCGTTTCTCGGCCTACTTATGGCAGCAACAGGTCTAGAAATATAAACGAATGATTAATCGACTGCCAAGGGTAAAACTCTTGTTGTTCTATATCCTTGTAATACTTTAAGATATTTTTTTACAGCAAATTCCTTATCTAAATCTTCATCTCCAGTTTCTATACGTAAACGGCGCACTGATAGTAATTTAGCAGGTGTTACTACACCAAGAATATTAGCTATAGTTATTTTTTTAAGAACTTCGGGGGAAAGTTGTAAATTCCCACGTCCTATTAGAAAACCTTGCCCACCCATAGGTGAAAGAAGGAGAGTAATATCACCAATATGAGTGGATAATAAACTCAATAATTGTTTTTCATTTAAGTCAGTACCAATCTGTTTGGACCCTATTGAAGCATCTATTCCGAGCACAGTACCCTCAAAACCCACCATATTCGAGATGGTTCTAAGAGTCCCCCCTGAGCCCCAAATAATTAGTCTATTATCATTAATTAGTAATTCTCTGATATGATCAGCTAGTCCTTCAATTATTTCTTCTTCGCCAGTTGCCTCAACACGCATTTTTGCACCTTGCATCCACCGAGGTGATGCAGGAGTCTTCGCTTCGGCATAAAGACGGACAACCCATTCACCATTACGATACTTCTCTTCATCTAAATCAAGAACTTCGGTACTAGATATTAGTAAATCACCGTTTAACCACGCAGATAGAACTTCTGCACCTGCCTTTGGAGATGATGCGAAACAGCCAGAATGCATTTTCACACCGCAAGGAATTCCAATAACTGGAATCTCAGACTTACCTTGAGATTCCAACACTGAAATTATATCCCTAGTAGTTCCATCCCCACCAGCATATAATAGTAAATCTATATCTGATTCTATCAATGAAATAACTAATTCAGAAGTATCGGAAGAAGTCGTCGTTTTAGGTGATTTATGTATAGTTACAAATTCTCCGATTTCAATGTCCTTGGGAACCCAATCAGACCCCATCCTCCCCTCACTAGTAAACCATTGAATCTCAGAAGTATCACGATGTAAATTTCCAAAGTACTGTAATGCATCCTTAACTCTAGGTCCAGCTCTATCTTCGGCACCTTGTGAACGTGCATATTCTGCCTGCCCATCGGAGCCTTTCAAACCCAATCGGCCCCCTAAACCTGCATCTGGATTGACTAGTAGCCCGAGGCGCACCATAACTACCCCATAGGGAACGCGTTAATATGAATACAGCCTAACGCTTCACCATAATGCGTATCGTTATTGCACTGGGTGGTAATGCTCTACTTCGAAGAGGCGAGGCAATGACTGCTGAAAATCAACGAAATAATATACAAATTGCTACTAAATCATTAGCACCAGTTGTTGAACAAAATGAATTAGTAATTAGTCATGGAAATGGTCCACAAGTAGGGTTACTTTCACTACAGTCTGCGGCTTACAAAGAAGTAGATGAATATCCTCTCGACATACTAGGGGCTCAAACTCAAGGTATGATTGGCTATATGATTGAACAAGAACTTGGTAATTTATTACCAATAGGTGTTCCAATCGCATCAATTTTAACTATGGTAGAAGTTGACCCCGAAGATCCTGCTTTCCTTAATCCTACAAAACCCATTGGCCCGATATATACTCAAAAAGAAGCTGAAAAATTAAGAAATGAAAAGAATTGGGAGATTAAACGAGATGGTAAACATTGGAGAAGAGTTGTACCTTCTCCGATACCTCATAGAATATTCGAATTAAGACCTATACACTGGCTCTTAGAAAAAGGAACTGTAGTAATATGTGCAGGTGGCGGAGGCATTCCAACTATCTATAACAAAAAAGGGGAATTGGAAGGTGTAGAGGTCGTGATTGATAAAGATCGGGCTAGTTCATTATTAGCTTTTGAGTTAGATGCAGATTTACTGATTTTAGCAACTGATACAGATGGAGTATACCTTGATTGGGGGACTGAATCTGAGAAAATTATTATCAAGACTACTCCTGATGAAATTCGTAATTATGAATTCGATGAAGGGTCAATGGGGCCAAAGGTAGAAGCTGCTTGTTCTTTTGTAGAACGTTCAGGACAGAGAGCAGTTATAGGTTCTCTAAAAGATATTGAAGGGATGGTAAATGGCACTACTGGAACTCAATTCGTACTAAAATAAGCATTATACAAGTAACATAATAGGCAAGGCATTCATATCATTGTTATGTTGGCGTAGTTAACGGAGGCACAGTGTATGTCAATGATTAAGGTTGAAATTAATGATGAAGACGTACATGAATATGTCTCTGGGATTACTGCTGGAGAAGTACTGGATAACATTTATGGGAATAGATCCGGAGCTGTAGCAGCAATCGTAAATGGTATCCAAAAAGATATGTCATTCACTCTTGATGAAAATTGTAAAATCGAAGCAATTTTGGGCGAATCTGACGAAGGATTGTATATTTTAAGGCACTCTTGTGCACATTTACTTGCGCAAGTAGTTCTCGAGATGTTTCCAGATGCCAAACCAACTATCGGCCCTCCAATTGAGCATGGGTTCTACTATGATTTCCACATGGACCCTATTGGAGATACGGAACTTAAAGTATTAGAAAAAAGAATGAACAAACTTATCCGAGAAAACATTAAGATTGTGCGTGAAGAACATGAAAATAATGTTTTGAGAGATATGTTTGCTGATAATAAATTCAAGATTGAAATAATAGATGAAAAAATAGGAAACGAAATTAGTTCTACAGCATATAGACAAGGTGATTTTGTCGACCTTTGTAGAGGTCCACACGTACCTTCTACATCTCATCTAAGATGGTTTAAGTTGACAAGTACAAGTCAAGCATACTGGCGTGCAGATAGGAATAGGGAGCCTCTAACTCGTATCTACGGGATGTGCTATGCAACTAAAGAAGGATTAAAAGAAAGGCAAAAACAAATCGAAGAAGCCTCTAAAAGAGATCATAAGAAAATAGGAAAAGAACTAGAACTGTATATGATCGATGAATTAATCGGAAAAGGTTTACCAGTGTGGTTACCAAATGGACAAATTCTAAAATCAGAAATTGAAAATTATGCATTGAAAACTGAAGAAAGCTATGGTTACCAGAGAGTAACTACACCAGCTCTTGCAAAACAGGAGTTATTCGAATGCAGTGGTCACCTCCCTCACTATGCTGATGGAATGTACCCCCCTATGGAGATGGATGATGGAACTTACTATCTCAAAGCAATGAATTGCCCTATGCATCATTTAGTTTATCGGAATAAAAAAAGATCATATAGAGAATTACCATTTAGGATCGCCGAATATGGCACATGCTATAGGAATGAAATGTCAGGTGCTTTAGCAGGATTGTTACGCGTCAGAATGCTATCAATGAATGATGCTCATATCTATTGCACATTGGATCAGGTTGGTCAAGAAGTTGCTAACAATATCAAGATGGTTCAAGATTACTACTCTACATTTGGATTTGAAAATTATCATTTCCGTTTATCATTATGGGACCCTGAAAATACGGAAAAATATATCGAACAGCCTGAAAATTGGGCTTCAACACAAAATCATCTGAGGCAAATATTAGATGAACTTCAGGTACCTTACGTCGAAGCAATAGGGGAGGCTGCATTTTATGGCCCAAAAATAGATATTCAATTTACAACCGCTTTGGGTAGAGAAGAATCAATGTCTACGATTCAACTTGACTTTGCTGCAAAGGAACGTTTCGAATTATCTTATAAAGACGAAAATGGCGATGAAAATGGTGAAGTATTTGTTATTCATAGAGCACCATTATCGACTCATGAAAGATTTGTAGCATTCCTTACAGAACATTGGGCAGGTAATTTCCCTACATGGCTCTCACCAGTTCAAGTTCAAGTAATTACGATTTCTGAGAAACAAAAAGAATATGCATCCGAGGTTGCTTCGATGCTGAAGGAAGCGGGCATCAGAGTCTCTGTCGATGACTCAGATGCAACCATTGGAAAGAAAATTCGTATGCATAGGAAAATGCGACCAGCATATATGTTAATTCTAGGCGAAGATGAAGCAACTGAACGTACTGTATCAATTCGAATAGATCGTAAAGGAGAATCTCGTAGTGGAGACCAAAGTAATGGCGTACCTCTGACAAAATTCATCACAGATATATCTATCGAAATAAATACAAAAAGTCGTAAATTATCACTGGTATCAAAAGAATAATGAGGACTGATTATGCAATCAGAAAATATTGTTAATATTGCGGGTTATCGTTTCGTAAACTTAGATGATCGAGATGATTTAAGACAACCTTTTCGCTATATTTGTGAAAAATTACAACTTAAAGGAACTATCCTTTTGAGTCCAAATGGTATAAACTTCTTTCTTGCTGGAGTACAAAAATCAATTGATTCATATATAGAATTCTTAGAATCGGATGAGAGATTCGTAGGAATACCTTTGAAAATAAGTCATACTGAATATCAACCATTTCGTAGAATGCTTGTGAGGCTTAAAAAAGAAATAATCGCACTTGGGATAGATGAAGTAAGGCCTGGAGAGTTCACTGGGGCTAATATTAAACCAGTGGAATTTAAGCAAATGCTAGATGAAAATGAAGAAGTAATAGTCTTAGATACAAGAAACGATTATGAAACAAAAATAGGAATATTTGAGAATGCTATTGACTTAAATTTATCAACGTTCAAAGATTTCCCTGATGCTATTTTAGCATTACCTGAAGAGTATAAAAAAAAGCAGATCGTAATGTATTGCACAGGAGGCATTCGTTGTGAGAAAGCCTCTGTAGTAATGATGAATGCAGGTTTCGAGAATGTTAAACAATTAGAAGGAGGGGTATTAGGGTACTTTGAACAAACTGATGGATCTTATTGGAAGGGAGACTGCTTTGTATTTGATCAAAGAGTTGCAGTAAATACTGAATTAAATGAAACTGAATATACAATGTGTTTTGCCTGTAGAGAACCACTGACTAAGCAAGAATGTAGTTCATCAGATTATAAATTAGAATCATACTGTCCTTACTGTGCTGATACTAATAAGAATGAATAACTATATTCTTCTTCTCAAATTTTCAATTATTTCATCTGTTCGACCCAATGCAACAAGTGTAGAATCAATGTCTCCATCATCTAAAAATTTCTTGCATTGAGATACATTCTGTTCAGCATCTATCCTCATTTCATCATTGACCTTGATGTTAGCTGAGTCAAGTTTACGTCGTAAATCGTTCCATTCACTTTCAATAAATGAATACAATTCTAATGCTTCAGATAATGATTTCTCATAGGATTGGAGATCATTCGTCAGTTCGGATAAGATATCTGATGCATCAAGCCAATCATCAGAAGTCACTTTATTTTCAATATCTTTCAGTTTTGAACGGAAAATATCACCAGATAAACCTTTAGGAAAACTTTCGATTAGTTTATTTTTCTGACGAAGTCCTCGTTGAACATTTTGCATAGATTCAGAAGTTAGTTTAATATCTCTAATAATACTTGTAGCCAAACCTTTAGCAAGTGAAGAATCGCCTCCAATAAGGGCAAGTTTAGATTCTTCTAATCTTTCTTTAGTCATGACTGATATACTTCCTTCAATGCTAGAAAGTGATTTTTCTGCATCATCTATGGCTTGTTTAGCGTCAGAAGTTGTAGATTCGAGACTATCGAGGTGACCTGAAATAGAGGAGGCAATTTTAATTGCCTCTAAAGGGTCTTCGGATTCAAGAGAAGTTCTGGCTAATGAAATAATATTAATTAAAGAATTAACATTTAATTCAGTCTTATGACTGATTAATTCCTCTGCAGAATTAATAGCATCAAGTGCTTTTTGCCAATGGAGTATAACTATTTCAGATTTAGTTTTTGAATGTCGATACATAAGTTCAGCATCTCTTAATGAACCATGTTCTGCTTCTCTTTCCCCAAGATCAAAGGATTTACGTGGTCCTTGGATCCCCTGAGCTATAGACTCCGCTTTTTTGACATAAAGCATTGTATCTTTCCTTATATCATCTAAATCTTTAGAGAGTGCTTGAATCCTTTCAGTATCTTCTCGAGCTGCTGCTATTAGTTCTAAACCTCTAATTGGATCATTCCAACAATCTTCACGAGCTTTCTTCAAAAGAGAAGAGGCTTGCTCAAGTGATATTCCTTGACTTCTTAAAAGTAGCACTTCACCTTCAGCTTTATCAAGTGCATTAGTAAATTCTTTCCTAGACGCATAGTTTTCATCCTTGGATAGGAGGTCGGGAATCATGGTGACCATTATACAAATAATCACTATCAAATAAACATTGAAGTCAGCAGATATAGAATACATTAGTGCTAATGAGAATATAAGACCCAAGATACTTGTCAAGCCTCTCCAAACCTTAGACGAATAAGTTAATGATAGATTTTTATGAGCGATATACCAGAAGAATGCTGCCAATAATAAATATAGCATACCAGATATTAATGAATCATCAGAAAAATCAATATCGGATATTGAAAGAGCCAGCATACTTGGATAAGATATATTTCCCATAACACCGATTCTAGAACGTTGAACAGGCCCGTAATCAATTAAGTCTATTATTACTAAAGATAATAGGAAAATTAGAGAAATAGGGCCTAATCTTGGGAGAACTTCTGGTTCCCCAAATACAGCAGATAGTAGCCACCAGGATGCAGAAATAATAAGTAAAAATGTTGCTGACAATGCAATCTTCTCCACCCTCATTTTATGGCTACGAATAACCAGGTCGGGGTAGTCGGGTAACAGAATCATAATTATTCACCCCACGTTATGACTGATGAGTTCTGCGGAAAAATGTTTCAAATCAAGGCCTTTGTGAATCTACGCCCCAAAGGCGATTGGCAATAATTACCATAAGTGATAATACAATGAAGACCAATAACACTGTTTGTATTGGAGACTGCCAATAGGGTTCTACTACTATGTCAGAACTGACCGGAAGAATACCGTTTGTATCTGCACTTTCACTACCCCACTTGAAATAAAGATCAATTGGATCAGAATTTGTTAATTCTAAATTAAGCTCAGTACTAAAAATAGCAGCACCATTAGAATTCGCAGCAGGTACACCAATGAATGGACCACATTGACTATTGGCACAAAGTTGGCCGGAAGCAGGAGATGCACCCTTGTTTTGCATTGTTACAAGAAATACTACTGTTTGATCTTCAACTAATTCCCCTAAATGAGCATTAGATAATAATTCAATATCAATTCCAATTTTTGGAGATATAGCAAGACCAAAAGCAAGGTTTTGATGATTACCAGAAGAATCATAAGAATCGATACTGAATATATGAGTTCCAGAACTAAACGGTCCAAGAGAACTCTTATCGATTAATTGCATAGAAACATTTTCGTATTCAATTTCACCATCAATTGTTAATGACCAGAGTGTATCTTCAATAGCATCTAAATCATCAAAAGACTGTTGTAAAGAAATTGTAATTGGTTCGCCCTCTCTTGCAAGATTATTAGAAGAAATTGACATATTATTAATAATCAAATCAGGTACAATTGTTGGCCCACTGCCATCTAAAACTAATATTTCCCATTCTTTAGTTAATAGATTACCTGCATTATCAGAAACTAATAATTTAATTGACCAAGAAGTTGGATTTCTGGATAAATGTCTTTCAGATAGATTTAGATCCATACTATTGACATCACCGTTTTGATAAAAAATATCTGAGAAATTAAGATAATTTTGATTTTCATGCAAGTAATTTGGAGTTTTATTAGAGAGAATAGTGATATCAGTAGGTAATTGAGAGTTGGGGTCGCTTGCAGAAATACTGAATGACACATAAGTATCTGACTTTATACTAAACATATCATCGTTGGAATCTAGTAAAATAGTTTCTCCAAATTCATTTTCATATGAAATGATTGATTCCCAAATGGGAGGTATAGAATCTACTACAATATTTTCATACCAAGTGCTCGTTGAATTAAACCAGTCTTTGCAATGCATAACTACACTTGCAACCTCTCCATCATAAAAATCATAATCTTCGGCTATAAAACTAAATGATGGACCAAAATATGTTTCAACAAGTGTGCCGTTATTAGATAAAGTCCACCATTGCTGATTTGTATCTAAAGTACTATCCTCGCAGTTGCCAGAATAATCAGTAGAAGAATTAAGAGTGATCATTGAACCTGACAATGATCGATAACCCAAGGCACTAGGTGATTGATTTGGAGAAATTGTCACTCGGATATTGCTAGCAACATTTGCTTCCGCACGATCTATAACAAAACTCCCTGGATCGCCATGAAATATCTCTTCCATTGCGCTGTAAGTATACTCCCAACCTGATGGGAGTACTACACGGAGTGGAACTTCTTCAATTAAAGAACCAATACGAGGGAAATCTAAAATTCTTGTAATCCGATTATCTACTTGCCCTATTAGGTTAGCTGATTCATCCCAACCCCAAGTAGTATTACTCAGTTCGATTGGACCCAATACAACAGAAGTAATTACCAAATTAATTTCTTCGGAGGCATATAGTTGATTATAGTCAAATATACAGCAACCTCCAACTTCTGAATCTGTCCAATTTCGTTCTAGGTGAAATAAATTATCAAATGCATGAGATTCAGCAGAATCAATAAAACCATCTGAATTACCTAAATGAATATCTATTTGTGCCCGCAAACCTAAATCTGTATTGTCAAGGAGATCAGTGCCTATTTGATCAGAGAGAGTAATAGATGATTCCCATGTGGAGTTAAATTGAGAATTAACTACAATATCATCAAGAATTACAAATTTTGAATATCCAGATATTGATAAGGAAAAATTATCATCATTGACCTCATTGTCATCATTAGCAGTCACAGAAACATTGCAGATACTTATCAAAATTATTAATACAAGAAAAAGAGAACCACTTTTTGTTTTATTCATTTACCTTACCTCTGAGAATCGTGATGAATTATGCATGAACCAGTTTCATCGATATTTAGAGGAATCATTCTATGTTCCGCTGAAAATTCTGTTTTCAACTTCTGACGAATACTAACATCTGCGTGAACTAAGAAGAATCCACCGCCTCCTGCACCGAGTAATTTAGCACCATTTGCACCAGTAGATATAATTCGCTCATACATTTGATCCAGAAAATCATTACTAACAGATGAAGAAATTCCTCTTTTCATATTCCATGCTTCATTAAGAAGTTCACCCAGTTTGTAAGTGTCTCCTGAATTAAGTAAATCTCTAGCCTCATCAGCCTGTTCTCTTATTCTCAAGAGATTATCAATAGCAGATTTACCCTCAGATATAGAATTAGAAAGAACTGAAGATGCTGAACGAGTTTGACCTGTGAAAATTAAAGTGAATTCTTCGCATATTTTCGAACGAGTTTTGTTAGAAATATCGATTGGTTCTACTAAAACATCTCCATCCTTAGAGAATTTTATCGTATTAATACCACCATAAGAAGCAGCATATTGATCTTGCCTACCAATAGGTTGGCCGAGTATATCTATTTCTATTCGGCAAGCTTCAGCAGCTAATTGAGATGCAGATACCGATCTCCCTGCAAAGGAATGAAGAGCGTTTAGTAAACCTACAGTCACCGATGAAGATGAACCTAATCCAGTCCCTCTAGATGGGATATCTGCGATAGTAGTGATTTCCACCCCTGATGTAACGCCAGTAATACGCATAGATTCACGAACTAACTCATGTTCTAGATCTTCAAAATCATCAACCATTTCTAGTTTCGAATAAGATACTCTAACCCTATTATCAAAACGTTGATTTACAGTCACATGTATATACTTATCAAGTGCAAGAGAAGTCACCATCCCTCCATTATCCGATGATTGAGAATACCAATCTGTATCAGTTCCTCCGCCACAGAAAGAGACACGAACAGGCGTCCGACTGATTATCATCAGACATAGGGGATTATTCATCACTCATCAAGACAGCGGAATACGGTCATCAAAGGTTATGCTTCAAGGGCAATACATATGACCAACGTATCCCACGGTAGAATAGAGGGAAGAGTATGGGCGACCTTATCACAATGGATGATCTTAGTAATGAAGAGATAATACAAATTCTTGATGACGCAAATATCCTGTTACCTGTTGCAAGAGGAGAGATCTACTTACCATTGCTTGAGGGAAAAGTCTTAGGAAATCTTTTCTTTGAAAATTCAACACGTACAAGGATGTCATTTGAAACAGCAATGAAAAGATTAGGTGGGGAGGTTTTGAACCTAAGTTCAATCGGATCTTCTGTTGCTAAAGGAGAAACTCTGTATGACACTATGCAGATGGTTGATGGGTACTCTGATATTGCTGTAATAAGGCATCCAAATCAAGGAGCTGCTCAATATAGCGCTGATGCTGTCGATATCCCAATACTTAATGCAGGAGATGGCGCCGGAAATCATCCAACTCAAACAATGCTTGATTTATTTACTATACGTGAATCTCATGGTAGTTTAGAAGGACTAAATGTCATGATGGTAGGTGATTTGAGATATGGTAGAACTACACATAGCTTGTCACATGCACTTGTGAGGTTTGGAGCTAAACTAACATTGGTTTCCCCTAAATCACTGAAGATGCCGTCTGAAATTGTTTCAGATTTAAAAAATCATGGCGGTGAGATTAATGAGACTGAAGATATGGCGTCATCTATAGATTCAGCTGATGTCATATATATGACAAGGATACAAAAAGAAAGATTTCCTGATGAAGAAGAATATACTAAAGTTGCAGGAATATACAAATTAAATGCTAATGATATCGAAGGAGCGAAATCTGATATGATTGTCATGCACCCGCTACCAAGAGTCAATGAATTACATGCTAGTGTTGATTCAACAAAACATGCAAAATATTTCCAACAAGCATTCAATGGAGTTCCAACTAGAATGGCTCTGTTATGCAGAGGACTGGGTGTTAAAGTTCCAAGGAAGGTGAAATAATGAGTGAAATGAGACGTGTTACTGCAATATGCAATGGTACAGCAATTGATCATATTCCATCAGGGCATGCATTTCAGGTACTAAAAATGCTAAGACTAGACGTAGGTAGATCTAATCCTATCTCGATGGTTATGAATGTACCAAGTGGGAAAATGGGAAGAAAAGATGTTCTAAAAATTGAAGATCGTGAGTTAAATCAAGAAGAACTAGACAGATTGGCATTAATTGCTCCTAAAGCATCAGTTGCAATCATACGCAACTATCGTGTGGCTGAAAAAAGAACTATTGAACTTGGTTCAGAACTAATTAATATTGTCAGATGCTCATTTTCGAATTGTATCACTCAGAATAGCCGTGAACCATTGCCTCATAAATTAAAAATTATTTCATCTGAACCTATGGAAATACGCTGTTCATATTGTGGACGACATCAAAATGTAGATGAAATGGTAGAATTTATAATTTAATATTCTTCTAACCAGTGCTTCATGGTACAAGCTTGACATATCTGACGACTTGTAACTTCTCCACACTCTTCACAATATTTTATGTCGGATTTAGTTGGATTAACTTCACGATATAACTTTCTAATTTGATCTAAAGAATGTAAAAGACCATGCCGAGAACCAGGAGTAATCGTCTCCATATCTGCAATAATACCACGGCTTAATTGTCTCATCGCACCAGGAGCATGTGGACAATCACCATGATGAATTGGTAGACCTGCATAAATTGCATAGGCATGAATTTCTTGCTCAGGAACCAATCTTAATGGTACAACTCTAGGAGCTAGACCTTCTATAGGATCATCAGTATGAGGGGCTAACCTTACAGATCTCTCTATATTCCCCTTCTGAAAATTCATTATGATTGACTGAGCCATATCATCTAAATTATGACCTAAGGCCATTATATCTGCATTTACTTTTTGTGCTAAAGCATTTATTCCTTGTCGTCTGAATACTCCACAATAAGAGCAGGGCATCATACCCTTGGCATCAGGAACATTTTCACCAATAATTGGCATCTTCTTAACTACGTTATCCATCCTATCATATCCAAGATCTTCATAAGATAATGTTTCAAACTGAATGTTGAGAGATTCAGCAAGTTCTCTTGCTAATTCTAAAGAAGGTGCACGATATCCATCAATTCCCTCATCAATACATCCAGAAATTATTTCGACGTCTCTGCGTTTACCAATGATATCAACTAACATACTCAATAAAACCGCTGAATCTTTACCGCCGGAAATTGCAACGAATATTCGAAAAGGTGAACCGTCAGAATGTCTCGCATTTTTAGGTAAATTGATTTGAAAACGGATCTCTTTGGCTACTCTTTTCCTTATTGATAAAGCAAGATGTTTACCGCATAAATGCTGACCACTATACTCTTGAAAAAGAATTGATGTATCTTTACATTGACTGCAGGGTTGGACAGTTAGCGCACCCTTCATAATACGCCGTCATGTATTCTGCGCTTGAACCCAACGAGTGAAGAGATAGTGAATAAGCGATGGATTCATGACCTAGAGGCTCATGAAAGAAGTATGCTTGAGAACATTCCTCTACCAAATCAACAAAAAAAACAAGGGAAGAAATTTGGCCCGAGATTTTATCGAATGATGTTTTTATTTTTCGTATCAATCATAATAATTACACAAGACCAAATTCAAAGCATGTTTGAAGAAATTAATATTATGAACGAAATACTAAGAATTATAATACAATTATTGTTAATAATTATTTTTTTGGGATTAGCACATCGATCTTTAAATTTCAATTAATTACGTATTTTAGACAGCCCTGTTTCAATAAAGCCTGTAATTCTTTGCCACGGGATTACAAATCTACCACCAGCTACAACTATCATAAATAATGATGCTGAAATTACTTTACCATATGTTAATTGTAATTCTAATGATTCTTTTACTTGCCCTGACCATTGAGAACCTTCGAATATTGCGACAAAGGATATCAAGAAGTCATCGAATTCGAGTGCTATGGCTGTAGTTAAGGCAACTACGAAAATTATCCCGAAAAGATGAGCAATATGTCCATTAATTACATTATTAAATTGATTGACATATTCGGGATCTTTCTTAGATGCTTCTGGAAGTATCGACGCATATTCTAGATTTGTAATAACTGCTAGACCAGATTCTAAAAATATCAATAATAAAATTGCTACCATCAATAAATCAAACGCTAAAGGTGATATTAAACCACCAAATAATGTTGCATCTCCAATTTGAGCAGACAGTGGTTGAAGTCCAACATCAACTGCTGTAGTCACACCCTCAAAGGTAAGCATAGCATGAATGCCAATAACTATCATAAAATAACCTGTAGCCCATGTAATCATTCTCTTAGAAAGACTCCAAATACCCATTAAACCAATAAGTACAGGTGCAAAGACAATTCCTAAGAAAACGAGCTCGAAAAATAATTCGAATGGGGCCAATATGAGATTTAGGTGATTATATTGTGCATCTGAATTACCATATGGGAGATACATCCCTTGACTAACTAAACCAATTAACCAAGAACCTAAGAAGGGGAGAAGGAACCAAGATGCTAGTAAAATTGAGAATGTTCTTTTAATCATTAACTTAAATTTCTCGCTTCGAGTTATAATAAATACCCATAATCCTGTAATGATAAAACAAAGAATTAATGGCATTGTGAATGAATCGAAACCAGTTTCATTAATTCCGGTTAGAAAATCAGGAAGTAAAGTATCTCCATTAGATGACATCCATAAAAGTCCTCTAGTATGTTCATATGCAGGGCACCAACCATTGACACCAGAATTTGCAATGAATATATCAGAGCAAGAACCATATAATTCACTCATTTTACTCATTAATAAAAGAAGAGAGAACGTTGAAATCACTTGTAATAAGAGAACTTGCCATCGTAAACGTAACTTGGTTATATGGAGTGTCTTGGAATCGGGTACAACATCCATAACCATATATCTCAACTCCTTAAACTGTCCTAACCTGTAGCAATGCTTCTGATAAATCAACACTTGGTGTCCAATCAATTACCTTAGCACCATAACCAGATATTGCTGTTAATCGGTTCTGTCTTTCGAGTTTTAGAACCTCATAAGCCATTCGTGGTATTCGGCTTACCAATCGTTCTAAATCAATACTACTAGGAGATAAAACGATTACCTGGTGACCTTTTCCTGAAAGATTTCGAATAGCAGATAAAGTTGTACCGTCACCTTCTAAACTACTGATGATGAAAACTGGTGAACCTCGAGATATTCGAGGAGAGAGAGCATTTGTAACTGCCTGAAGAGGCATACTTCCTTTCGATTCTACCGCTGCAAGTTGACTTAGAACTTTGTAATGTTGCTTATCGCCAGTTTCAGGTGGAAGGAAGTCCATTCTTTCTCCATAGGTCACTAAAGAAACTGAATCTCGCCTTTTGATGAAGTAGTTTGCAATAGAAGCAGCAGCTACGGTTCCCATTTCTAATGGATTCTTAAGAACGGTACCAATTCTTGCAACATCTCTCGTATCTAAAATTATGAAAACATCTGTAACTGCATCCCTAGTTTTTTCGTTAACCATTAACTCACCAGTTCGAGCAAAAGCTTTCCAATTAATGGAACGGAAAGAATCACCAGGAAAATACTCTCTAAGAGCATAAAATTCCATACCTTGACCCGGTGTTTTGAGAGTAGTGGCGCCCGTATACATTTTAGGTACATCTGAACGAATTAACGCTTCTTCAACATCTCTTACTTGAGGGAATACTGTGATATCTGAGCGATCTTCGACACTGGTTTCAGAGACAAACAAATTGAATGCATTCCTGTAACGAATTGAAGTAGGGCCTATCGTATAGTGACCTCTTAATGGACATCTGACAGTATAACGGATCGTAGTGGTTTGACCAGGACCCAAATTCAAGCGCATTAAGTTAACACCTTTTCTCATTTTCATTTCGTGAGGGACATTGTCGAATACTTCTAACTGCTGAGTACGGCGATAGGACTTATTTTTAATTTTCAGTATAACATTAATGTCGTCACCTTTGTACACGTTAACAGCAGATACTTCGCGGTTGATTTCTAAATCAGAATGACCTTCAACCCATCCATTTATAGCAATAAATGAGATGAAACTTAATCCAATAATCATCAACTGAAAATTCGAAATCATCATTCCAATTAATATCAAGCTTATTCCGCTTGTAAGAAGTATTGCAGCTTTACGTGTCCACATATTCAACCTCCTCTTCAGAATCAGTGATACCCCATTCTTTGATTCTCTTTACTATGCCTACAAGTTCATCTGGCTTGTATCTACGATCTTCAAAGATAAATTTTGTAAGGACTGGGTCTTCGACCATTCTTTGTAATTCAGCAGCAGGTAAAGCATCAAATTCTTCTCTAGAAAGAGTATTTAGGTTCCGAACTCTAGTTAGTAAAACCTGCCTTATTTTTTCAGGTCTCTGATAATATTCATACCTTTTAGCATCTCCGAAACCGTAGTATATTATTCGGAAAACATGTCGCCAATTCTCGGGATCTTCTTTTCTAATAAGGACCGCTTCTAAAGTAATGAATAAACCTAGGAAAAGAAGGAGCATGGCCATCCAATCATTGGTAAAATAAATTAAAATATAATACATTAAATTGTAAGTATCTCCAAATAAGGTTGGTTGCTGATGCCTAGATTCATCAAATATAACAATTGCATTAGAAGTACTTTTGGCACTAGAATTACCAATAAGTAGTGATTCTGCGATTATATCTAGTGCCCATTTTCGATTATCATTTGAAGGAACTACGTCATCAATGCCGGAATAAAATGAATCATCATACAATGAGTTAGTCAATATTGATCCATCTGCAACAAAATGAACTCTTCCAGAATCAGCACCAACGCATAATCGATCAGCACAGTAACGGACATAAACAGCAAACGGCCCTACCTGATCACCTTGAATACCAAAGGCAGAAGAACCTATAGTTAGATTACCGTCATCATTTGTATCGAGATAAGAATCAAGAGTTGATTTACTAATATCATATCTGTTTTCAACAGGATTGTAAGAACCTGCGTTAAAGGCAGACGGTTGATTAGTCAATAAATTATAATTTTCAGAGAAATCCCATTCATTTTCGGAAATCCATCTATGGGCACATAAACCAGCTGACTCTTTAGTTAAACCAGCAGGAAATGTAGTGATATCATAGGGGTCAGTATCTAAAATGTCGATATAACCATCAGTATCAGTATCTCTTAAACAGGGATGAATACTAGATAAAGAACCAGAATTTGTAGTGAAATTAAACGCAGAGGAGCTATTGACCCAAATGAAATTGTAATCTAACTCAGTTGCATATGCTTCTCCATCATACAGAGTATGTCCTGAGAATTCTAAGCCAAACTGATCTGCTAATGTAGATGAATAGCCTTTATCATCCATTAATAGAACAGTTCCGCCAGCATCAACGAAATTATCAATAGCAAGTATTTCAGAAGTAGTATAACCAGAACCTTCTGAAAGTTCAATTACATTCTCATCACCAGTAAACCTTGGTAGAGAGATTGTATCCTTCTCAACACCTGATATTATGAAAATTGCTTCTTCGGGATGATCGATTTCACTAAGTAAAAGAGGACTAGATACTAATGCAGTAGTTTCAACACCCATACTATTGATTTCAGCTCTAAAACGGCCAAGATCATTCCAATCATCACCATAAGCTGATTGTTGAGTTTGTCCATCTGTAACATAAGTTACTGCAATGGTTGAAACAAGAAGAATTAGTAATATCCAGAAAGAGCCTACCAGCATATTACGACGTGTTTTGAGGGCTGTTAATCTTCGAGTATAATTGCGAAAATCTGTCATGCTGCTCCCCACCTAGTCTATATGACAAATATCGAGCCCGAAGTTCGACTTAAGACGCTTGTGAACGAATGAACCGTCATGCATCATACTATTCTGATAATTTAATTACCTTACCTACGCTTTCAATTTCTTCAACAGGAACCGAAAGTAGGCCATTAACTGTAGGCCAAGGGAGAAGTTGAGGATCGATGTCTGGTTCAATCATGACTAAAATATTAATAATTTGGCCACTTCCAATATCTATACGAAAATCTGTGACAGTACCCAATTTATCGTCTGCACTATCATGTACTTCCCGATTAACAATTTCGCGACCAAAAGTTACTGGCATAATTTATTCCTCACGCTGACTCGATTCCTGTGTGTTTATCAGGACTGCGACGAACTGATTCAAGACCACTCGTTAACCTGGCTTCCATTCGATTATAATAATCCATCATTTCTTCAGTGATTGTAGGTCTAACTCGATTGATAGCTTCTTCGAAATGCTTCTTAGATACGCTCTTTTTCTCTGCACGCATGGAGATTAATGCTGCTTCCCTACAAATTGCTTCAATATCGGCACCAGTATAATTTACTAATTGAGGTGCAAAATCTTCTATGTTGAATTTACCGAGAGGCATCGGTTCAGAATGTATCTTTAGAATTGCCCTAATAGATTCAACATCAGGTGGAGGAATGTGAAGGACACGCTCAAATCTACCACTTCTTAACAAAGCAGGATCTATCATTTCAGGCCTATTTGTGGCTGCCACAACAATAACTCCCTCCATAGACTCTATGCCATCCATTGAACTCAATAATTGATTGACTACTCTATTCATCACGTCTGAACCCTCACCACTATTACTTCTTCGAACTCCAGCAATACTTTCAAACTCATCTAAAAAGATGATTGAGGGGCTAGATTGCTTTGCTTTCTTGAATAATTCACGAACTGCTTTCTCAGAGTCACCAACAAATTTAGAGATTAATTCGGGGCCTTTTATTGTGATGAAATTGGCCTTGGCTTCATTAGCAATTGCTTTCGCAATCAAGGTTTTACCAGTCCCTGGTGCACCGAACAATACAATACCTCTAGGTGGTTTTATTCCGAAATGTTCGAACATTTCAGGCCTTGTAAGAGGCCATTCAATACTCTCCTTTAACCTCTCTTTGACTTCAGTTAGACCACCAACTTGCTCCCATTTCACCTCAGGAACTTCAAGATAAATCTCTCGTAATGCACTAGGTTCTATTTCCTTAATCGCAAGCCTGAAATCTGACATTCTTACCTCCATCTTCTCTAATACTTCGGCAGGAATCACTTCTTTATCTAAATCAATCTCTGGTAAATATCGGCGAAGTGCCTTCATTGCTGCTTCCCTTACTAAAGCAGATATATCTGCGCCAACAAAACCATGAGTATTATCTAATAACCAATCAACATCAAAGTCATCACTTATTGGCATTCCACGTGTATGAATTCCAATAATCTCTGAACGACCATTTTTATCGGGTACACCTATCTCTAATTCTCTATCGAAACGTCCACCTCGACGAAGAGCAGGATCTATTGCATCAGGACGATTTGTTGCGCCTATCACAATTACATTGTCTCTTCCTTGAATTCCATCTAATAAGGTCAATAATTGAGCAACAACTCTACGCTCGACTTCACCACTAACATCTTCTCTCTTGGGAGCAATAGAATCTAATTCATCAATGAATATGATTGAAGGAGAATTGGCAGCGGCTTCATCGAAAATTTCACGCAACTGCTTTTCACTCTCACCGTAATACTTTGAAATGATTTCAGGACCATTGATTGAAGTAAAGTTAGCTTTTGTTTCAGAAGCTACAGCCTTGGCAATAAGCGTTTTTCCAGTTCCAGGTGGACCATATAGTAAAACACCGCGAGGAGGATCTATGCCTAATCTTCGGAAAAGAATTGGATGCTTGAGAGGTAACTCAATCATTTCCCTAACCTTCTGTAACTGCTCGCCGATTCCACCTATATCCTCGTACGAGATTGTAGAGATTGGTTGCCCACCTTCTTCTTCCTCATCAACTGGTTCTTCTTTAATTATAATTTCAGTATCAGGCAATACTTGAACTATTCCTTTCGGAGTTGTTTGAACAATCTGGAAAGGTAAAGCTTCGGCAAAAAGAGTCATACCCGGAATAAATATTCTGTCACCTGAAACTACTGGACGCTTGTTTAACCCTCGACGAGCAAAACCTTCAATACCGGGCCCAAAACGGACTTTTTGTTGTTTGGCCATCACTGGACTAAGAATTAATTTCTGACAAGGTTGTGTCTCAACCTTACGAATTGTAACTTTATCGCCTAATGACACACCGGCATTTTTCCTTATGATCCCGTCTACTCTAATCACGCCTAAGTTGGCATCTTCAGGACGACATCGCCAAACAATTGCTGCTGTTTTTTGTTCACCGGTAATTTCAACGATATCACCGGGTTTTAGATTCAAATCATTATCAAAAGGAACTCGGGCTCGACCATGCCCGACGTCGCTTGGTATTGCCTTTGCTACTCTAAGTTGTAAGTCTTCTACTCCTTCATTCGACATTCGACATCACTCCTAACGAAACTTTGTCTACAATCAGATTACTTAAACCCGCCAACTGGGAGATGTCAAATGAATATCTGATAAAATGTTCATAATGCTGTTTGAGAAGGTTTCTTGACAGGACTGTATTTCGCAAGGCATATGACCAACGTATTAGAATCAGGATTTGAATTCATGGATGCCACCAATCCCAACGGTAGTCCAAAAGTAAAAGGATACAATGTTATCAATGGAAAATTACAATCTGCAAGTGATGGTAAAACTTTTGAAAGTCTAAATCCTGCTCTTCTGACCGACTGCTTAGGAGAGTTTCCTTTATCGACAAAGGAGGATGTCCATGAGGCACTTCATGCTGCTAGAAATGCATTTCCATCATGGTCAGCAACACCAGCACCTACAAGAGGGCAAATAATTGGAAATATGGGTAGACTATTAATGCAATACAAAGATGACATTGTTAGAGTTGAAACAAGAGAAATTGGTAAAACATTGAAGGAAAGCGCAGGATCAGTACAAGAAGCTATAGATACGTGTTTATTTTTCCAATCAGAAGGTCGAAGATTGTATGGTCAAACAGTTAATTCAGAGTTACCTGATAAGGAGCTTTTCACTTACAGAAGACCTTTAGGAGTATGTGGAATAATAAATGCTTGCAATTTCCCTGCTGCAGTACCATTCTGGAAAATGATACCAGCAATCATGTGTGGAAATACTTGCGTTTGGAAAAGTCCACAAGATGCACCTCTTCTATCTTTTATGTTGACGAGAATCATTCACGAAGCAGGTTTACCAAATGGAGTCATTAACTTAGTTCATGGCAAAGGTAGCGGAGCTGGACAGCACCTTGTAGATGCAGTTGATGAAGGTTTAATCAACAAGATAAGTTTCACTGGATCTACTGCGGTTGGAAAAATGATAGGAGAGGTATGTGGTAGAAATCTAGTTTCTGCAAGTTTGGAATTAGGAGGGAAAAACCCTCTAGTCATAATGCCTAGTGCAGATATAGAGAATGCAGTTGAAGGAGCTTACTGGTCAGGATTTGGTACTGCTGGTCAACGTTGTACAAGTCTTGGTAACTTGATTATTCACGAAGATATTTATGATGAATTCATTGAAAAATTAATGGACAAAGTTAGAACAACGACTATTGGTGACTCAATGGTTCATGAGAATGTACTATATGGGCCAATGTTATCTGAAAAGTATGCTAATGACTTCCTCAGAGATTTACAGTTATGTGAAAAAAGTGGTGCTAGAAAACTATGGGGTAGTGGAAGAATAACTACTACAAACAAACCTGATAACTTCCTTGGTAATCCGGAAGAAGGCGTATATATGTGGCCACATGTTTATGCAGATGTAACGGAAGATATGGAATGTTTCCATGAAGAAATATTTGGACCTGCAATCACTATAGCAAAAGCTAAAGATTTCGAGCATGCATTACACTTAGCTAATGCATCACCATACGGACTTTCAAGTGCAATATATACAAATGATCGCCTAGAAGCATATCGTTACAAAACTGGAATAAAGGCAGGAATGACTGGAATAAATAATTCAACAACTGGTGCGGAGGCACACCTACCATTCGGAGGAGTTAAGGGCAGTGGGAATGGAACTAGAGAATCAGGAATCTGGGTAATCGAAGCATACTCATATTGGCATGCAGTTAATGACGAACTTTCAGGTAAATTGCAACTTGCTCAAATGGATGTTGAAGAAGTTGAACTTAATGATAAGGAAGTCGATTATTCTTCACTAGCATAACTTTAGAGCATTGGCTCCCCACATTGTGGGCAAGGAAATGATGGCATCCAAGCACCAGGCATATATCCACATTTAATGCATTGCGAAGACTCGAGACTATCGTATACCACCATTATTATCAGACTTTAGTGAGGGGTAGAACTAATGAACATTACTAATTTAGTATAAAATCGCTTATGCGAGAAAGCAATTACTTATTGGCCATAGGCTGTTCGCTAGAGATACAGGTAGGAGTAATTAGATGTCTAATTCAATCAAGCTTCCAATCAAAAAAGGATTTGGAAATACCGATAGGGTAGATAAATGGTGGTCTCAACCAATTTGGATGGGTTTTGCTTTAACCGTAGCATTAGTTTATACTGCTCTCAGAGTAATCATCTGGGATGGAGATATACAATATGATAATCATCGAGTAACATCACCTATTTTTTCACCTGACGTCATACATCTATTCGATTTAGAGACTCCCAGTTGGATGAATTCTGCCTTACTAATATTATGGATCCCATTTGGATTTAGAGGGACCTGCTACTATATGCGTCGAGTATATCATAGAGTATTTTTCCAAAATCCTACTGCTTGCATGGTATCAAAACCCGAAATAAATTATCGTATTGGCTACAAGGGAGAAACTGGACTTTTTGTATTAAATAATATACATAGATACATGTTGTATTTAGCAATAATTATTCTCTCAATGAAAGTATATGATGTGTATCACACTATGTGGTTTAATAATGGTGACTTCGGTATTTCTTTAGGGACCATTGTTTTAGCTACTGAATCATTACTACTATTCATGTATGTAGCATCATGTCATGCATTTAGGCATTTATTTGGCGGAGGGATGAATCAATGGAGAAAAGGAATTTCAGGATTGTTCGGGAAGTTATATTGGAAAATTAGTGATTTAAATGTAGATCATTCATTCTGGTTTTGGACCAGTTTAGGGATGGTATTCTTAGGAGATATATTTGTGTGGGCAGTTTCAGAAGGCACGATTACAGATCCTTCTTGGATTATTTTTAGGGGATTAAGATGAGTGAAGATTGTATAATTCATGAGCATGATGTTGTCATCATTGGCGCCGGAGGAGCGGGGCTAAGGGCCGCTATTGAGGCGAGTAAAAGTGGAGCAAGTGTGGCTATGATTTGCAAATCTATGCTTGGTAAAGCACACACAGTCATGGCAGAAGGAGGGGCTGCTGCTGCATTAGGTAACAAAGATCCTCGTGATAACTGGCAAACTCATTTCCGCGACACTATGAAAGGAGGCAAGTATCTGAATGATTGGAGAATGGCCAAAATACATGCCCAGCAAGCACCTGACCGAATTCGTGAATTAGAAACATGGGGAGCTATTTTTGATCGGACCGAAAAGGGCTTAACAAATCAAAGAAATTTTGGTGGCCACACGTATCCAAGATTAGCACATATTGGAGATGCAACTGGACTAGAATTGATAAGAACACTTCAAGAAAAAGGTGTACATATGGGTATGGATGTATATATGGAGTATACTGTCCGTAGATTATTCAAAACTGACGGAAAAATTTCAGGGTGTTTCGCATACAATCGAAATGACGGGAAATTACATATTTTCAAAGCAAAAACAATTGTAATCGCGACCGGTGGTATTACGAGATGCTGGGCAGTTTGCTCCGGCTCATGGGAATATACTGGCGAAGGGCATGCTTTAGCTTACTGGGCAGGAGCTGAAATGGGAGATATGGAATTTGTACAATTCCACCCCACAGGCATGATATGGCCTCCATCAGTTAAAGGGATATTAGTAACAGAAGGTGTTCGAGGAGAAGGAGGAGTGCTCCAGAACTCCGAAGGTAAAAGATTCATGTTCGATTATGTCCCGGATATGTACAAAGATGAATTCGCAGATACTGAAGAAGAAGCTCTCGAATGGGTTACTGAAATTGTTGAGGGGAAATTAGCAACTGTAAGAAGACCACCTGAACTATTGACAAGAGATGTGGTAGCCAAAGCAATAAACTCAGAAAAAGACGCAGGTAGAGCAAGTACTCATGGTGGAGCATACCTAGATATATCGTGGAGAGATCCTGATCAAGTTAAGAAAAAATTACCGGGAATGTATCATCAATTTAAAGAATTGGCTGCTGTAGACATTACTGTCGAAAGAATGGAAGTAGGTCCTACTGCTCATTATGTAATGGGTGGAATCAAAGTAAATCCTGAAACTCAAGAAACAACAATCTCAAGAATGTTCGCTGCGGGAGAAGCGGCGACAGGATTACATGGAGCTAATCGCCTTGGAGGAAATTCACTATCTGATTTAATTGTATTCGGTAAAATCGCAGGTGAGCAAGCAGCATCTATGGCTCTAGAAATTAAAGAATTCTTACCTATTAATCAATCAGATATAGATGAGGTTGTAGCTGAAACACTGGCTCCACTTGGTAGAGAAGGCGGAGAAAATCCGGCTAAAGTGGTGGAAGACTTAAGAGAAATGATGCAGAACAAAGTAGGTATAATACGTACTGAGAAATTACTCAAAGAAGCACTAAATGATTTAGATAAATTAGAAATTAGGTCACAATCAACATCACCTGGAACTAGTAAAATATACAATCCAGGATGGCATCAAGCATTGGAAATTAGTGCTATGGTAGATGTTAGTAGAATGTGTGCATTAGCAGCATTACATAGAGAAGAATCTAGAGGTGGGCATACTAGAGATGACTTCCCAGTCCCTGATTACAAATATTGGGGTAAAATAAATAGCGTTATCACGAAGAAAGATGTGATGGCTATCGAACATAGAAGCTATCCACCAATCGATGACGAACTCAAAAAGTTACTAGACATTGAAGATCTACATGAGGAGGAATGAAAATGACAGAAGATGTGACATTCAAAATTTTCCGCGGAGAACCTGATGAAGATGGTGATAAGTGTGGAGAGATGGTGAATTATACGGTAGAAATGGATGAAGGGATGGTAGTATTGGATGTAATACACCGAATACAAGCAGAACATGCTCCAGATCTTTCATGTAGATGGAATTGTAAAGCGGGTAAATGCGGTTCTTGTTCAGCAGAAGTAAATGGTAAATCGCGTCTTATGTGTATGACTAGAATGGAGGATGTGATGGAAGAAACTCCTGATGGAGAACCTGTTTTAGTAAAACCAATGCAAGCATTTCCTTTAGTAAAAGATCTTGTCACTGACAATTCATGGGCTTATGAAATGAATAAAAAAATGGTACCAATAAATGGACCAGAAAAGTTAGATTGGGAGTTTAATCAAAATGAAGCAAATCGAATCCAGGAATTTAGAGGATGCGTGGAATGTATGCTTTGTGTAAACAGTTGTCACGTATTAAGAGAACATCAGAAATTCGATGAGTTCGCGGGACCTCGTTTCTTTGTTCGCTTAGCAGGACTAGAAATGCATCCATTAGATACAGAAAATAGAATTCCAGAAATAAAAGAGGATTTTGGTATTGGATATTGCAATATTACAAGATGTTGCACAGATGTTTGTCCTGCTGGGATAAATATCACTGATAATGCGATAATTCCTTTGAAAGAAAGAGTAGTTACCGAATATTATGATCCAATCGCAATGATTGGTCGTAAACTTGGATTAAGATAAATATTTTTTATTGACCTCTCCGAGTTTACCCGGAGAGGGTTTGTGTAATTCCGTAGAAAAAAGAAATACTCAAAGACGAGTTATTCCGTTTTTCTTTACATTTGCCTTCTTGATTTTGTCTGGTAGCCATGCAGGGCCGTTCGCTGGCTTTGCAACAACTTCCGTCCAACCTTTGAAGCTATGAACACGATTTGTGCCACGCTCACGCAGTTGGATTTCGGTATGACCACGTGTTGCTGCTTTCAGAGCTGCTCCTCGTGGTTGCTTGCTAACGAACACCTGAGCAGTGTCCTTTCCATTCTCCATCAGTACGAAGTATTTTTTGTCTGACATAAAGCAATCCTCCGTACTCCGCCTGTCGAAATAGGATATGAAGGTATTGCTTGAAAAACGCAATACTGCGCCACTATTGAGGTATTAAAGAAAAAACCGAGTCTAGAAAATGAAATTTACATTTCCGCGCAAGCAAGTGTTTTAGTATTCAAAACACCAGGAATTGCACGTATTGATTCGACTACTAATCTAGCTATATCACCCATATTTTCGGCTTCTAATTTAACAATTAAATCGTGATCTCCAAAAAGTAGATTTGAATCTGTAACAAATGATAGCTTTGAGGCTGCATTAAATACCTCAACTTCAGAACCGGGTTCAACATTCACTAGTACGTATCCCACTGACATGTATAGGCCCTGAGGGTCTTCACGAATGAAATGTTCCCTTTAAATTTCAGAATGAGGATAAGAAGCATACATATTGCATGGCCCTCTCTCAACATAATATGGCAGAGGTCATCATAGTTCGAGAATGTAAATATGGACAGGTGAGAGTCTGCTTCGGAAACGTTGCTCGAGTAGAAGGTGATGTCATGGTTTTACCTGCTAATAATAGGCTTGCGGGGAGAGAAGGATTAGATGAAGTAATGCAACTTGTGGCAGGACAAGAATTGAGAGATGCTTGTATCGCTATTGCTAAAGAAAAGCGGAAAACTAACACTCAGCCTTGTGGAGTTGGAGAAGCAGTTACCACGTCAGCGTATAATTTACCAGCAGAACATCTGATTCATGTAGTTGGTCCAGATTGTAGAAGACCAACACAAGATCAATACCGTAGAGAACTAATGAAAAAATCATATGAATCAATGTTTGCAGAAATCGCTAATTTAGAACCACGGAAAACTTTGGTATTACCACCTTTAGGAATGGATGTTTTTGCATATCCTCATAGAGAAGGTGCTAGGATGACAATGGAAATAATTCTGGCTTGGATGGATGAAGGAGAAGATCCTGGGGTAGACATGGTTTTGATTGTCACAAATGAAGCAAGCTTCCTTAAAAATATGAAAACTGTATATCGTGAAAGCGAAGATCAATTCCCTGGTGTTGATAGAACAAGAGAATATAGGAAAGGTAAATTCGAATAATATTTAATTCTGTGGAATTTAGAAAGGTCTGAAAAAAGCATAAAATCAATGATTACAATCGATGTCGTCAATAACCTTGAGATTACGATAGGCTCATGGGAATAGGTAGCGCATACGAGCGCGAGTTGCGTTCTGTGCTTGCTGGTGAAGAAAAAGGAGTACGAGCGGTTACAAGATCATGTAGTGAATCTGAGCGAGCTCAGGCAATGCAAATTTGTCAAAGACCATTCCTTGTTGTGAGAGCCCCCGGTAGTGGTTCAGAAGGAACTGGCGATTTACTAGTATTAAGAGGGGATATTTGTTTCCCTATTGAAGTTAAATCTTCTAAAAAACCCAAATTATATCTTTCAGGTAGGACAGTTTTACAGTATCAAGCATTAGAAACAATAGGATTAAAATGTTCAATCCAACCGTTCTATGCCTATAGATTAAAAGGAGTAAGAGGGGATAGTTGGAGAATATTTAGAGTTAGAATAGATGGATTAACTGGAAGATCGAGATTACTGGCTAGAAGTGTCCCCGAACTACCACTCACGAGAAATGGCACACCATACCTAGATTGGCATAAAGGACTACCATTACACAAATTCTTATCATTGGTTGCGAAGTCGGAAAGTGCTAAGAATATAGGTTCAAATACAGTTAGCACAAAAGTTTATTCAGAAATTGTAAATTCTTTAACCAATCAATCTGATTCTTCTTCGCCCGAAAGAAATGCATCGAGTCTATCCAATTCTTGAACCAAATTTTTAACTTCCTGAGACATGTTTTTGAATCTAGCTTGATTTAATAATCTAAGGATACTATCTCTCCCTCGCCTTATAGAATCAAGTTGACGCTGTTTACTTTTAATATCGTCAGAATCGACTCCTTCCATATCATTCCGACATGCATCTCTTTGATGTCACTTATGCAAGAAAGAACACAACTTGAAGAATGGTGGTGCTGGCCAAGAGTCATGGAAGATGACGATGTCTCACTGATGAGTCATCTTTTACCTATGATCTCATTATACTTTTTTTATACATTAGGACTTCCTCTTTGGGCAGTTATTATGATGGTGATTTGGTATGCAACTCTTGTTCATCTAGAAAATAATGGAACTTTAGATAATTGGGGTGCTACAAAAATACTAGGATTCATATTAATGGTCAGGACAGATAAAGGCAGAGTTTTTCTCGATAAGATATCTAAATTTCAGAGATTTTGGAGAGGCTTTGGAGAGTTTTCTGTTTGGTTATGTTTCATTGTAATGTTTGGAGTATTGGGGTTACTGACATTTAGTGCAATAATTACGGCATTATCTCCACCTCAAGAGGCAATCCCTGCAAAAGATCTACTCCTAATACCAGGTGTTACAAGTTATATCCCATTTTATTATCCTGCAATTACATTAATAATAGCAGTAATAATTCATGAATATGGCCATGCAATACAAGCGAGAGTTCATGGCATGAGAGCTAAGAGTTTTGGTTTACTATTATTTGGACCTCTACCTATGGGAGCTTTTTTTGAACCAGAATTACAAGAAATGTCGAGGGCTCCAAGAAGAGATAGACTTCGGATATACGCGGCTGCCCCTTCAATAAATATAGTGGCTACTTACTTTATTCTGATACTACTTTCATCTACGGCATCAGGCTTTGTAGCTACGAGTCCTGGAATGCATGCTCAAGCAATAGTTATTGGGAGCGGAGCAGAAGAATCGGGATTAGAACCATATGAAATCATTACGCATATAGACGGAATTTGGGTTCCAGATTATGATAGCTTCAAGGAGGTCATGGAATCTAAATCCGCTGGAGAGGAAATCCAATTATCGATTTTATCGCGAGAAAATGAAACAGGAGAAAGAGATCCTAGGAGAATAACTGTCACATTAACAGATCAATTAGATTACTATCTTCAACAGGGTATCCCTAGTTATATCCAAGACACTTGTTTAGAGGAAGAATGTGTTGAGGAATATACGAGTTTCCTTAATGAGAATGGAATTAAAGAAGGTAATGCGTTCCTTGGAGTAAGTGGCTTTTCTTCTGGAACAAGTTCTGTAGATAGGTATGAATTAGCATCTACTGAAGATTATCATCCCGGTGTAAGGGCTTTGTTTTTCCTTTTCAAACCACTAGAAATGATGGGGGTACCGATACAATTAGAAGGACACACTATACCATTAGATGAAAGAGCATTATTAGAAGCCGGAGACGGGCTAATCGCCTCCTCTATAGGAACTAAGGGCATGTTAGCAGTATTCGATTTTCTATTCTGGTTCGCATGGATAAATTTCATACTTGGATTTGCTAACCTAATACCAATGGTTCCATTTGATGGTGGACAGATCACAAGAGACAGCATACATTCAATGATACGATTATGTTCAAAAAATATGAATCCACTAAGAGTAGAATCAATAGCGAATAGAATCAGCAGTTTGAGTAGTATAATCATACTGATTATTGTGTTGTTCCCTATATTATTAGCCAATATGCTAAATTGACTCTATTCTTCTTCATCATTCTTATTTGAATAAGAAAACATATCAAAGATCATTGGAACTATCACTACTACTGCAATCATTGTAAACAAATTATTCCAAGTCTGTCCCGATACATGAGACGAAGTCCCTGAGAAAAATAATTTGATGGCACCTACCCATGGGATCTCAGATGAGGCAACACCTACAACCCAATCATCCCTTACAGCAGTAACTGGATTTCCATTTTCATCTTTTAATCCGCGACTACGAACATAATCATCTTCAGCGGTAGAACTTGTAGCTCGAAGTTGATCTATAGTACATCCATTAGTTATTCGATTATCTCCAGTTGTTAGATAACCTTCATGATTAGGAATCCAACGATCAATTGTCAAATTTCCATGAGGAGCACATGAATAATCAATTTCAAGAGAAATATCCTCAACATTCCTGAGATTAGTTCCTAGTACATCCCAAGTCAATATACAGATATTTTCTAATTTATCAAAAACGCCTTCTGAACAATTATCATTTACTGGTTCTTCAGTATTATTGGCTACGGCTTTAAGCAAAGCACGATGAATTACTGGTGTATCACTTCCACCATTTTTCTGATAAATTATGACATCTCCATACATACCATGTTTTTCATACCCAAAATTCTCACTTCCTTTTTCAGTCGCCTCGACATATGTTATTATCTCAACTCTATCTGGATTAATTACTAGAACTAAATCGCCAGGATCTATCGCTCCTAATGAACCATCATCACTATGCTTCATAGAACCTGATTCAACAACTACCATTGGAGGGAACATCCCTGTTGCCAACCACATCGTACCTAGTAGTAAAAAAACTAAACCGATTGCAAGAAATGCTTCTCTAAAATATAATTTAGTATCATCTAACAACACTACTCCTCCTCATCACGAAATGGCCTAGTTGAATATAAAAGTAGTAAAAAGAAACCAATTAGGAGTATGCTAACTGGATCAATATGAGTTGCCGAATGATAATATGATGATGAACCGCTTATTTTTTCGGTTAAATCAATTGTATACTCTCTAGAACCTGAAAGAGTTGCTAAACCAAATAGAGTATTCCAAATTAAGGCTACTGAGGCGCTTAATGTCATCAAAATCATTAGTCTATGGAAAAATAAATTTTTAAGAATATCAAGTCCTGGAAGAAAATGAGAGATTATAGAATTCTTATTGTCCCACCATGATTCTTCATTTGATTTAGAGTGTCGACTAGGTATTGAAGATTCCACTGTAAGGTTCTTACCAACTGGTATTTCATGCATTTCAAGCAAACCTCGCATTAAACTCATATGCTTTGTACCAAGCATTATAGCTGCATCTTCCCCTTCTTTTCGACGTCTTAAAATTTCAGCTCTAGAATCAAGTAGTAATATAGAATCAAGAGTTTGTTTTTGTTCTAAATAATAAAAGAACTCGGGTGCAACATAAAATGTACCAACAAAACCAACAAGCATACCCAGCCAACTCGGATTTACAAGATGTTCTTTAGAAGGGTCTGTAGGACCTGAAAGGACGAAAAGGAAGACAATACCCCAAACTAATAAAGCAACGGAAAGAATAGAAACATTAGTAATTATCTGGAAATGCCTATCACTTTGACTTTCCCACCATCGACCGAATAAACCTAACTTTTTATCGTCTCTGCGCGCCATTATATCAATCCCGGGTAAGGCTTCGCCGCTTAGTGCCTTACGCTAACAAGTTCACATGAAAAAACACAATAATACCAATCAATTGATGTGCTTTACTCATAACTGAGGTATATGAAAAGACAGTGGTTGACCGTTGCTATGATGATTAATCTAATTTTTTCAGGATGTATTGGAGAGACTATTTCAGATATAGATAAAGATGGAATCAAAGATAGTGAAGATACTGATAGAGATGGTGATGGGTGGGAGAACTTAATCGAAATTGATTGCAATAGCAATCCGAATAATTTTGAAGATTTCCCTAATGATTTGGATAATGATACAATATGCGATACTTTAGACGAAGATATAGATGGAGACAAATTACCAAATAATTGGGAATTAGAGAGAGGCTTTGACCCATTAGATTCCAACGATACTATGATTTGTCATGGAGCCTCTGAATATTGTTTGAGAAATTATGATAATTTTACATTCCCTGAAACACATAATTCTTTTGCAGCATCTGAAGATGGTGTAGTCCTTGGGACTAATCACTATACTGGCTTGCAATCTCAATGGGAAGGAGGGATTAGGGCATTTATGGTAGACGCTCATCATCTAAGTGAAGATGAAACTGATGCAGAAGATGTCAGGTTTTGTCACGGTTCCCCTGGGCAATTCCCACATCCATGTAGAATGGGGCAAGGAATGGATGCTTTTGAGTGGCTTAGACTTCTTAATTCATTAATGAATTCTACAGATGAAGAGTGTTTGATGACTTGTGGAGATGTGGTATCAATATTAGTTGAGAATTATGTGCCAGCAGATCATCTAGAATATTTGTTCAATGAGACTGGAATTTTAGAAAGAGTATTTATCCACACATTAGATGAACCTTGGCCTTCAATTGGAGATATGATACTCCAAGAAAAAGATGTTGTAATATATGTTCAATCAGGATATAGTGATAATTATTCATATTTTCATCCAGCATGGGATCATAGTTGGGATACACCCTATGGTCAACAAGACAAGGAAGATATGACTTGTGAACTGGGCAGAGGTGACTTTAGTCAACCAGTTTGGCATCTAAGTAATTGGTTAAGTAGTATTTTTGGAACTGCCGATCCTTCCAGATCTGGTGAAGTTAATGCCTATGACTTTTTACTAAATCGATCTATCGAATGTTGGGAAATAATGGATAATAGACCTACATTTATAGCAGTAGATTATTGGGGAGATGGAGAAATCACAAATGTCACAATTACACTTAATAAGATGGAAAATTGGGATGATGAAGTTCCACTACACCCATAATTATGTTTGAAAAATTGGAACTTCCCTTCGCTGGGTTTTCTAGACAGAACCTTCGCGACAACAATATGAGTAAAACTGCAATGGAGGCATTGCATCCTGAAGTTCAGAATCTTATTACTCAGTTAGGGTGGAAACTCACACCAATTCAAGAAGAAGCAACGATAGATTTGTGTAAAGGAAATGACAGATTGTTAGTCGCTCCCACAGGTAGTGGAAAAACTGAGGCTGCAATACTACCGGTTGTATCCAGAGCCCTTGAAGAAAAGTGGGAAGGTTTGTCAATACTATACATAACTCCTCTAAGAGCATTAAATAGAGACATCGATAGAAGATTATCCCGATTATTAGAACCATTGGGATTAACAGTTGGGTTAAGGCATGGCGATACAACTCAAAAAGAAAGAACTAAACAATCAAAAAATCCTCCAAATCTTTTGGTGACTACACCAGAAACAACTCAAATAATGATGTTAGGTAGTAGATTAAGAAAACATCTATCAGGTGTAAAAGTGATAATACTGGATGAAATTCATGATCTTGCAGGGAGTGAGAGAGGGGCACAATTGATGGTTGGGTTAGAAAGAATTGAGGACATCAGTACAGATTCATTCCAAAGAATTGGTTTATCTGCAACGGTTGGGAATCCTAAAGAGGTTGCAAAATATATGTCTAAGACAGCGATACCAATTCTTGGCCCTGCTCCAAGATTCACAGAAGTTATTGTACACAAAGAGAAACCATCACCAGAAGATGAAGTTCTTTCTGTTCAATGGTCAGTTTCTCCAAATTCAATAGCTGCTTTCAGAAGATTAGCAAATTCATTAATTCAAGATTCTCCATCTTTAATATTTGTAAATTCAAGATCTGCTGCTGAAACAGTAGCGCAAAGAATGAGCGCTATAGTTCCAGAAATAAAAATCGGAGTACATCATGGAAGTCTTGCTGCAGAAACAAGGAAAAACATGGAGGATAATCTCCGAAATGGTGAATTAAATGGAATCATTTGCACGAGTAGTTTAGAATTAGGAATTGACATTGGTTCTATAAAAAGAGTACATCAATTACAGTCTCCAAGAGCTGTAGACAGATTATTACAACGAATGGGGAGAGCTGAACATCATCTTGGGGGTACAGGAAGAGGTGAAATCCTTGCATGGGAAATAGATGAAATTTCTGAATGCGCAGTTATAGCAAGAAAAGCGATGTCTTCAGAACTCGAAGGTATCGAATGGCAAACCGACCCAGGAGTTGTTGCTGCTAATCAATTCATTCAATTAGCAATCGAGAGAGGAGTTGTACCTCTCGAGAATGCAAACCAAATTATTGAGAATTGTTCTATATTTAAGGAATGGAATTATAAATCTAGCATAGGAATTCTAAGGATTTTAAATGATCGATGGCTGATAAGACTTATTGAAGAACCTGAAAATTCAGACGTGACCAAATGGCCTGCCAAACTATGGGAGGAATTGGCTTCAAGATGTGAACAAGATATTCCTGAAAAAAAACCACCTTGGGATGAAGAACAAGATGAATCAGATAAAATTAAATGGAAGAAAGCGATGTTAAAAGTTCTTCCAGAATCATTAAAGAAAGGTTGGTATTCACCTTCTGGTAAAGCGTCAAAATCTAGAACTGATCATATATCTATGATTCCTGATGAAATATCATATAGAGTTAGAGATGTAGTAACGAGGACTGTTTTAGGTTCTGTTGATGAAGCATTTGTTTTATCGCTAAATAACGATGCAAGTGATGATTCTCTTGGTAGAGCAAGGAGATTTGTGATGGCTGGTAGAACATGGCAGATTGTTGATGCCGACCCTGAACAAGAAGAACTACTCGTTGCTCCAATTAAAGAAACTGGTGAAGCTCCAGTTTGGGCTGGAGAATTGCCACCAGTCCCTAAAGAAGTTGCTAGAGAAGTTGGGAAATTGAGAAGAAGTACGGCGATAAATTTAGGAGCAATTGAAGATGATGAAACGGTTATACCATTCGAAGATTATCCACTTTCTCCAAATGCGAGAGATTTATTGATGTATACTATTGCAGAACATATTGATGCAACAGGAGTTTTGCCAGACGAAAAAACAATAACGATTGAAGATAGAAAAGGAACTATTGTCTTGAATACTTGTGCTGGATCAAAAATAAATGAAACATTAGCATATTTAATTCAAGCATTTGGATCACTCAAAGAAGGAAAAATGGGTCGGACATTAATCGATCCATATCGAATATCTATTCAAATCCCTGGTACTAACTCATCTGATGTCTTAGGTTGGTTGCAAGATACCCCACCAATCGCTTTACCATCATTAATGCGTATGACAATACCAAATGGTAGAGCCGTTAGATGGAGAGTAGTCCAGGTTGCAAGAAGAATGGGAGTTTTACAAAAAGGAGTTGACCCACGTAGAGTAAATCTTCAGGGATTAATGAGGAGATGGAAGGGAACACCAGTTATAGAAGAAGCTCTAAGTAAATTATTTCATGAAAGGATGGATATCGATTCTACCATTGATTTACTAACTGACATTCAAAATGGAGAGATAAAAGTTGTATTAACACCACCTGGACCTCTTGGTCAATCTGCAAAGAGCGAGAAAGATTTACTTCTTCCATCTTGGTCTGATAAAGAATTAAGAGAACATCTAGAAGTACGTTTACTAAATGAAAGAGCTACTTTAGTATGCTTAAATTGTACAAATAAAATTCGAAGAAGAGTTGATAGATTGCCAGAGCGAATTGAAGCATGTTCAACATGCTCAGGAACTATGCAAGCATGTTCTCCTGAAAGGATGGAGGGGATGTTGATAGAATGGGTTGAAAGCAAAGATCCAAAGATATCTGGAAAAATGACAAAAAATGCTGAATTAATTCGTACACATGGAAAAGATGCCGTGATATGTATGATGGGTAGAGGGATTGCAGAAGAAACCGCTACAAGAATACTTAGAGGGCATGTATTTGGAGAAAGAGTTAGATTGCTAAGATCAATACATAATGCTGAATTAAAATATGCTTCAACAAGAAGATATTGGGGCTAGGAAAAGGCAAGCACTATTTCCGTCCTTTCACGGCCTAGCAATATGCTCATTGGATTGACAGGGAGAAATGCGTCCGGAAAATCGACAATTGTCAATTGGTTTTCAGAAAAAGGTCTGAAGACTGCTTCTTGTTCAGATTCAATTAGAACATGGCTTGCAGAACAAAATATTGAATCAACTAGAGATGCATTAATCGAAGGAGGTAGAGAACTAAGAAGACAGGGTGGTGCAGGTGTATTAGCAGAAATGCTACTACAGATGCTTGATGGAGAAGACGCGGTTATTGATTCTATTAGGACTCCGGGAGAAGTTGAAGCATTAAGAGAAAGAGATGATTTCATTTTAGTTGAAGTAAGGGCAAGTTCAGATACAAGATGGCAACGATCACAAAGTCGTGCCCGTGCTGGTGATCCGCTTGATAGAGAGACTTTCATCAAGCAAGAAAAAGCAGAAGCTGTCGCAAAAGATGCTGCCGGACAGGCATTAAACGCTACCGCAGAATTAGCAGACTTAGTCATTCTAAATGATGCAACAGAAAATGAATTAAGTGCGGATCTAGAAGAATTGTTTCTGAAACTTAAATAAGTAATTTCTAAATAAATTATTATGCCATTCGGACAATAATTCCTGCTTCACTCATCATGCCAGAGGCAATACTGAAATCTTTTTGCCAACGTTCGGGGATTTCAACATCTTCAGGATAAACTACCTCACTAATACCTGCTTGAATAAGAGAACGTGTGCATCTTGAACATGGAGGCCATGTTACATATGCCATAGTCCCTTTTAATGAAATTCCAATACGAGCTGCATGCATAATTGCATTCTCTTCGGCATGACAAATCATAGGATACTTCTGTTCCCTATCTTCAAGTCTCTCGATTTTATCTTCTATACCTCTTGGAAATCCATTGAATCCGGTGGAGCGAATTTCTCTATCCTCACCAACAACTACACATCCTACTTTAGTGGAAGGATCTTTTGACCAGTCAGAAATATGCTTTGCTAATTCTAAAAATCGTTTATCCCACTTATTACTCATATCATCATCTCGTAGATACTTGTCATAAGTCATTATCCCTATTAGCCTCAGTACGGCTCGCATCATACCCATCATTAGAATAACAGTCAGGGTCTTCTCCATCGGTTTTACCACCATTGTCATTATCAATACCATCTCCACAATTCCCTATGGCTGAATCATCATTAGATGAAAGTAAACTTTCGGCACCACCACTCGCAATTATAGCAAATAGTAAACCGCTTAAGACTAAAATCAAAGCAACTAAAATATATTTAGAAGTACTATCTTGAGGTTCGAGAACAACTGTCAACTCAACTTTTTCACTAGGCTTATCTGTCATCTACGAGCCATCCAGAGGGGTCATCCTTTTTGATTATCGGTGAACGCGAAGTTCTTCCCAAAGATCGAGTTTATCTCTAATTATAATATGATTAAGTATGTCTCCTACAAGATACACGCTACCCATTATAATAATTTCAACACCTTTATTTTTAGCTATTGATGAAGCTTTTTTCACTGCTTCTATTGGGTTTTTTATGATTATTCCAGGAGTGGATCTATCAGCACAAATAATCTCTTCTAGTTTATTAGCATCAACTGCTTTATTTCGGCCTGAAATGGGTTCTGTTAAAATAATCTGATGAAAAATTGAATCATGATAATAGTCATTCAATAAGGGAGAAACTGTGTCATAAATATCATTCTTTTCGGTAATACCAATTACAAGTACACATGGACGATTAATTTTATTTATTTCAGCCTCAAATCCTTCCTTGTTATGAGCTGCACAAATTTTTGTTGGAGAGTCGAACCATAGAGTTCCGTATTCTGGAGAACGTCCCGGCCAATTACATTCTATCATTGGTATATCCCATTGAAATAATTCTGCTATTTTCTTAGACAACTCATTCCAAATTTCCCATGGTGATGCTTTAATATTTGATTCGTAAATCCAAAAATCATCGCCTGTTTTATCAGAAATAACCTTTACAACAGAGATATCTACATTCTCATTTTTCACAAATAACAAAGGGACGCCAGGACGATGAATACCTGCTTTTTCAAAAGCAATTTCTTCCAGGGTATCTCCAAGAAACTCTGTATGATCGTTAGAAATAGTAGTAATTACACAAAGATCTGCATCGACTAATCTTGTAGAATCTAGTCTACCACCCAATCCTGTTTCTATTATTGCACGATCAATTTTATTCTCTCTAAATGCAAGCATAGCAACTAAGAATGTCACTTCAAAAAATGTTGGATTACATAATGGAAGAATTAATGATACGTCTCTTATTTGATTAAGATAAGAATCAAACTCATTTGGTATTATCGGGAGACCATTAATCCTAACTCTTTCTTCTACTGTAATTAGGTGAGGTGAAGTAAAAAGACCTACATTCAAATTATTGGCTCTAGCAAGAGCAGATAGCTGCACACATAGAGAGCCTTTTCCATTTGTACCGGCAACATGTATTGAGGGAAAATCAAGATGTGGATCATCAAGCCGGTTCAACATTAATTCACAATTTTCTAGACCAAGTTTTACCCCGACCAACTTCCTTTCTTCGAACCATTCTCTGATGTCCAAAAAACAATCACCCGCTTATGCAACTACGCACGTGTATTAGTCAAAGTGATATGGGCTTTGAACTTCGTGGGGGTTGAGGAGTGAAAGTGAACGATACAATTGAGGCTATGCGCGACCAATGGAAGTCAATGACAAGTATGGCAGGAATGTTCATAATGACTATAATTCTAAGTATTACAATTCAACCAATTTACGATGTAGATATAGCGAGAGCATTTGGTGCAGAAGGTGCAACACAAACTCGCTATATATTACTAGAGTTAGTAATGATTGGAATTTTTACATTTGTAATTATTTGGCTCGCTAGGAAAAATTTCGAAAAATTGATTAAAGGATTTATTATGTTCGCATTATACTTTTCATTGAACTATGTGGTATGGCCCTATACTGCATTAATCATGGAATTAACAATAGGAAATTATGCTAATGCTATGATTTATGCTTCTATAATAAGCTTAATGCTAATGGTTACATTATGGAAATATCCTGAATGGTATATTGTTAATCTAGTAGGAGTATTAGTAGGCGCCGGGGTAATAGTTGCAATAGGAATTAGTTTCATTCCTACTTCAATCGTTATTTTTATGATTATCGCAGCAATATACGATCATTGGGCAGTCAATGGAAGTAAACATATGTTAGAATTGGCTGAAACGATGATAGATTTGAAATTACCGATATTGCTTGTAGCTCCTAAAGAAAAAGGTTATACATTTCTAGAAGAAAAAGGGGATTTCATGGAAGAAAAAGTAATTATACCTTCGAGAGAGGATTGGGATGATCCTCAAATAAACTCGACTATTCCTCCAAAAGGGGGAAGAGACGCATTATTTATGGGTCTAGGAGATGTGATATTCCCTGGAATGCTAGTTATTTCCGCGTTATCATTTTTGCCTGAAAGTGGACAAGAAATTACTTATGCATTTGGATCAATCAATACTTATCCACTTTTTGTATCTATGGGGGTACTATTTGGAGGATTAATAGGTTACCTAGGATTAATGGCCCAAGTTGCTAAGGGGAAACCTCAGGCAGGACTTCCTCTTCTTAATGGAGGAGCAATTCTAGGATACTTGATTTCAGGAATTCTTGTATATGGATCAATAGATGTAATCCTACAAATCCCTCTCTTCTAACCCTAAAAGCCCGATTCATTGAAAGAAGATTGACCAACCCTAGGGATGATTGTTATGCTAGAGATGAGGATGTTTCGTGAAAATTCTGATATTTTACGAGCAGATCATGACAAGAGAAAAATTCCTCATGATAATTTAGATGAGGTTATCAGACTGGATGACGCTTGGAAACAAGCGAGTTATGATTCTAATCAATTACGTAAATCTAGAAATGAGGCTGCAAGAGGAATTGCTAATGCCAAAAAATCAGGAGATGCTGAGGCTGTAAAGAGGATTATGGCTGAAGTCTCAAGTATTGGAGCTAAAATTGAAGAATTAACGACTGAATCAGATAATTATCTTAAACAAAGAGATTCGATCAGAATGAGAGTACCTAATATCCTTCATGAAAGTGTACCTATAGGTGAAGATGATGAAAAGAATACATTACATAGTTTACACGGCGAAAAGAAAGAATTAAATTTTGAACCTAAAACTCATAATGACATTATTGAAATGAATGGATGGGTTGATTTAGCCAGAGCAGCAAAAATAACAGGTAGTCGTTTTTATTTCTTGCTAGGCGACTTAGCACGTCTAGAAATGGCCCTCCAGAGTTATACAACTAATTTCCTTGTGAAACGTGATTATACTCTTGTACAGCCACCACTTATGATGAATAAAGAAGCTTACGAAGGAGTTACTGATCTATCTGACTTTGAGACAGTGATGTATGGCATTGAGCCAGATAAATTCTATCTTATTGCAACAAGTGAACATCCATTAACTGCGATGAGAATGGATGAAATAATTGAACCATCTGAACTCCCAATAAAACTTGTAGGAATTTCGCAATGCTTCCGTAGAGAAGTTGGTGCGCACGGACTTTCAGATAGAGGAATCTGGAGGGTGCATCAATTTACTAAAATAGAACAAGTGATAATTTGCAATCCTGAAGATTCTTGGTTGCATCATGAAGATTTACTATCAAATGCAATCGAGCTATGGGATAGCCTAGATTTACATTACAAAGTTGTAAATATCTGCACGGGAGACATGGGGACTGTCGCTTCAAAAAAATATGATCTTGAAGCATGGCTACCTGGTGTTGGAGATTACAAAGAGGTTGTATCTTGCTCTAATTGTACAGATTATCAAGCTAATCGATTAAGAATGAGATATAGGACATCGGAAGGAAACTCTGCAG
>JAJPRD010000058.1 GCA_023700255.1 Candidatus Thalassarchaeaceae archaeon | reverse complement strand
TCAACTGAATGGGCAATCGATGTCAGAGTTCCATCTCCTCCCAATACTACTACCAAATCCCTATCTATGAAATCCTCGCGACTCACCTTCTCTCTTGCCGAATAATCTACGCGAATAGACATGTTTCGACTCAAAGATTCTAAGGTATTTCGAACCACATCTAATGCTTTATCATGGACGTCTTCGAAGTTTTTCTTATACACTACTAGAATGTTGCTTGGCATTGTAATACCCCCTTCTTGGATTACTCGTCATTGGGCATCGCATATAGGAACAACGCTCTAGTAATTGAGAAAATTTGTATCAAATATTCAATAATCTCTTGACTGATTAACTCCCGGCATCAATAATGAGAGTGGTGCTGATAGGCTTTATTTTGTTATGTTCTAGCTTATCTGGTTGCCTAGAAGTGCCATTAAACCCCTGTGAAGATGATGAATGTTTTCCACTTTCATCTGATGCCCTTAATGCTATGTTAGCAATTTCAGATTCTTTCAATGTTCTAAAGTTATCAGACGATTATGAGATACTTAGGATAGAGACTTCTTCGGTAATAGAAATTCAGAATGAGAGAGTATCAGTTGATTGGAGTGTAGGTAAAGATGATGTACGGAATCTGAGTTCTATCGCTTTAAGGTATAATATTGCTAATGCAGCTGTAGATACTGAAGTCATTGAAGGTACAGATATCACAAATGTGAGACTTGGGAATGTATGGTATGAAGGTCGAGATGCTCTTCCTGAGTATAATGATCCGTTTTATGAAATAGCTAGACTTGCCAGTGAAAACCCAGAGGGTTTATGGCCCCCTTTTGCTTTTGACACTACTGCTTTTGATAATTTAGATTGGCAAATTACAGGTGATCTACTCTCACTTCAACAAGTAGCTACTGGGACTAATGGCACTCATACTATTATCCTTGAATTAGGTGGTGCTCCTCCAATGATTTTAGGCATAGAAATTTATGATGGTGATGGAACTGATTTTTCACTATCTGTGGATATTGGTGAATCAGCATCCATAAATCTCAAGGAAAACCTTCCCAGAACTCCATTCCAGTTTATCCCCGACAATAATTTCATAATTCGAGATAGTATCAAAACATGGTCTGGAGTAATTCCAAGTAGTGCTTCTGAAGTTAATCCTTCAGAACTTGAGTTTCATGTTAGGTTTGATACTTTGAGTGATAATGAATCATTAGTATCTATGAATTTCAATGATGTTATTCTGAATATAACTGTCGATGATGGTACTTGGTGGCAACTTTATTGGATGGATGTAGGGCTCGACGGGCTAGTATCAAGTAATGATTTCTACAGTATTAGGACAAATTCTACTTCTGAAATGAATATTTTTACATTTGATATATGGGCAGATAAATGGACTAATGATTTACTGTAATTCACACCTCTACAGGGTCACATTCAAACACCTCCAATTTAAGGAATAGTTATGGAGAAGGGTCGCCATCCTCTAAGGCGTCTATTATCACATCTAAAACACCATCAATTAACGGTCATTTTAGCGTCTATTTGCTCTATTTTAAATAAATTTTGGGATTTAGCGCCTCCTATACTTATTGGTATGGCAATCGATGTTGTAGTCCAACGTGAAGATTCATTTTTATCCAATTATGGTTATCCTGATCCTCATAATCAATTCTTAATTTTAGTAGGTGTAACTGTAATTATTTGGGTGCTTGAATCCTTGTTTGAATATTGGTGGGGGATACTATGGCGCAATCTAGCCCAAACAGCACAACATGAATTGCGAATGGATGCATATGATCATATTCAAAATTTGGAAATGCAATGGTTTTCGGGTCAGTCGACAGGTGGATTAATGTCAATATTAAATGATGATGTCAATCAACTTGAAAGATTTTTAGATCAGGGTGCTAATGATCTCCTACAACTCGCAACTACAATTACAGTAGTGGGTACAATAATGTTTATTTTGGCCCCAGAAGTTGCTTTATTAGCAGTAATTCCGGTTCCAATCATAGTTATTGGTTCATTTGTATTCCAGAGAAGAATCGGTGTAAGATACAAGAAAGTTAGGGAAGAAGTTAGTGAGTTAAATTCGTTATTGAATAATAATCTTCAGGGGATTACTACAATCAAGTCATTTACGGCTGAGAGTAGAGAATCTGAAAGAGTTAACATAGCATCAGGATCTTATAGAGATGCCAATAGAGATGCTATTCGATTATCTGCATCATTTGTTCCTTTAATTCGTATGGCTATATTATTTGCTTTTACTGCGAATATGTTAGTAGGTGGTTGGATGGCATTAGATGGTGAATTAGAAGTCGGTGCTTACGCCATAATAGTCTTCATCACTCAAAGATTACTTTGGCCATTAACCAGGCTAGGACAGACTTTTGATTTGTACCAAAGGGCTATGGCATCAACCACTCGAGTATTAGATTTAGTTGATACTGAAATTGGTATAGTTGAAGGAGAAGAAGAGCTAACAAATGTTCTAGGGGAGATTACTTTCAATGATATTACATTTACTTATCCTGGCCGTGAATCAGTTCTTAATGAGATAAATTTTGAGATTCCAGCGGGTTCTACTGTTGGTTTAGTAGGTTCCACAGGTTCTGGTAAAACTACACTCACACGTCTTTTAATGAGATTTCACGATCCTTTATCTGGTAATGTAGCAATTGATGGAATTAATATCAGAGATTTGAAACTTGAATCGCTTAGGAGTTCAATTGCCCTTGTTTCCCAGAACACGACTCTTTTCCCGGGTTCAGTTAAAGAGAATATCTCTTATGGGAATCCAGAAGCAAATTTCGAACAGATTGAATATGCAGCGGGGATTGCTGAAGCCACTAATTTTATCTCTGAATTACCCAAGGGGATGGAGACTAATATTGGAGAAGATGGCCATAAGTTGTCAGGTGGCCAAAGGCAAAGACTGGCAATTGCTAGAGCGGTGCTAAAAGACGCTCCGATTCTTGTCCTTGATGAGGCGACCAGCAATGTTGATAATGAAACTGAAGCCGCTTTACAACGTTCGATAGAAAAAATTTCGGTAGATCGAACTACTTTGATAATTGCTCACCGTTTGTCAACAGTAAGGCATGCAGATCGTATAATCGTATTAGATTCGGGGGATATCTCAGAAGTAGGTACTCACAATGAATTAATTAAGAATAATGGGATTTATTCTCGATTATGGGCAGTTCAAACAGGAGAGGTTGAAAAATGAAAGAAAATAATTATGGTTCAAAAGGGTATGTTCCTTCAATGAAATTATCAGGGGTTTGCGATTCATTAGGAGTGACTGGTAAACAGTTCGGCGATGGTACTTGTTCTGTAACTTGTACTGTGTCATTAGATCATCTAAACGCTGGAGGTGTGGCACATGGGGGATTGCATTCAACTATGCTTGACAGCGCTTTAGGGGGTGCACTTGTATCTTTAATCAAAAAAGAGGAGTGGTGCGCTACAGCCCAGTTAGATGTTTCATTTCTTAATGCTGCAAATGTTGGAGACGTTTTAGTTGCAGAAGGAAAGGTTCTGCGTAGAGGTAGGAATATAGCTCATTGTGACGGTATTTTGTCTAATCAAGATGGTAAAATTATTGC
>JAJPRD010000057.1 GCA_023700255.1 Candidatus Thalassarchaeaceae archaeon | reverse complement strand
GACATTGACTTCTCCATATTGTAGATGGGCTAGGGGGGTGGTTTTGAATACTTGTTGAATGCTGTTACAGTATGTCTTCTCAGTATCTGCCATCGACTCTTGTCATCACGGTTAAATACAGACTCTAGGACGGGCGGTCCGCACAAAGGTGATAGTATGACCACGTATTACGATGTACCTGCTGATTTATTGATTGGTAGCCTTTCTACAGAGCTTCAAGAATTTGAGCAAATTACTCCTCCAGAGTGGGCAGAATACGTGAAAACAGGGATTCATCGTGAGCGTCCACCTACACAAGAAGACTGGTGGTTCATTCGATCTGCCGCAGTATTGCGTAAAGTAGGAATGAAAGGTCCAATTGGTACAAACCACATGGCGCAGGAATATGGCGGTCCTAAAGATAGAGGTGTTAAACCGACACGTGCAGCAGCGGGCTCAAGAAACGTAGCACGAACTGTTCTTCAACAATTAACAGAAGCAGGACTTATTACAAGTAAATGGAATCCTGCAAATACAGTGAATTTTGGTAAAGTATTAACTCCAGAAGGCCACGCACTTTTGGATAAGATGGCACACTCAGTTAGAGGTGCAGCAGAAGAGAAATACCCAGGTCTTTCAAAATATTAAGGTGATTAAATGGCTCGTGTTAAACCCCTAGCGAAGAAACTCAGACTCAATAAAGTCACCAAGCAGAATCGTCGTGTCCCAGTATGGGTCATGCTTCGAACTAATAGAAGTGTCACAAGTCATCCAAAAAGACATATGTGGCGCCGATCTAAATTACAGAGGTGAGGAAATATGGCAGAAGTTAGAGAGATGACAATACCATTACGTGCTGCTTGGTCCGTTCCAAGGACAAGAAGGGCTAATCGTGCAATGGCTGAAATTAAGAAACATGTATCTCAGCATATGAAGAAAACAGATGAAGAAGAGATATGGATTGATGAAGCAATCAATCATGTCATCTGGGCTAGAGGGATGCAAAAACCTCCAAGGAAAATCCGTGTACAAGTCACTAGAGAAGAAGGATTTCCTTTAGAAGTAAAATTATTGGAGGAATAAACATGGGCAACATTAGACCATCATTCATTAAAATCAGAGCTTTAAGATTAGTTGAACTTTATCCAGATATGTTTAATGCTGATTTTGAAAATAATAAACACTATGTTACAGAATATACAGATGTATCCAACAAGCGTATGAGAAATTGGATCGCTGGTTACATCACTAGATACAGACAGCGAAGAGTCGATTAGAGAAGTATTATTCTAATCCTTGTAGTCGGACATTTGATTCAGATGGGCGAAATGCTTGATGTCCCCCCACCTTTTTATTCGAAAAGAGTATCGATAGTCCTTGTAAGACCTCAATTCGATGGTAACATAGGTGCTGTAGCTCGTTCGCTGAAAAACTTCGGTTTCACAGATCTTAGGATTGTTGGAAGAGACAATGTTTGGTCTGATGAAGTAAGGAATAGAGCAAAACACGCTCAATCAGTATTAGATGATGCCAAATTCTATGACAATATTAAATCAGCAGTTTCTGATTCAAGTCTAGTAATTGGGACATCTGGGAAAAGAGAGTTGGGGAGTAAAATTTCTTTCCGTCACTTTTTAGAGCCCGAAGATTTACCTAAACAACTGAGTGATATTGATGGTAAAATATCAATTGTATTTGGACCGGAAGGTAAAGGTTTATTGAATAGTGAATTAAAATTATGTGATTTATTAGTCACTATTCCAACATGGCCTGGTTATCCAATAATGAACTTGAGTCATGCAGTTTCCATAATTTGTTACTCCTGGTATCGGAATAATACGATACCTTCCGAAGATTCCCGAAATGAGAAGCTTCTTTCTGCTGAATTAAAGAATGTTTTAACGAATGAAATAACAAGATTATCTGAATTGATTCCTACTTTAGATTTCAGAAGAACAGGGATTGATGAAACACTACAAAGAATAATTTTACGTGGTTTACCAAAAGATGATGAAGTACATCGATTGTTAGGGGTTATTCAAACTACTAATCTTGCATTTGAATACTTCTCTAAGAATCCTGAAATATGGGAAGAAGTTATTTCAAGCAATAATGATGATAATTAATTGTCATTTCTCCAAGTTGCCCATGATTTAGGAGTTTCCCTGACATGAAATGCAACTAACCGTAATTTTTGTTGATATTTCGATATAATTCTTGGTTCTACTTGTTCAAAAGCCCATTTGGCTAAATTCTCTGCAGTAGGTATGAAAGAAACTACGAATGTTCTATGAGTGTCTCCTAGAATTGACAGGGCCTCTAAGGCCTCAAGGTCTTGGTCATAGACAATAAATGCATGATCAACTATGTCGTGAATATATTCCTCTAAAATTTGAGATACATCTGAGAAATCCATTAACATTCCTTCGTCAGAGACTCCCTCATCAACAACTACATCGCCTTCTATTTCTACTTCCCAACGATATCTATGCCCGTGCATATGCCGACATTTACTTTTATGATTAGGCACTCTATGACCAGTATCAGTTTCCACAAATCTTCGTATTATTGTAACCATTATTCTCTCTCCTCAAAACTCATTGATGCTGAATTAATGCAGTATCTTTCTCCTCCAAATTGAATAGGCCCATCATTAAAAATGTGTCCTAAATGTGCATTGCATTTCGAACATTGAACTTCTAAGCGAATCATCCCATGAGTTATGTCTTGAATTTGATTTATGTTAGCTTCAGTATGTTCGCTATGGAATGATGGCCATCCACATCCCGAGTCAAATTTCATTTCTGATGTGAATAATGTGTGTCCACAGCAAATACAGGTATATTCTCCATCTCTCTTTTCATCCCAAAATTCTCCTGTAAAGGGGCGCTCTGTAGCACTTTTCCTAGTTACATCATATTGCAAATCAGTTAAATTTTCTTTGTAATATTCATCTTTATTCTTTTGTTCAATAGATATCGCATTTTTAAGGACAATTCCCCATGGTTCCACGTAATCTATTGGATCAATTCGACCTATATCTCTAAACGCTAAAATTCTTTCAATATCTGATCCAGTTCTGCCAGAACTTCTTCCTTCCGAATCTGGATCATATGATGTGATTGTATTGGAAAAAATGGTGTCGAAGTCTAAGGTGAGAATTCCGCAAGATTTTTCTGCATCACGTAATATTTTTGTTTTATCGTCATCTATGTATGGGAGACAAAATTTCACTCTATCTGAATCCCAATTCCCAATTCTAAATGCCTCCTCTAGACTTTCATAGAATTCTGGACGACAATCAGGATAGATTGCATGATCTCCACTATGAACTCCTAAAGCAATCTCAACATCAATTCCTTCTCTGGAAACTATTGACAACGCATAGCCATAGATAATTGAAGAAAATATGGCATTTCGATTGGGTACTACAGTGGCTTTCATTTGTAATTCCTCATAGTGTCCTTCAGGAATCTCAATTTCTTTATTTGTCAATGCAGAATGGAATACTGACATTGCTGATGACAAATCTACAATTTCGTGATTAATTTCAAATCCCTTTCCATTTAGATGACTTATATTAGCTATAGCCTTTTCAACTTCAATTACATGTTTTTGACCATATGTGAATGATATACAATCAACTTTGTAATCATTTGCTAATAAATTAATTAAGAGACTTGTAGAGTCCATCCCACCGCTTAAAGCCATAACTGCTCTTTTCATTCTACACCCATCCATTTATGTGTTTGTAG
>JAJPRD010000022.1 GCA_023700255.1 Candidatus Thalassarchaeaceae archaeon | reverse complement strand
ATTCTTCTTTACATATCGAATTATTAAAACCATCTCTACAATCAATAGCACCTGAGTGCATTGTGAAAAAACCTGTGACTAATAAACACAAAACTATTGTTAAAACTGGAAGTTTAACTAGAGCTTGTGTTCCAGATACTCCAGACAAAGATCTTCTGACTGTGTTTGGTGCATGGATTATAGCATCTTTAACAGAATCTGAATTCATATTTGGGATATAATCACGTACTGATTGAAATGATTTCCCACTCTGTTTATCATTGTCTTCACGAACCATAGTCGAATCCTCTCAACTCCTCCTAGTTACAGACGGGACTTCAACCCAACGCCTCTAAACCTCTAATGAATCATATTTTTTCATATCGCTAACTCGGCAATGGTCAAGAATAAGTTACTGCGGGGTTAGCATATACTGCATAGGTGAGATTGTTATGGGCAAACCTAAAATCACGGATAAAAGATGGTCAATAGACCTTGAAAAACGTATACAAGAGGAACATTATGGTGAATCTTATAGTAAGCGATATTCCTTCAATCCTGAAAGTAAAAAAGAAATTTTCGTAATTGATACTCCACCCCCATATCCTAGCGGAACATGGCATATTGGTGCAGTAGCACAGTACAGTATGATCGACGTAATAGCACGTAGTCAGAGACTTTTGGGTAAAGAAGTATATTTCCCATGGGGCGTTGATCGAAATGGGATTAACATTGAATTCACTGTTGAGAAAAAAACTGGTAAGAAGATGCGAACCTTTGAGAGAGGTGAGTTCATTGATATTTGTAAGGAAACCATCGAAGAATATACTCAAGCAATGAGAGAAACAGCATGCCGCGTAGGTTTGTCATGTTCTTTTGATACTGAATATCTCACTGACTCTCCTGAATATCGTTCTGTAACTCAATCGATATTTGTAGATTTATTCAAACAAGGAAACATAGTCGAAGATTTACGACCTAATATCTATGATCCTGTGGAAGGGACTACAATTGCTGATGCCGAAGTTCAAAGAATTTCACGTAAGACGAAGTTATGTGATGTTTCATGGATGACTGAAGACGGTGAAGAAATAGTAATTACAACAACAAGACCCGAATTAATCTGTGCTTGTGGCATTGTTTTAGTTCATCCTGATGATAAGCGCTACACGCATTTAATTGGTAAAGAAATCAACTTACCTCTACCGGTTAATGGAAGAAGCACCAAAGTAGTAATTTCTTCCCATCATTCTGTTAAAATGGATTTCGGTTCAGGGGTATTAATGGTATGTTCTTTCGGCGATCAAAATGATGTTGCTGTGTTCAGAGAATTCGGCCTTAATCCATTCGTTGCAATAAATCTGAAAGGAGAAATGACTGAAATAGCGGGTCCATTATCAGGCCTCAAAGTACTAGATGCTAGAAAAAGAGCAATAGAAATTCTTGAAGAAAATAATGTTTTATCGTCGATAGTAGATCATGAACAAGAAATACCTGTTAGTGAGAGAGGTAATAATCCTGTAGAAATAATCTTGTTGAAAGAATGGTATGTCAGGCAAACACATACATTAGAACGTATGAATGAATTAATATCTGAGATAAATTTCATACCTCCAAGAAATAAGCAATTCCTTGATGATTGGATGCAAAATATATCTATCGACTGGCCAATTTCTAGAAGAAGATGGTATCATACCGAAGTTCCAATTTGGTATAGTGAAGATGGCACTAAAGTAGTAGTCCCTCCTTCTGGTGAATATGTACAACCTTGGAGAGATTTACCACCCCTCGGTTCTGAAGTTCTAGATCGAGAAAGTAAAGAGATGTTAGGAAATTATGGAGATATGGTAGATGATCTAGGATCCTTAGTTGGGGAACAAAAAGTATTTGATACATGGATGGATTCCTCTAATTCTAATTTATTTGTTTCGGGATATGGTAAAGATTCAAAATTATTTGATCGCGCATTCCCTACAGCTTTACGCCCTCAAGGAAAAGAAATAGTTAGAACATGGTTATATTATACTCTTCTCAAAAGCACTCTTCTTTTAGATAAACCAGGTTTTTCTAATGTCTGGATTGATGGTCTGGGTATGGATCCTTGGGGACGCAAGATGTCTAAGTCACTGGGTAATGGAATTGATGCAGATTCAGTATTGGAATGTGGTTCTGGTGGTCGAACAGGTTCTTGGAAAGTGAAAGGTACTGATGGTAAACAAATTAATTTGAAGGCTAATAAGATTGGTAGTGAATGTTTCCGTTTATGGAAAGCATGTGACGCCCAAGTAGGGGATGATTTTCACATTAATCCTGAAGAAATCGAAGCGAAATATTTCGGAGTTTTAACAAAGATTTTCAATGTCGCAAGATTTGCTAGTCAATTTGAAGTTCCATCTGATTTAGATTCACTACCCTCTGATCTGGCACCAGAAGATGAATGGATTCTTTCTGAATTTAGTGAAACAATGTCGAAAGTAAAGGATTCATGGGAAGCTATTGACATATACAATGCTGCTCAGAATATTAAGAATTTTAGTACCGGAGTATTTCCTAGTCACTGGTTAGAGATGGTCAAATCCAGATTATATGATGGGGATGAGACTGCTGCTTGGACTTTACATCGAATAGTCAGAGACATTTTGACTACATTAAGCCCGATTTGTCCGTTTTTCACTCATTATCTTTCTACAACTTTGTATAGCGAGAGTTCAGTTGATGTAAGAGAGTTCCCAGAACTAATGCCTAGTGTACCTGAATTACTAGAATTAACAAGTCCATTAATTGAATTTAATTCTAATGTATGGAAATTAAAGAAAGATTCGGGGATTTCTCTAAATACGGAGATTCCAGATATCTCAATACCGGATGAATTATCCTATATTTCTATGTCACTTAATAGGATGCATAGAATTATTTAATTCAAAGCAGTTGTAGGTTTATTTCCTTCGAAGTGTTCGATAATTAGGCTCGCCATTTCTATACCTATTCTTGCTTGTGCTTCTTTTGTAGCGGCAGCTATATGTGGAGTTCCATGGAAATTTTCTTCGAGAAATAAAGGGTTATTTATTGCGGGTTCTACTTCAAAGACATCCAAGGCGACGCTAGATAATTGTCCATTTTGCAGTCCTTCTAAAGCCGCTTCTTCATCAACAATTCCGCCTCTTGCGCAATTAATAAGATGATTTCCACAATTAATTCCATCCGTCCCGACCCCTGGCATCAGATTAATCCTTGATGTATTTACTAAGTGATAGGTTTCATCGGTCAGATTACAATGTATGGATATGTGTGTGCACATTTTGAAAACACTATCTACCTCTTTGTGCAATCTGCAATTTTGTTTTTGAGCAATTTCAGCAGGGACATAAGGGTCATAAGCATGTATCTCCATACCCAATGCTCTTGCAGCAACGCCTACTCCTTGAGCGATTCTTCCGTATCCTATTAGCCCTAGAGATTTACCAGATAATTCAGAACCTAATAACTCTTTTTTTGCCCATACTCCTTGCCTTAATTTTCGATCTGCAGTAGCTATATTTCTACATGATGAAAGCAGGTGTGCCACAGTCATCTCAACGACACTTCTCGTTGATGCTCTAGGTGTATTACAAACTGTTATTCCGTTTTTAGTTGCAGTATCAATACTTATGTTATCTACCCCAACACCTGCTCTACCAATAAAGGTTAATTTACCATTATTTTTTTTAGAGCCTAAGATGACTTCCTCAGTCATTTTTGTTGCACTTCTAATCACCACTGCATCAAAACTCGATAATGCACCCTTGAGTAGTTCTTCCGCTGAATAGTGCTGTAAAATTACTTCATGACCTGCATCAATTATGATTTTAACAGCTTTTTTGTCCATCCCATCAGTGACAGCGACTCTTGCCATAACTCTTCTAGTAAGACTTACCCAATCAATATTGCGAATGTAATTCATTGACCTTAGTATTCATAATGCGCCACCCGATGCGCTGACTCAGAGGTAAGGTAGTATGACTGATACAGGAATGAACAATGATGAGGTATTAACAATTGAAGCAAGTGCACATTGTGATGGGCCGTGCGGAGTATATGATCCTGCAAGCGCTCGAGTAGCTGCTGAAGCAGTTCAATCAATGACTAAGAAAATGATGGCATTAGAGACCCCAGATACTCAATCTGAGCAATTTGTAGGATATCTGAACACGATGTCACGTTATGCAGCAATCAAAGAAGAAGAAGCACAGAAATGTAAAGATGAATTATTAGTTCTTTGGACTGATTTCTTCAAGCCACAACATCTTGAATCTATACCTGATCTTCATAATACTTTTTGGCAGGCTGCGAAACTTTGCTCTGCTTGTAAGGTAGAAGTTTCTTTACTGCATGCTCAGGAATTAATGGATGCTGTAGAATCAATTCATAGTATGTTCTGGACTGCTAAAGGTCGTGAAGTCCCATGGATTCGCGCATCCTAAATGTAGTCATTAAAGGCGACTCAATGTGGCCTACGCTTAGCGATGGCACTACCGTAAGATTTCACAGCCTCGAGTCTGATGAAGTCCAAATCGGGCAAATAATTCTAACAAAACACCCTTTGAAAAGTGATGTTATGATTATAAAAAGAGTACTATCAATATCTGGGGGTAGTGCATTTCTTGTTGGCGATAATCCTGACCCTAATGCAAGTGAGGACAGTCATAATTTCGGTTCAATTAAACTTTCAGAAATCATTGCAAAATATATGGAAGAGTGAAGTGAGTAATTTTAGCAACAACCTTCTTCTCTTACTGGTGCTGCAATAAATTCAACCCTATCTATATCATTTGTATTTTGCAATTTTTGTATCGCTTCACGAATTAATAATGCTGTTCCTTTAATTTGCATAGTATCTACGCAAGTATGACTCGAAACTAAGCAATTATGGCTGTAAGATGAAATTTCGATTGAATGAGAATGCCTTAATTCCAGAAGTTTATTTTCAACACTATGCTGGTAATAGATAACCATTGTCCCCTCAACTTCAATTGTATCAACCATTGAATATATATCTCCCCTAGTCATTGCATCACAAAAATGAATACTGGCGTCTCTGAGAAACATACTACGATTATTATACCCGCTTTTCTTCACTAGATCTTCTAATTGCTCGGCGAATTGTTTGTCAGTACTAAATGAGAGTATTCGACTCATGATACTCGCATTGTCATCGAATTAATAATATTTGTTGAATTGTTAGTAACAATTAATAACATTTCTTAAATACTTATTAATTACCGGAAGGGTATGGCAGAACTCCCGCTAATGTATGTTGCACTAACTTTAATGATCGCTCTTATCTGTGGTTTAATACCGGTTTTATCAAAAATAAAGGAAGATGCAAACAAATTAAAGATAATGACAGGAATCGCAGCGGGGATAATCCTTGCATCTGCAGCGTTAGTTGTGATTCCAGAAGGTTTCGAACTTGCTACTAATGATGAACACGATTCTCATGGCGATGAAGATGGATTAGCCGGTTCCATAGCTCTGGTGATGTTAGAAGTCGATCATGGAGATATTAATGCATCTCAGGCGATAGAAGAAATCGAAGAATTAGCTGGAGGTCATGATGCACATTCTGAAGAGGAATCCACTCATAGTGATGAAGATCTTACTGATGAATTACTCTCGGAATCAGTACTTCACGTAGTAGAAGAAGTAGAAGATGGTGAAATTAATGCCACAGTAGGATTGGAAGAAATTGAAGAATTAATCACCAGCCATTCTCATGATGAAATTCATGAGGAAGAAGATGAACATACTAGTGGCTTACTATTAGGGGGAGCAATACTTGGTGGTTTCTTGCTCATGCTTATCCTTGAAGGGTCTGGTATAGGGCATGCAGTTCATGAAGAGCATCATGATCATGACCTTGAGCATAATCATGGACATATACATCATAGTTCATCGGGATGGCTTTTACTATTCGGACTAACGCTTCACGCGGCAACTGATGGTATTGCGATTGGGGCAGCAGCAGCATCTGGCAGTGTAACTGTGACTGCTGCTGTAGCTCTTGCAGTATTGATACATAAGGGTCCTGCTGCTTTCAGTCTTGGAGTATTTTCTATGCATGAGAGAGAATATCGTAATGATTCTATTCGTGACGTATTGATATTTTCACTAGCTACTCCTGTAATGATTCTACTTGCATTCTATGCTCTTGAAGATTTAGAAACTCATATTATCGGTTTGACTATGCTATTCTCTGCAGGTACCTTCCTTTATGTCGCAACAGTAGATACTCTTCCTGATATCCATAATCCGGAAACAGGTAAGAAAGCAATGCTTAATGTCTTATTAGGTGCAATAATACTGACTTTGATATTATTTGCTATGGATATTTCTGGTTTGATTGAACATGGCCATTAATTTTAATACAGAATATTAAAAGCCATGTGGAAATGGATTTAATACATGAGTACGGCTATTGTTTGGTTTCGGAATATACTGAGGCTGCATGATAACCCTGTACTGAGTTGGGCGTCCGATTGTGATGGAATCGATACAATTATTCCAATCTACATATTAGATGATAAATGGGTCAATCAAAGTAACCATAGTCCGACAGTTAACAGGAAAAAGTTCCTTTATGAGTCGATATTAGGCTTAAATCGGAATTTAGAAGAAAAATTGCAATCTGGAATTCTTATTTTTTCTGGTAATGCTGTAGAGATTTTTAAATCAATATTCGAAATGTTGGATACAGAAATAACATGGTTATTATGTGATTTTTGCTCAGAACCCGAGGGTCTCAAGAGTATGGATGAAATACAACTTCTCTTATCTGATTCAAGTATTCAAACAAAGGTATTCCCCGCAGTTAGCACTATCCTGGACATTGAAAAAGTGATACGATCTGAGGATTTTATTAATCCAAAATCATTGAAGGACATTGATAAGATATTCGCAAATAATCTTGAGACAGACCCAGATGGATACCTTGTTGGAGAATCACTTGCTCCTCCAAAGCAGATTAAACCTAATATTAATGTGATGCAATCTTTAGCAAACAACGATATTTTGTCGAAATATTATATTCCTTTTACTGATTTACAGCAAGAAGCAATGAAAATAGATTCGAATTTAGAAACAGGTACGCATTATTTCTTAGGTGGCGAAAATGAAGCTCTGGTTAGACTGAAGAGGAAGGTTTCTGATTCGCATAATTTTGTTAATGATTTTAGTAAGCCACACTCAGTTTCTACAAATGAGCAAGGTAATCCTTTAGAGCCTAGTACTACAGGTCTTTCACCATATATTAGCAACGGATGTCTTTCCGTTAGGCTGTTATGGAATGAATGTCGAAAGGCTAATTTCAATTCCAGCCATACAAAGCCACCAGAGTCACTACTTGGGCAACTTATGTTCAGAGAAATGTTCTATCTTCTTTCAAGATCTGTCGAAAACTGGGATGATGATAATGCTAATACAAACTGTAAGCCTATAGAATGGGGTGAATATGATGAACCTAAGGTCACAGCATGGGAATTAGGGATGACTGGCTTCCCTTACATCGATGCAATGATGCGACAACTCGAATCTACGGGATGGATGCACCACCTAGGCAGACATGCAGTTTCTTGTTTCTTAACTAGGGGACAACTTTGGCAGAATTGGAAAATAGGTAGAGATATTTTTGATAGAAAGTTAATTGATTCTGATTGGGCACTAAATAATGGTAATTGGCTTTGGCTAGCTGGAGTGGCTCCTTTTTCCATGCCCTATTATCGCGTTTATAATCCATGTCCTGATTCTAAATCCAGCCTTAATGCTGAAACTGTAGATGCAGATTTCATACGTTATTGGGTGCCTGAATTAATTTCTTTTCCTTCAAAGTATATCTTTGAACCTCATCGGGCTTCCTTAGAAATACAAAGAAGTTCAAACTGTATAATAGGTCAAGACTATCCTAATCCAATAGTGAACAGAAAAGAAAGTCGAAAAGAAAATCTAATACGATTCAAAGAAAGTAATGCTAATTTGAGTAAGGGTAATTAGGATTGTCATTAGATAATTTTTAATTTGAATTTAGCCTTGGCTAAACTTTATATTAGCCATGGCTAAACCAAGCATGTGTACTCAGTCGCAATCGAGGACTATCTGAAGTCTCTTTGGAAACTTGGTCCTAAAAATGTAGGTACACAGGAACTTGCTGATAACCTAGATGTTACTCCCGCATCAGCAACGAAAATGATACAAAGACTGACTGAAAGAGGATTAGTAGACCATATACCTTACAGAGGTGCATCTTTAACTAAAAAAGGAGAATTAGAGGCTCTATCGGTAGTACGAAGACATCGATTATTAGAGACGTTTTTGTCTCAGACGTTGGGACTCGGTCGTGAGCAATTACATGATGAAGCTGAGAAACTTGAACATGCACTTTCTAAGAATCTTGAGAATGCGATAGCAGATTATCTTGGTAATCCTAAACGTGATCCACATGGGCATCCAATTCCAGGGCCTAATGGTGAATTATACAATGAGACAGACTTACCTCTTTCGGACTCACCTTTGAATATGTCTTTGACTGTAATGCAGGTTCCAGATGATGATTCCAATGTTCTTTCATGGTTGGAGAAAAATGGCATTCATCCTGGTATTCAACTAAAAATCCTCTCAAGAGATGATTTCGATGGTGGAATCAATGTTAGTATTAATAATAGGAAAATAAGAATATCTTCCTCTATAGCTAGTCTAGTAAAAATATCTTTTGAGGACTGATAATTTGTTTAATATTCCCAATTCTAATAAACCATCTGGTGCTGATGGTAGTTCTAATGAATTAGTTGATTTGTTAACTAAAAGATATCGCAGAGTTATTGCTGTAGGACTTTTAATTATCGCAATTATATATCCCGGTGAGTTAGGTGAAATCACTCGTCTTTCTATATTTGATGCATATACTCAGGTCACAGTTTTTGTAGCAGCAACATTATTATTTTTCTTTGGTTTAGAGCATTTTCTTAAAATTGATGTTGGTGCTCTAATGGAAAGAGGTGGAGTTTGGCAAGTACCTACTGCGAGCTTATTGGGTGCACTCCCTGGTTGCGGTGGTGCAGTAGTTGCAATCACTGCATTTGCTCGAGGCAATATCACATTAGGAGCTATGGTTGCAGCATTGATTAGCACTATGGGTGATGCAGCTTTCCTTCTATTAGCTAAAGCGCCTGCCACTTATGTCAAGGTAATACTTATTTCTTTCTTTGCAGCAGTTGTTTGTGGTTGGTTAGTAGATAGATTCCATCGGGGGGAACTTTACAATACTGAGGTACAGAATCTCGAATTAAAAGAAATTGGTAAGCTTCGGATTAGAGATAAAATCTACATGTTAATTGCGATTCCAGGTCTAGTAATCGGTACAATGCAACTCATGCAAATAGATATCTATGCGTTAGGAGATCCTGTGCTACTGATTGGTCTAACGGGGGCGATTCTTTCAGTTATTATTTGGGCCTCATCACCTGTTAATGCGGTAACAGTTGGTAGTGATCATCCATTTACACGTTCAACTGAAGAATCATCTTTTGTCACTGCATGGGTTATTTCTGCTTATTTAGCGTATGAATATGCTAATTCATTTTTGGGTCTTGATTTAGCTGTATTGACGGATTCAGCATTGATATTTATTCCATTATTAGCTATATTAATTGGATTTATTCCTGGCTGTGGACCTCAAATTTTAGTTACAACCTTGTATCTTAATGGAATAATTCCCTTTGCTGCATTAATTGGAAATGCTATATCAAATGATGGTGATGCTTTGTTCCCTGCTATCGCTTTAACACCAAAAATGGCTATAATTGCTACATTATACAGTGCAATTCCCGCATTAATTATTTCTTATTATTTCTTATTTACAATGTAAGTTAGTTAAAATATCCTTGCTGCCAACCTAATAAATAAGCGAATGGAATAATAATTGAACCATAATACAAAATTGGTTTAACCCAGTTAATCCACCAGTTCTTTTTATCTAATCGGTCAAATATAGCACCAAATATTGCTGCAAATATATCTGAGAATAAATTACCATTCGTATCACTCATAGTAAATCTATTTCTTGGTAAAGGTACGACTTCTTAACTTAATAGTAGCAATATGGATGTTATATTGGTGTTCTAATACCCATTGCTCGTACAACACACCAACCGGCTCTTGCTTCCCAAATAGCAAACATGCCTCCAGCAATACTTCCTATTGCTGGAATCCAATAAACCTCTGCGGACAACACGTTTTGAGTTATTAACAAAGCCATAACTAACCCACCAGTTACTGCCATAACTCCTGTCATTAAACGAACAACTCGTCCTTTGGCATCTATATTGCAAACTCTACTCATAATACACCAGAATATAGTTTAGCATATTAATGACTGTTTACAAATTCTTGTATTGAAATGAATATAACTCATTCATTTTTGTTATTTTAGTACTCAATTGCCAATTTTTATTATTTATTCCCCATTTCTTTATTCAAGGATTGGTTTTGGGACGGCTATGGCTGCAGGACTTGAGTCCACGTTCGTAGCAGTCTTGGTACTGATTTCGCCATTATTCCTTGCTATCCCGCTATCCTTTGCGTGGAAATGGTGGACAGGAATGGAGCCAGAGCATGAACATTATAGAGAAAAAGTCAGAGTAGTTTTAGATTCAGGAATACCATTAAGTCGCTATCGTTCTGAATTAGATGCCGAAGCAAGAAGAGTATATCTTGATCCAGATAGACAAGCACGTATTGAATCTGATTTATTGAATCCCCTAGGGGTCACACATTTCATTTTATTCCCTGCACTAATAGCTTGGCCTATTTTATTCCCTTTCTCAGTAATCATTGGTCTTTTAGCCTGGTTTCCCTTAAAGATTTTTGAGTGGATATTAATCGAGAAAAAACTTTTATTGAAAATAACTAGTTCAGTTAAAAATATAAATCGCTGGGAAATAATAGGAATACCAAGATTAGATATTGGAATAAAAACATCTGATAGGATTATGACATCAATACATCGTATGCCTATTACTGTATTTTTGGGTCTTTTTTCATATCTTTTGGTTATGAATTTACATTGGCTGGCTGGATTTAGTATTCAAAATACAATTCTTTTGTCTTCGTTGTTGTATATCATATTAGTTTCATTCATTTCGGTTATTCGCGCAGCAACTGCTAGTGCACTGGCATTTGCAGATCTTCCCAAAAGGAGGGTAATACCTATGGATACTCTTGTTGAAACATGGATGGCACCATGGGTGGGGGCCGGCCTAATTTTCTTTTTAGTTCGTCAATTGACATTTTCATACAAAGGAATTCGCGAGGATACTTTATTCGCAGATCCTATTATTTTTGCTTTAGCTATATTGTTAGTATTGTATACTGCAACTATTATTGGATTAATGATTGAAGTAACGTTCTTCCGTAAACGTGGGAAGTCAGTCAAGGTTCAATTTCAATTACAAGTTGTTGAAGAACATTCCCCAACTCTCTATCTTTTCACTCAACATTTAGGTGATCTGAAAATATCTCCATTAATGTCTCTAGATGAATGGGTGAAAAAAGGAGAGGATTTTGAATCTGGGGACTTTAAAGATTTATAATTGTTCAATTGTCAATGAAACATTATCTCCAATTATAATTTCATTCCCCTCTTTTACGCTTAAAATCACCAAACCTTTATTTTTTGATGTAGATGTAACTATTACTTTCTTTCCTGAATTAGATTTGTAAATTCCGGGCTCTAATATAGTATCAGCATTATATCTCATTATCTTCTTAGTTATTTTCCCTCTACTTTCCAATCTTGCATGAATTTCTTGACCAGGGTAACAACCTTTCTTTAGATTTACAATTCCCTCCAAGCCTAGCTCTGATGGTAGGAAGTTATGCGCATATTCTTCATTGGATAATATGCCATTTTCGATTCGATGTTTGTTCCAAGAATTGGCGCTGGATGATTTAGCACCCTTTTTCTCAATCATATCAATAAAACCTTGAATTTTTTCACTCTGTATTAATATGTTTACTTGCACGTCTTTCTTTAATTCAATTTTTAGCGTATAGAAATCATCATATTCATTCCAAATACCTGATTTTTCATTCAAAGAATTTTCTCCAATGATACTCTTAATGTCATCTAACTTTCTTGTAAAAACTGAAATTATAGATAAAGCACCATCTCCGTTCATTGTTTTTACATCTTCATTCCAGTGAATTCCTGAGACAATTAAATCTCTAGTCATTTTTGAATTATCTGAGATTCCTTGCACCAAAAGTTGTCCTGCGATACTACTAATTTCTAACGCATCTATAATTTTTCCATTAGCATCACAAATCAGGCTTTTATGGCATTCTAGGTCAATAATCTCTCTTATATCAGAAGTTATAATTCGATTTAAGTGGGTTATGGCATCCTTTCCTTCAATGACTGTTACACTACAGTCTTGGACGAAATAGCTACAATTTGAGGATTCAGGTTGCAATTATATCCCTCAACCAAATGATTGTCCGCAACCACATGATCTTGAAGCATTAGGATTTGTAATGTTGAATCCTCCACCCATCAATGTATCTTTGAAATCTAACTCAATTCCGTTGAGTAATGAACTATCGTTGTTATGAATATAGACTTTAACTCCTTCAAAATCTAGAATCTGAAAACTTTCTAAATCTGGTTTTTCCATTATTTTCATGTCATATAAATATCCTGAGCAGCCACCAGATTGGGCACTGACGACTAAACAGTGAGTATCTTCTTCGTTTTTTATGGTGCTTTTCATTTGTTTCAACGCAGATTCAGTTACTGTGATTTTAACATCAACAACTTCTGTTTGTGTTATTACAGGTAGCGAGAAACCTCCTCCGCCTAAAATCCCCATGAACTCTTGACTAAGTAGGGGCTATATGAACAATCGTGTAGTTATGCATAGCAACCTATGGTAAGATAAGATAAGCACATCTCCCAGTGTCATGGCAGGCCTAAGAGATGTACCTGCTCATTGGTTAACATCTGAAGGGATAACCAAAGGTATGGACATAGTATGTCATGAGTCCGCTTTGTCAATTTCTATTTCTGATGGTTCAGGATTCGTCTTCCCTCTCGGTATGACAATGAGAACACCAGGAATGGATAAAGAACTCGTCATCGGTTTATTATTTTCTGAAGGGATAATTGATAATTTCAACCAAATAAGTGAAATTCAGGTATTGAATGACGAGATTTTAGTGATAATTCCTAGCCTAGATGAAAAAAATATGTCTGAGTTTCAAAGAAGGATATCTTCTACATCTTCATGTGGTGTATGTGGTAAAGACTCTATTTCTAATCTTTTACATATACATGGTCCTGAATTGTCTGAAGATGTTTTAATTAAATCTTCTGTGATCAATGATAGCATTGAAGAATTAAGGAAAAAGCAATCTATATTTCAAAAAACAGGAGGGGCTCACGCTAGTGGTTTATTTGATGTAAATGGTAAATTATTATTTATTGCAGAAGATATAGGTAGGCATAACGCAATGGATAAATTGGTAGGCTCAATATTGAGTAAATCTCCTGAAATATTTTCTAAAAGCTTCATACTTTTCTCAGGAAGGTTATCTTTCGAATTAGTGCATAAAGCACGTAGAGCTGGAATTCCTGTTCTTGTTGCTATAGGTGCACCAAGTAGTTTGGCAATTGATATAGCCCTTGAACATGGGCTGACATTAGTTGGGTTTGCTAAAAATAATAATATGACTGTATATTCTGGTAGGGGTAGGATTAGTCATTAACTGATTAGGTTTAAGTGTAATTATGGATGAAAAAGCGACTCCCTTGACTCCCTTGGAACCTGAGCCACCAAGATTAAGCAAGCCAAAGAAATCTGCAGCAGGCATTCCTGCAATTCTATCTACTGCCAAATATGGTTTAGGAAACATGGGGCTAATCAGTTCCATTAAAAAATTAGCAAAAGTGAATGATTTTGATGGATTTGATTGTCCTGGTTGTGCGTGGCCTGATCCCGATAACCATCGTTCATTTGCTGAATTTTGTGAAAATGGTGCCAAAGCGGTTGCCGACGAAGGAACTAGGAGTAGAGCCGATGCTAATTTTTGGTCTAAATGGAGTATATCTGAATTATCGAAACAATCAGATCATTGGCTAAATTCCCAAGGTCGAATAACCCAACCAATGATATTGCTACCTGGTACTGAATACTATGTACCGATTACATGGAATGATTCATTTGATCTAATTGCTGACAATTTAGTATCATTAGCTGATCCTAATGAAGCAATATTCTATACCTCAGGAAGAACTAGTAATGAAGCAGCATTTCTTTGGCAACTATTAGCCCGAAGATTTGGAACAAACAATTTACCAGATTGCTCAAATATGTGTCATGAATCATCGGGGGTTGCTCTTAATGAATCTATAGGGATTGGAAAAGGTACTGTGACACTTGATGATTTTAATTCCGCTGAGCTAATCATTGTCGTAGGGCAAAACCCCGGGACTAATCACCCTCGAATGTTGACTGCTCTGAGAGATGCTCGTAAAAAAGGCGCATCAATAATAAGTATCAATCCTTTAATTGAGGCTGGTATGAAGAGATTCAAGCATCCTCAAAACCCCATAGAGATGTTCGGGCGAGGTTCATCTATAGCCGATAAACATTTGAAAATCAAAATAAACTCTGATCAGGCTCTTTTTCGTGCCTTTTCTAAAACTATAATAGAATCAGGGAAAATAGATAAGGAATTTATTAGTACATATACCAATGGTTTCGAAGAATATAAAGAATTAGTGTTGAATTCAGATATAGAAAATATTTCTGAGATAACTGGAATTAGTTCTAATGAAATCAGGGAAGTATCTCAAAAAATATCTAATTCTAAATCTACGATTGTATGTTGGGCAATGGGTATTACTCAACATAAAAATTCAGTTGCAACAATCCAAGAAATAGTGAACTTTCTTCTATTAGGAGGGAATATTGGGAAACCCGGTGCAGGGGTTTGTCCAGTCAGAGGGCATTCAAATGTCCAAGGAGATAGAACAGTTGGAATCAATCATAAACCTTCACCAAATTTTATTCAAAATTTAGATAAATCAACCGGTATAGTTTCTCCAACTGAACACGGTTATGATTCTGTTGAAGCGGTTAAAGCAATGGAATCAGGTGCTGCAAAAGTATTCTTGGCTATGGGGGGGAACTTTGTTTCTGCAATGTCTGATACTAATAGAACTTCAAATGCAATTACTAATTGTGATTTAACAGTTCATATTTCTACAAAACCCAATAGGTCACATTTGATTACTGGGAAAACAGGTTTGATACTGCCTTGTTTAGGTCGTACTGAAATTGATGAATCTACAATTGGTAGACAGTTTGTTACAGTTGAAAACTCAATGGGAATCGTTCATTCATCTAAAGGTCAATCACAACCTGCTAGTTCTTATTTAATTTCCGAACCTTCAATAGTTTCGGGTATTGGTGGTGCATTAGAAACAAGATTGGAAAGGAGTGGAATCGCTTGGCAGAATCTCTCTGACAATTATGATTTAGTACGCGATTTAATAGAAAAAACGATTCCTGAATTTGAAAATTATAACCGACGAGTAGAATCTAAATCTGGGTTTTACTTACCTAATCCTCCACGAGATAGTCGTACTTTCAAAACAAAGAATGCTCTGGCTAATTTCGTCTGTCATGATATTTCCTGTGTATCTAATAGTGATGAATTTATGATGATGACTATCCGGTCTCATGATCAGTATAATACAACTATTTATGGTTTAGATGATAGGTATAGGGGAATTAAGAAAGGGCGCAGAGTTGTTTTGATGAATGAAGACGACATGTTGGAAAGTAACTTCAAAGAAGGAGAATTAGTTGATCTTAGTTCTAATCGGGATACAGGGGCAGTAATTTCCCCTAGTTGGTATGTTGTCCCTTATGACATCCCTAAGGGTAATGTAGCCACTTATTTCCCTGAGTCTAATGTTCTCATACCTTTGGATAGCGTTGCAGATAGAAGCAATACGCCTACTAGTAAATCTGTACCGATTGGAATTAAAAAATCTATTAATTAAGTTTCTTTTGTTCCTTAATTATCAATTTACACCTATTGATTTGTGCTTTACATAATTTTAAATCCTCATCCCCAAGTCCTCTATTTTTTGCTTGTTCAAAGCATTTCACAGCATCATCATAAAATTCTATAGCAGCATATGATGAGCCCATGTTGTATAGTGTACGTCCAGTTACTGAACTTGGATCTAATACTACTGCAGCATGATACTCTTGAATGCTTTCAGGATATTTTTCTAACTGGTATAGTGCGTGTCCTTTTCCATTATGTGTTCTGACTCTAAGTTCAATTTCTTCACTAGGAGCGTCAGAAAGTGCTTTATCGAAGCAATTTAATGCTTCATTAGCGTTATTTTCAGTTAGTAAAACAATTCCTTTGTTATACCATTCTATTGAGACATTAACATTAACATTTGATTTGATTTTTTCATCATCAATGATGATTTTCTCTTTAACTTCTTTAGCAGCAGCAATTAGATTTTCTAATTCTTCCTCTTCATCTAATTGCACATTATTATTATCCTTGATTTTAGTGAGTTCTTTGACTCTCTGCATACACTGGTTAGCTCTCTCAATATAACCTGCTTGAGAAAGAGCATCTGCCAATCCTTTCCATGAATCAATATCAGAACTATCTTTTTTCAATAATTCTTTCCATTCATTGACCGCCGATGCATGATCGCCTTTCCCAGTCATTTTCATAGCTCGAGATTTCCTAGCAGTTTTACTATTGACAAAATCATTTATTCCTTTACTCTTCAGTTCAACATCTTCAGGTTGTAATTCTTCTTCCTGTATATTTTGTTGTTGAGATTCAGAAACTTGTTTCAATTCTACATTCACCTGTTTAGATGGTAATTTAATTATTTCAACCTCTTCTTTATAGACGTGTGATTCCTCAAATAATTGAATTTTTTTCACTTTACTCAACCTACTAATCCTTACTAATTCCGAACTTTCGCTACTAGTCTCAATTGCCATTTTAGCGAAATTAGATGCTCTCTCAGGGTCTATATGTTCTAATATTAAGGCTAAGTTGGCATTTGTAGGTCCATAGTCAGGGTTAATTCTATGTGCTTGTTCAAAAGAATTTATTGATTCTTCTAAATTACCTAACTTAGCATTAGTAACGCCTAAGCCATACCATGCTGTTGTACAATTATGATCGAATTTTGTTGCCTGTAAGTACAAATCAGTCGATTTAAGGTAGTTTCCTCTATTAGCAGATACTTCCGCATCTTGAAGTAACTGCCTTAAGTCAAAATCAGACATATAACTCGCATGTACTTCATCGAGTTAAGCATTGGCTGTATATGTCTCTGTTTAAGCCATGGATTGAAGACATATACTTATTCCGGGATATATGGTACGCCAACTTAGAGTGATGGGAATCTGCGGAACTTACGGTTTAGATTCTGCTAATGGAAGGATGTTAGAGATAGTTTCTAAGCTACTAGAAGAGAAAGGTATTGAATGGGTCGTCTGGAATAATTCTCAAAACCCACTGCCATTTGTAGGGGAAGATGGATGTTGGAGTCATCCGAATGTGAAGATGTACAAAGAAATGGCTGAATCAGTAGATGCTTTTGTTCTTTCTAGCCCCGAATATCACGGTACAATGAGTGGTGTTATGAAAAATTCCTTAGACTGGTTATCTTTTGATCAAACTACTGGTAAGATTTTTGGATTAATTAGTACATTAGGTGGTCAATCTAATACTACCACTCTAAACCATATGAGAGTTGTAGCAAGGTGGATACATGGTATTACTATTCCTGAACAGTTAGTGGTTGCTAAAATCAAAAATGCTTTTGATGATGAGGGTAATATATTAGATGATGATTTGAAAGTTCGAATCGATAAATTCGTCAATAGCTTAGTTAAACACACTAGTAAACTCAGACTTTCAGAGTGATAATTTTGGAAATACTACCCCCAGGTTCTGAATTATTATTATTATTAATCTCAGTTTCTGGTGTTGCTACATGGTGGTCTAAAAATATCATCAAATCCAAGCCTCATACCTTGTTTTTTGCGTTATTAGGGTCTGCATCCGTAATTTCGTTATTATATTGGGTGAACTTATGATGAATGGTCAAAGTTACCCAATACGATTACCTGTTGAATGGTATACGAAGAATCCAGTTGGTAAACATCCTGAAATTTCAGGTATTACTGGGAAAAAAATAGTTATAGTCATTGATAAAAAATTCAGTTTCTTTGAAAAAATAATAGTAAAATTATTCCGTGGACCAAAAACATTGGAAAGACCGTTAGATGATATGAACTCATTATTTTGGGAACTTATGGATGGCACTAGAACATTTGATGAAATATGTGATATCATGGATAATACTTTTCATGAGAGAATAGCTCCAGTTTCGGAAAGATTGGAAGCATCGCTAACTAATTTCATTAACTTGAATTTAGCAGTTTTAGTTGAAAAAAAAGTTCATTCATCCTGAGGTTCTTTCCACTCAGGGGTACCTACCCTTGCTTCTTCGTCTCTTTTTTCTTTGTATACTGCAGAAAAGTAAGCAATCATCGGCAATATTAGTAAAAGAGTAAAGCAACCAATAAGTGTCGCGAAACTGTAAATCGATTCTTGAATAGGATCTAGTTTGAATTCTTCTACTGAAACTAGTTCATGCGTTGTGATTGTACTTGTTATCTCTATTCCTTGTGATGAAGTAATATTCCCATCAGAATCTATAATAGTTATTTTCCAAGTTATTGTATTTTTTTCTCTATTGACTATTTCATTAGCACTTTCATTAGCATCGTCTAAATTATCTGCTTGTATGGAACCAAGTCCACCAATTGGTAAATCTAGTGATACAAGTCCTTTCATGTCATTCTGTTCATCCAAATTAATCTCATGGTATGCACCTATTCTGCAAGTTTCAATGAGGCCAACATAATCGGGTGCAAATTCTTTACAATTGAAATCTTTATCTTCTTGTCCTAATGATGGTGTGTGGTACCAGTTAACGCCTGAAGCGTCTAATATGAGCGTACTTCCTTGCGGTGCTCCGTCTACTGTTGTGTTAATCCACGTGATTGCTGAGTTTGTTACAACGTACCACTCAGACATATTTTCTTCTAACTGAATATATTCCAAATTTTCTTCTGAATTAGATGTTTCATAAAGGTAATATTCGGAATCTACTGTGTTGGAATGAACTGCATACCCCAGTATTAAAATCAGCACTAGGCCTAGTCCAATAAGTGTACGTAACATATTTGGATTACGCGACATTGACTTCTCCATATTGTAGATGGGCTAGGGGGGTGGTTTTGAATACTTGT
>JAJPRD010000021.1 GCA_023700255.1 Candidatus Thalassarchaeaceae archaeon | reverse complement strand
ATGTACGAATTCACTGAATGGTGGAATGAAATCGACGACGATGACGATGATGATAATGATAATGAATCAGATATGTTCCTTTGTGATTCTGGTGAAGAGATACCAGAAGATTGGGTTAATGATGGCGAAGAAGATTGTTCCGATGGTTCCGATGAATTTGATGACAATGATGAAGGCGATTCGGATGAAGAACCTAGAAACCTATCTCTTACAGTAGCCGATAACCAAACGTTCGAAGCACCTTTGAGTGAGTTCGCGATCCAGTTCTTATTATGCAATTCCGATGAAAGGTCAGAATGCATGGTTGAAGAAGAAGCAAGTCTTAATTCTTTAACTGGTGTAATAGGTGACTCAAGTTATGTTTACGGTGACTTAGATATGGATGGAATGATTTCTGCAGGAGATACGTTAGAGATAACCGACATGGATCCTAATTATGAATTTGATTTGTATGATTCATGGTCAGATAGTTATGTTTCAGAATCAGCGGTAAACGGTCCAAATATGCCAGGATTTGGCGGCCTTCTTGCAACTATCAGTATGTTAGGGGCAGCGTTCCTATTACCACGTAGAGACGATTGAAGCTATTCATCATCGAATACTTCAATCTCTACGTTGCGCTTAACCAAATCTGTAAATTTGGAGGTATAGCGAGTAGCTCTAACAACGTGGTTGTCTATCCAGTGATAGTTTCCACCACGTGGCTTTTCCATTAGGAGCGAGTGGTATTGGAAGCCTTTCTCCTGCAACCAAGTTTCAGTAACTAATCGGTGCTCTTCTGTACGGGCGGTAAAGAAACAAATATGATGCCCTTCAACAAACCATCGATTTATAGTTTCGATAGCATCTGGATAAGCTTCAGCAGTAATCATTCTTTCAGGCTCTTCATTGGGTATGTCTTCTCCAACAGTTCCATCTATGTCTATTAGGTAATTTTTTTTGTCAGACGGAAGTATTGGACTTATTTTTCTTCCTTCATTATCAGTGGCCTCAACTAGGTCTTCCATAACCTTCGTGCATTAAGGCAGTTGATGAATAAGAGGTATATTAAATCACAATTATTGATGTATTGTGGTAAATCTCATTCCTTATTCAGGCACTTCATCTCCGTATTCCGAAGCATTATCAACGGATAGTCGGACGGAGGCGCATGCCTGGTGCATACGACAGAAGTCGAAATTCTGCTGTTGTTAGGAGTATTTCTTCTAATTACAGCGACGCACTCTCTAGTTATTTTGGCACTAAGACGCCAATATACGAAGAAGCAGTCGGTTCTCATAATGCATATGTAACAGCTCTTAGAGCACATGGAACTGAGGTTACAGTGCTCCCTGAATTAACAGATTTCCCAGATAGTTGCTTTGTAGAAGATACAGCAATAATGATCGATGGTAAGGCACTAATTCCCAACATGGGCCATCCATCTCGAGAAGGTGAACAAAAAGCAGTTCTTGAACATATGAGTGAATTTTCAGAAATCATCAAAATGCCCAAAGGGGCAACTTTAGATGGTGGCGATGTGATATTTTTTGATGATAGATACTTGATCGGGCGTTCAACACGCACCAACAAGGAGGGAGGTGACTTCCTCGCCTCTCATGTGAAAAAAGATGGTTATGATGCAGAATTTATTACAGTCCCAGATACCACCTTGCATCTAACAACAGTATGTTCATCTCCCAGAGAGGGAACTATAATTGCTGCAGAAGGCCATCTCACAGAACATCAATTTTCTAATTTTGCTGAAGAGATACTCTGGGTTCCAAACAAAGAAAGCTATGCATCCAATACAATCGGATATTCAAACGACAGACTAATCATCGCCGCTGGATTCCCTAAGACAAAAAACATTCTTCAAAATGAAGGCTTTAGACTGATGTCAGTTGACATGGCACCAATAATGCAAGCAGACGGTTCTCTGACTTGTTTGTCGGTTTTTACTTCGTAAACAATCTTTCAATTGCCAAAATATTTACTTTTATTAGGTTCACTCTAACATATTCGTTGGAACGTCACCATAATCGTTAGCTTGTGGTTGACCTCCATCTACTATTAACCATAGAATTACCAGGACGAAACCGACTAGTGGGATCAAGAACAGAAGCCCCATCCAACCACTCTTTCCGTTGTCATGAAGTCTTCTAACCATGAGGGTAATTGCTGCGGGCAAAAGTAAAATCGGAAACAGTGCAAGAACTCCTACTTTTGTAAGACCCGCTAAGATAGCAGTTGTGAAAAAGAAAACTTGCCCGAACAATACGAACCACCAATATTCAGAGCGTGAGGCACGCCCACTAACAGTAATGGATTTATTTAATCCTGATTTAACAGCGTCCATAAACGACATCATACTTTCTGGCCTTCCTGAGGTATTTCCTTCCATCATATCATTCAGTGTGATCTACTTTAGGTATTAACTTATACCCGCCGGCGTACTTATGTAGTTCATTTGGTGTATTTATATTATTTATCAGCCGAGACTCCACCATTAAAAATGAATGAGGTATTTTTTGAAACATCTCATGAAGAGGGCCCCCATCCCAACTCTCCAAGGAGTTAATCAAAAGTTTTGGCCGAACTAAAGAAAGTAAAGGATGTAAAACATCACCATCGGTTGGGATAATGACTTCATCACTTTTTGAAATAGAACCTTCCAGACTGGTGAAAAACTCTGCAGTTATCCAAGGCACATCTACAGTTGCCAGTTGAATACTTTCTTCTTGTAAACATAATGGATCTTTTAAATTTTCAATAATAGCATCAACAGGGCCCGCGTGTTGTATAGAATCTAGTACCCATTCAATATCATAATTAGAATCTATAACCGCGGCATAATCCTCCATCTTTTCAGGACTTGATACTGCTATTCTAATAGGTTCTTTTCCCGCACCGACCAGTGCCTTGACTACCCTTGTTATCATAGGTAAACCATCAATCTCAATCAATGCTTTATCTCGTCCCATTCGAGAAGACCTTCCCCCTGCTAGAAGTAAAGATTTCATACCTTCACCTTAACTCGCCTAATCTATTAAGTGCATATTGGATTTCATCCATTAAATCCATCGCACGATTCAATAATACTTGTCTATCTCTTCTTAATTCGGATGTTTCCATCCATCGCATTAGTTGTTTAATATCTTTTGAATCTCGCTTAATTGTCCATTCCAGAACTTCTTCTGCAATAGGGTCGTCAGAAGGTAATAGACGTTCGACCATGACCTTCGGAAAGCCTTCTCAGCAATCAGGTCTGCGCTTCAAGAGACGATATTTTACTCTTTATTCTAGTTAGAATAGAATCTCCTTCTGGAATATCTATTGCTATAATAATATCTATTAATTCAGAAGAAAATCTATGTCCATGAAGTGTTGCTGCATAAACAGTCAATAGAGACATATGCTGTTTTATTTTTCCTCCATATACCCAATTAAGCATCTGTTCTTCAGTAGGGGGAAGGCGTTTAGCCCGCAATAATTCTTCTATATTTAGCAATAAAGAGTCTACTGATTCAACAGGATGTATTGATTTTTCAAGAATATCCCAAGGATCAGTCCCCATCCCTTTGTGGTCAAGATTAGCTAAGAGTATAGCAGCCAAAGCAATATCTTCTCTACCATGCCTTTTCCACAATCTATCTATTAATTTTAGCAATATTTTATGAGTATTTCCTGCATTCGTTATTAGCCACGATGCTAAATTCCTCAAAAGTTCATCTGGCGTGCCTAAAATAAATGAATAGCCAGATGAATCCATCATCCTGTCGGTACTTGATTTCATGATTAAGGCCGGCACGCCAATTGGATAGGCCTCTCTTACTAAATTAGCCAGTTTTCTATCGGATAAATGTATACGAGAATTTTGCTTAATTAAAAAATCATCGAGATTTTTCTCCGAAGCCATCAGAACCAACTCATTTTTGGATTCGAATTTTGTCGAGTATTTCCGAAAGCCTATCCATAGTTTCTTTCATTTCATACCTAATATTCTCTCTAACATTACGATGTACAATATCTTCCAATTGCCTATCTAGGCTTCTTAGAATCGCACGATGTTCAGAATCGCTAATTTCAAAAGCGCGCCTTAAGTAAGCAATCACCCTTAAATCATCATCAGTTCTATTGGTATGAATTAGGAAAGTTTCCAATACTTGTTCATACACTGAGAGCTTGTCACTAATGCTTAGTGAAATACTGCTTTCTAACATATCATCTTGAATAATTGAATCATAAATCATTTTTGGCTCATCATCATCCAGTCTCAAAGCCCTTGCTAGTTTTGTGATTAACCTTTTTTCACCAAATGTAAGGTTTCCATCATGTAGTGCCAGGCTGACAACTCCTCGAAATACCGCCCGTCTATCGGATGAAGGCTCTACCATGTACTCCGTTCATAGCCCTATGACTTAATCTCTATCCTTATTTCCCCTTTACTTTAGAAGATAGAAATAACAAAGCTCTGGCGTAGTCGAAATACAACTTATACGATTTTGAGACGATAGGAGGTTTCATGAAGGGCACAACTACCCGTATGGGTTGGTAACCAGCCACACTCGCGGGCGTTTTGCGCCCATCCAACCCAAAAGCCATGAAGGCAAAAGGGAGTGAAGCCCCCTAGTTGGGCTGAAAACCGGAAAGGAATTAATATGTCAACAACAGAAGGAAAATATATCATACACGCAACAATACGTTGTGACGGCACAGTCGCCCGAAAAGACGTCGTAGGAGCCATTTTTGGCCAAACCGAAGGACTTCTTGGCGACCAGTTACAACTAAGAAAATTACAACGCACAGGCCGAATAGGGCATGTCGATGTTACGCTTAATCAGAATAAAGGAAAGGTACAAGGTGAAATCTCACTATCCTCTTCAATTGATCAAGTTAGTACCGCAGTTATCGGTGCAGCTCTTGAAACAATTGATAGAATAGGTCCTTGCAAAGCAGTGATTAAAGTCACAGGGATTGAAAATATCCGTTCTGCAAAGAGGGATAACGTCATTGGTCGTGCTAAAACTCTACTTTTGAATATGGTCAATTCAGGCCAAGATGAATCTAAGAATATACTAGATGAGGTAAGAGCAGTCTTAACTTTAGATACTGAGAAAGATATTTCTGGTATGACTGCTGGACCAAGTGTTTCAGAGAGTGATGCAATAATAATTGTAGAAGGTAGAAATGATGTTCGAAATTTATTGAAATTTGGAATTAAAAACGCAATAGCAACAATGGGTTCAGGGATACAAGATGAACTAGTTGCTTTGGCAAAATCCAAAACTACAGTTATAGCATTCGTAGATGGTGATCGAGGAGGACGCCTTTTATTGATGGAACTTAGTGGAAAATTAGGCAAATCTTTGACTCATGTAGCTCTAGCTCCAACGAGCAGAGAAGTCGAACATCTTGAAGGAAAAGTAATTACAAAATGTTTGAGTCAGAAAGAAACTGCTAACAAAATTGTTTCCCGTCTTCAAGCAGAATTAGCTAAAGAAGATGATGCAGCAGTTGGGCGAGGTCAAGAAGTTTTAGAGGCTCCAGAAGAAGTTAAAATTTGGTCGGAATTATTAGAAGGTTTAAAGAGAAACCAAGCAGTAATTGTTAATGCTGATGGCTCAGGAAGTGAGCCAATTGGTGCTAGTTCACTAGAGACTAAATTAGCAGAATCAGAAGGAGCAATAGGCCTAGTATTTTCAGGAAAGATAACTGATCGAATCTTCACTTTAGCATCTGGTGCGGGAATTGAGAATGTAATGGGCACATCAGTCGGAACTGTGACTAGAAAATCCGGTGTACAAGCATACTCATCTTCAAATCTTTGAAAAAACCAACGATTTAGGTAGCTTCCGGTGAGATTTTTTTCCGTAAGAAATTGCGTCATAAACCACGTCAACAGCAGAAGCCATCAAAAGTCTCTCATTCCCGCTCCAGTAGGATGGAACAGTCGACGCTAACAATTCTTGCGTTATATGGGCTATTTGGGATTGCTTTACTGACTTTATGGCTAAGGCATCAATCAGTGCTTAAACAAAGAGAGCAAATGCAGATTAGATTAGGCAATTTACAGGGTAATCTTACAAGTACATCTAATCGTTTAGATTTACTTTCTAGAGGAGTGGATACAATACTTGGTGAAACACCTGAAGTTCATGAGTTGCTGTCAGTTCACAAGTCATTAGAGTCAGCAGAATCATTATTGTTTGAACAGGACGTTACTATTAGCTCAAGTGAATCATGTGCTATAGCTACGCACGCGGCTCGATCAATTCTTTCTAACTATCAAAGTGATTCAGAAAATAAAGGTAGAGACAATATACTTCCTGGGGTGATACCCCTTGTAATCCGATTAGATGCGATTCTTACAGAAGCGGAAATGAAATCAGAAGATTTAGAGTTAAATGCGGATGAACAAAGATGTCTTGGTGAATTATTTCATGAAGCGGGTAAATCAACTAGAGCTTCAGATTTCTATCGGAGAGCACATATTCTTTCACCAGAAGGCTCTTCTGTATTGTATTCATTAGCTTCTATTCAGAGGGATGAAGGTGATTTAGATACGCTTGATAGGACTCTAGAGCGCCTTTTAGCAATAAATCCCGACGATATAGAGGTTCTGAAAGAACAGGCGATTTTACTATCTGGAAGCGAAGATATTAGACTGAGTCGTAATATCAGAAGATTAGAGGCATTAGGTGTAGATTTTGAGATATCAATCGATCAAACAAACTCAACCAATATTGTCAATCGCGCAAATAATGTACAAAATGAAATCAACCCTCACCTCAAAGATCCATCGACTACAGAGGGTTGGGTCGCCAAGTCAAACAAATTATTCCTTTTAGGAGAAGTTGGAGTTGCTCTAGAATCAATAGAAAAAGCATTGTATCTTGATGCAACAAATTCTGGTGCTTGGTTATTGAAAGCAAAATTATTAGCGGCTGGTGAAGACCGATCCAAGGAAGCACTTCAATCTGCACGAAGAGCGTCTGCTTTGGGAGAATATACTGTACTGTTAGAAAGTGAAATACTTGAAAACCAAGATAAACTAGATTCAGCGAGGGCTGTGTTAGAAGAGTGGTTAGAAAAAAATCCTTCTGACGCTGAAGCAAGAGGTCGTTTGAGTTTAGTTTTATTTCGTGCAGGAGCAATTGAATGGTCTGCTAAAGTATTACAAGAAGCTCCCCCTGAATCTTGGGAAAGTGCTTCATTACATGTAATGGAAGGAAGATTACACCTGCTGGCAGCTGATGAATATAGGGATAAAACTGGAAATCATGACCATATCATATTACTCGATGCGACAATATCTTTTGATTTAGCAATAGAGAAGGATAGGGAATCGGGACTTGCTTGGTTGGGCCGTTCCCGAGCACTCAGGTACCAAGGTTCACCCAAAGAAGCTGAAGTTGCCTTAGTGAGAGCGAGAAGATTAATCCCGGACCATCCTTCAATTTCTTTAGAAGAAGCACATCTATGTTTAGAGATGGGTAAATTAGATCATGCTAATGCTTTGGTTTCAGAGGCATCTACTAATGTTCAAAATCATCCTTCAATACCTTTCATTAGAGGGATGATAGCAGCTAGGCAAGGGCGATTCATTGAAGCCCAATCATTCTTCACTAAAGTTCTTTTAATTCAAGAAAATCATATTCGTGCAAGATTGAATAGATGCTCAGCATCATTACTAGCCAATGACTTAGCAACCGCTCTTGATGATGCTAATTTCCTTGTTGAACAAGCTCCTGAATTGAATTTAGCTAAACAGAGACGTTCAGAAATTCTGATGAATCTTGGTGACTGGAAAGAAGCTGAACTTGAGTTAAGAAGGCTTCTTTCTAGAGATCCTGAGCATATAATGGGTCTAGTGCATTTAGGGGCTTGTATGATTGCCATGGGTAAATCTGAACAAGCCGAGAAGCCATTGAATGATGCAATAAGATTTGACCCAACACATTCCGATGCTTGGTATCAAAGAGGGCTCCTATACCTTGATTTCGGCAGAATCGGTGAAGCAAAGTCTGATTTTGAAGCAGCGGCTAAACAGGACCCTAAACACCTCGATGCAAGACTAAGAATTGCAGCCATTTCACACGAAGGAGAAGACCCGACTATAGCAGTAATTGCCTGGAGAAAAGTCCTCGATATAGATCCTGAACATCGCCTAGCGCGAAGGAGATTACAGGAATCATCTGATAGGCAAGAAACCCTTAAGCTGAGGATTTCTCCAAAGGATTGAACACCGCCTATCGCTAGCGTCTGATATGTCAACATCCAATGGGATTGAGCCAGGCCAAAAAGCACCATTATTTGAATTGCCAAACGCTAACTCCGATTTAGGTGGTGGGAACCTCTCTCTTTCTACAACGATGGGTAATAACGGTCTAATTATTGCATTCACTTGCAACCACTGTCCGTATGTTGTAGGATCAGAATCTAGGATAGAAAAAATGGCTTTGAAAGCTAAAGAAAACAGTATTGGTTTTGTAGGCATTAATTCCAATGACCCTGTGAATTACGAATCAGACTCTTGGCTAAATATGGTTAAAAGAGCATCAAAAGGGATGTCTTATGCATATTTACACGATGCTGATCAGTCAGTTGCCACGATATATGGTGCAGAACGAACTCCAGAATTTTACCTCATTAATTCCTCAGGTATTGTTGTTTATCGAGGTCGTCTAGACGACTCTCCAAGAGACCCTTCCCATGCGACAACCTCTGAACTATCGGGGGCAATTGATTCCCTAATTTCTGGCGAAAAAATTATTCAAGACAGAACTGAAAGCATAGGCTGTTCTATTAAATGGAAAGTATAGGTGTAAAAATGTCCATGGGTATTCCTGCAAGAATTTTTGCCATAATACTCAAATTGTCTCCTTCATGGTTGCAAAACAAATTGTGGCAATGGTGGTATCAGAAGTTATCTAAATCACATATCAAACAAGATTTCAGATTCATGAATTATGGATACATTGATGAAAAACCCCCGGATTTAGAATCACAAGATGAGCCACACCGTCTTTTTATTCAATTATACGATATGAATCTCCGGAATATTTTGTTGAAGAATAAACAGGTACTGGAAGTAGGGTCTGGTCGCGGAGGAGGAGCGAGTTGGATTGCGAGATCAATGCAACCTGCGTCTTTGATTGGTGTAGATTTTTCTAGTGAGGCAATTTCACTATGCAATAATTGGTATAATGGACAAAAAAACCTATCTTTTGTAGAAGGGAATGCGGAAAATTTATCTTTTCCAGATTCTAGTTTTGATGTTATCTATAATGTAGAATCATCTCATTGTTATGGAGATGTATCGAAATTTATAAACGAAGTATTTCGAGTACTAAGAGTCGGAGGGAGTTTTTGTTGGACTGATTTTCGTGATGACAAGTCGATGATATCAATTAATCAAATGTTCTTAGATAGTGGATTTAAGATAATCTCTAAAAGGGAAATTACAACAGAAGTACTGGATGCTTTAGATTCCATAAATGATGCTAAAATGGCAACAATAGAAGAATTAGTTCCTAAAACAATTCGCCGTAGTTTTGAAACATTTGCCGGAGTACAAGGAACTCCCGTCTATGAAGCATTTAGAAATAAAAAATTAAAATATTATTCTTATCAAATGACTAAATAATTAATATTGTTCCAGAACTAATTCCGTTTGCGTTGATGTAATTTCTCCTGGAGCAGCCAACCACATCCTATCTAGTAAATTCCTCAGTGAAACAGTATCATCTACATGAACGATGGCTACTAAATCTGCATCTCCACTGATTTCGTATATACATTCTACACCAGCCCATCCTGAATACTCTCCTGCTAGACTTCCTATTTCGACACCCGAACCTACTTTCAGGCGAATTAGAGCGGTTAATCCGATACCCGCTTCTCTAATTGTATAGCCGCGAATTACCCCGTCATCCTCCATTCTTTTCATTCGAGTCCTTACTGTTCTTTCAGTAACATTTACCTTTTTTGCAATGTCTACGAAAGGCGCTCGGCCCGAATCTCGGAGGTAAGCCAAAATTGCTCTATCTAGTGAATCTACTTCTACCATGATTACTCCGCAAAGCGAACCCTTTTTGATTGTTATTGTCGTTTTGAGCATCATTTGCTCTTATCATTTTTCCGTATTCAGGTAACAAATGTGGTACTAGTGTTACGATTTAGATTAAGTTGCATTGAAATGGGTTGCCGATATTACGAAGAACATGTCAGGGGATGAGGCGATGGCGCATCTCCGAGTTCAAGAGTACTTAGATGATGTTTCAAAACTTAATTTATCAATGTCAAAATCTCAATGGTATAATATTGATGTAGCGGCTCTTCTTGTTAATTGTAAACTAATAGGGCACGATATTGATGAAGCAACCGGAGCATCATTATTATTCTTAGAAAAAAGTGTGATGATGTGTTGCCCAAATTCAGGTAAAATGTATCATTATCCAAAACATCTTCTTCATTGTTTTATTGATGATAAGAGGAATTTTCCAATAGATGCTGATGGGATAATTTTCAAGGCTGAATTATTTTCTATATCTCCTTCTGAAGAGCAACTTTGTTGGGAAGAAGTGTGTCGTTCGGAAATGGAAATTCCCATGATCCAAAATAAAATTTCACGTTGGTTAAGTTGGCTAAATACTTAGCACTTTAATCGAAACATTGAGGCCATTAGTACGAGTGGGCATAACAATGAGTGGCATTATTACCGACCTCAAAGCTCGCACAATAATCGATTCACGTGGTAATCCAACAGTTGAAGTTGATTGTTTTGTTGATGGGGTTCTTTTAGGACGTGCGGCAGTTCCTTCAGGAGCAAGTACTGGGAGTCATGAGGCTGTAGAATTAAGAGATAATTCCGATGAGTGGTTAGGAAAAGGAGTAACTAAAGCCGTCGATAATGTCAACTTGAAAATCAAAGACTTGTTAGTCGGATTAAGTGTTTCCAATCAAGAAGAGATTGATGCATCTATGTTATCGTTAGATGGCACTACAAATAAGGCAAATCTTGGTGCTAATGCAATATTAGGTGCCTCTATGGCGGCAATTCGAGCAGCTTCAAAAATATCTGAAAAACCTCTTTGGAAGTATATCTCAAAGGGCCAAAAAACTAGTCTTCCCGTGCCCTTGATGAATATTTTGAACGGTGGCGCACATGCGACTTCAAACGTAGATGTCCAAGAATTCATGGTTGTCCCACACGGCTTTGATAATTTTTCTGAAGCATTCAGAGCCGGCACTGAAATATATCATGCTCTAAAATCCGTATTGAAAGAAGAAGGATTGCTGGGGGGTGTCGGTGACGAAGGTGGTTTTGCGCCAAATCTTCCACGGAATGAAGAAGGGCTGAAATATCTGGTAGGGGCTATCAATAAGGCTGGCTATTCTCCAGGAACCGAAGTATCGATTGCATTGGATGTAGCAGCCCAAGAATTTTATGATGGCGATAATTATCATATTGATAATAGAATAATTAGTGGTAAAGAATTAGGTGAATTATATTCCTCATGGCTGGATAATTATCCTATCGTATCCTTAGAAGATCCTTTTGGAGAAGATGATTGGAGTTCTTGGATTGATTTCACTAAGAACGAAGGACACCGTGTTCAGATTGTAGGAGATGACTTGTATGTTACAAATCCTACACGGCTGAAAAGAGGAATCGATGAGTCCGCTTCTAATGCAATATTGATTAAACTCAATCAAATCGGAACAGTCTCTGAAACTTTACAAGTTATTGAAATGGCTCGTAAGGCAAATTTTGGAATAATAATCTCTCATCGTTCTGGTGAAACTTCAGACGATATAATTGCTGATATTTCAGTAGGTACTAATTCTGGCCAAATTAAAACAGGTGCCCCTGCAAGAAGTGACCGAACAGCAAAATATAACCAGTTATTACGAATTAGTGAAGTATGTACAAAATATACTAAATTATTCTAGAGATGCTAATATCAAGGGTAAGACAATTGTAGCATCAGATTCAATTACAAATTTCGGTGTATCTAGATCTAGTTTTTCCCAACTTATCTTCTCATTCGGCGGAGCCCCTGAATATCCTCCGTAAGATGAGCTGGATTCCGATATTTGAGCGAACCAAGACCATAGCTCAACGTCTAATTTCACATCTTGTCTTAGCATTGGGACTACGCATATAGCAAAATCTCCCGCAATTCCTCCACCAACTTGCAATAGCCCAGTCGGTGAATCATCTTCTCGATACCAATCCGCTAATGCTTGCATTGCGTGCAATCCTCCTAAAACAATATCTGGGGATGCCAAAGTGCAATCAATTACTCTGGCTGTTAAGATGTTTCCAAGTGTAGAATCTTCCCAACCTGGTACAAAAATAGGTAAATTTGCATCAGCAGCAGCCAACAGCCAAGAGTCATTTGGATCTGCATCATATTCTAGATCACCATGCAATAATAAATCATACAAATATTCATGTGGAAACCTCCTATCCTCAGCAACTTCAGCATCTTTCCATAACTTTAGTAATGGTTTTTCTATTTGTCGAATAGCTTCTTCTTCTGGTATTGCAACATCTGTAACTCTATTCAAACCTCTTTTTTGTAGTTGCTTATCTTGCTCAGCAGTCCAATTTCTCCAATCTTTTATCTTTTCATAAGACGATTTTGCTACTAAATTGAAGAGATCTTCCTCCAGATTCGCTCCAGTACAACAAATTGCATGAATTTTTTGAGATCGAATCGCTGGAGCTAGAGATCGCCCAATTTCAGCAGTCGACATAGCACCCGCCAAAGTAATCATCATTCTCCCATCATTTTGTAAAAATTCTCGAAGAGATTCACAACATTCTGCAAGTACACCTGCGTTGAAATGTTTGTAATGATGTTCAATAAAATCTTTTATTTGCATTATAATCCCTCAATGGTTAAATCGATTAATTTTATTTCTACTAATTAGCTTAATATTTTTCATTTCAGAAATTAATTTATTATGAATAATGTCAATAATTACGTCAGGATCGCCATCTCCACAAGTAAATGCATCAATAGCTAACAGGCCTTTTTCATAATAGCAATGAGCGCTCACATGACTTTCATCTAGTAGCACAACAGCAGCAAAACCAGTCGGACTTAGAGTGCCATCAAATTCTTCAACATGAGAATGTACCTCTCTTACTCCCGCACCTTTCACTGCAGCGCTCATCAATTCTAACATCCATTTTCCATTCTTCTCATTATCAAAATTACATCCAATGTAGTCAACAAAAACTTGTTTTCCATGAGCTTGATTCATACCTAATCCCCCTCCATCACCATCTTTTCAAATTTTATTTATACTCGTATCAAGCGCCGGGCGCTTACTACAGTATACACATCGCTTACCTTTTGAGATTAAATCATATCCACAAGTTGAACAATAAAAATTATCTAATATTAGTGCTTATTTCAGAGAGACGCCCCTAAAAATATGGCATTATATCTCCAAATTAAAGTAACCATTTCTTTAATCTTCTTAATCCCTCTAATATTACTTCTTCATCGGCCGCGTATGATACTCTTACGAAACCATCTCCCCCTGTAATTAATGACGCTGGAATTAATTGAACGCCTGCCTTCAATGCCCCATCGGCAAATTCGACATCAGTCATTCCTGTACCTGTTACGTCAATAAATGCATAAAATGCGCCTTCTAAGTCCCCTACTCTTAGTCCCGGGATTTCTGACAAACCTTCTCTCATAATTTCTCTTCTCTTCAGGTATTCTGAATTGAATTTCTCTACATCATCATCGCAAGATAATGCGATTTTAGCAGCCTCCATCATGAAAGTTGGAACATGTGATGCCGAGTTTGCTTGAGACTTGATTGCAGCCTTCATTGCATTTTCTGGACCAGTTAGGAAACCTAGGCGCATACCAGTCATTGCCCATGATTTTGACCATCCATTGACAATAAGAGTTCTCTCTTTTCCACCAGGACATGTTGCAGGGGATACGTGTGGGTAATCAGTCCAATTTAGGCGTGCATATATTTCATCCGAGACAATCCAAAGGTCATACTCCTCTGCAATCTTAACAATTCCTGAAATTTCATCGGGAGTAAATACAGCTCCAGTGGGGTTATTCGGGGAATTAAGCAAAATCATTTTTGTTTTTTCAGTAATTGCCGAACGAATTGCATCTAGATCGGGATGAAAATTATCTTTTCTTACTGAAACATGAACGGGGACAGCTCCAATGAATTCTAACATGGGTTCATACGACGCCCATGAAGGGGCAAGTAAAATAGCTTCATCACCCGGCATCGTGGTAATCATGAAAGAATATAGCAGAGCTTGTTTAGCACCCGGAGTAATTACAATATTTTCTGCCTTTGTCTCAATTTGATGTTTTTCGAATAGATAGTCCGTAACTGCTTGACATAACTCCATCGAACCAGCCCCCCTCGTGTATTTCGTATTCCCCTCATCTAGGCCTTTCATAGCCGATTCTATAATTCTCCTTGGTGTTTCAAAACCAGGCTCACCGACGGTCCAACGTATTACCTCTGGTCCAGGAGGTTGTAAGTAAGGTGCAAAGCCCACACCAAGGCCATCGTAGCGGGATGAAACATCAGGCACGAACCCTAGGGGATGCATTCGCCCCATCAAGATATGCAGTAACGGAACTCATTCTAATTGGTGCTCTCGAGCGAAGAATCTTCAAACATAAGGTCTGCTACGCAAAGCCACAGCATGGGTGGCAGAGTAGCTATGCAGCGGACTGCAAATCCGCGGACCTGGGTGCAAATCCCGGCCTGTGCTCCAATTAATTAGATTCAGCGGAGCCTTTTTCAATTTTCCACTCCATGTCGTAATGAGGCCCTATATTTTCTATTTCAAAAATATCTGATACAATTTCAAAACCGCATCTAGCGTACATTGGGACCGCCCGAATTCTTGCATTACACCAGATTCCTGTATTTTCTTTTTTGGTTTCATTCTGCAATGCTTTGACAATATCAGAACCAATCCCTAGGTTTTGAAAATTAGGGTCAACAGCCATACCCCTAATTCGGTACCTGCATCCATCTCTTGAATCAGCCTGTAAAGTGGCGCACCCAACAAGTTCTCCTTTGACATATGCGCATAGATATCTTGTGCGGATATCATTATCTACGTCCGGATAATGTTCACTGCCTCTCGGTAAGCCAATTCTTAGAACTTTAAATCTTAATTCTAGATGCCCCTCATCTATAGAGTTAGACCATATTAATTCATGAACCATATACTCGCGTAGATTACATGATTCAAAAACCATCTTTAGGCGTGATTTCAAATCTAACTTGTCCTTGGTACGCATATGGGTGGGGTAGAGGCGCCGGAATGGCGACAATATTTTTTAGCAGGTGCCTTGCTTCTAATAAATACCATATTTTTCAAAATATCAGCAGCAGGTCCCTGGGAATCTTCTTCATTTACACTGGGAGTAATGGGACTTATGGGGATCACGTTTTTCTACATATCTTGGTATAGATTTACTTTTAGCCGAAAAGGTTTAGTGCCTTGGCTAGATCTTTGGAAAGAACCAAAATTTTCTGCACAAAAAGCATTACTTGTAGCAATATTCTTTTTGATATTAGCTTATTCATTAGGAGTAAATAATCTATCTTTACCAGCGCCAACTTCGTTGATTCTATCATTAATTGGTTTGCTTATTCTAATACAATCGGTGTATGTATTACTTAGCATTACTATTTTATCTGATGACTGAACTATCTTTGCCCCGGTTTCCAAAACTGTACTGGAAGTGGGTCTTTTCCTTGCATTGCACGGTATGCCAAATGGTCCGCTCTTTCATTCCAGCGATGACCTCTGTGCGCTCTTACGTGTTCGTGTGAGAGATTACGTAATGACGCCACTTCATTCCATAATTTTTGTACATGTAGTGCCAGTAATTTATTCGCTTTCGCCTTCCAAATACTCGAACCAATGTTCAAAGCATACTGGGAATCTCCTCTTATCACAGCCGGAGTATTGCTCCCTTCAATTAGTAACCATTTCAGTGAGTGCCCTATAGCGCATAATTCTGCAGTATTATTTGAGCCAACCTCCGCTCCAATGAAATCAATAGATTCATTTTTCGTAATCACTCGGCCACTTTTTTCGATAGTAATTTCGCCTTGCCCTTTCCCCAAACCAGTATCTCCAATTACAACACAAAAACCCCAACCAGCAGGGGTTTCAGATGTTACATTTTTGTTTTCTTCGCAAGATCCATCGACATATACGGAAATCTTACCAAGAGAAGTCATTACTCATTCCTCAATCAGAGATTTGTATGCCGTAGCGTCGAGAAGAGAGTCTAAATCACTTAGGTTTTTAACATTCATTTTACAAATCCATCCTTCTCCATACGGATCGGTGTTAATCGTTTCAGGAGCATCTTCTAGGTCTTCGTTTACTTCTACAACCTCTCCTGCAATTGGAGCATATATTTCGCTAACAGACTTTACAGATTCTACACTAGCAAAAGATTCCATCGAATCTACAGTGGCGCCAACCTCTGGGAGTTCAACCCAGACAACATCAGTCAATGCGTTTTGTGCATAGTCAGTAATTCCGACAGTAATTTCATTGCCTTCTAGCCGAATCCATTCATGTTCTTTGGTGTAAATTAATCCCTCTGGTACTTCGCTCATGGTTATCTCCAACGTCTACGAGGATAATCAGAGAGTCAAGTTTTCGCTTCGCTATTCTTCTTCCTTCAACCCAGTTTCTAGATGTTTCTTTTCCATTTCTGACCAGCCAGAACCCATGCTATCTCCACTTGCCTCTAGTTGTTCTTGTTTTAGACGAGCTCTCATATCATCTTCTTTTTCACGACTAACCCATCCATCTAGAACTGCTTCTTCATGCTCTTTGTCTCTTGAAAAATGCATCACTGCTAATAATAAACCACTAATCATTGAAATAATAGGGAAAATCAAAGCATAGTTATTTGGCTCCAAACAAATGCTTTTTTCACAACCTAAGATTTGAATTAATCCTTCAGATATTGCTAAAGCAGTCATTAGAAGAAAAGCTACAAGAATACCAATCAAAACTCTTTGGACTCTATTTGCTGGTGAATCCAAAAGAAATCACCTTTGGGAACTCCAAATCACTGGATTCATTAGAAAAGATCACTCCAATAATTTATGAATTTTATACGGTAATAATGCACGATTAACTGGAGTTACTTCAAGCACTCGGCCATCATCTCTTCTACGAATATCTTGTAGTAACGGATGCCGACTTTTTTTATGTAAAGTCATCAAAGTAGGTTTATCATATTCTAGTGCTGCACGTACTGCGGCCACAAAAGCTTCACTTTCAACGGAAAACTTTCCAACTTCATCAATAACTAAAACTTCGCACTCATCTAATGCTTCAAGTATTGCTGGAACAGCGACTCTATCCAACTCAGTGGGGTCTATCCCATAGCCCAATATTCGATGTCTTGAATCAATATTTCTATGTGCTATAATTCCTTTTTCTCCAGTCCTGACATTAACACAAGCATAGCCAACTCGTTCCCCATTTTCGATTATGGCTTCGGTTTGAATGCCTCCAATAATGTCTTTATACCTTTTTCTAGAATTATTTTTCCTTTCTTCTCGCACCATTTGAATTACTTTTTGTAAAACTGCAGACTTGCCGGATCTTGGCAATCCAGTAATGCCTATTTTTGGATAAATTCCCATAATCAAACCTTCATTTGTATGCATTCTGACGCAAGACGCTTTCACCGAGGCCAAGCGTATGTATTAATGGGTTTGGTATTTCATAGTCAAAAAAACCGAAGAAAGGAAAGCAGATACCGGAAACCGAAAACAATAGTTCCAGATTATGTTAATGAGCCGTAATTGAATGTATTTTAGTTGGTTTAGGGAATGGTAAATTCTCTATTTCATAGTTGTTGACATTATTATTTGCAGCCCAAGCTCGAGACCAAAGATCTAAAGTTTCAGAATTAAGGTGTACTGATAACCAATTCAAACCATTATCTACCGACCCGTGTTCTTCAGATATACGTTCGAGAACCTCTGCAGGCAGTTCTAGGAAGTTAACTGAGTTCCCTAATACGCAATCTGAAGGAACTACTGCCCATCTTAATCTTCTTTCTAACTGAGCATTAACAATTGCTTGACAAGCAAGTCTTGGTTGACCCTTGGGGCGAATATGCCCTACCCATTTCGCTTGATTTCTCTGAATCGAATCATCTTTTATTCCGCTGACATATGCTGGATGTAGTATACTAATTTCATCGCCTTTAGTCGAGAAGTGCGTACCTCTAATGAAAGGTGTACCTCTAGATCCAGATTTCCACTCTATAATGTCTTCAGACCAATTGGTTTGATCAATTTCTCCAACCCTTACTCTTATTGGTTTCCCTGTAGGGTTTAACCAATTATTTTCTTCAGATAATCTCGGTTGTTGTGCTAATTCTGTAATTGCTCTGACAACTCTCTGCCTATCATAACTATCACGGGGCATACGAGGTACTGCCCAATTTCCATCCGTCCAACTACTCCATGAATCAAGAATCATTTCAAAGGTTGGAACATTATTTGCTAGGCCGTTTTGTGGAGTGACTTCATTAGTGTGCAAAGGCCCAATGCTTGCCATTTTTTCTGTTTTTCCACCCTTAGTTATTCCAATAACAAGAACTCCTTGGGAAACTCCAGGGAATATTCTTTGATTTTCTGGAAACGACCAAGAAGAAGACCACCGATTACTCTCTACCATTAATTTTCGAAGAGGAATACTGCTTTTCTCTCGAAGTAAAGAATCGGGTACAATCATTCTTATTCGGCCATCTTTACGAACAAGTTGAATACCTCTTTCCAAGAATAAGCGATAGAGATTAACATTTCCTCTAAGTGTTGAGAACCTTCTAGTCCCATCTTTATTTGTAGTATTCCTCAGTTGTCTGGATAATTCTTTCCTTAAACCACTGCCGTCAGGATGGCCTCTAAAGCGATCTTTAATTCTCAGCCAAGGAGGTCTGCAAACAAGCAACCCTGGTTTTTCTTCCCAAGGCCATTCGCCTCTTAGCGCATCTCCGCACTGTATTGTTTTAAGTAAAATAGCTTCAGCTGCCTTTCTTCCGATTTTACCTCTATTTCCATCACCGTCTAAGTCCACCAAATCACAACGAGATAATGCGATCAAAATTCTTCTTCGTGCACAATTAATTGCAATTTCAGAATTATCTAGCATTTGTAATCCATTGAGTAGTACAAGCGTATCTTTCTTTCTTTCCTCAGCAGTGAATTTTTCACTTCTTTCAGCATGAATCCTAATTAGTCTAGCCGCAAATACTCCAGCCCCTACTGAAGGGTCAGCGAAAGGTATTGAGATTCCAGTTCTTGTTTGCTTTTCATTTGTAATATTATCAGAACTGTCATTTTGATCTTCTGTTACATCTTGATTAAATTTTTGAGCATATGCTCTAAATC
>JAJPRD010000020.1 GCA_023700255.1 Candidatus Thalassarchaeaceae archaeon | reverse complement strand
GCCGTTCAATGGTTGACTTCGAGTACGAGTCTTTGTTAGAACGCGCTCGTGAGCGTATACCTAAGAATATCAGTGAAAGGTCAAGATGGACTATGCCTGAACCAGAAATTCTAATTGAAGGTAATCAAACAATAATACGTAATTTCGCGGCTATAGTTGATGCGATGGATAGAGACCCAAACCATGTTTATCAATTTCTCATCAATGAGTTAGGTACTTCTGGAAGTCGAGAACAAGTAAGAGTTCTATTCAAAGGAAGAGTGCCCCCTAAGAGGATTAAAGAAAAAATAGTTTCATATGTCAAATCATATATTCTATGCGGACAATGTAAAGCACCAGATACTCGTTTCATCAAGGATGATAGAACTACTTTACTAAAGTGCCAAGCATGTGGTGCAACTCGTCCTGTTAAGTTATGAGAATAATGTAGAGGGTAATCCTCTTGGCGAAACATCATCTCAATTAGGAGAAAAATCTAGTAGAACTTTCCCTTTATTTTTACGATTATGGATATGCCTTTGTGCATCTGCAACTTTTTCAAATCTCCAAACTGAGTCAATAATCGGATTTATTTTTCCTTGTTTCATTAATTCCCCTAAGTCTGCCAAATGATTCGAGAAAATTTCTTCATCCTCCATTCTACCCATGTGTACTCCAAATACTGATTTATTAGAATTCATCATTTTCATAGGATCGAATTTAGGAGTATTTCGCCACATTTTAAACGCAGCAATCAATGACCTTTTTTCATTAGGAACTGCTGAAGATGCACCAAAACAATGCAACTTTCCACCATTTCTTAATGCATCATATGACCTCGTCAAATGTTTACCTGCGACGGGATCAATTGCTTGATGCACACCTTTTCCTCCAGTCATATTCTTACATACTTCAACGAAGTCTTCTTTATCTCGATTCACAAAACGCATTCCTAAAGACTCTACGAATTCTTTTTTTGATTCTGATGCAGTTCCAATAATTAATCCTGCACCATATGCTTTGCAAATTTGGGCTGCAGCAGTTCCTACTCCTCCAGCTGCATGGTGTACTAACACTGTATCTCCTTCCTTCAGCCCTCCTAAATGTACTAGCATATGGTATGCAGTTCCATAAGTTACTGGCATAGCAGCAGCTTGGTCGAAACTGATATTATCTGGTATAGGAACGACTCTATTGGATTCAACTATGACTTCTTCAGAATATCCTCCGAATCCAGTCATTGCTATGACTCTCTGACCTATCTCAAGCCTATTTTCATCATCTCCAAGTTCTATTATTTCTCCTGAAACTTCATATCCAGGAGTAAAAGGGAAATCAGGATTTGATCCATATAATCCCTGACGCATCATAAGATCAGCAAAGTTAATTCCAGCTCTATGAACTCTTACCTTAACTTGATTTTTTCCCGGATTGTCTAATTTTTCTTCAATTATTTGTATTGAATCTGGTCCACCTATTTTTGGATAAATTACTTTTTTCATATATTTTCGCCTCATCTCTATTAATCTAACATTAAGTAATCTGATGCTACTATCCCCTCTAGGATATGATTTGAAATCTTACTGATGGCTTCTTCGTCATTTGGAATAGTATACCAAACTCCTTCTGGATATACTACACAAGAAACTCCTTTTTCACAATTACCTAAACAACCCGATTTATTGACTCTTATATCCTTCCTTCCTGAGCTCTTTGTCATTCTTTTCAGTTTAGTCATGATTTCTAGAGAATTTTTTGATGAGCAACATCCTTTTTGATTATCATCATCTCTCTGATTCACGCATACAAAAATATGTTTTTTAATTTGTGTCATCAAAAAACCTCAAATTTTATCAAATTTAGAAGCAAGAATGAAATCGGATTCCACTAAACCATTGATCTTATGAGTGTAAATTTTTGCTAAAACTCGCCCCCATCCTAGTTCAAAATCAGCATGATGATTTTGTTCTTCACAAATTTCTCCAGCACTGTTAGTGAAATCTAATGCTTGTTTAAAATTTTCAAATTTCCAAACTCTTTCTAGATGATGACTATCGATAATGTTCCAATTTTCATCTAAACTCACTATTAGTTTACTCATTTCATTATCAGTTAGTGGAGGCACACCGCCTCTACAAGGGATACAGACTTTAGATGATAAATCGCAATTATTGAGTTCTTCAGTCATTTCAATCCCACACGTGATTATCATCTCTACCATCTGCTTGACGTTCTGCCGCTTCATGTAAATTCGAACGTCTGCGCATATCTTCTTTTTCAAAAGTCAAAAGTTCTCTGTCCTCAATATATGGCTTTCTTAAATGTGAAATCAAACGTAATTCAACTATTACATCTCTAGATATTGATCGAAAGTCACCATTTTCATCTCTAATCTCAACTACATTTCTTGAAGTACCTACTAACATTCCTCGTACATAAGGGTCAGAATCTCCTGATAAAGCTCTACTGTCTATTAATATCTCGATTAAATCGTCTTTCCTTAAGCCGGATTTTCTTTTAATGAGAGGTCCGAAAAATATGTCCTGTAGACCAATTAATTCTGGTGCACCATACTCTTGGTGCATTCTTCTAGCCCATTCGGGTAAATCAGTAATTTCTCTACCACGCCTCTCTGTGCTCATACCCTTCGGTTAACTATGTCATAGAAAAGACAACGGGTTCAAAGATTGTAAGTAAAAATTCACAAATGACTGTTGACTTGAAGTGGGATGGTATAGGCGGCAGATATGAGGAGTAACCATGGCATCACCACAATGGCGGAGTATCCCTACCGTACTTTTCCCTCAAGAAATTCTTGATAAGGCATTTAGAAAGGCATCTAAACAGTCTGATTTAGTTGAAGATCCTGATAAATACCATCGAACAAGAAAACAAATGGTAAGGATGATTCAATCCGCGTCCGACACTATCGATGTTACTCTCAAAAAATGGGTTGATAAATGGCCAAGTTTGAATGCTCTTTCTGAATTTGATAGAGCTTTAATTGATGCAGCTGTTGGAAATGACAACTATCGCAAAAGTCTTGGTGCTATTCAATGGGCAGCAGAGAGAGTAAGAAAAATATCTGGCGAGTCTGAATCTAAAATTCTCCGTTTGAGAGATATAGATGGTTTTCATGTAGCAAGAAGGCATGCATATGGTCGCATTTCATCAATTGTACATCAAATCTCACCTCAAATTCTATGGCTCGGTGAAGCTAGAGATATTCTTCGTAAATTACCCTCTGTTGATTCTGCTGAACCAGTAATTGTTGTAGCAGGTTCTCCAAATGTGGGTAAGTCTGCGTTAATTGGTGCTCTATCATCAGGCGAACCAGAAGTTGCATCATATCCATTTACTACTAAGCAATTACATCTGGGACACTTTGTACATAGACGACGCCCATATCAGATGGTAGATACTCCTGGTTTACTTGATAGACCAATGGAAGAAAGAAATTTGATTGAAATGCAGGCAATTGCAGCATTAGAAAATGTAGGTGATGTATTAGTATTCCTTATCGATTCAACTGAGACTGGTGGTACATCTTTAGATGAACAATTAAGTCTTCTAGCTGAGGTAAGAAGTTTAGTGACTGAAAGACCTATAGTAGTTGCATATTCTAAATCTGATTTAATTACGGAAATTCCTGATGATGCAGAGCACTTACTATCTGCTATTAATGGGGATGGAATAGAGCAATTCCGCGCATTTTTAATTGATTTAATAGGTGCTGATGTAATTGATGATCCGCTTTCATTACCTGATAGGTGGCATGTTGATGAAATTGTGCTACAGCCATTTGGTACTAAACATGAGATTCAACAGCGTAGAGGGATAGATGATTAATCAATATGCCATTGATTACCACATGTTTTACAATAGAGGTCAAATCCTCCATAAGATTTCTGTAAACCACTAATGTCTATTGAAGTGCCGCAGTTACTACAAACTTCACTCATACCCCTTCCACCTCATTCTGGTTATTCAAGCAAGCGATACTCAATTCACTTAATTATCTCTAAATCTTTGAAACAATTTTCTTATTGGGAATGCCATTTCACCAGCCCCCATGAAAAGAGTAACTGATATCAATGCTAGTATTGACTCTACTTTCCAATCGAAACTTATCTTAGCATTGGTTGTTAAAATTTGCATGTCACCAATATCAGCACCTTCTCTTCCTCCAGTAATAATATGGTATTCCTCAGTTCCAATATCCCAATTAAGAACTCCATCAATTTCGTTTTCTCCACCTACTATTATGAATTCTTCAACATCATCCACTGTGCATTCAGTTAATTGAGTCTCACTATTTGGTGGACAATTCACATATGCTCCACTTTCTACTACTGCAAACCATGATTCACTATCTTCTGACCAAGTTATCTGTAAATCAATATCAAGCAGAGCAAATATCATCGGAGGATTTATTTCATCAGTCATCGCAATTAAACAGATTTCTGAATTATCAACCTCGCAAGGGACTTGCGGTATTGTACTACTATCTTCTGGTAAATTATAACCAACCAAACTTGCAACTAGCATAAGGGCACAAATCACCCCTACTACTCCTGGAAGTATTGATAGAATTCTAATCATCATATTAATCACTACAGTTTAGTTTCTTAATTTAACTTAACGCTCCAGCAAATGTCAGAATTAGTGGTACTAAGAATATTGCGACACCTGCATATAACATAAAAGTGAGCTTTTTTCTGGAAGCTTCTTTTCTTTTTTGATTAACATGGCAATCATTATTATCACATATCGCAGGTTCATTACTTATTGCTATTGGTATAGAACAAATTACACAATGTTTGTGTGATTCAAATGATACTCCATTTTTTGCACGAGTTCTCTTCTTAGATATAGTTGCAGCTTCTTTAGCCTGGCCAGCAGTCCTTGTTGCCATTTTAGCAATTTTATCTGCTCTACTCATATATCCCTCTCCGAAGAAATCACAGTCCCCTCAAATTCAGAACCTTCCAATGCTAATCTTATCCTATCAGTAATTCTTCCATCTAATACGTTGAGTTCAAGTTTAGCATTCGAAGCTTCTGCAACTCCAATAGGATCTACTACACTAGATTGCCCCGCTTCTTTATGCTCTGCAGGGCCTACAATTCGTTGTAATTCTTCATGACTTAGATATTTATGTGATTTAGTATCGGGATTTATCTTCGGATCCTCGTCATACACTCTTTCAACATTTGTTGCAATAATGCATTTATCTGCTGAAGCAGCGATTGCAAATCTTATTGCTACTGCATCAGTAGTATGTCCGGGGACAGTCCCTCCCATTACAACCACTGGCTTTTCTTCGAGTAATTGAACCGCTTCATTAACACTAGAAGGAATTACTCCAGATACTAATATACCTGCTTCAGAAATAGCTTCCCTAATTATTGTCGCGTTTAACCTAGTTGCAGCAATACCTATCTTATCCAAGTGATAATCATCACTTATCAATGGTCTAGCTAAGGCGATTCCTTCTCTTGCAGGGGCTCCTCCTCCGACTACAATTCCTATTCGGTCACCCATTGTTACTCTATCTCGAATTATTGCTATTAAATCGCTTAACCAGACATGTTTATTGTCTATTTCAGGGCGTAGCAAACTTCCACCTAGAGCTGCCACAATACTCGTCATCGTGTATTGGGCAGCACTGCTTCTCTATCAATGTCTAGGCTAGGTTGGGTATGAAGGGTTGAAATGTCTGTCTCTTTGGCAACACACGAGGGTTCACTATGTCCGATGACTTAGAGATGCAAAAACGAAAACTTCGTGCTCGTAAAACTCTTGAAGAAGTTTCTAAAATGCGAGGTATGGGGACTGAGTTAGTAACTGTCATAATACCACCTGAGAAGATGTTACATGATGTCAGACATCATCTAATTCAGGAAGGCGGCCAGGCTGCTAATATCAAGTCTAAATCTACTCGTAAGCATGTTACAGATGCTATAGAATCTGCGGTTTCAACATTAGGAAGGTACAAAACACCTGGTGAGAGAGGGATTGCTCTATTTGTAGGGCATGTAATTACTGGTAATAATAAAACTAGATTGATATCAGTAGTTTTAGATGATCCACCCGAACCATTCCCATCATTCAGGTATAGGTGTGACTCCTCATTTGAGGCATCTCAACTTGAAGATATGTTAATCGATAAAACCGCTTATGGATTATTTGTCATTGATAGATCTGAATCAGCCTATGGTTTGGCATCAGGGAAGAAACACCATTGCCAAGAACATATCACATCTCAAGTTCCATCGAAACACGGTAGAGGTGGACAATCTGCTCAGCGTTTCGAAAGATTAATCGAAGAAGCAGCTCATAATTTCTTCAAAAAGTCCGCTGAAAGAGCTTGTGCTTATTGGCTTCCTATGCTTGATGATTTGAAGGGGATTATCATTGGTGGTCCGGGCGCTACAAAAGATTTCCTAGTTCGAAACGATTATTTCCATCATGAGATAAAGAAATTAATCCGAGAACCTCACTTTGATGTTGGCTATTCTAATGACTCAGGTTTACGTGAATTGATTCAGCGTGCTGGAGGGTTGATGGATCAGATAGAATTAGATGTTGAGAGGAAACTAGTTGATAACTTCCTTAGAGAAGTGATGCAAACTCATCCTAAAGCAACATATGGTGAGATGATGGTTAGAGCAGCTCTCGATCAAGGCGCTGTTGCAACATTATTATTGTCAGAAGGTTTACGTAAGCGTAGAGTTGGCTGGATTTGCAAGGCCTGCTCAAATGAGTGGAGTCAAACTCATAATAGTTTAACAGACATACCAAATTGTCCTAAATGTAATTCTGACAACTTAACCGAAGATCCGGATAAAACAATGGATCTTATAGATGAATTAACAGAACTTGCAACACATACTTCAGCTAAGGTGACTTTAGTATCTCTAGATACTGAAGAAGGTGCAACAATGAATAATTCATTTGGTGGTATCGCAGCAATGTTGAGGTATGCTTGGACATGAGGTGATTTTATGAGGGAACTTCGTAACGAAATAATCCCTTTAATTTCAGAAACTATGTCGAAACTAGACATTGATGAAAATCAGTGGTTAAATCTTATTGGTAATGCTACTGATTTGTCTCATGGAGATATAGCCTTACCTTGCCATTCTTTGTCACGAATTCTGAGGAAATCACCGAATGATATTGCTGATGAAATCACTCTTGATTTAAGCTTGAGAGCATCTAATATTGCCCACGTGTCCTCCATAAATGGTTTTGTTAATTTCAAGGCTAATAGTAGCTGGTTATCGAATCAATTATCTTTAATTAATTCTGACCCTAATTTGGGTGTTAAATCAGAAAATAGAAAAATCATTGTAATCGACTATTCATCTCCTAATGTAGCTAAGATGATGCATGTTGGTCATTTGCGTTCTACAGTAATTGGGGATTCTTTGGCTAGAATGTTGGAATTTAAAGGACATGATGTGAGACGAGAGAATCATATCGGAGATTGGGGTACACCTTTTGGTATGCTTATTGAGCATTTCATAGAATGTGAACAAGTAGATGTTGACGAAATAGATCTTAATACTTTTTACAAACATGCAAGGAATAAATTTGATAGTGATGTAGATTTTGCATCTCGTTCTCGTGAGAGAGTTGTCAAACTTCAGTCGAGAGAAGATGAAACCATTGAGTTATGGCAACAATTAGTAAATTATTCTTTGATACACTTTAATCAAGTCTATGAGCAGTTAGGTGTGCTCCTTAATGACAATGATTTGGCAGGAGAATCATCTTATGAGGAACTCCTTCCAGATGTTGTAGAACGTTTACGCAATAAGGATATGATTGTCGAAAGTAAAGGCGCTTTAGTTGTATTTCCAGACGGCTGGGTAAATCGTGATGATGAACCTTTACCTCTGATTATACGTAAAGGGGACGGTGGATATAATTACGCAACAAGTGATCTTGCTTGTATTATTAATCGTGTTGATACTATTGGCAGTACTGAATTTCTATATGTCGTTGGAGCAGAGCAATCTCAGCATTTCGATATGGTTTTTCAGGTGGCTCGAGATGCAGGTTTTATGGATGAATCAATTAAAGCAGTTCATGTCACTTTCGGTCTTGTTTTACGACCAGATGGGAAAAAATTAGCTAGCCGCGAAGGAAAGGCTATTACTTTGAAAAATTTACTCGACGAATCAGTATCTAGAGCAAAGAAATTGATACAAGAAAAAAATCCTAATATGCATGAATCAGAAATAGATGAGATTTCTAGCATGATTGGCATAGGTGCGGTGAAGTATGCTGATCTGTCAATTGATAGAAATAAGAATTACATTTTTGATTGGGATAAAATGTTATCATTTGATGGTAATACTGCCCCCTATCTTCAATATGCTCACGCTAGAATTAATAGTATATTTAGAAAAGCATCTATCTCCAAGGAAAATTTTGATAGTATAGAAATATCTCTAATCAATGATCATGAGGAATCTCTTTCTAGGGCTATAATAGGTTTCTCTGAGTCTTTAGATGAGGCAATAGGTAACTATGCTCCACACCGTTTAGCTGTATATTTACATAAGTTAGCACAAGAGTTTGGGTCGTTCTATGAAAATTGTCCGGTCTTACTAAATGACGATGAATTGACGATGAATCGTCGACTCGCTCTATGTAATCTTACTGCTAGAACTCTTAGTACTGGGCTTAATCTTCTGGGAATAGATGCTCCTGAGAGGATGTAATCAGACTCCGAGCTTCTCTTATCCCTCCTCTTATAGTTGAAAATCGTTCACCATTGTTCATAAGTGTCCAAAATGGGATGACATCTACTTCTTTCTTAATCCATTTTAGATAATCAGATAATTTTTCAGACTCGGGATTATCTAATGATATTTTTTTAACCTCAATACCATCTAATTGATAATTATTTAATTCTAGATATTTTTCTACTTTTATGCAATCTTGGCAACTTTTTTTAGTAACTAATACTAAAATCTCTGATTTATTCAGAATTTTTTGCCAATGGCTGATTGTCAGAATATCTCCCATTATATCAACGCCAAACGACGGTTATCTTTGAATGTCTTTATCGTTCCGCAAGGATATGGTTTCAGTAGGCGACCCCGCTCCAGATTTCACTTTGATGGCAAATGATAGAAATATGGTCACTTTAAGTGACTCAATTGGTAACAAGGTAGTACTTGCCTTCTATCCAGCAGCATTTACGGGAGTTTGTACTACGGAAATGTGTACTTTCACTGATTCTATCTCAAATTTTGAGAATATGGAAGTTGAAGTCTTTGGTATCAGTGTAGATTCTATATTTTCTAATAATGAATTTGCAAATAAGAATTCAATTGGATTTCCTTTACTTTCAGATACGAATAGAGATGCTACAAATTCTTATGGTGTGGGAATTAGTTTTGTAATGCCTGAATACATAGCTGCTCAAAGATCAGTATTCATAATTGACGAAGATGGTCGTATTGGTTATTCATGGGTTGCAGAGAACCCAGGTATAGAGCCTAATTATCAAGAAATATTTGATTATTGTAAGAATTAATTAGTATTTTTAATTATTAAAAATCAGTAGTTATTCAACTTCTTTTCCTGACCATCTTTTTCCTAACTCATGGTCGATGTCTAGTTGGTCGAGTATTCTAGCAACAACGAAATCAATTAATTCTTCAATTGTTTTTGGATTATGGTAGAAACCAGGACTTGCAGGAAGAATAATCACGCCCCATGATGACATTTTTGCCATGGCTTCAAGATGTGCTGTAGCAAAAGGAGTTTCTCTTGGTACTAGAATTAATTTCCTTCTTTCTTTTAATGCCACTAATGCGCTTCTTGTAGCGAGATTATCAGAGATTCCTGCAGCTATTTTCCCTATAGTTGTACCACTTGTGGGACAAATGATATACGCATCGAATTTAGCTGAACCAGATGCAGGTCTCGCTGCTAAATTTTTATTATCTTGTAAGGTGACGCCTTTAATCTTCGATAAATCATCTGGAGTTATTCCACACTCTAGGTGTAAATTAATCGCACCAGCATTTGTTACTATCAAATCTACTTCCCAGGAGGCCTCAGATAGCGCTTCAACTAAACGCACCGCATATTGAGCACCTGATGCTCCGGTCATGGCAACAACTGCGGAAGGCATGAATTAGCGTAACAACTAGACATCTTGAAGTATTGCTTAATTTTCATAGACATTTTTTAAGAATACTTGCTAGATACTTATATTCATCTTCATGGTTGTATAATTGAGAAGATATTCGTATATACCTGCCATCTGGATTAGGCCAAGACCATACCGGAACTTGTATTTTATAATTTTTTAAAAGTTCTAGATGCAGCGGGTCTGGTTCATGTAAATTGTGGTTTTCTATCTGCTTAGGTGATATTTTTATTGTTGCAATACTCGATATCATCTCATCAGGGCATGGTGGTACAATGTTTAGTTCATTACAAATAATATTTCTTCCTTTAATTGCAAGTGTTTTGTTATGTTGCATTATTTCATCCCAATTCATCCCAACTAACAGGCTTATTTCTTTAATTAGAAATGGTAAAACACACCAAGCGGAAATATCTCTTGTTCCAGTCCAATCGAATTCATGTCGGAATCTGGTAGTGTCTCCTAAGGGGAAAGTCATTCCATGACTAATCACTAATGGATGGATCTGTTCTTGTAAATCTTTTCTAACATGTAAAAATGCAGTTCCTTTAGGCGCACACAGCCACTTATGGCAATTACTGGTTGTATAGGATGCACCCATTGCATCTAAATTCAGAGGAATCATTCCTATTCCATGTGCTGCATCAAGTAGTACATTTACTCCTCTAGATTCCAATAATTGTATAAGTTTTTCAAAAGGCATTCTAATTCCAGTCGGACTAGTTACTGTATCAATCATGGCTAATTTAGTATTCTTACTCACACATTTCATTACTCTATCAATTATAATTTGATTACTCTCAATTGGAAATGGTATATCACAAGTAATTACTACTGCTCCCCACTTTTTTGCAACAAAATCAATTGTATTTCTGCAAGCTTGATATGAATGATTTGGGACTATTATTTCATCACCCTTTTCGAATTCAAGAGATCTTAATACTGTATTCACTCCAGATGTTGCATTTTCAATTAACGCTAAATCATCATGGTGACAATTCACTAATTTCGCGATTGTTTTGCGTGATTGAAGTAATGCATCTGGTGCTATCTCTTCATAAAATTTGACTGGGTCTTTTTCCATAAGATGTTGCCAACGCTTTTGTTCATCCATTACTATGGTTGGAGTAGCACCATATGATCCATGATTTAGAAAAATTGTTTTATCATCTAATCCCCAATGTTTTCTCATACTACCTTTTTCAGGTCTATTCATATAAAATCCTCAATTTTCCATTCAATTGTTTCATCAGGTGTTCTACCTAAGACTGATTCAATATTTGATATAATCTTCTTTTCCAATAACTCTCTTGTTATTTTTTCTCCATTAATATCAGTATTATGACCTAATTTATCTAATGAAGTTGTAACTCCTAACTCCATACCGCAACAAGCAAGATTTTCTATCCTTTTTCCAGGTGTAGCATAGTTTAGGGCTAGACCGTGCCTACTAACCCAATGAAGAAATGCTAGACCGATTGAACAGATCTTTTTTTGATCCACCCAAACTCCCATCATTGCCGGATCCCTATATCCATTTATTCCTAAGTCTTCGAGAGTTTTTATTACAAGTTGTTCAATTTTATTTATTATCCCTCTGATACTCTGTTCTTCCTGAGTCCATTTAATTATTGGATATACTACAAGTTGCCCAGGTCCATGCCATGTGATTCCTCCTCCTCTATCTACAATAGATTGGTTGTATTCATCGCTTACTATTGCACCATTTCTTATCGCCTTAGGACCAATAGTTACAATCTCTGGATGTTCGACTAATATTATTGAATCAATTATTTCATCATCAATTCTTTTTTGTTGCATAACCCGCATCACATCGGAAACTTGGCTATGTTCTATGATACCAGCCCTTAGGACTTGGATTCTCTTCAAATCATCACCTCAGGCCGAATGTATTGCATGACCTAATGTTTTCAGGACACTTTCATGGAATGCTTCTGTCATCGTAGGGTGGGCATGAACTGTATCTGCTATGTCCTCTAATAGTGCTCCCATTTCTAAGGCTAGAACGAATTCTCCATGCAACTCTGCTACATGGCTACCTACTGCTTGAATTCCTAGTATTACATGATCAGATTCTCTCGCAGTTACACGAATAAATCCTGCGGTTTTTTCTGCTTCTAAAGTTAATGCTCTACCATTAGCTGCTAAGGGGAATTTTCCTGTAATTATTTCTTCTCCGCGTTCTTTAGCTTCGTCCGGAGTTAGACCTACTGAAACTATTTCAGGTTCTGTAAATACGATTGCAGGTATGGCAACCTTGTCAAATTCTCTCTTTTCTCCTGAGATTATTTCTGCTACCATTTCACCTTGAGCGCTTGCTTTGTGAGCTAGCATAGGTTCGCCGGCTACATCTCCAATAGCATAAACGCCAGGTGCTGAAGTCCTACATTGCCTATCGATTCTGATGAATCGTCCAGATGTATCCATACGGACTCCCATATTTTCTAGACCCCAACCCTTAGAGTTTGGACTTCTGCCTACTGTTACTAGAATTTTGTCTACTAGAATTTTATTTTCTTTGGAATCTTTTTCAAAAGTTAATTCTACTTTACTGGCTGCTCCTTTACCTTTAATTTTTGAACCCCGTGCTAAAGCATTTGTATGAACTGTTACTTTATTTTTCTTCAACCATATTTCGAGTGGTCTTCTTATTTCCTTATCCATTATTGCAAGGATACTATCCATCCCTTCAATGACTGTAACTTCTGTACCTAATTTAGAAAGAGCGCATCCTAGTTCCAGTCCAATATATCCTCCTCCTACAATTGCTACTTTTTTTGGGAGTTTTTGGAGGCTTAATGCCCCTGTTGATGAAAGAACAAATTCCTCGTCACAAGGCATGAATGGTAAATTAATATGACTTGAACCAGTAGCAATTATGACATTCTCTGCTTCAATAGTAATTTCGCCATCTTCCGTTTTCACTGTGCATTGTTTCGAACTTGAAAATTTAGCCCATCCATTAATTAGTTCCGCTCCAGCGCCTTTAACAAGGGATTCTACTCCTTTAGTCAGCCTCTCAACTATGGCATCTTTCCAACCTGTTACTTCTTCCATATCTATTTCAGGAGCTTGATGTACTGTGATTCCCATATGTCCATTTTCTGCTGAGTGCTTTGTTAATGATTCAAAACGTTCAGCAGCATGAATAAGTGCTTTACTAGGAATACACCCAATGTTTAAACAAACTCCCCCTGCTTTATCTCCTTCAACAATTACTGTGTCCAAACCTAGTTGTGCAGACCTTATTGCGGCTACATATCCACCTGGGCCAGCACCTACTACCAAAACTTGACATTTACGAACTTTACTCATATCATCACCTTACATAAAAATTAGAGCCGGATGTTGTAGCATTTTTTTCAGTGCCTGAACTAAGGCAGCACCATTTGCTCCATCTACAATTCTATGGTCAAATGAGCTTGAAACATTCATGATTCTTCTCACTACGATTTTTCCGTCTTTAACTACAGGCATTTCCCGCGCCTTATGTATTCCTAATATACTCACTTCCGGATGATTAATTATTGGTGTAGCACCTAATCCTCCATCTCTCCCTAAACTTGTAATTGTGAAAGTTGATCCCGATAAATCATCGAGGCTTGCAGTTCCATTTCTAGCAGCTCCAGATACTCTTTGCATTTCTGCGGCTGATTGCCATATATCCATAGCCTCAACATGCTTTACTACGGGTACGAACAACCCTCTATCAGTTTGAGTAGCAATTCCAAGATGTATTGCTGAATGTTGAGTTACGATATTATTTTCATCATCATAATGTGCATTACATTCTTGATGACTTGGCATGATTTTTGCTAGAGCCATCATTATGAATGGAAGATATGTTAATTTGGGTTGACCTTCATTTCTTGAAGCATTTAGCATTTGTCTTAATTCTTCTAACTCAGTAACATCAATCTCTTCAAAGTATGAGAAATGAGGTATGGAAAACTTAGATTTCACCATTTGTTCAGCGATTTTTCTTCTCAAACCAACTATCTTGATCTGATTTGTTTCAGTTCTTTTGGTTGAGTAAGATGTAGGTGGTGCGCCAGTAACAGTTCCTCCTGCTGCAATATATACGTCTAAATCTGCATGTCGAACCCTTCCTGCAGGCCCTGAACCCGATACTAATGATAAGTCTAAATCAGCCTCTCTAGCTCTCCTTCTTACAGCAGGACTTGCTAAAATTCTAATATTTTCTTTTAGAGTATTTACTATTTTTGTTTCTTTAATTTTTGGCTTAACTTTAGGTTGTGGAGGTAATTTATTTTCTATTACTGCAGTTTCTACTTTTTTTTCCTCTACGACTGGTTCTGGTATAACCTCTGGTTCTAATTTTTCTTCAACCACATTATTTTCAGTACCATCAGTGGAGAATGTTACCAGAGTGGAACCTACTGCCACCATATCTCCTACTTCTCCGCTGAGTTCAGTAACTATACCATCTGTTGGTGAGGGAATTGTGACAGTTGCTTTGTCAGTCATGATATCTACGATTTGGTCATCTTCATTTACAGAATCACCAACTTTCACATGCCATGAGACAATCTCTCCTTCTACGACTCCTTCTCCGATATCTGGTAATTTGAAAATATAATCTCCCATAGTTATTCCTCCTGAGTTTTACGTATTGCTTCAGCTATTCGAGCCGGACTTGGCATGTAATCCCATTCCGTAGTATGAGGGAATGGTGTATCCCAGCCTGTGACTCTTTCGATACGACTTTCTAGATGGTAGAAACAGCGTTCTTGAATCGAAGCAACCATTTCTGCTCCGAATCCGCTAGTTTTAGGTGCTTCATGAACAATGACGCATCTTCCAGTTTTTTCAATTGATTTGATCACTGCATCCTTGTCCCATGGTACTAGTGTTTGTAAATCAATAAGATCACAACTGATTCCTGAATTTCTTATTGCCTGCTCGGCAACATGAACCATTGTTCCCCAAGCGATTACTGTACAATTATCTCCTTCCATTGCTAACCTTGCTTCCCCTAAAGGAATTTTATAATATGATTCAGGAACCTCTGCTTCTGGATGTTCTTTCCAAGTAGGGACATTGTGTGGGTCTCCATAAAATGGCCCTCTATAGCATCTTTTTGGTTCAAAGAATATCACAGGGTCATTATCTTCTATAGCGCTTATTAACAAGCCCTTTGAGTTAAATGGAGTCGAACAATATACGACTTTTAATCCAGGTGTATGTGTGAACTGCGCTTCTGGTGATTGAGAATGATGATGTCCTCCTCTAATTCCTCCTCCAGCAGGAGTTCTAATTGTAACGGGGCACCAAAATTCTCCTCCCGAGCGGTGCCTTACTTTGGCCATTTCATTAACTATTTGATCATATGCTGGGAATATATAATCTGCAAATTGAATCTCTACTACCGGTCTCAATCCATTAATGCCCATTCCGAAAGCAGTTGCAGCGATTCCTCCTTCTGATAATGGCGAGTCAAAAACACGATGTTTTCCATGCTTTTCTTGAAGGCCATCACAAGTTCTAAAAACTCCTCCAAAATAACCAATATCTTCTCCAAAGATAATTATTTCTTTATCTCTTTCTAGCATATTGTCCAGTGCACTGTTTACTGACTGAACCATGTTCATATTCACCATGTCATTCATCTCTCCAGCGTTTCATTTCATCCCATTGCTCTAGTAAATGCCATGGTGGTGTTTCGTATACTTCTGTAAATATTGCATCTGATGAGGGGTAAGGACCATTCGCTAAATCCCCAAATTTCACAGCTTCTTTGTATGCACTCATGACTTCTGAATTAAGCCCCTGTTCTAATTTTTCGTGTTTTTCTTCTGACCATTTACCTATGTGTATTAGATGTGATTTCAGACGTTCAATAGGGTCTCCTCCTGGCCAAAAATCACTTGCGTCCTGCGGTCTATATCTTGATGGGTCATCGCTACTACTATGTGCCCCTGCTCTATATGTCAGAACCTCGATATGCGTAGGGCCTAATTTCCTAGAAGCTCTTTCTCTCGCCCATTTTGTAACTGAGTACAATGCTAAGAAATCATTACCATCAACTCTAATGCTTGGTATCCCATATGGTAATCCTCTTATTGCGAAATTTTGATTTCCACTAGCGAAATTTGAATGTGTTGATATCGCCCATTGATTATTTACTATGTTTAGGATTACTGGTGCTTTGAAAATACTAGCGAAATTCAGTGCATAATGATAGTCTCCTTCTGCACTTGCTCCGTCACCTATCCAGGTGATTGTAACTTCATCTAATCCTTTATATTCCGATGCTAGGGCAACACCTACTGCCTGACTGAACTGTGTGCCTACAGGACTTGAAACAGAGATATACCTGCCTTCTCTATAGGTGTAATGGACTGGCATTTGTCTCCCTTTGACATTATCTTCTTCATTACCTATACAATGGCAAATCATACTTACCATATCTCTACCTCTAACAAACTGTGCACCTGGCTGCCTATATGTAGGGAACAACCAGTCTTGAGTTTCTAGAGCCATGGTTTGTGCTATAGCAATGGCTTCTTCTCCATATGACCTCATGTAAAATGATAATTTGCCTGTACGCTGCATTTTCATCATTCTTTCATCAAATATTCTTAATCTAAGCATATGCTCTAGACCAATTATTAATTCATCAGAATCAAGATTTGGATTCCATTCTCCTTTTGCTTCATTATTGTCATTTAAGACTCTAACTAATCCTACTGCATGTTCTTTAGTATCGTCTACTGAACAGTCAATTTCGAGTAATTTCAGGTCTTCTGGAGACCAATGCCATTTTTCAAACCTAGGACTATCTCCTGGTCGGTGAGGTGCATCAGGGATATGGAGCGTCTCCGTCTTCTTCTCCACCATGTCCTTAACACCCGCTTCTCACTCATATTTGTTGGCTTTCTCAAATCACAATTTTCCCATAGGATTTAGATGGCTTACCGCAGATCCTGTTGATTCTCTAGTCACTACCGGCTCAGCTCCTTCTGCTTCTTCATACAACATTCCAGCACGATATGATGAACGCACTAGTGGGCCGCTTGCTACTGCTTTGAATCCAATCTCTCTTGCCACTCTGTCCCAATCTGCAAATTGCTTTGGTTCCGGGAATCTGTCGATAGAAAGATGTCTTTCACTGGGTTGGAGATATTGCCCTAAAGTAATCATATCAACACCTGCTCTTCTAAGTATCTTCATAGCCTCAACAACTTCTTCATCGGTTTCTCCTAAACCTACCATTATGCTCGATTTAATTCTCAAATCTGGTCTGAGTCTTTTTGCTTCTTTAAGAATAATTATTGACTGCTCAAATGATGCTCTTGGATCTCTTACAATGCTATCTAGTCGAGGCACGCATTCTACATTGTGTGCAAAAACTTTAATCGGTAGGTTATCTAGAAGATTTTCTAATGCTTTCAGATTTCCCTCTAAATCTGAACATAAAAGTTCTAAACCTACTTCAGGTGTTCTTTGATTGACTTCTAGTAAGCATTTTCTGTAGTGTTCAGCACCTCCATCTGGTAAGTCATCTCTATTTACTACTGTGATTACTGCATGAGATATTTCCATGTTCTCTATTGCATCTGCTAACTCATTCGGTTCATTAGGATCTAGTTGAGGGGGTTTTTTGATAGTTCCAACTGCACAAAACCTACAGCCTCTTGTGCATACCTCTCCTGCAATCATGAATGTAGCAGTACCTCTTGCCCAACAATCATGGACATTGGGACATCTTGCTTCTTCGCATACTGTGTGTAGTCCATGTTGATGGACATTTGCCTTTGTTTTATTGAAATTACTCTGAGCAGAGCCGGTAGGTAGACTCGTTCTGAACCACTCTGGTAAGCGTTTTCTCTGCGCTTTTCTCCTTTCTTTAGCACTTTTATCTCTATTTCCACTGCCCTCATTAATTTTCAATATGCCACTGTCAACAATGGGTAGGCGTGTCGACATTGTTACTTACGAGAAGGGTAATGACGAAAACCATTATGATTCATTATAGTTACTTGCTTCTATACAAGAAGTCATATCATAATCCATTCTCGCTGGCTCGTGAATCAGGGCGCCATAATAGTAACCGGTGGTTCAAAGAGAATTGGTAGAGAGATTTGTATACGTCTATCTAATATTGGGTATAAAATTTTGATACATCATAGAAACTCTCCATCAGAAGCAGAAGAAACAGCTCGACTAATAAGGTCAAATGGTGGGACTGCTTTGATATATCAAGCGGATTTATCGGATTTATCTAGTGCTAAAAATTTAGTTAATTTTGCTACCAATAACTTAGGCGAGTTATTCGGTATAGTCAATAATGCCTCTGTTTTCATTCATGATGACATTTCTTCTGTATCCTCTGAGTCTTGGGATAACCATATGGTTGTTAATGCCAAAGTGCCTATTTTGTTGATAAGTGAAATGTTTAAATCTTTAAAAAAAGGATCAAATGGTTCAGTAGTGAATATTTTAGATCAAAAACTGTCAAATCCTAATCCGGATTATTTATCATATACAGCCTCTAAATATGTGATGTTAGGTATGACTGATTCTCTTGCAAGAGGTTTAGCGCCCAATGTGAGAATCAATGCAGTAGCACCGGGACATACTTTAGTTAGCGATCTACAAAGTGAACAAGGTTTTACCAAAGCGCAATTAAGTTCACCTCTAGGTTTTGGTCCATCTCCAGGGGATGTCGCTGAGGCTGTTTGTTACTTGATGAACGCTAGGGCGGTAACTGGGCAAGTAATTTACGTAGATTCTGGAGAAAGATTCTTGTCTCGATCTCGTGATGTTGTTTTTGAAACGGAGTAATTTCATGACCTCTCATACCGATGCTGTAGCACATTTTTTATCTTCTTGTCAGGGTCTTACTACTTTATTCTTAGAAGAGATTATTCGTGATGTCGACATAGGTGTTCATGATCATGAAATTGGTAATCCACAACGTGTCCGCTTTGACATATATGTTCTAATCCCGGATATTCAAAATCCAGAAAATGATTCTATTGATGAAGTTTTGAACTATGAATATCTGATTGATTCTCTTGAACAAGTCTTATCTTTGGGTAGATTCTCCCTTTTGGAAACTCTTGCTAACAATGTATTGGATAAGATTTTGATGCCAAATTGTGTTGAAGCAGCTTCTGTAGTTTTGACAAAACTTGACGTCTTAGATGGTGATGGGCAACTTGGTTGTTCTATGACGAAAATCAAGTAATTTAAGCCAAATTAGTAGTAATGGTGCAGGGGGTGGGATTCGAACCCACGAAGGCCTTGCCACCGGAGCTTAA
>JAJPRD010000007.1 GCA_023700255.1 Candidatus Thalassarchaeaceae archaeon | reverse complement strand
TAGATGAAGGAAGTTTAGTTCTTTCAAAGCGTACACTTGACGGTTTAAGAGCTGGTGAATTATCTTTCGAGGATTTAGTAAATACTGGTGTTGTAGAATGGATTGATGCTGAAGAGGAAGAAGACCTTCTAGTAGCTCCTAGGCCTTACGATTTACCAGAATTTTCTCCTAAACATAATCGCCCTATAAATCCAGAGCACGTAGAATGGATGAATCTTGGAGATTTAGAGAACAAAAAAGAAGCTGAACTTAGAGTGAAAATACAACTTCCAAATGGTGAAGAGAAATACGAAGAATTCACCCTCCCTCTAAATTATTATCAAGAAAATTTAGATAAATTAATGACACAACAAACAAAACAAAATACTGTTCTTGCATATACTCATGTAGAAATAGACCCACAACTCATATTGGGTGTATGTGCAGCTTTAGTCCCTTACCCTGAGCACAACTCTACTCCAAGAGTTACTGGAGGCACTGCTATGGTAAAGCAAAGTCTCGGACTTCCGAGTGCAAACTACAGAGTTCGTCCAGATACTAGAGCTCACATTATGCACTACCCGCAGCAATCTATTGTTGGTACAAGAGCTATGAATTCAACCGGCTTTAATCAAAGACCCGGTGGACAAAACTTTGTTGTTGCAATTATGAGCCATCATGGCTATAATATGCAGGATGCAATAGTGATGAACAGAGCTTCTGTGGAACGTTCTATGGGACGTTCATCATTCATTAGAACTTACAATGCTGAAAATAAGCGATTCCCTGGTGGTCAGGAAGAAAGAATTGAAGTCCCTGGTACTGGTTTAGATGAAATCAAGGGTTTGAAATCTTTCAATAGTTATTCGCATCTTGAGAGAGATGGTTTACCCGTGCCTGAAGAATTTTTGACAAGTGGTAAAGCTGATTCGAAAGTACTAGTTGGAAAAACAAGTCCTCCAAGATTCTTAGAAGAATCTGCAGGAGCATTCCTACAAGCTCAAGAACGTAGAGAATCATCTATGATGGTTAGAAACGGTGAATATGGTTGGGTTGACAACGTATTCGTTACAGAGTCATTAGATTCAGGAAGGTTAGTAAGAATTACCTTAAGGACAAATAAAATCCCTGAATTAGGTGATAAATTCGCTTCAAGGCACGGTCAGAAAGGAATAATTGGTAGACTTGTAGATGAAGAAGACATGCCATTCACAGTCAATGGTGTAGTTCCTGATATCTTGATTAATCCTCACGCGATTCCATCACGAATGACTGTAGCTCACGTTCTTGAAATGATTGGAGGAAAAGTTGGATCAATGGAAGGAAGGAGAGTTGACGGTACTGCATTCACTGGTGAAAAAGAAGATTCACTTCGTTCAGGACTATTGAGGAATGGATACAACCACACAGGTAGAGAATCAATGGTTAGTGGAGAAACTGGCGAAGAATTCCCAGCTGATGTGTTTGTAGGAGTTATTTACTACCAACGATTACACCACTTGGTGAGCAGTAAATTGCACGCAAGAAGTCGTGGACGTGTCCAGATCTTAACTAGGCAACCGACAGAAGGGCGTGCTCGTCAAGGCGGTCTAAGATTCGGAGAAATGGAGCGTGATTGTTTAATTTCTCACGGTGCATCAATGGTAATTAAAGATCGTTTACTTGATGAATCTGACGGCTGGAACTTGATGGTTTGTAATACTCGAGGGTGTGGTCATATAGCATACTTCGATTGGAAACGTAGAACTACTGTTTGCCCATATTGTGGCGATAGGGCTGATGTACATACAGTCCAAACATCATATGCATTCAAGCTTCTTCTGGACGAAATGAAAAGTCTCGGGGTCGCTATGAGACTTGAACTGGAGGACCGAAGATGAGTGCTAGAGACGCAGCTAAAATCCCTAAGAGGATTCAATCAATTAAATTTGGATTATTGGAACCCAATGAAATACGTAAGATGTCTGCAGTTGAGGTGAAAACTGCTGATACTTATCGAGATGATGGTCACGCCTACAAGCAAGGTTTAATGGATCCAAAAATGGGTGTAATTGATCCTGGAGTAAGGTGTGAAACATGTGGGAATAAACATGAAGAATGCCCTAGTCACTTTGGTCATATTGCTCTCGAACTTCCAATAATGCATATCGGTTTCACAGATCTTATCAAAATGTCTTTGAAGTCTACTTGTAATTCTTGTAGTAATATATTGCTCCATAAACAGGAGAACTCTCATCCTCTTGATCCTGAGAAGTCCGAGCAAGACTATTATCGCGATAGAGTGAAAGATGTAATGATTAAACATGGTGTTGGTTCACGTGAATTTAAGAAAATCATTAAAGATATTGAAAAAGAATGTTCTAGTAAAAAGAGAACAATCTGTATGCATTGTGGTTCAGAACAGGGGAAAATAATTCTTGACAAGCCATCAACTTTCAAAGAGAAGAAAGAAAATAAAGGTGAACATAAATTAAATGCAAGAGACATTAGAGAATGGTTAGAAAGAATACCTGATGATGATTTATTGTTTATTGGTATGGACAAAGATTCAAGTCGTCCTGAATGGACTATTATGAAAGTTTTACCTGTGCCTCCAATTACTGTTAGGCCATCAATTACTCTTGATAGTGGTGATCGTTCAGAAGACGATTTGACGCACAAATTAGTTGATGTTCTAAGAATAAACCAGAGACTACGTGAGAATCGTGATGCTGGGGCACCTCAATTAATTGTTGAGGACTTATGGGAACTTCTACAATATCATTGCACTACTTACTTTGATAACCAAACTAGTGGAATACCACCTGCTCGTCATCGTTCAGGTCGACCACTCAAAACACTAACTCAGCGTTTGAAAGGTAAAGAGGGAAGGTTCCGTTCTAATTTGTCAGGAAAGAGAGTTAACTTTTGTGCAAGAACTGTAATTTCCCCCGACCCTAACCTTGGAATTAATGAAGTTGGAATTCCTAGGAAAACTGCTAAAGAACTAACAGTTCCAGTACGTGTTACTAATCGAAACAGGGAACAATTACGTCAAATGATACTCAGAGGTCCTGATGTACATCCTGGTGTTAACTATATTATTCGTGGAGACACTCTAAGAGTTAGAATCACAGATCGTACTAAATATATCTGGGCTGGTTTCAGATGTATGAATCCCGATTGTAATTCTGGAAGTGATGATGAGCCTTATACTGGTTATAGACCTGATTTGAATCAAGTACTGCCTGCACCTAATTTCCTACCTGGTCTTGAGTTAAAACGTCAAATGAGAAGAAACTCAATTGGTGAACTTGAAGAAGAGTGGGGCGTAGATCTTGAGAGAACAATCTCTAATCTCAGAGGTGAAGAAAGTGAGGGGTCAGTTAAGGGCCAAAGTCTTCCTGCAGAAGATCCACGTGCTTTGATTCATAATCGATGGGTTTGGGAACATTCTAATCCTGATGATGATTATCCTAGTCACCTTGAAGTAAACTGTCCACATTGTGGAAGTCCTGCTGTTGAAGATGATTTCGGAGAGTCATACCGTACAGATGTTGAAGATAGACTCAGTACGATTGATCGTGATGGTAACCCTAAGCCTGGTGTTGTTATTGAGAGACATTTGATTGATGGTGACGTAACTATATTCAACAGACAACCATCATTGCATAGAATGTCTATGATGGTCCATGAAATCCGTGTTATGGAAGGTAAAACTTTCAGATTTAATCTAGCTGATTGTACACCTTACAATGCTGATTTCGATGGAGATGAGATGAATCTTCACGTGATTCAATCAGAAGAAGCTCGAGCAGAAGCTAAGATTTTAATGAGGGTTCAAGAGCATATAATCACTCCAAGATATGGTGGTTCAGTAATTGGTGGAATACACGACCATATTTCAGGTTCTTACTTACTAACACATGGTCAAAAGATTCTTCCAGAGAAATTAGTGATGGAGATTCTTGGATCTGTTGGTTGGGATGGACATTTACCTGAACTAAAAGAGATAGATGGTGTAAAAGGCTATCTTGGTTCAGATGTTCTTAGTTTAATCGTCCCTGGTGGATTTAATCTAGAATATACAAGCCGTTCAGGTGATCAAGTAAAGGTTAGCGAAGGTGTTGTTACTGGAACTATTGATAAGAGAGGAATTGGTGCTGAAGATGGTAGATTATTAGATGCAGTAGTTCAAACTCATGGAGCTGATATTGGAGCCGAGTTCATCAATAGAATGACCAAAATGACTATCGCAATATGCACTTCTATGGGCTTCACTACTGGTATTGATGACGAAGATATTGGTCCAATAGCAAAAGCACAAATTGCTGAGATTAATCGAATTGCAAGTGATAATGTAAATCTAGAATTAGAAAAGTTCGGAAAAGATGGTCGCAGATATGAGACACGTCCTGGTAGAACTGCTGAAGAAACATTGGAAGAAAATATTCTAAATATACTTGATTCAGGTAAAGCTGAATCAGGGAAAGTTGCTAAAGAATTCCTAGGTGACGATAACTCTGCAGTATTGATGGCAACATCTGGTGCTAGAGGGTCAATGGATAACTTAGCAATGATGGCAGGTTCAATCGGTCAACCTAAGGTAAGAGGTAAGAGATTAGAAAGAGGATATCAAGAGAGAGTTTTATCTCATTTCCAAAGAGGTGTCAAAGGTGCTAAAGAGAAAGGATTCGTTTCTTCATCTTTCAAGAGAGGACTTGAACCTACTGAATTCTTTATGCTTTCAGTGTCAGGTAGAGAATCTCTTGTAGACACAGCGGTTCGTACATCTAAATCAGGATATATGCAACGTCGATTGATTAACGCTATGGATGATCTGAAAGTAGCAAATGATGATATGCGTTCTGTTAGAAATACTGCAGATCGAATTATACAATTCGAATATGGAGAAGACAAAGTCGATCCAGCAAGAAGTAGAAAGGGAGAACCTTTCGATGTTAATCAAGTACTTGATGAAGCCTTAGGGGGTGTTAATTGATGGTAGTTAAGAGTGCAACCAAAAAGAAGTTAATGGACCTTGGAATTGAAGAAGAGTATGCACATAAACTTGCAGATGATAAGAAATGGGACGATGTAAAAATCCTAACCTCTTCACAAATAGCCCAAATTTGTGGTACTGATTCAGGAACTGCAACTAAGATTTTTGAAGTAATGGCTGGTTCATCTAAAGCTGCACAAAGAGCAGCAGCTAGAATTGATAAAACCTTACTAAGAAGGAAATCTGGCCCAAGAAGAGCTACTAAAAGGACTACTTTACCTATTCAGACATATGACTCTGAATCGAAATTAATTCAAATCCTTAGAGATATAGATGTTGAGCAAGAATTATATTCACAGTTGACAGATGTTTCTGTAAAATTGAATGTTTCAATGACTCCTAGAATTATTAATGATTTAGTCCAAGCTCTTATCGCTAGAGGTGATACAAAATTAACTCCGGCTAAAGCTAAAAAAGTGATAAATGCTGCAAACAAATATCTTACTGTTTCTCGTGTTGATCCTCATGAGGCAGTAGGTATTACAACTGCTCAATCAATTGGTGAACCTGGTACTCAAATGACCATGAGGACCTTCCATTACGCTGGTGTAGCAACTGTTAACGTCACACAAGGTCTACCAAGAATTATTGAAATTGTTGATGCTAGAAAAGTTCCAAATACACCCACAATGAGAATTTATCTTGATGAGAAGAATGCTAAAGGGAAAGATCTAAGGACAAATGAAAAGTTAGTTCAGGAAATTGCTGCTGGACTAGAAACCACAACCACTAGAGATATTGCTAGCATTGATGTAGACATTACTCAACGTCACATTGTTCTGAATCTAAATACTTCTAATCTTCGTGTTAAGAAAATGAATGGTGCTGAAGTGAGGGATAAATTATCTCGTGCTTTAAGACTCTTTGTTCAAGCAGACAATGATGACAAGCCCAAACAACTGAAAATAATTCCTGGTATTGCTAAAGAAGAAGAATTAGCAACTCTTGCTAGTGACCCACCGACTTACACAGCTCTTCTACAACTTGAAGAGAAAATCAAAAAATTGCGATTAAAGGGCCTTCCAGACATTATGAGAGCTAATGTGCAGGGTCCTGATGTAGATACTGGTGAATACTACATATCCACTATTGGTTCAAATTTATCAAAGGTCAGCGAGTATGCTGGTGTAGATCGAGGAAGGACATATACAAATAACGTTACAGAAATCCATCAATATTTAGGTATTGAAGCCGCTCGACAAGCTATAATCAATGAATTATTATTGACGCTTGAAGGTGCAGGTCTAGATGTAGATGTTAGACATCTACTAATGGTATCGGATGTTATGACTAGTGAAGGTGAAGTACGTGCTATTGGCCGCCACGGAGTCAGTGGAACCAAACACAGTATCTTAGCAAGATCTGCTTTCGAGGTGACAGTTACACATCTTCTCAGAGCCGGAATTATTGGTGAAAGAGATGAATTGAGAGGAGTTACTGAGAATATTATTGTCGGACAACCAGTGTCATTAGGTACTGGTGCTGTTGACTTATACTATATTCCAGAGGATGCATAAGGAGGATTATAAATGGATTTAGCAAGACAATTAAAACAAGGAATCACTACTGGGAATTTACTTTTCGGACAACGACAAACAAAAAGTGCCTGCTCAAAAGGTGATGCACGTATGATACTAGTTGCTGCGAATTGCCCTAAATCATATATTGATGATATTAAGCAAAACCATCCTGATGTAACAGTTCATCAAGTAACCTTAGTCAACAGGCAACTTGGTGCAGCTTGTGCTAAACCTTTCCCGGTTAGTACAGTTTGCATATTAGACCCAGGTCAGAGTGAATTACTTTCTCTTTCAATGAATGTTTGAATAAAATATTTTAATCTCTTATTAGATTGATTTATTTATCTCTAGACGTTCTTTTAAAGTGGGATGATACAATCCGACACCATGGAAGAAACAGTTCGTGGCATACTTGCCTCACGAACTGTTAGATTAGAACCAGTATCTGAGTCTTTCCATATCTATGGTTTTCGTTGTCTTGGTATAGCTGAAAAATTGCTTGACTTCGATGACAAAGGTATTTCTCCCGTATATATATGGCATGTTCAAGATGATATTTTACCTATTTCAAAGAATGAAATAGAGAGGTGGTCAATTGATGCTCCTGGCGACCGCCATTGGATTCTTAGTGAGCGATATTTCTCTGAGGATATTTTTCAAGATATCTCAAAGGATATCACAATCAATGCATGGGGGCCTGAAAAACTTTCACGCTGGATCGGTGAAGCAGTTTTACGCGGTGACTTAATAGTGAAGTCAAATAATCAAACTTCTAATAAATCGATTATAAATCTAAATGAATCAGTTGATGACTCAACACCATATCAAAATATTACATTAAAACCATTAATCCGAGTAAATGATTGGCTAGATAGTGAATCTCTGAGTATGTTGAACACATTACCAGTCTTGATTAATGTGAAGTTATGGGAAGTTTCTGCTCTGATGTCTGGACCTAATTCAATTACTGAAACTAAGGAATGGTCATTTATTGAAGACCCTTGGTCTAGTAAAATTTATGAATTTAATTTTGATGAAATACTTGCTAATTCTCCTGATTTACGTAAAATAGAACCTTTTGTTGAAAAATGGCATACTATAGATAAATTAAAAATAAATCTTAAACCATTGCTTGATTATAGGAAAAAAGAACAATTTTATGATGGTGCTGATAAGGTTAAATCAAGTATGCTTGAGTGGTGGCGTGCGGATCTAGATTCATTGAATCTCAATTCTTTTTTTGTTCAAATACCTGCTTGGATATTGATTTTTGAGGACGGTGAAAAGAAGATACTCCATAGCCGAAATGGAAAAACTTATGATTTTCAGAATTAATTTCTTTGTAAAGCCATTAATTCATCGGTAGATAATGTGTCCCCTGACATCAATCTGGACATAAGATCAGTTACTTCTAATCTAGTACCATCATCATCTACATTTCTTTCCTTTGCGTCCATTGCCTTGAAAAGATCTTGTATTGAGTGTATGCTTCTTAGAGATACTACATATTTATTATGTAATAAATCCGCTTCTCTTTTCGAGCGAATAACTCCTTCTTGAGATAAATTAGCTTTAGCACGAAGTCTATCTACTTCTTCAGACAGTTCAATCATTAGATCGTGTGATTCTTGAGCAATAGACACTGCTTCTTCGACCAGTTTATGGGCTTCTTCCTGTGATTTAGCTGCTTTTCGAATACTTGATTCTAAGTCTGAGAATATATTCACAACTTTATTTGCTTTAATATCCTTTAATTCTTGATAGAGTTTTTTCATCTGTCTTTCGAAATTTCTTTCTTTACCATCGAAATGCCCATGGTTAAATTTCATATCCATTTTATCAATATCACTGCGAATAACTCTTTCATTACGTGTTTTCTCTTTTTTTTCTTGTTTTTTAGGCTGTTCTGCAGGTTTTTTTTCTTGCAGTTCCCCACGCAGTTGTTTGAGAACAGCAGATCTCTCTGCTCTAATAATTTTCAGTTCCTTTACCTTCGAATTTGCTTCATCTCGTATTACTTTCTGGTTCTGAACCTCACTAATCAATTCCTTCACTTGTCTATTGATCTCATTTCTTTCTGTTAGGTATTTTTTGACTTTACCATTCCAGTTATCTCTGTCTTCTCTAAATAGTGAAAGCTTCTCATCAAGAGTGCTACTTTTAGGGCGAAGGATGTTCCTAACCTCGTCAAAATTCATGATTCTTAGGCCTCCTTCATATTCTCCGACTTAAGAATCTGATATAAGGGCATAGGGAAGGGGTAAAACGGGCAACTGCTCTATTCATCTCGTTTAGATGCACGTGAACCTAACCTTGCTCCTCCTCTAGCAACCCCAAGTCTTCTATGTTGCTTCTTACCTGAGATTTTCTTTGATGATTTTTTCTTTACTGATTTCGAGGAATCCTTGGTTAATTCAGATAACCCTCCTGATCTCAATAATGCGCCTAGTTCCTGAGTATTTAGCGACTCTCCACTTTTTGCTCTATCTTTAACTTCTGATATCTTAATTACCTTACCGAAACTGCTAGTCATCCTTAGATATGAGCGAATACGTGTTATTTCTTTTCTAAAATTCTTCTTTTCATCAGATATCTTGTCTAATTTTTTATCTATTTTATCTATTCTTTTACTAATTTTCCTAATATCTGCACGATTTGCAGGATTTATCCCTTCCTTCTCTTCAGAAGCGTCCGAACTTTCTTTTTTATCAGATTTTCTCGTTGAATCTAGTTCCTTTATAATTTTTCTAATCTCTACATTCTGTACTAAATATTCGGAATGATGAACTTCTGAATCTAGTTTCCTAGTATATGCTGCCTGTAATTCAAAAAATCTTTTGAACATATCAATTTCACGATTAAGCGTAGGTACTGCTGTCAAGTCGTTATCTATTGTAACCAATTTTTGATGAGTCTCTCCCATCCATTCCAACAGAATACTAGATGGTGGTGGGATTGAACGATTTACTTCGTCTCTCTTTTGTTTCGCTTTTTCTGCCAATTTTCTGGCTTCATGGAATTTCTTTAGCAAACCTCTTCTTTCATCATTAACAGCCTCAAGTTCTCCCACTTCTATTCTGAGTGATTTAACAATTTCTATCTGATTTTTTCTTTCAGATCTTAATGATTCGTATTCATCTTCAATACTTCTAATTTGTTTTTCTAAGTCGCTTGCTGTTTGTTCAATTTCTTCACGATCTTTTTCTTCCAAATCAGCGAAAATACTCGTTTCAGGTTCTGAATCACTCATTCTTCCTCCTCCTTTGGAATATTAATTGGTGTCTTTTTCTTTACAACCTTAGATTTTTTTTTCCTTGCAAATGAAGAATCACCACCTTGAGATACTCTCTTTTGAGCCTCTAACAGATCGCTAAATCCACCATCTAGTTCTCCAAAACCTTTTTCTAATCTTCTTTCCCAATGATTAATGCCTTTATCGGATTGTGAGAGCAACTCTTTAGCTCTATCTAATTGCCTTCTTATTTCCTTTAGTTCATTTCTAATGTTCATTTGTTTCTCATGTTGTGGTTGTGCTTTTTCTACACCATCAAGCATATTTCGGTGTGATTTATCGGCATCCCGATATAGTGAATTCATCTCTCTCCTGGCATTTATATAAGTCACCATTTCAGGATTTGATTCTCTTCTTTCCTTCAACCATTTATCATTTGTTTCAATGAGTTTTTTCCTCCTATCAAGGAGTTTTCTCTCTGCTTTATGATCCAAAGCAGAGGTTTCAATCTTCTTTTCTATATCCTCAATCTCTTCAAACAATTTTTCTTTTTTCCATAATGGGTCTAGATTTATCATTCCATCCGCTTGCATTAAGTTTTCTTTACTTTCTTTGACAATCTTCAGAAGTTCATTTGCTTTTTTTTGAGCATTATTTCTTTTGTCTTTAAGTTCACTGACTTTAGTGTTAATTATTTTGTTACTTTCTAGCGCCTTTTTAGCCTTTGGTGCTAATTTTTGTTCTTCTGCCTCTAAAGTTCTAATCACAGTTGGTAACTGTTGTTTCAACAATTGTCTCCTTGCAAGCAAGGCTTTGGCCATGTCTTCGGGCGAGACTGTAAGCAGTTGCTCTGTGTCCATTGTATTCGGGGCTACCTAAAGGTGTCAATAAAGTTCACTATGTGACCTCAAAGAGGGGTTTCATTCATACGGTTGTTATTACCGAGTATTACCCAATGGTGAGAAGTGCTCCAGTTTCTTTGTTGAGATGTTTGTTCTTATTTGCGATTTTATTGATATTCTTTACTCACACCGCGTCTGCCGAAGATAGTGATTTTGAAATTTCAGAGGGTAGTAATTGGTCATTAGATTATTTCGATGGTAATTCGTTACAAAGTAGTGGGAACGAATCTGCATCTGATGGTGACTATCTCAGCCTGAATATACCGGTGTATAACTCTAATCTCTCTTCTAATAATGCCTATTGGAGTTTTAGTTTTGGTAATTCCGGGCTATGGTATGGTGGTCATTCAGGTGTTTTATCTGGAAATCAATCTATATCTGACGTAGAGGTGTTTTTCGGACCATTAGATGAAGGTGTTATTTTTTGTAAACTTATAATAAATAATACCCTTAATGAGGAAATTATCACGATTCGAGTTGGCCCTAATCCGGTGAATTTCACATCTGCAGGAGCTGCAAATCTCGTATTATTAGGACAACCTGCTCATGTTGGCGATGAGTTAATTGCATCAATCTTAGTTCATAACCAGGGAGTTAATACTAATTCTGTCCAACTGGAGTTAATGAAAAATGATGGTACAATTATTGTTCTAGGTGATGCTGTAAGTATATCACCAGGGTCAAGCAGAGAAGTATCTGCATCTTTCACACAATTAATTTCTGGCTCACAATCTATTAAATGGGCAATTTTAAGTTCCCATGGAGGGATTGATACCTCTCTCAATGGAACTTCTTTTTTGGAAATACAAGAGTCTCAAGAGATTGTGAATAGTATTGAACAGGTGTCCTGGACATTGCAAGAGGGATTGAATCTAGATGTATCTATATCTCTTAGCTCGGGATTAAACCGTAGTGCTACCGTATCTGTTTTAATGAAATCTGGAAATGATTATTCTCTCTATCAGATATTTACTGTGGATTTGAATCCTGGGATAAGGAACTTGAATCTTGATCTTGGCCATCCTGATGCTAGTCGTCTCAAATTAGTGGTTTCTGCTGATGGGTGGTTATCTATTAACGGAGATGCAGAGGTAATCATTGAGTTATCACCTCCACTAATTATCCCCTCAATAATGATCACTAATATATCACCTGAATCTGTTTCAGTAGGCGATACAGTATTTATCAATTATATTCTTCAAAATAGTGGTACAGAACGTTCATCATCAGGTTTACTAAGAGTAGTCGCAATAGCGAATGATGCTGTATTTTCTGAGCGTCCTGTTTCTGCAATTAATGGAGGAAGCAGCGTCTCGGGTGTTATCGAGATAACATCCTGGGAATACTCCCTGACAACAGATATAAAATTTATATGGACAATGGATGAATTAACTACTACTAATCAAACATCTATTATTATAGACTCTGGAAGTAGTACAAGTTTCACCCTTCCATTCAATATTTATGCTGCACTATATGGAGCATTATCAGGATTAGCCATAGTTATGGCTAGCTTAGTAGTGTTTAGAGTTGTGTCTCAAAACACCCCCTCTACTTTCTCATCTTTGAGTCGCAACAAACTTCCAGTGAGAGGGGGTTCCAATTCTCTTAGACCAGATGAAAAGAAAGAAGTCAGCTGTCCCAGTTGTAGCCAAAGATTGAACATTCCTTCAACTCATGAGGGATTAGTTAAGTGCCCAGCATGTACTATGCAATTTTCTCAATCTGAATCTGTAGGTATTAAAGATGAGAAATCTTCACCAATTCCCAAAGTCTCTGATCAAATAAATAATAATTTAGCCTTGGAATCTTATTCGGAAAGCGATTTGCTACCTTGTCCTCGATGTGAACAAACTCTTAGAGTGCCTCTTGATAAGAGGCCTATTAGGTCAAGGTGTCCTGCTTGTAGGGCCGAATTCATAGCAAAACTAGGTTGAGGTATTTTTTATGTCAGAATTAAGTGAATTCGAAGAAATGTACCTTAAAAGAATATTCGAAGCACATTTTAATCAGCCAGATGAGATAGTTAAAACATCTCAATTAGCGGAATTAATGAGTGTTAGTGCTGCATCCACTACCGAAATGATTCAACGATTATCAAATAGGGACTATTTGACTTATATCCCTTACAAAGGATGTAGGTTGACCTCTTTGGGTTTCAAGCATGCATCAAGCCTCAAACGTAGAGAAGAACTTCTTCGAATTCTCCTATCTGATGTGATTAGATATGAGGGTGATGTTGATTCTGCAGCTTGCAAATTGGAACATAATATCGATAATGATTTAGAGGCATCAATAGATCGAATGCTTGGTTATCCTGAACGAAATAAAGAGGGTTCTCTCATACCTTTAGTTGACCGGAATTTAATGGTATCAGGGCGTAATAACTTACTCCCAATATCTGCCTTGCCAGAAAATACAGATGCAATAATTGAGTTGATTCTATCAAGTAGTGTGGCAATAAAAACCTTAGACGGTGTCGGACTTAGTATAGGTTCTAAGATACGTAAAGAATCTGATAAATATTATTGTGATGGTTGTGTGATTCAATTTTCTCGAGAATTAAGTTTCAAAATAATAGTTAGAATTGAATGAACTGTTGGTGGAAATATGATTGATAATCAAGGATCTAATCTTAATGATATTGCCGATGATCTAGGTTCTAATATTCCTGAAGCACCCAATCTCTCTTCGAAAACATCTAATCAAGTTATGAATAATGATGATAGTGAAATTTTAAAAACTATAATTCGTCTTCAAGAACATGAGCGTAACTTAGTAAAATTAGATCGTTTATTCATAAGCAGAGGCCTGAGGTTTGTATTAATAATTCCAATATTAGTTATGATATTATATGGTTTGGCTAATTCATTCATTGGCACTGAGCCAGATTGGTGGGTTGATCATGTCTATCCGGTTATTCCTATTGAACTAAGCATTGAAGTTGGATTCTATTACCTAGCATTTTTCTTTATAATTGCTGATTTAGGTCTATTGTCATTATTACTCTTACTAATTTCTATGACTCGAAGAATATTTAATCTTCAATCTAAAAGACTGACTAAAACTGGTTTAACTTTCAAAAGTGCTCATGGATATGCGGAAATGAAAGAAACAATCGACGGTTCTTTCCGACAAGTTATCGCTTCAACTTTCCTGATGTTTCTTTCAGGAATATTCCTTATATGCAGCCTCCAATTCTCTGATTTGGTTAGTGGTAATTCGGTTCTTTTAGCTTTTTCAACCGGTTTCTTACTTTCAGGTCATGGTGTGCATCTGGTGTCAAATCGTTCCCGCTTCAATACCTGTGAAACTTGGGGTATGCTTGATTCCTTTTCCCCTCCTATCCATCCAGCCCTGTTAAAAAGACCCTTCAGCGATGTAATTAGTGCTCATGTTGACCCCCTTCTTTCTGTAAGGATTTCGGATTATTTAAGATCGATTCAGCATTCAGTAAATGAAGGAACTAGTATCTCTGAATTACAGGAAAAATTGCTCCATTTATTACATCTAAGGAGATCTGGTTATATCGATGAATCATCTTTTAGATCTGAGTTGGAAATTATGATGCCTGCTCATATTATTGATGAATTATTCCGTCATCCTGAACTTGGTGAAGAAACCTGGGAGCGTCTAATTATCAGGGCCCGAGATCAATGCGCATCGTTTTTCAGATTACATGATCGTCTAAGAATGAAAATTGATAGTGGATTTAATCATAAAATATGGTTCGATGTAGATATGGAAAATTTAGTCGTTGGTCAGGCGAATTTATTTGCTTATGTACTAAATCATAGTTCTGAACCTATTAATCTAATTCTTAAAATTCAAACTCCTGATTTCAGACCATCTGGCTGTGTATACAAACTTAGAGTGGACCCTTGTAATGAGTTATTGAATGATGTTTCCGGTAAATCCTCTATTCATAAGCTTCCTTTAGTCCTTGAATCAACAAAAATAATTTGGCAAAGTTTATTGCCTGAAGAAACTGGAGAAGCGACAGTGACTGTAAGGTTAGAAGATGAGGATGGTAACCTACTCAGTGGACGAGTTTTAACAGTTCAAAATAGAGCAGATCTCTTTACAAGGTTGAGGCTATCTATAGGTGCGGTTTTCTTAGTAGGTGCTGGTATCGCAATTTTATCCCCTATACTACCGTTTTTCACATCTCTTTTAGGTCTATGAATCGAGTAGTTCCTTTGAAGAAGGGTGTCATGCTCGGCGACTCGTGACTGATGAGCAGCAGAACCCTGAGGATGACCTTAGAACAAGATTGCATGCTATGGAAACTAAACTTCGAAGAATGAAGGATCAAAGGAATTCTTTCAATGAGGATGCTCGACGTGCAGCGGATTCTCGAAATGCACTTCAGGAACAAAGTAAAGAGATTCGTGAATCTATCAAAGAAAAATTAGATGAGCAAAAACAAGTTCGTGATCAGGCTCAAATTTGTAAGGCCAAAAGAGATGAGATACAAACACAAATTCGCGAATTGATAAATCAAAACAAAGGTAAGAGGAGTGACGCTAAAGAGTCTAAGTCAGTAATTTTCCAATTATCTGAAATTATTAACGAAATAGAGAATATTGAAACTACAATGATGACCGATGGTCGTTTAATTTTAGAAACAGAAAATAAACTTTTGAAAAAGTTGAAAGTACTAATTACGAAAAGAAATGAATTAATGCCTTCAGTGGAAGAATTTGAACTTATTAACATAGATCTTGGAGATATGGATGGTTCAATTCGTCTGTTGAAATCCGAAGCAGATAATGCTCACCAAGAAATGATTGACTTTCATAAGAAAGCTGATGCCATATGGGAAGATGTGAAACCTATGCTTGCTGAAAGGGACTTCTTACGCGCGGAAGCCGATAGACTACACGCAGCATATGTTACGTGTAGGGAATCTGCTAATGAGGTCCATGCAAATATGAGTGAGTTAATTAGTCAAGTGAATGAAATCAGGGATGAGATGAAAGCAGTTGAAGAAGAACGTGTGAAAGTAATAAAAGATCATAATCAATCAGTTAAAGATGCTTTAAAGAAACCTAGTGAAGATGAAGATATGGCTAATTCGTTAGCATCTCAACTTTTAGAAAGTGGTTCAGTAACACTTGGTGGCGCATTGAATGGTGATTCCTCATCAATAGTTATTAAATCTACCAGAGGTAAAAAACAACCTCGTAAATTAGGGACTATACGTGGAAAGAAATAACCTTACCAGCCTCTTTCTTCCATACGAACATCAAGAGTTTCAATCTCTAAACCAGGCATGGCCTCTCCTATCATCCTACTAGCTTCTGCTACTGAGTCAGCGTCTTGGTATCTATGTGTAGCTAGAACGATTGCTTCTGCCGTAGTTTTAGGGTCTGAACTTTTGAATATACCTGACCCTACGAAAATACCATCCATTCCATGATTCATCATTAAAGCAGCATCCGCTGGGGTAGCAATTCCTCCCGCAGAAAATGTTACTACAGGTAATCTACCATAATCTACTACTTCATTGAGGATAGTTGAAACTTCTGTTCGTAAATTGTCTATATCTCCAAAAGGTGTTTTATTTATTGAGAGGTCAAATTTCGATACACTTGGTATTCTATTAAAACCCTTCATGATTTCCTCAACCATTATCTCTCGACCATTCGAATCAATATTTTTTGCGTATAAAATTTCTTCTTTGACTAACCTTGCATGTTGTACCGCACTGACTACATTTCCAGTCCCTGCTTCGCCTTTAGTTCGTATCATTGCAGCACCTTCTGCCACTCTTCTTATTGCTTCTCCTAAATTTGTACAACCACATACAAATGGTATAGTGAAATTATTTTTAGCTATGTGATAGAATGGATCTGCAGGTGTCAATACTTCTGACTCATCAATCATATCTACTCCAAGAGATTGCAGAACCCTTGCTTCATCATCATGACCGATTCTTGCCTTAGCCATTACTGGTATACTTGTTGTCTCAATAATTTCTGTAATCATATCAGGATGACTCATTCTCGCGACTCCTCCTTGTGCTCTAATATCGGCAGGGACTCTCTCTAGAGCCATTACAGATACTGCACCTGCATCTTCAGCAATATGTGCCTCTTCTGGAGTTACGACATCCATTATGACACCTCCTTCCTGCATTTTTGCAAATCCGCGCTTCAACAAAGAAGTTCCGTGCCTCAAATTTGTGAAGTCGAGTCTTTCAGCCATAACTATTCGTCATGGCTTCCATTGATGAACCTATGTTCATAAAATACTAATTTTAAAATTAAGAATCTGCTAAAACAGGTGAGTCCCCTTCTGCAATGGGTAGGTCGGGAGACTCATTTTCATTTCTATCTAACCAATGTTCTTGATCATCTGGTAAATCGGTATCTGCAAATATTGCACCTACTGGGCATTCTGGGATACAAGCAGCACAGTCTATGCACTCATCAGGATCAATTACAAGGTATGTTTCGTGTTCTCTAAAGGCTTCTACGGGGCATACTGCTACGCAATCTTGGTACTTGTGCATAACACAAGCATCTGTTACTACATGGGTCACAATACGTCGTGTAAGATGATACATAAGAATACTTGTATATCAGATTTTTATAATTAGTGATTTAATCATCTTCTATTAATGATTCAATTAGATTAGATATTACTTCGATTATAGAATCTCCAGGGTAAGATTCAATCTTGAATCTCCCCTTGACTGTAGCTGAAGTGGTGTTCTTATTAGCCAAACAAATTTCTCCACTTACAAGTTTATCAAGTTCTAATCTGACATGTAAGTATTTGGAATCATCTACTCTATTCTCAATGCCATCCTCTAAGATTTTTTTTAATATTTCATCACCTAATTTCTTCAATGAAATAATACTCTCCTTTTTCTTTTTTATTTGAGCAGTTATGGAATATTGTTCTGCCCCATGGAATGATTTATCTTTAGTTTTATTGATTATAGAATTCTCTCCTGAAATCCATTTCAAAGAGTCTTCAACTAAATCCATATTGTCCAATGCACTGGTGTTAACTCTCCATGTGACGCTGTGCAGACCCATGTCTATTCCTGAGACCTTCTAGTCTTGAATGCGACGCTTTTCAATATGTTTCTAACTGTGTTTATTACGTTCCGTTCATATAGTCAAGGAAAGTCGCATGGCTCGCAAACGGGGCAGCCCCCGGTACATAAGGAGTCGTTGAAAATGGCAAAAGGAGCATCAGCAAGAGCAGCGGCACGTAAACAGAGAGACAAGTGGAAGTCCAAGCGATGGTACACAATTAGGGCACCTCGAACTCCATGGTCATTTAGAGTAATTGGGGAGACTCTATCAGAAGAACCTGAACAACTGATTGGTAGACACTATGAAGTTATTCAAAATGAACTAGATGGCGATTTTTCAAAGATGCATGTTAAGGTTGTATTCAGAGTCATCGATGTTTTAGGTAATGACGCAATTACAGAATTTGTAGGTCATGAATTATTAAAAGATCATGTGCGAAGACAAGTAAGGCGAGACCGTGGTAAAATTGATGATACCATTGATGTCATAACTGAAGATGGTTACTATGTTCGTTTCAAACCACTAATGATTTCTAGAGCTAGAATCAAGGCAAGTCAGAAACAACAAATGAGGACTTTGGCTAGAGAAGTTATTCTAACAACTGGAGCAACATCTACTTGGTTCCAACTTCAAGCAGCTACGTTAGATGGTACTCTTGAAACAAAGATCAAAGAGGCAGTTTCTAAAATACAACCTGTCAAATTAGTAGTTATTCGTCGAACACAGCTTATTCAAGCTGGAGTTATAGTTGAGGATGGACCTACTCTTGATGAAATACATGCACAAGAGAAAGAAGATAATGAGGCTGCTAAATCATCACTAAAAGTTGATGACACCGAATCTATTGATGATGCGGATTCAGAAGAAGAATCCGATGTTAAAGTTGAAGAACCAGAAAATATTGACTATTCATCTATGACTGTACCTCAATTAAAGGAGTTACTCAAGGCTGCAGGGAAGCCAGTATCTGGTAAAAAAGCAGATCTTATTGATAGACTCAATGAGTAATTTTCTTTTAGATAAGCACATGAACCTCTAATAGAGGCGACAGTCATGACTCGCGTAGTAGTGATATGTGGCACGGGCATGAGTGATTTATCAAAAGACTATCAGAAAGATAATGATTCAGAGATATCTGAAATAAGAATTGATAGTGAATGGGGCCCAGTTCCTTTATCTGTAATTGATAAAAATGGCGATAAAATATTCGTATTAGATCGTCATCATTCTAAATCAGATAAGCGTACACCGCCTCATATGATTGAGCATAGAGCAAATATCCATGCTGCATTAAGTTGTTCTCCTGAGATTATTCTCAGCGTCAACTCAGTAGGTTCGATGAGGCACGATTTCCCACCTGGGGATATTGGAATCACTGGTGATGTCATAGATCTTACACAAATCCCTTGGACCTTTTTTGATAATGATGCGATTCATTCTGATAGAACTTCAATCTTTGATGAAAAAGCTATTTCACACTGTGAAGAAATATTGCTTGTAGAGCAATCAACTGTTTTGAAAGGATTAATTGTAGCTCAATGCATTGGTCCTCAATTTGAGACTCCATCTGAAATCGATGCTTTAGTCAATCTTGGTGCAGATGTAGTTGGTATGACTCTTGGTCCCGAACAACGTTTAATTTCTGAATTTAAAGTGCCTCATGTTGCTTTAGCATGCTCGTCCAATTGGGCTGCTGGAAGAACTCCAGGTAATCGTAATGCCGAAATAAATCATCATGAAGTTGATTCAATAGCTTCAACTTTAAGAGTACGAGTCATGAAATGTGTTAACTCTTTAATTGAAAGTTATTGAGGTATTTTCATGAGTTTTAAGGCAGCAGTAGTTTTAATTTTAATTTCCCTGTTAATGATACCCACAACAATAAATGCATTGAATAATTGGGATAAATCTGAAACGGAATATAAGAGTGGTTGTGACCCAGTTTATAGAATATATATGGGTATTGAAACTGAAGTGACATCGGATGAATGTGATGAATTAAAAAGTCAAGAAGTGCTTTATTTGCGATTATTTTTCTTATCTTTATCTGTATTTCTAACATCTAGTTTAATTGGTTTAGCATTATTATTCGATCAATCCGATGAACCACCTCATGGATTAATTTGATGGTCTTAACCCTTCTAGTTACATCTGATGTCACCGTTGAGTGTAGATGAATGGATGAATTTTGATAATTTAGATGATACTAATCGATCTTGGAATATGATGATGCATAAGGTTGCATCCTTCCATTCTAAACATAACTTTTCTGACCCAGTAAATAATGGTCACGACATGGGATATCGAATAGCTTTAACAGTTGAAGAATTAGGTGAATTCGCAGCTGCTATTACTAAGGGTAAACCTGATGCAGAAGCCGCAGAGGAATTAGCGGATTTACTAATTTTAATTCTCGGACATTCTCTAGCTCTTGAAGTTGATTTATATAATGAATTCAATAAAAAAATCGAGAAAGTCATGCAACGACCAGCTAGACATACTAAGTTGGGAATTCGTATAACTGAATATCGAGATGAGTAAACACAGCCTTATGACCTAGCATCTAATGGAAGTGATGTGAGTTTACAGGTTCGTGTATTTTTAATTTGTTTGATTTTTCTATCTAATATAATTGCAGGTTGCATGAGTGAATCGGATATTGATTCGGATGTTGTTAATGATAATGATGATAATTGTATTGATGTATTTAATCCTGATCAATTAAATAATGATGATGATGAATTTGGAGATTTATGTGATGATGATGATGATAATGACACTATTCTAGATATTTATGATTCACATCCATTTGATGAACTTGAATCCTCAGATTTTGATGGTGACGGTATTGGTGATAATTCAGATAATGACATAGATGGTGATGGTATTGATAATTTTGATGATGCTTATCCTCTTGATCCAAATGAACAGCGTGATACGGATTCTGACGGAATACCTAATGGTGTAGATGATGATGATGATGGTGATGGCATTAGTGACATAGATGATCCATTTGATTTAACACCATCATCATCACTTTTAGCCCCTGGTCCATTTACGGCAGGAACTAAAGATTTGACATTTAACTCACCTAGAGGATATGAAATAACTCTACAAGTTTGGTATCCTTCTATCGAAAAATCTGGTTCTAAAGTTATTTACAATAATGTTCTTCCAGGACTTGCTTTAGATGATACGACTCCTGATTGTTCAGAACCTAGACCGGTTAGCATTTACAGTCATGGATTCCCTAGTATAAGATGGGGTTCTGCATTTTTAATGGAAAATTTAGCGACACATGGTTTTATTTCAATAGCTCCCGACCACAGATATGGGACACTCCTTGATGCTAATCCTGACAAACTAGGTGAGATTTTATTGTCAATGCCCCTTGATATCAGAGAAAGTTTTGACTGGTTAATTGACCAAAACAATGATGAAGGTGAATTAAGCAACTGTATTGTAGAAGAAAATGGATACTCTGTGATTGGGCAATCTACAGGTGGTTATGCATCAATGATGATTTCTGGAGCGGAGATTTCCCTATCCGATTTGGAGTCAGGCTGTGCTGATGATAATTTCATACATTGTAATGCAATAGATTTTTGGTCATCAAATTATGAACTTAATGATTCTTTGTCAATTAATGATGATAGAGTTTGGGCCACAATATTATTATCTCCTTGGAATGGCACTGTACTTGACAAAGGAATTTCTAATGTATTAGTTCCAACTTTGGTTTTAACAGGTGATGTAGATGATACTACAGTGATTTCAGAGGTGAACAATACCTCCATGAGATTAGGAGGTAATCTTGTAAATTATGGTATTTTTAATAACTCCGGACATTATGCTTTTGCCCCAATTGGCTGCTTTGTTCGAGGATGTGAAGGTCTTCTTGACATTGACATTTCGACAGTTCTAGCGAATGAATCAGCGATTATTTTTCTAGCACAGCAACTCAAATGGCCAGGCTCTGAAATGTATGATTATCCTATTTCCGATTATATTAGTTGGAAATATTAATACACTTATTGAAACCTAATATTCATGAGTTATTTGGGGGTATCATGCAAATATCTGGTTTAGAAAATATTTTATGTCTATTCTTTGAGATTATCTTATATGCTAAATCTCTTAATGGAATAGGTATAATCCAGAAAAAAGGATACCATAATTTATAGTACCATTTGAGATAAAGTAAACACCTAATACCAGCAGCAGATCTAGTGTATGCTTTCTCATTTCTAATGAGGTAAACAGTATCTGCTTCTTGCATTTCTATTGGTAGATTTTTGATTATATTTTTCCCCTCTTCACTTTCATTGTTTATGAAAGTTAAATTTCCATTAGAATTTAAACGTGGGTATAAAAATATTGCAATACGATTACATAAACCGCATTCACCATCTAATAACAACTTGTCATTTTCATTCATTTTATTTCACCGTTTTTTCAATACTCCATGTTAGTACTTTAACACCTTTACTGACGTGTACAAGTTCTGGTTCCAAGACATTTGTAATTCCTAGTTCATAAAATTCTGTTAAAGAATTCTCTTCAATTATTACTTCAGCTTCCCTATATTCCCAAGGTTCATGAAAGGTATAAGCTCTACATGTTTTACCTTTATGGCTGACATATAGGCAGTATCTTTCGAATAAAAACTCCTCTAAACTTCCTTTTTTTGCCTTGAGGAGAGGACCATTAGCAATTGATTCACCCTTCAATCCTATTCCATCCTTCATTCTTTTTGATTCCCAAACCGATCCTCCTTTGTCATTTATTTCAATGCTACATTTAGCATATTTATACGGGAGACCATAAGCGAACGGTGCATATATGCAAGTAATATGGCTCTGTGCGTCAAGAGTCAGAAAGAATACACCACTTTTACCATTTTTAGTGACATATGTCCTTATATTAAACTCGGGGAAATTCGAGATAAAAGATATCGATGGCATGTTTCTTGGCCTTACCTTTTCCATATTGAAAGGAATTGTCCCAACATATGCCTTTCCATCAAATAAATCAAGTTCTAAATCTTCTGGAAGGTGCTGTTTCAGAATATCTGGTTCAACTTCCCAATGCATAAATGTGAGGTTTGCCCAGTTTTGTTTTAGGGAATATTTTCTTTCCGGCATTGGGAACGGCAAATGACCGATTTTCATATATGGTCACTTTTTTTCCCATATCGAATATGTAGTATTATGCTCATTTCTATCGTCTTTTGGTATTTTCTCAATTACAGACTCTTTCCAGTTCCCCCAATCAATTTCAGGGAAACTTATGTTACCACTCTCAGATGTGTGAACCATGGTTAAATGTATTTCTTCGACCATATCTTGATACATGTTGTAAATTTGTGCTCCCCCAATAATCCAACACTCATTACATCCATTAGCATAAGCGATTTCTATAGCCCTTCCAGGATAGAGTGCAGATTCTACCTTTTCATCTTTCCAACTTGTATCTCTTGACATGACAATATTCAATCTTTCAGGAAGTGGTTTGTAAGCTGCGGGCAATGAGTCCCAAGTTTTTCTACCCATAATTACTGCATTATAACCATCTGCAATAGTTAAATTTCTAAATCTTGACATATCTGCTGACAATTTCCAAGGGAGTTCTCCATTTTTTCCAATGAATCTCTGGTCATCCATTGCAACAATCATCTTAACTTTCATTATAATGCCTCATATGGAAATTGGTGCAGAAATGTGCGGATGATGTTCATAATCTACAATCTCTATATGATCTGCTGTAAAATCATCAATATCACGAATGTCAGGGTCTAGAATTAATTTTGGAAGTTTGAGCGGCTTACGTGAAACCTGAAGTTTTGCTTGTTCAAGATGATTATTGTACAGATGGCAATCTCCTCCTGTCCATATGAATTCACCTGGTTCAAGTTCACAAACTTGTGCCATCATGTAAGTTAGTAAGCTGTAGGATGATATATTGAAAGGTACTCCTAAGAATACATCTGCACTCCTTTGATATAATTGGCATGATAATTTCCCATCACGGACGTAAAATTGGAAAAATGCATGACAAGGCATTAGCGCCATTTTATCTAATTCACCTACATTCCATGCTGAAACAATAATTCTTCTTGACTCAGGATTTACTTTTATGAGTTCTATAGCATTTTTTATTTGATCAATTACTTCTCCGTCATTAGAGATCCATTTTCTCCATTGTTCGCCATAAACGGGTCCCAAATCTCCATTTTCATCCGCCCACTCATTCCATATTCTGACTTTATTTTCTTGTAAATAACTGATATTAGTATCTCCAGATAATATCCATAATAGTTCATGAATAATACTTGGCCAATGTACTTTTTTTGTTGTTATTGCTGGAAAATCTTTTGACAAATCAAAGCGCATTTGGTGTCCGAATATTGATTTAGTTCCGGTTCCGGTTCTGTCACCCTTTTCACCTCCATCCTCTAGGATTCGCCGCAAAAAATCTAGATACTGTTCCATAGTGATGTTAGCGGTTTAGACGACAGTCTTTGAATGATACTCTCCATAAGTCACTCAAGGTGCACCATTCACACGTAAAGTTTCAATGATTTGATCAGTCAATTTTCTGAATATTATTTTCATTTTATCCATTTTCATTTTTTCATCTTCAAGTAATAATTTATTGATTTTTTCATCATCTAAATCTCCACCTAAAGGGCTCGATACCCATTCTGCAAACGTTATTGGCATTCCTACGTAAATGTCGATTCTCTTCCATGGTCTAATAATTAAACTGCCGGGCTTCATGAATCCTCTTGCTCCAATTATTGACAACGGAATTATTGATGAGTTTGGGAATCGAGCAGCTAACCTCGCTACACCAGTTTTTCCTTTTTGTAAAAATGGCGCTTTTTCATTTCTTGATCTAGTTCCTTCAGGGAAAATCCCTATTGCTGCACCCGAATCTAATACATCTACTGCTCGAGATAATGCGTGTTTAGCTCCATTTTCTCTTGTAGTTTCAATTTGACCAGTACTTTTCATCAAAATTTTAGTTGCTTGTGATTCGAAGTGTTCTTGTTTTGCAAGATAATGTATAGGTCTTCTTGCTGCAATTATCTTCACAAATGGATCAACGTGAGATGTATGATTAGCTACAAAAATCATTGATTTTTTTTTTGGGATTCTTTCTAATCCGTGATAATGTATATTCGTAAAGACTCTGAAGGGTGCGGGTAAAATAAATAATAGAAATTTATACATCAAAGGTGTAGAAAAATCCTCTCCTGTACCTGATAAACCAACTAACTCAGATATGGAACTTAAACTACTATCTGAGAGCATGATATTCATGTCGCGGTTATACTTCACCCTTATTGCTTTCCATAAGGCTCACAAGGGTTCATTTCTTGTTTCCTATTCCGAGAGTCATGGAGATACGGTATAAGGGTCTAATTTTACTTCTAATATTCGTCACTCCTTTAATCTCCCCAGCAGTTGCTGCTGATTGGGATGATGATAATTGGTTATGGAATTTAATTGGTCCCGAGAGATTAGAACATGGTGACGAATTTGCTTGCCATGGGTATGAAGGGATAAATATAAATGAAGATAATTCAATAATAGAGTCATGTAAAAAATATATTACTCAACATACTAATTCCTCTAAGTGGGGCTCTGAACCAATATCTTTTGGTGTGCCTGATATAATAGATAATTCGACAATTTCTTCACTTAAAGAATCTGGTTTTATTATTTTAGGAGATAATTTAAAAACAGATGTTGATGATATGTTCGTTATTCAAAGGAATGGTGGTAGTATAGAAAAAAATGCTGCTAATATTAGCTTATTAGAATCAGCAGATAGAGATTCTCTGGTGTCGATATATTGGGAAGCTAGAATCTTTGATCTTAAAGTTAGAGAGGATAAGGATGCTATAGAATTTCTAGAAAATCAAGATGTATGGTATACTACTTGGGGTGAATGGTATAATCATCAATTATCTAGTTCTTTAATTACTGTGGATGGTTCAGGTAAATCATTGACTGTTAGTTTAACTGAATCTTCAGATACTAAATGGCAAGTTCCAGGTAGTATAATGATTCAAACATCATCTTCAATAATTTCAATTACAGATTTGCATGATAATTCTTATCCAGTATTACAACCTGAGATTAAGACTCTACAAAATGGTTGGAGGGATGTTGATCAGGGATTATTGCTAACAATCACAGCCGGTGATACAATTACAATATTGTTTGATAATGATCATAATTCTTCACATCAACCTATTCAAACATTTAATGGCTTACACCATAGTGTCACTATTGTTGGCCATCATGTCACTAATCTTCATGAATGGGCTTCCGATTTTTATGATTCACCATTGATTTTTACTTGGCTAATAGAAAGGCCTTCTGCGTTAGAAATGGATTGGAGATTACCAATTATTGCTATAGGTGTACTAATCGCCACTCCTTTGACAATTAGGTGGCTTGTAAGTAGAGATCAATCATTATGATACTTATTAAAATCTAATATCTGGGCCCTCAATAATAACTCCTTCATCTCTTAGAGTCTGCAACACATTAAATATCACTTCATTCGATAGACTTTCAGGTGGGTGAACTCCTTCAGATATGAGATTTTCATCCCTTAACCATTGTTTTATGCATGATGAAGTTACTAATCCAGTGGTTCTAGCCATTGATGAGTCTCCATTCATTCCTTCATCGTATATAGTCCAAGACATTTTTTCACCATTATTGCACTCTACTTTAATTTCCATCCATGTAAATTCTTTACGTTTTGCATCAAATTTCCATTTCTTAATTAGTTCCTCCAAATCTAATATTCCAGCATTTCTTTCTTCAATGAATTTTTGAATGTGTCCTGGCCATCTAACTGTATATTCATTCATGTCATTTGCAGGTATTGTGTAAAGTAAACTTCTTAATCCATCAGTAAGAAATGCTTCCATTATTCCCCTTTGTTTGACATTGATTTTATGTATTTCACTCAATGCTGGTAAAATACAAATTTTTCTATCTTTTATTATCCTTGCTGGACGAGTATACTCTGCAATCACATCATTAGGTGAAAAAGGAGCCATGTAACTCCATTTTTCATCCGTTTCAATGGGATTACCTCCAACTCTGACTTCAGCATTAACTATCCCTTCTCCTATTCTTGCAGCATATGAGATTAACATATTCGAAAAACCAGGCGCAATACCTACGTCCCAGAGGACTTTTGCGCCAGATTTCATAGCAGATTTATGTAATACTTCTGGTGTATTTTCACTAAAACTTAAATCTACTATGTTTTTCCCCTTTGAAACTAATAATTTTGTAACTTTATGACCTAAACTTCCGGGTAGCATATTTATGAATAAGTCATTGGTATTTGTTATTTCTTGACAATATGTGTATGCATCTTTAACATGTATTGTAACTAAGTCGTGTTTGATATGATATGTTTTCTTTTCTATATCTACGACATTTATTTTCATCCCTTCCGATAATAATTCTTTGATGACAAAAGACCCAACGAGTCCCGAACCTAAGCAGTGTATAGTGGTCATATTCTCATCTCTCGGCTGTGGCCACTGTCCATAGTAGTTGGGCACATTCGTAATGTTTCATGCGTAGCCTTGATTGAGGGCTTTGCACACGACGACATATGGTTGGTGAGTCTCGGATAGACCCATGGTCATCTCAACAGTCAACAGATTATACTAGAATTAGGGATAATTTTGGCCTAAGTGAGGTTGAAATTTCTAAAATACCTAACCCTAATCAATTACATCGTAGGGGTATAGTTTTCGCACACAGAGACTTTGATGTTATTTTAGATTCAATTCATAGAGGTGATAATTTTGGAGTATTAACTGGGCTGATGCCAAGTGGTAAAATGCATCTAGGTCATAGCATGGTTATTGAGCAAGTTAAATGGTTTCAAGACCATGGTGGTGACATTACTGTAACAGTGGCAGATTTAGAATCTCTTGCTACACGAGGTGTATCTTTGGAAGAAGGCCGTAGAATTGCATTGTCAGAGTATATTCATAATTATGCAGCATTAGGTCTTGATCCCGAAAAAACCAATGTGTACTTTCAAAGTATGAGGCCAGATGTTCAGCGTCTTGGTTTTATGTTAGGTAAAAAAACTAATCTCTCTGAATTCGAAGCAATATATGGGTTCTCAGGGGACACCAACCTTGCTCATGTTCAAGCACCTCTAATACAAGCAGGCGATATATTGCATCCACAATTAGATGAATATGGCGGTTTGAGGCCAATTGTCGTCCCAGTAGGTGTTGATCAAGACCCTCATATAAGGCTTACAAGGGGGTTAGCAGGTAAAACAAATTGGTTTAATCTTAAGGAAAGGAAGAGTGGCGGTTTAATAATTGGTTTATCAATTCAAGACGAAAACAAAATTCAAATGGGTGTTTCAGAATCTGGTGGAGTTAACCGCCAAGTCCGTTCCTCAATTTTCGAGAAACTTAAACTGTCACTATCTAAACTTGGATTTGCAGACATTTTAGCTAATCCTAAGCATGGTACGATAGAACTCCCTGGTGCTACATTCGGAGATAAATCTAGAATTAAAATTTCATTACTATCTCTTGAGAGAGAGATGGGGGGGATGGGATTAATGCCTCCTTGTTCTACATATCATCGATTTGCAGTTGGTATGACTGGAGATAAAATGTCTTCATCTAAACCCGAAACCACTATATTTATGAGCGATACAATTGAACAAATGTCAAAGAAAGTCAAGCGTGCATATAGTGGAGGGCAAGCTACAATCGAAGAGCATAGAAGATTAGGTGGGGATTTATCGAAAGATGTCGCTTATCAATACCTTCAATTCTTTTTCGAAGAGAGTGATAGTGAGCTGTCTTCAATTGGTAGAGATTACGAGTCAGGCAGATTATTGGCTGGAGAAATCAAACAAATTTGTATCGACAAAGCCTCTGATTGGTTAACTGATCTTTCAGAAAAAAGAGACCAATGGTCAGATAGGATTGATGATTTCATATCTCCAGATTCAAGATAGTTAATCTAAATCTTCTGAACTAAATACAGGGATTGATGGTCCCACTTCTAAATGTTCTAATTCATTTTCAGTCAAATCTCTTGGGACTGCCTTTTCATGCAGAATCTGGCTATGCCCCATAGGATCTAAGAGTGTGATATTTACACTCAATTTTCCATTTTTAACTAACTCGATTTTCTCTAATAATTTTTCACACTTTTCAATAGTATCTGTATCGTCATCTGATTTAGATTGCCTATACATTAATTGAATAGCGTCTTCAAACCTATTTAATACTCCTTCAATATTTGAAACATATCCCGTGGTAGCTCCTCCAGGTTCTACTTCTAATCCTAAATCATTTATTTTTACAGTACATGATGATGACCTAATTATTCGAACTGTCAGCATATTTACATCATCTATGTCTAAGCTCCAAGCCCCTGGTTTCTTCCCTTCTGCAGGAATGAAATCAGTATGTCTCCAGCCACAAGATGGGCATAAAATAGTTAATTGTGTATGCTCGCCAAAGTATGGTATCTCTGAACTATGAGCAATCATAGTTAGCCCTTTTTCTGAAAAACAGATAGGGCAGGGTTGTTCGACAGTACTTTCCATAAGGCCCCCTCATCTTGGATTTATATCAGCCTTTTTAGTACCATAACTTGGAGGTAATAGAAGTAAACGATTATGCCCTAGGCCGAAAACAGTTCCTTTCATTTCATTTTCTACAAATTTTTGTAATTTTGAAACTGCCATTTGAAGTTCTACCTCGCGATTGATCATTCCACTCATTTCCACTATTGTAATATCACCTTCTGAAATCCAGTTCATGATTTCTTCTAAACCAGTAATATCTTCAAGAATTGCTCTATGAATTATTGTATCCCCTGAGTGTGTTGGAACCGGTGCCTGAGGATACCTTTCACCTAAGTCATGATAATCCTGTTCAGCCTCTATTGAATTATTGCTATAGTTAGGTAAACTAGGCATTTCAATCCATTTTGGCTCGCTACTTTCTTGCTTCACTAAGATAACGCGTCTGGGAGGTGTTCTTTGACTTATCTAGTAAAATATTATCCCACAGCGTATTTTATCTAGTTATCAATAAATTTCATATCTCTTATCCGTCGCATTGATAAGGGGGCTCATATTAGTCAGAAACGCTGAGGGGAGCTCTCCTTATGGCGGTGATTAAAATGCACGCAACAACTGATGCAGTAAAGACAGGTACAAGCACAATTGGAATAACCTTTGATGGTGGAGTAGTTGTGGGTGCTGACCATAGAGCAACAATGGGTCATTTTATCGCAAATAAAAGTGTACAAAAAATGTTCCAACTTTCTAATAATGTCGCTCTGACAACAGCTGGATTAGTTGGCCACGCTCAATCATTATCCAGGACTCTTGCTGCGGAACTAAAGTTATATGAACTAAAAGAAGGAACAGCTATGACAGTTAAGGGTGCAGCTACACTAACTGCCAATATATTAGTTGGTAGACCTCATTATGTTCAATTACTAATTGTTGGTGTTGATTCTTCAGGTTCAAGCGTTTACAGTATCGATTCAGCAGGTGGTTCAATACCTGATGTATATTGTGCAACAGGTTCAGGTTCACCATATATGTATGGGGTTCTTGAAGATCAATATCGCGATGGAATGGATGAAAAATCCGCCTTAAAAGTTGCAGCTAAAGCCCTTCTTGCTTCTGCTCAAAGAGATGCTGCTAGCGGTAATGGAATGGATTTAGCAGTAATCACTGCAGAAAAAGGATTTCAACAACTATCTGGAGAGCAATTAGCAACTCTCCTTTCTTCAATATGATACTCACGTTGCATTGTGCACATCTCCGTTTTTCGGAGTTTTACCTCTGTCGTGAGTAACTTGGTTGTTTTTTTATGAGAATGTCATACGCTGAATTGAAAAAGAAGATATCTGGTATAATACCGAAAGACATCGATTATGAGATTGATCTTGAAGCAGGTTCAATATCAGTGATTACCAAACAACCTGAAAGATTTACTACTTCTACTGATAATTTGACAGTTAAAATTGCTAAAATCGTGAAAAGAAGGATTGTGATTAGACCACATCCTGACATATTGTCTAGTGAGCAAGAAGTGCATGATGCCGTTAGTCAAATCATACCCCCAGAGGCTGAAGTCAGGAAAGTCTGGCTTGATCCAGCACTAAGTGAAGTAATTTTAGAATGTGATAATCCATCAGATGCTGTAGGTCCGAAAGGCTCTCACATCCAATCGTTAAGGAATCAAATTGGTTGGCTGATAAAAGTCGTGAGAGCCCCATCAATTGAAAGTAGAACTCAACATGATATTAGACGATATAGGAAAGAAATGTCCGATGAGAGAAAATCATTACTTAGGAAGTTTGGTGCAAGAATTTACAGACCTCAACGCCCAGGTGAATCTTGGGTTAGGATAACTGCCTTAGGATCTTACAGAGAAGTTGGTAGGGCCATGCATCTAATAACAACAAATGAATCTAAAGTACTGGTTGATTGCGGGGCAAAGCCAACCACGAATAAAAATGAGATTCAACCATTCTTCAATGCACCTGAATTAATGCCTCTGGATAATCTCGATGCCATTGTTCTAACTCATGCTCACGTAGATCATATTGCCATGTTGCCAGTTCTATTCCGTTATGGTTACCGAGGACCTGTTTATTGTACTCCTCCAACAAGAGATTTGATGACATTACTCCAAATTGATTACGTTAAAGTCAGTCAAGCAGAGGGTAATGAAGCGCCTTATTCAAAAGCGGATATTCAAGAATGTATCAAACATGTTGTTGATGTTAATTGGGGTGATAAAACAGATATCGCTCCAGATGTTAAGATGACTATGGAAAATGCAGGACATATTTTAGGTTCATCTAGTGTTTATATGAACATTGGTGAAGGAAACAATGAACATAAAATATTATTTTCAGGTGATATTAAGTATGAGAAATCCTGGTTGTTCGATGCAGCAACTGTCAGATTCCCTAAAGTTGATACATTAGTTATCGAATCAACTTATGGAGGACCTCAAGATATTCAACCTACTAGAGATGCCGCTAGTCATGAATTACAAGAAATGATAATTGATGTCATTGGCCGAGGTGGTAAAATTTTCTGTCCTGTTTTTGCTGTAGGGCGCTCTCAAGAAGTAATGATTGCGATTGATGAATTATTCAAGTCAGGAAAAGTATCTCCAGTTACTGTTTGGTTGGATGGCATGATCTCCGAAGCAACAGCGATTCATGCGAGTCACCCCAATTTTCTGAATAAAGATTTAAGGAAAAAACTTCTAAAAGGTGGTTCTGAAAACCCATTCCACTCGAAATGGTTCCGTACAGTTGAATCATATCAACAGAGAGAATCAATACTTCTGGACCCATCTCCTTGCATTGTTTTAGCAACCAGTGGTATGATGACAGGAGGGCCCATCGTTGAATATTTCAAACACTGGGCTCCAGAACCTAACAATACTCTATGTTTTGTTGGTTATCAAGCATCAGGTACACTTGGTAGTAGACTACGTGATGGTCACTCATCTGTCCCATTGGTCGACAAAGGCCAAACTTTGATGGTTCAAGTTAATTGTTCTATGAGGAAAATAGATGGTTTCAGTGGCCATTCAGATAGGAATCAATTAATGGATTATGTAGCTGCTCTAAATCCGACTCCAAGGAAAATAATCTGTCATCATGGGGATGCTCAAACATGTAACGCATTCCGTCAAGGTTTACGTGAAAAATTCCGTGTACAAACATATGCTCCAGCTAATCTTGAAACATTGAGATTATTGTAGTTATAATATGGGGATGTCAAAACCGCTTTCGAGGGGGTCATCTGCATTTTTCTCTAATGCATATTTTTCATCATTATCCTCATTCCATTCTTCTAAATCTATATTCTTAGTATTCTCTGTTATTGAGCGATTGGAAATTATGAATATAAGTGGTACAGGTATTAACAATAGTAATGCCCAAGCGTCAATCGAATCGCCACCAGATTTCACAAAACTATTCGCTGAGGATAAAATAAGTCCGAGAATAATAATCCATGATGCCGTTACTCTGGCACGCTTCATGTATCTCGACTACCATCGTCATTCATGAATTAATTGTGACACCAATCATCAGACAAACTCTTCAACTATCACTTTTCCTATACAATTATGGCTCAGTCATTCAACCTTGTCACATGTGGTTGTGGGCACTCATTTGGCTCGTCAAAATCTCTAAACAATTACTGTACAAAGTGTGGTTCTTCTAGTGATATTAAGAAACTCGAGTTATTTGAGGATGCAGAAAAGTTGTCCTATGCCGTGTCTGTTGCAAATATTCCTGATGAGATAAGTGATGAATTAATATCTAAAATCAAAAAGAAAGATTCTAAAAGTAAGTTTAAATCTATGCCTAATACTCAAAATAAGATCCAATTAATGAAATTAGCTACCGATGAAAATGGTGAATTAACTAATGCTTCACTAGATAAAATATTGTTGGATGAGGGGAAATTAGATTTAACTAGTGATCACTTAATTGGTCAGGCTGAAATGCAAGGTTTGTTATTCAGAGTAAATGAAAAAACATGGAATTGGTTGAGTTAAGTTCTTGACAGGTAGTTCGGTCGTCGGGTTACTCACAGGGCCTGTGGGTTAGTCTGGTCTATGCTTGTTCGTTTGGGACGAACAGACTCTGGTTCAAATCCAGGCAGGCCCACCACTAATTTATTCAGGTGAATACTTTTTTTTTAATTATTCAATCTTAATATTGCATCTCTATCAAACATACTTACTGCATTTCTCAAAGCATCTTCTTTTGTAAACCATCTTGCTTCTTCAATTTCACCCTTTTTTGGTTTAATTTTCTCAAGTGGAATATCTAAATTACAATTATATGTAAACGATAACCAGTTTATTCCCTCGGATGTGAAAATATTTTGTTGTATTATTACTCCATCATCTCCATCGATTACTTCTCCTGATTCCCCTTGTTTATCTGAGATTTGTATGATGATTCCTAATTCTTCTAGGGCTTCTCTCACTGCTCCTGTTCTAGGATGTTCTCCATAATCAACAAAACCTCCAGGTAATGTCCAGCAACCAGTAAAGAAACCTCTGCTTGCTTTTGCCATGAGGATCATTTGATTATTATTTTGAATAACCACTTTGGATACCACTCGATGTATTGTTCTATAAACCGATTCTCTTGCTACAGGATCTACTGCACTATCGCTAATTACTGAATCTTTCCATGCCCAATTTTCAGGCCAATCTATTATTGGAGTTGCAATAATTATTTCCTTCTCTATATCCCCAATAACAAGTAAATTTTTCCTCTTGAGTTCCCATTTAATTCCCATTCTCTTAACTTCATCAGGAGTGGGAAGCCGAATTAGGAATGAATCTCCATCCCAATTCATTCTTCCTAATTTCGGTATGGCAGGTCCATCTCCATTATCATTGACTAGAAGTAACTTCCCGTCGTGTTCTAGATGTATATAATCTGCCATTTTTTTTCCTTCTTAATTACTAATATCCTAATATTTCACTTAGCTGAGACTTGTAGAAATTAGCAGATTCTTGCAAACTATCTAATTCTTCATTTTCTAAATCTAATTCAATTATTCGTTCTACTCCATTCTTTCCTAAGATGACTGGGACGCCAATATATACATCTTTTAATCCATATTCACCATTTAGTAAAGCGCTGCATGGAAGCATTCTTTTTCTATCATTTAATACTGACTCCGCCATAATTGCTGCAGCACTTCCTGGTGCATAAAAAGCACTTCCTCTTTCTAGTAACTTCACTATTTCTCCTCCTCCACTAGCAGTCCTTTTAGATATGGAATCAATAGTTTTTTCATCAAGCAGTTGAGTAATAGGTATTCCACCTACGGTAGTGTACCTTGGCAAAGGTACCATTGTATCTCCATGCCCACCTAATACCATAGCCTGAACATCTTCATTTGAACACCCTATTGCTTCTGAAACAAAGTGAGTCATTCTTGCAGAATCAAGGATTCCTGCCTGCCCAATTACTCTATTGGAGGGGAAGCCAGTTACTTTTTGCATATGGTAAGTCATTAAATCAAGAGGGTTTGTGACCATTATTACTACTGCGTCGGGAGCGTAGTCTCTAATTCCAGTTCCTACTTGTAAAATTATTTCTGCATTTTTCCCTATCAAATCTTCTCGACTCATTCCTGGTTGCCTTGGGAAACCAGAGGTTACTACAACAACATCCGAACCTGCAATGTCTTCATAATCAGAAGTTCCAGTTATCTTTCCATCATAGTTTAGAACTTGTCCACCCTGGCTCATATCCAAGGCTTTACCTTTTGCGAAACCCTCATAAATATCTAGTAATACAATTTCGCCTAATTTTCTTTCGGCCATCACAAAGGCACAAGTCGCCCCAACATTACCTGCACCGATTACTGCTATTTTCCTTGCTTCTCTTGCCATTGAGTTTCCCTCATTATGTGTCCGCTGGTATCTCATCCTTAGCCTTTAGTGATAAGTAAACTCTTACTTTGCAGGGATAATATTCAATTATTATATGCGTATTAGTGAGCATTATGGGTCCCAGAGAGAAATCGATAATTGCGATTTTAATGATAGGTTTCATCCCTTCAATATCTGTAATTTTTGGTTTAGAAATAATTGATGATAAACAGTCATCTCAATTATTTTTCTTATTTTGTAAACTGTTGATATTCATCATTCCTACTGTATGGTATATTCGTGTAGATCATAATTCGATTTCTAAGACTTTACCATCTAAAGAGGGTCTTAGGATGGGTTTCATAACCGGTCTAGGAATGTCTATTATTATACTTGTCACATGGTATGTTTTTGAAAGTACACTGGATATTAATCAAATGACAAATACTCTCCAATCAAAGGGTCTTTCTAATATCAATTTGTATATCTTGGGGATGTTCTATTGGATATTCATAAACAGTCTCTTGGAGGAATATGTATTTCGCTGGTTCATAACTACTAAATCTCGAATAGTCTTCAATAATGATATAGCGGCAATAATATTTTCTTCATTGCTATTCACACTCCATCATTCAATAGCTCTACACCTGTTTGGTTTTATTTGGTGGCAAACTATTTTAGCATCTGTTGGACTTTTATCTGCTGCTGCGATATGGTCTTGGCTATATATTCGGTATCGTTCAATATGGGTGTGTTGGTTATCCCACGCAATTTGTGATGTCGCTGTTTTTGGTATAGGTTTCACAATTCTTTTCTGAATAAAACATGGCATTGTATTATCATTTTGAAGACATCCATCCGTTTCATTCAATAATCTGATTCCGTTCGGGTCAGTTAACAATAATGGGCCAAAGACTTATTTTTGTAGATGTGATATTATGCGGTTAGGAGTATTGACTGAACCTGATGGTGAAAACAGAGTTGCAATTGTACCAAATTCTGTTAAAAAATTAATAAAAAAAGGATTAGATGTTTTTGTTGAATCTGGCGCAGGTCTTAATTCAAATTATTCAGATAATGAATATGAATCTGCTGGAGCGAATATAAGTTCTAGAACTGATGTTTTATCTTGTGAATTACTGATCACAATACGAATGCTAGATACCTCTGAATTAAGAAGTGGTATGAAACTTGCATGTGTTGCGGATCCATTTCGTCATCCTGAACAAATAAATTCTTGCATAAAATCTAATGTGACTTTGTTCTCAATGGATATGATCCCTCGAAGGTTATCAAGGGCTCAATCTATGGATGTTAATTCTAGTCAAGACAATCTAGCAGGGTACAAGGCAGTTCTATTAGGTGCATCTTATGTTCCACGAGGAATACCTATGATGACAACCTCTGCAGGAACTATTAAACCGGCAAAAGTTGTGATTATGGGTAGCGGAGTCGCAGGACTGCAAGCCATTGCAACCGCTAAAAGACTGGGAGCGATTGTTTATGCATCCGATGTCCGAAAATCAGCAGCAGAACAGATTGAATCTGTAGGTGGCCGTTTTATAGAAGTTGAAGGAATGGATGATTTTGAAGATGAATCTGGATATGCTAAACCTTTGACTCCAGAGTTCATTCAAAAAGTTAACAATACCGTTTGTGAAGTTGCATCCGAAGCCGATATTATTGTAACTACTGCTAGAATTTTTGGTCGCCCTGCACCTATTACTATCCCTGCATCTGCTGTTTTATCTTTCAAATCTGGATCAGTCATTGTTGATATGAATGCTGACGTAGGTGGAAATTGCGAATTAACAAAACCCGGAGAAGTTTATACTACTGAAAATGGTGTTATAATAGTCGGAACATCTAATCTCCCAGGTACAATTGCTAATACTGCTAGCATGTTATATTCGAATAATTTAACTACTTTTATATTGTCAATTTATGATGATGGTGAATTAATTATATCTGAAGATGATGATGTTCTTGTTGGTTCACCTGAAGGATCTGATTTCCATATACCAGGTGCGGGCGGTGTGTTAATCTGCCAAGATGGAAGTATACATAGTAAGCATATTAATCTAGGAGGGATTCTTTGATGACTCCTGAATTTCTAATAGGTTCAATAACTCTTTTTGTTCTCTCTATATTCCTAGGTTTCGAGTTAATAACAAAGGTACCTTCAATGTTACACACACCTTTGATGAGTGGCGCCAATGCTATTTCTGGCATTAGCGTTGTTGGAGCATTATATGGTGCCAATGTAGCCTTTGAGGGTGGTAATACATCTTTATCTGGATTATTGGCCTTCTTAGCTATTGTTTTAGCAATGATAAACGTCATTGGAGGCTTTGCTGTGACTAATCGAATGTTGAATATGATTGCTGGGAAAAATAAGAAAAAGGAGGACTAATTTATGGAGTTCGGCGAATGGATATCTATTGGTTATCTAATTTCTGCATCATTATTTATTCTTGGTTTGAAAAAGCTTGGACATCCTAGAACTGCTCCTGCTGGAAATCAATTAGGATCTATGGGTATGTTAGTTGCAGTATTGACAACTGTAACTGATATGTATCTCGAAGGTGGGGCTGAATGGACATTGATTGTTTCAGGGATATTAGTAGGTTCTACTATTGGCTACATAATGGCTGTTAGAGTTCAAATGACAGGTATGCCTGAATTGGTTGCCTTATTCAATGGCTTTGGAGGTGCTGCTTCTGCATTAGTTGCATTATCAGAGTCTTGGAAATATATTGAAAACCCAGAGTTATCTTTACCAACTGGTTTAGGATTAGAAGTACTTATGATAGCTGCAGGATTATCTGCTTTAGTCGGATGGATGACCCTTACTGGTTCTATACTAGCAATGTATAAGCTAAAGGGAGGTGTTAGTATATTTGGAAAGTGGTTCCGTACCCCTACTTGGGGTCCTTCATGGCTGAATTACATCAAAGTGTCATTAATTGTACTAGTCTTTGTGTTGATTTATCTAAGTATATCTGATCCAAGAAATGAAGAACTACTCTATGCTATAATTGCTGTATCTAGCATTCTAGGAATCATACTGGTTTTACCTATAGGCGGTGCAGATATGCCTGTTGTAGTATCTCTTCTTAATTCGCTTTCTGGAATTGCTGCAGCATTTACTGGTTTTATCATCGGCAATAGTGTATTGATTGTAGCCGGTTCTCTAGTTGGTGCATCAGGTTTAATTTTAACTTTCATTATGTGTAAGGCAATGAATCGTACGCTTCCAGATGTACTGTTCAAATCATTTGGTGGTTCTGAAAAAGTAAACTTAACTCGAACTAAGGTTGGATCGGATGCTGAAGAAGTTGCTATGATGGTAGATGGCGCTCAGAAAGTCATTATCATACCTGGTTATGGAATGGCAGTTAGTCAATGTCAGCACCAAGTAAAGGAATTTGCAGATCTTCTTCAAGATAGATTTGATACAGAAGTGAAATATGCAATTCATCCTGTTGCAGGGCGAATGCCAGGTCACATGAATGTCCTTCTCGCAGAGGCAAATGTTCCTTATGATCAATTAATAGAAATGGATGAAATTAATCCTGAATTTCCTGAATGTGATATGGCCATAGTAATAGGGGCTAACGATACTTGTAATCCTGCTGCTAGGAGTGGAGAAGGTCCTTTGGCTGGAATGCCAATAATCGATGCAGATAAGGCTAGGACAGTTGTAATAATTAAGAGAAGCCTATCTGTAGGTTATGCAGGTGTCGATAATGATTTGTTTTATGAAGATAAAACTATGATGCTCTTTGGCGATGGTAAGAAAATGATGAATGAATTAAATGCTGCTATCAAAGAGTTATGAGATGGTATGTATAAAGGATTTAGACAAGCAACGGTTATGTGGTAGTCAACACTCGAAATAACATAGGTGTACTGTATGGTGTCTATCAACTCAAAAGCAATTGTAGTTTTGCTGATTATTGGTATGGCTGCAATTCCTGCATTAGGGAACAGTGGAGGCCCTCCTTATCTGAATCAAGATGATGAATTGACAGTTAAATATGGATGCTCATGTCATAATAATGGTGCCACTTCTGAGAGAGCGGTAGTGATGATTAGTGGCGTTCCTGTAATGTATGATTTAGATGAGTCATATCAACTCACAATAAAAGTTGCAGATTCATTAACATTATCTGGTGGTAGTGGAAATTCTAAAGCAGGGTTTTTACTTTCTTCAGGTTATGCAGGTACTTTCTCTTGGTCTGATGATGAAGATATACGCATTGCAGCAGATAGCGATGGTGATATTTCCCATAGCGAAACCGATTCTGATGGTGTTTGGATAATCACATGGACTGCACCTTCCGAAGATCAAGGTGCTGTTAACTTCTGGTTAGCAGGCAATTCAGTAGATGGAGGAGGAGTTCCTGATACTGAAGATTATTGGAATCTTCTTGCCTTTTCAATAAATCCACCAGGTACTATTGCTGAAAGTGATAGTGAAGCTATCTTATCTACTCGAACTATTTCAGTTGGAGATTATGATTCATTATTCTTATTGGAAGAAACAGATGCACAGAAAGAAGCAGAGAGACAAGAAGCTATTGCTGAAAGGATATATCAACAAGGTAATCTGTTTTATTGGTTCAGTCTGACTGCATTAATTGTTGGTGCAGTAGTACAAAGAGAAATATTAGAACGAAAATATGACGAAGGTCCTGAGTATTTAGCTATGGAATTAGCTTATCCACAAGCTTTGAGGCAGGCTGCAGTGTCAGTAATCTCGTTCGTAATAGCCGTTAAATGGTTAGCAGAAGATGCCACCCTAGAGTTTCCTCCACGAGCCCTTCTTGATCCAGAAGCGCAAAATGTCACCGACCTTTCTAGTTTCGTAATAGGTTTCACATTCTTATTTAGTGCCTGGTTTGCTTATGGTGTTTATAGAACTATATTGGCATCTAGGACTAAACCTAAAGTTAAGGATTTACTCTGAAAATGGTCTCTTCTGAAACAAGTCCAATACCAATATCAGAGCACTTCGAAGAGCTCTATAAAATTATCAAGATTAGTGCTTTAGCAATTATCATTAGCACATTTATAATGTCATTTTTTATCGATGAATTCATGAATTATTGGATAAGTGCTCTTGACTTAGGAAATAAATCTTTAGATTTGTCAATTTATAGCCCCTATGATTGGATTAATATAAAATGGGCAATATTACTTATATTCTCTATAACAATGGTGTTACCAATAACAAGCATCAAGCTACGCAATTTTGCTTTACCAGGACTGTATCCAAACGAGAAAAAATGGCTTACTCTTGTTCTATTCACTAGTGCGATTGTAATCCCTATGACTATTTTCCTAGTTTGGTTTCTAGTTTTACCATTTTTAATTAATTTTTTCAATCAAATTAGTGACATTGATGGCATAGTAGCGAGATATGATGCCGTTTCCATCATCAGTCTAGGAATAGGCATATCATGGGTACTCGTAATTGGTATTTTAGCTGTTATAATTCTTTCATTATCTAGGTTATTTGGATTAGTAGATGATAATGAATCTAGGATTAGAGTTAGAATTATTCTTATAGGGTTCTCAATGATATTCCTCACTCTTCCTAAAACATATGAAGGTTTAAGAATAGTTATTGCATTTTTCACAATTTATTTTTCCGATAAGATATCTCGATTGATGCCAATACGTGAATAGTTAATTCAAAGGGGAGATGTTGAATCATAGTTGAAAATCCTAATTTCTGTGCATGATTACAACGTATTCAAAACATAGTTTTGTTTAGGCGTTAGTATGAGTGCGGCGCGAACGATGATTTCCGTCGTTATCATAATAATTGGTATCTCTGCTAATATGAACTCAGATGTCATTGATGATTGGTTAGATAATCAAATTCCTAATGAAGAACATGATAATGACATACTAGTCGGTGTTCAAAGTTTAGAAAATTGGTTAGTTATCCCAATCTCATTCCAAAATGATGATTTTAATTTGGTTAAGGCTGATTCAATCCTCAATGGCCCCAATTCAGCTAGTACATACATTCAACAAATTAGTGATAGTCAATCTTCCCTCAATGCCACAATTCTTGATGATGTTTGGATTTCACCTAATGAAATAGGATTTTGGGGTGCTGATGGTGATGTTGAACGAGATTCAGGTTCCGATGGCTTTGGTGTGAACAACTTAGTAGAAAGAGTAGTTAAAGATATGTTAATTGATAAAGATCTATCTTCTTGGGACCTAGATAATAACGGAGTTTTAGATAGGATTCTACTTTTACACTCAGCCACACCCCAAGAAATAGGTGGAGGATCTGACTCAATTTGGAGTCATATGTCTGGCTTGGATGAATCAGTTAAAGTTGGTAAATGGTCAATTGAACATTATACGATTGCATCTACTAAATCTGGTATGGGGACTCTAGTTCATGAAATGCTTCATCAAATGGGGGCGTATGATTTGTATGATGTCCATAGTTCTCTACCTACTAGTAATTGGAATGGCATTGGAGATTGGGGAATAATGGCTAGCGGTAACTGGAATGGAAATGGTGATTCTCCATCTTTCCCTTCGTCATCTACTCTTGAATTAATAGGAATTAATAGGTCCATAATTGTCGATCCAAATATTGGTGGTAATTTTTCTCTGAAACCAATATCCGATAGCGGTTTTTCATTATCTATTGAAATTGCACCGGGTGAATATATTCGAATAACTAATAGAGGAGATTTTGGTTTTGACTCATCTCTCCCTGGATTTGGAATATTAGTCGAAAAGCAAGATATTAACAACGGTGATGTTAATAGTAATTTAGTCAATACCGACTCAAAAAATGCTTGGTTAAAAATAATTGAGGCAGATGGTGATGATGCCTTGATTAGGAATAGAGATAGTGGTAGTTCAACAGATACTTTTCAAGATGGTGACAAATTTGGTAATTTAAATAGTTCTGATGGGATGTTAATTTATGATAATAGAGGACGATTAGTCACTTGGTTTGCTACTATTTCGAGTTCCAATGATAGTGCGATTATGGTTAATATAACGCCTACTATGAAAATTAATAGTTTCAATGTCCTTACACCTAGGTCACCAGTCGAATTATTAAATGGTGAAACACTATTCGTAGAAGTATCAACTGATGTAATCTGCAATCTCACTATAGAGGTTTTATCCCATAGCAATAATTTCATCAATAAAACAGTCAATCAATTACCTGTAGGTTTATCACTAGTTCCAGTAATGGATATAGATGAAAATTTCCCTTCCAATGGAGCCTTAATTGGAACAATTGGGTGTGATGAAGAAAATAATAGAATACTCGATTTAGAATGGCATAAAGTAGGTAATCGTATAGTTACAGAAAACTTCTATGCACTTATTGATTATAACAAAGAGAGTATTATATCTCTTTCTCCAGATTATGAAGGTACAAATTCTAGGTATTATAATCTCGAAATACAAGGAGCTGCTTCACGCGTTGCAGAAATTCACAATCTCAATAATAATTACTTTAGTCCAGGGGATGATTTGTTAATTACAATTAATCCTGAGGGACTTCTTGTCCCTGGTATGATTGCAAGAGGTGAATTAGTCCTTGTAGATGATTTTGGTATTGAACTAAGAATTCCGATAACTCTTGAAGCTAAATCTTCATTCAATAGTAACACAGCATTATCTTGGCTTTCTGAGCCAGGTAACGGTTTGTTGATGATTAGTATATTCCTTTCGATATCAATCTTTACCGGTGGTAAAGAAAAAAACCAAAAAACAACTAAGTCTGAAATCTACGATAAATCAGATTTGTAATTCTAACTCTACTTTTTTATTGGATTTGTCCATCTTGAATTAGCAGGTGGTCTAACAATCCCTAGATATTTCCATTCATTACTAATTCTCAAAGGCTGTAACCAAATCTTATTCACTCCTGATGCTAATCTTGATGCTAAACACGCAGTTTCCCAATTTATTGGTTTATTAGATGGATTAACAACTAACCATGGTGCATGGTCAGTTCCAATTTTTTGTTCATAACACCGCCATAATGTCCCATACTTGAATCCTGGCCTTGGGTGTAAACCTCTCATTAGGAGATCATAAAAAACGCTTGTTTGTAGAGAAAAATTCTCTTCTTTCTCCTTAATTAACTCATATGATATTTCATCAACTATTCTTCCATCATCATAATCTATTCCAATCTGCTCACACGGCCAAACATTTTCATAATGAAAGAATATTTTTCCATTGTCAATGATAGTTTTTCTATATTTTGATATTGTTTCTAAAATCTGATTTGAAGGTGGTAATAATTCTCCTTTAGGTTCTTCTACTGTGAGGTTGTAAGTAACAACTGCTTGTTCATCATCTACAATTAAAACCTCTGCTTTTCTTCCCTCTTGACTCACCTTAATAGCCCATAATAACAAATTTTTACAATCAATTAAATCCGAGGAGTGAAACCACCTTACTTCTGATTCTGGTATATCTTTTCTAGGATGATTACTCGAATTCCATCTGACCCCCCATGTGTCTTTGTGGTGAGGGGTTTTAGATTTATTTTCAATAAATTTAGCTAACATTAATTTATTCCCCGGGACTCTTAACGCCTCAATAATTATAGATTCATTAATCAAGTTCGGATTTTTTGAGATTTCTTCCTTCAACCAATTTTCATATGGCCAATTTAGATGCCTATGGTTATGGCAAAAAATAACTTCTGCTGCTGATAATATTAGTTGATTATTCGTTATTTTCTTACCAATTGCCGATTTATTCCACAATCTTTCACTTGCAGAGCCTGAATATAACCAATCGTCTCCGTATGGCTCCATGATTGTACGAGGGGGTTCTTGTTTTCATGTCAACGGTTGCAAAATATCATTCATGTGGTAATCCTCGGAGGTATGATAATATGGATGAGGCGCCGAGAGAAAGGGTAAAAATATTGAAAGATTTAAGAGTTCTTTTAGATAAAATGGACTCTTCTAAAGTCACACTAATAGGTGATATAATGTTAGATCGATATCATCATGGTTACTCTAATCGATTAATTTCTACAGCACCGGTTCCTGTATTGAAAATTCTGCGTTCTGAAGAATCACCGGGTGCAGCAGCACATATTGCTAGAGGTCTTGGTTCACTTGGTCTAGATGTATCTATTTTCTCATGCGTAGGTGACGATAGAGAGGGTGAATTTATTAAAAACCAGTTTTTATTAGATGGTTTACCAATTGATGGCATTGAAACAGTAAAAAACCGTCAAACATTAACAAAAATCAGATTTTTTGGTAGCCGCCAGAGTCTTCTTGAAAAATCTCAAATTCTTTTACAGGCTGATAGAGAATCTCTTGAAGAATTAGACATAGAGGTTAGTAATCGTCTTGTAGAAAAAACCCTGAAATCAATACCGGATAGTTGTGCTCTTGTCATATCTGATTATGATAAAGGGGTGCTTACTGATGAGGGTTCTCAAAAACTAATACAATGTGCTAGGGAAAATTCCATCCCATCTATTGTTGATCCTAAGTTGACAGGCCTTGAAAGGAGCCGTGGGGCTACTGTAGTACTTTTCGAAATAAGAGGGCTAGATTTGTTAAGGAGGAGACTTATGCTGGATAGCGCTGAAGACACTGCTTCTAGTTTAATTAAAACATATAATTGGGAATCTTTGATAGTTTTAGGTGGAGTTGATGGGGTTACTTTGTATGAAGCAGATGGAAATATCGAATTTATTGCTTGTTCTGCACCTTCACCATCTCAACAAATAGGTCTTCATGATGCTGCAGCAACTGCTTTAGCTGCTGCCTTAGGTAACCAATTCCCTATGTCCTCAGCAGTTGTATTAGCCGCCGCTGCTTGTGAATGTGTTCTAACCGCACAGGCAAGTCATGAGTTCGTGAATCGTAGAACATTAGGACTGTGGCTTGATGAATTATCATGGCAAATGCAGATATCAGATAGATGATATTTTGATTCATTTATGGATGGGGTTCAATACTATATTGTTCTTCCAAAGGTATGTGAGAGTCATATTCCTAGGTTTGATACTTGCGTTTTTTGTAGTTTTACCTTTAGATTCTGTTTTTGCTCAAACAGATGAACCGGATGTATCTATAGGATTTGATTTTTCATTTGGTGAAATAATTGATGGAGATGAAATATTATCTGGTACAGTAATAAGTTCTCATTCAGATGTAGTTATTTCTTGGGATATTCAAAACTCCACTAATTTTAAATTTAATTGGGGAGTGTTTAATGATTTATCTGATAACTTACCTCCTATAAGTGAAAATTATTTCTCATTGGATTGGGAATTATCTATTGATTCTAACGATTATTATTCCTGTTCTTGCGAATTTAACATCTATGTAGAGCTTGATGGGTTAGTTATTTCAGAACAAAAAATGCCTTTTTTCATACTAAATGAAAATTATGTTCCTGATTCAATAAATTCATTGTTAGTTACAAACCCAAGTGACTTTGATTGGATAAATGGTGACCTCAGAATTGAAGCTCAGGCTAGCGATATTTCTGGTGATTCACCTCAAGCTCTTCAAGTATATTTGAAACGATATATTACTTATGTGGAAACATGTAATAGTGAGATTTCATATAGTGATGATAATGAAATATATCCTATCTTTGACGAAGAAAATAAGTTTACTCACTTTATCGATATGACCTCTCAACCTGATGGTTGGTATGAGTTAGTAATTTTAATCCCATCTAATAATTCATTTAATCAATATGATGTTTCATGTACGTCTATTCGGTTGAATAACCTAGCTCCTCTGATATCAGTATTGAAAGAACCATCGAATCAATCAGAAGATAATTTTATGATGGTAATTGATGCATCAATGTCTTCTGATCCGATATGGTCGGAAGAGGAATTATACTATATCTGGACTTGTACTAGTTCTGAAAGCACTGAGATATTAGTTCATGAGGGTTATAACCAGAATATTTTTGAATTAGATTCTCGCTATTCTGCAGATTATAATCTTAAGTTAGAAGTTATGGATAAAGGTGGATTATCATCTACTGATGAATTTTATTTCACTATATTAAATATCATACCATCATCAACATTATTCATTAATGGTGATGAGATGTTTGATGGTGACAATATAAAAATAATCGATATTGAAAATATTCAAATAGACGGCTCAAATTCAATGGATTCGAATAATGATATCGATAGCTTGAGGTGTATTTGGTCAATTAATAGCGTTACAATATTTGAGGGATGTGATAGAATTTTAATCTGGCCTGAAAATGAAATTAATGAGAAGGACTTAGTTCTAAGACTTGATGTAATGGATAATGATGGAGATTATTCTTCAATATCTGTTAAACTGATTAACCCAAATGTTGCTGATGATTTACCATATCCATTAATCATACTCTTCATTTCATTTCTTTTCTTTGTGTCATCAGTCTTCTATCGGTTCAAGAAAGATAATGAAAGTTCATCTATACCTAAATGGACTAAAGGAAAATAGTGTATTACACAAATAGATAAGAGATGCCCATCTCCATCATATTATGGGAACTACGAGTAGACTTCCACTTCCTTATGATGATTATAAAAATCGTCAAGAAATTTTCTTCAAAGATATACCTAAAGAATCTTTAATTTTAATACCAACTAATCCTGTTTGCTATCGTTCTAATGATACAACCTTTCCATATCGTGCTAGTTCTTATATTCTGTATTTGTGCGGCTGGAAAGAGCCAAATGCTATATTTATGGCATATTATAAATCAGATTCCTGGGTTACTTCTATTTTTGTTCAGCCTAGAGATACTAAGGCTGAGATATGGGAAGGGAGAAGAGTTGGAACCGAAGGAGCATCTTCTGATTGGCCTATTGAAGATGCATATTCGGTAAATGATATGGAAAACATTATTTCAGGCCAAATAAGTAAATCCGAAAAAATTTATTCAATTAAAGGACTTAATGAATCATTAGATAAAATCATTCAATCTTCTGAATTGGAAGTTATTGATCCTAGAGTTATTTTAGATGAAATGCGTGTTATTAAGTCCGAAGGAGAAATCCTATTAATGCAAAAATCTGCCTCTTTAGCATCCCAGGCCCATATTGAAGGAATGAAGAAAAGTTTCTCTGGAATTGGTGAATGGGAAATACAATCAATCATCGAAGCTTATTTTTCCTCTAACAAAAGTTGTGCAAGCTATGGTTCAATTGTAGGAGGTGGTGATAATGCAACTATTTTACATTACCATTCTAATAATTCAGTAATCAAAAATGGGGATTTAGTTTTAGTTGATGCTGGTAGTGAAGTCGAGGGCTATGCGTCGGATATTACTAGGACATGGCCAGTAAATGGTAAGTTTACTGATCCTCAGAAAGAAATATATAATCTAGTTTTAAGTGCTGAATTAGCAGCAATTGAAGCTTGTAAAGTAGGTTCTCCTTGGAGTTCATCCCATCATGCTGCATCGAAAGTAATTGCTAAGGGATTAATAGAATTAGGGATATTAAATTGTACTTTTGATGAAGCATTAGGGGAAAACTATGATGGCCCATATAGGAAATATTTCATGCATGGAACAAGCCATTCACTTGGTCTAGATGTACATGATGTTGGTGGTGGTAGACAAGGAGACAAAGGTCCTCAAAGAATATTACAACCAGGTATGGTTCTAACTGTTGAGCCAGGACTCTATTTTGGAAGTTGGAGAGAAGATATAGATATCCCAATTAGGTATTCAGGTATTGGTATTCGCATCGAAGATGACGTAGTTATTACCGAAAATGGTCCCTTAGTTTTAACTTCCGAATGCCCAAAAGAAATTTCTGAAATAGAGGCTTTAGTCGGTCAAGGTTTGAGTGACAATCATGCGTAACTGGAAAGAAATACTCTCAGAGCAATTATCTCTTGAACCTCCACGTCTTACTGTTGAGGACGCTACAATATTATATGAGGATGCAGATATTAATGATTTGATGTTTGCTTCCCTTGAAAGGAGGAAAATACAAGTCCCAGGCAATTTAGTTACTTACTTAGTTGATCGTAATATTAATTATACAAATATTTGTACTATTAATTGCCAATTTTGTTCTTTTTATAGGCCACCCGGGCATTCTGAAGTTTATACTCAAACATTTGAAGAAATTAGCCAAAGAATTTCTGAGTTAGAAAACATTGGTGGGTCTAGAATTCTTATGCAAGGAGGGGTAAATCCAGAACTAGGTCTTGATTGGTATTTGGACTTAATATCTAATATTCGTGAAAAACATCCAACAATTTCTCTTGATTGTTTTTCTCCTATAGAAATTGAAGGGATTGCTGATGTTTGTGGTTTGAATACTTCTGAGGTCCTTAAGCAATTAGCAGATGTAGGTATGCATGGTCTTCCAGGTGGTGGTGCAGAAATGTTAGTTGATGATGTCCGACTTGATATATCTCCTAAGAAAGGTTCAGCAGATAATTGGCTAAGGGTTATGTCTGAGGCTCAAGAACTAGGTCTTACGACTTCTGCAACTAATGTTTTTGGCTTTGGGGAAACAGATCACCATAGGGTTTTACATATGGAGAGAATTAGAAATATGCAGGATCATGCTCTATCATTAGACAGGGTAGGTTTCACTTCATTCGTCGCTTGGCCAGTACAATTAGAAAACAATTCTTTTGGTAAAAGAAACAAAGGTCGTAATCGAGTAGAGTTGGGAGCAGGCCCTGTAGAGTATTTGCGACACATATCTATCTCTCGTTTATTTTTTGATAATATCGATCATATTCAAGCATCTTGGCCAACAATGGGTTTAGGCGTTGCTCAAATGGCAATTCTAGCAGGTGCTGATGATGCAGGTTCTACAATGATGGAAGAAAATGTAGTATCTGCCTCAGGAACAAAAAAAACCTTAGCCAAGGAAGAAGAACTGCAAGATTCAATATTCAGAGCCGGCTTTACACCTATTAAGAGAGACTCAGATTATAATATTCTAGACACTATAATAATAGAAGAAAAAAATCTTATAGCAACTATACCTATTCAAAATTAATAATCAGAGAGTTCTAATCTTCCACTTTTCACCGGTAGTGTGTTAATATCGATTCTATGATGGTAATTATCCATTATCAAAGGTCTGACCCATTTCATATTGGTGCCATCATTTGTCTTAAACTCTAAAATTAATTCCCAATGTACTGCTATTAATCCCGAGTAAATAGATCCTGGCCATAATTCATCAGGTCCATGTAAAATTATTTCTTTTTCTCTTAAATCGGTTAAATCAACCCATGGACCAGGGTCGAGAACTCTCATAGGTTCTAACATCATTAATCTTCTATGAGCTACAGTCATAGGTGTAGATTCACCAACTCCTGTACCAAGTTCTTCTCCAGTAGTAATTCTTCTTTCAGGTAATGCAGTTGACATCCCAGGTATTGTTTGTTCACCTTCATTTTTACCTTGAGATTGCAAAATCATTCTTCTTTCAGGAACTGCAATTCCCACTTGTATCCTAGCTCTCTTTATTTCAAGTCCTTTAGGTATTTTTAATTTAGATATTTTAATTTCATTCGCACTTTTATCGATAGTTATCTCAGGCGGAGTAATAGGATTCGTAATTAATTGATTTTGCCTCTTAATATCTCTCATATTTGCTATCATTCTGAAAAGCATTGGTGATACGAATATTGGAAACGCAATAAAAAGAAAAAATGGATAATCCAGTTGACCTATTCTAATTGAGTAACTTAAAAGATCTAATATTGGCAAGAGTAATTTTATTTCTTTAATAGCAGGGGTAACTGCTCTTAAAAACAAGGTGGAGATTATTAGAACCACTGCTGGTGTAATCATTTTTCGTGCTCTATAATGCATTGGGTCAGGATCAATATACCAACCATTTCTAGTTCTCATTAGAAATGGAAAAGTTTCTTTCGAAACATCTCCCTTTATCCTAGGTAATCCTTTATTCTCTTTACTTATTTTCGTCCACTCTACTAACCAATCATCATCTTTACCTATTTTAAATGGGGGTGGAGGGGTATTTTCCGATTCTAATATTATCTCTATGATTGGGATTTCTTTTGGAATCATATCAGAGTGTTCGAAAGGAGGATAACGAATTCTTTGCACTGATTCTTCCACAGATTCAACTCCATAAAACTGATCTAATTGCCTTACCAGCTAACTTCCTAAATTCAGGTATTTCTTTAAGCATTTTTGTTCCTAATGGTATTGGGTTTTCTATTTCTCCTACTTCATTAATCATAGATATTACTTCTGGTTTGGCCCAAATTTTGAATATTTCTTCTAATTCTTTATCATCCGATTGCGATAAAAAAGCATCTCTAAGGCCCCTTGCTCTATTTTGAGATTTTCTCATTTTATCTAGTTTCTTATCAATATTTTTCAGTTCTTTGGAATCTAAAATATTTTTATTTATTGATTCTACTAAATCTTCAATAATTAAATCAATATGAGAAAAACCCGGGCCGATTCCTCCTCCTGTTGTTGGTTTGCATATACCAGCTGCGTCTCCAAATAATGCTGCTCTCCTAGAAGTAGTTTTCTTGAGAATTCCACTTGGTACCGAGCCGACAAATCTACCAACTTCTTTACAATCTTTAAATCGATGGCTCCATTTCCCTGTTTTCATTAATTTAATCAATAAATCTTCACAAGATTCATCTCCGATATATTTTGTTTGGCTCCAAACACCAATCCTTGTAGTTTCTCCAGATGGTATGGCCCATGCAAAAAATCCTGGTGAAATGTTAGAGCCAGTATACATGTCAAGTTTTCCCTCGACACCTTGGTAACCGGTAACTTCTATTTGCATACCAATCATAGTTTCTTTTGGACGACCTAATCGTAGAGTTCTTCGAACCCAAGAATGAGCACCATCTGCTCCACATATCATTTTCGATCTTACATTCTTTGTTCCTTCAGGCGTTCTAATCTCGAGTTCAACAGCCTCATTAGTTATTTCAAGTTTTATTGGCTTACTTGAAACCCATAGTTCTGCTCCAGATTCTATTCCCTGCATTACCACTGCTTCATCGAATAATTTTCTACATACCGACCAAGTTCTAATTTTATCTTCATGTCCGATTTCTACTAAAGTACCCTCAGGGCTATAAATTCTTGCCCCCCAAATTGGTGTCAGTACAGTGTTTTCTAATTGCACTAAACTCATTGCTTTTGGGTTAATTAATCCTGCACATTGAAAAGGTCTTCCAATTTCTGCATGTTCTTCTAAAATTAAAACAGTAATTCCATTTTCCGTTAATCTCCTAGAAAGATAGCCACCTACTGGCCCAGCACCAACAATGACTACGTCATAATCGTAGTCATTCATATCACTATTCAGTGGCCTAGCCTTATTGATATCTTCTAATTCTAATCTCACTTCTTTTTCTTAGATTTTTTATTCTTTTTCATAATAGTGTCTATGATTTTACTTGCATCCTGTTTAGTCATTTCATCAATAGATACAATATCTGCAATAGATAGGATATCACTTAATGGAACTTCTTCTCTTACTGCTAATTTGTTAACTAATTTCACTTGTGGTTCCGAAGCAGGTAATAATTGACTTTGTTTTATCAAAATATCAATTAAATTACTGGCAGTACCATCTTTTCCTCCGGTCAATTTGTTTATGTCATCTGTTTCCGACATTTTACAGATTTCTTCAAGATTGTGACCTAGTTGATCTGCTAATTTTATTATCAATTTCATTTGTTTATCACTAGCTGGGAAATCTCCTCCCTCTTGTATTATTTTGTCAAGAGTAAGTCTCATTTCTTCCCCTGTTAATTCTTCAGGTTTCTTGCCTTGTAAAGACTTGAATACATCATCATCACTCATGTTTTTTACTAAATTATTTAGTAATTCAATTTGTCTTTTTGAGGGGATACTTCTTTTCTTAGTTTTGGCAACATCATTCATTTCCTTGAAAACATCGACAAAGTCATGCCATACTTTAGGAGCTGACTGGGTATCGTTTTCTATAGTGTCAAGGTCAGCTTCCATTTTAGCAGTGAATTGTGCAGCAAAAAGACCATTTTCATTTTGTTCATTATAAAATGGAACAACTTCTAGCCACATTGTTCTACCTGCATCAGTCGGAATCAGTGCACCGCTATTATTTTCAACATATTTTCTTTTATTCAGTGTTTGAATAGTGGATACATATGTAGAAGGCCTTCCAATCCCCTCTTTTTTCATTTCTTGAACTATTGAACTTTCTGAGAATCTCCTAGGAGGTTTTGTTTCATCATCGATTAATTTAGGGCTTTCATCGCCAAATTCCAATTCCCATATTGATCCGTTTGTAAGTTTAGATTCTGGAGGTTCTAACTTCACTTCTTTATGGTATAATCCGTATACTGCCTCCCATCCTGGATGAATTCTCCATGATGCTGTGCCTGTAATTTTTTTGTCTAAGTTATCTGTGGTTGCTTGTATACTTCTTGTTTCACGTATTGAGTTAGACATTTGACTACCCGCAAATCTTGACCATATTAGTTGGTATAGTAATTGTTGATCATCTTTGACATCACTCAATTGAGGTACCTCGGGTCTTGTAGGTCTAATCGCTTCGTGAGCATCTTGAACATTAGAACTGCCTTTCTTAGCATCTGCTCCTAATGCACCTGGTCCTAAATGATTTTCTCCATATTTTTCTTTAATGAAATCCTTGATAGTTTTTCTAGCATCTTCATTTGTTCTTGTAGAATCAGTACGGATATAAGTGACATGTCCAGAATTGTATAGTTCTCCTGCAACTGAACTTGTTCTGGCTACTGACCAACCTAGATTTGAACTTGCAGATTGCAGCATTGTATCAGTAGTAAATGGTGGTTTGGGACTTCTTTTATTCTTTCCTTCTTTAACAGATTGAATTTTTATTGTTTTATTTATATTTAATTTAGAAATAGCATCTCTAGCTAATTCTTCATTAAAGGTTCTGTCAGGGAAATGTTTCCCTGCATCATCTAGCCAAGCCTCAGGGTCATCTTTTTCATGGAATCTAATTTTGAAATTAATATCATTTGAATCGAAATTAACACTGTAATAACTTATAGGTACATGTTGGTCACGTAATATTTCTCTTTCAACTATGAATCCTAATGTTGGAGTTTGCACTCGCCCCATTGATGCTAGTTTCCAAGATCTCGAAAACCTTGAACATTCAAAACCCACTAATCTGTCCATAAATCGCCTTACTTTGGCCGAATCAACTAAAGCAGTATCAATATCCCTTGCATTTTCAATAGCGTGTTTGACTGATTTCTCAGTAATTTCATTAAATGTCACTCTTTTTTGAGATGGGAATTTAGCAAAAATCATACTTAGTCTCCAAGCAATAAATTCTCCTTCTCTATCAGGGTCAGTTGCAATGAACACTTCATCAACTTTGGATGACTTTGCTTTCTTAACTAAGTCTGTTATTTTCTTTTGTGCTCCAGAAGTCCATCCCCATGGTGGATCTGGTAATACATTTCTTTCTGAATCCCACATGGATTTTGAAGATCCTTTACTTCCTTTGGAAGGAAGGTCTTGTACATGGCCTCCACAAGCTTGGACAATCCATCCTTTACCTAAGTATTTCTTCACTGTCTTTGCTTTAGCACCAGACTCGAGAATCATCAGTTTCACAATAACCACCTATTCACTTAGTCAATATCTTAGCATCGACCATTATTCGTGGTGGCACAATACTAACTGTATAAACTTGAGTCAAACCAGTTTGTTACAAAGCGCGTGCGCGTACGTGAGCGCGCGTAGCCAAGTCATAAAATTTCATTTCTCGAATATTCTTCATCCCATGGTTCACTTGCAGCAGGGCCTGCACAACCTACGCACCCTGGATAACCAGCTGCACCTAATTCTATAATTTTTTGACGAAGTTTTTCCCAGACATTAAGTCCTCCTTTTATCCATACAATTTCCAACGAATTCGGAGGACTTATAGAAATCATGCCATCACCGGTATTTTTATTTTCAAAAATGATTTTGTTTGAACTATTAATCTGACCCTTAATCCCAAAAACTATTTTAGGCGCTCTATCTGATAATTCAAAAGATAATTGTTCAATTTGTTCGGATAATTCTCCATTGTGAATTATTGTAAGCCCATTAGATCTAAGAATTCTTCTTGCCAATTCGGAAACTGCTGCATCCTCTGAAGAACTCATCATGATTCTTCCGAAGTGCGCAACGCTTGAAGAGTGTCGGTTGAACCGACTTCCTAATGGGACTGCCATATCGGATATTTGGAAGGCCAATGCTTCGCCTTATTGATTCCGAAAAAGCACATTCAGTTGGAGTCTCGTCATTGACTAAAATAGGTCAGACTTCAATTGGTAGAGGTATTCTTGAATCTCTTTACCAATCACCTGAATTACCTACTACTGTATTCGGTATGCCTTTTCATCATCCATTGGGACTTGCAGCAGGTTTTGATAAAAAGGCTCAAGCCCTTTCTGGATGGCCATCTCTAGGTTTCTCTTGGATGGAATATGGTGGGATTACAAGATTCCCTCAGGATGGTAATCCCAAGCCGAGGATGTTTAGGGCAAATAAAGAAAATGCATTGGTTAATCGAATGGGATTTAATAACCCCGGAGCTTTAGCTGTTAGGGAAAGTTTAGTTGACAGAAAATCCAAGGGGCAATGGCCAAACAATCCTATTGCTGCCAATATAGGCCGTTCGAAAAAAGTCTCTAATGATGACGCACCTGGTGATTATTCATCAACTCTGGATATTTTATGGGATTATTCTGACTTTTTTGTTCTAAATATTTCTTCACCTAATACCCCAGGTCTACGAGAATTGCAAGAAGAAGAACATTTGTCAAAAGTACTCTCAGCCTGTAATAATGTTCGTGAAAGAAAAGGGAACTATAAACCAATTTTGTTAAAATTTTCACCAGATATGGAAAATGAACAATTACTTAATTCCGCAGAAACCGCTCTCAAATCAGGAGTTGATGGTTTTGTAGCTACGAATACGACTATTTCCAGATATGTCCCTAAAAACTCTCAATCGCGCTCTGTATTCGCGCAAACTGGAGGGCTATCTGGTAGACCTCTGAAATCTCGTTCATTAGAAGTGGTTAATTTATTGTATGATTATACTGAATCTAAGATCCCTATAGTAGGTGTAGGTGGTATAGATTCTCCCGAATCAGCATGGGATATGATAAATTCTGGTGCTTCATTAATTCAATTATATTCTGCTTTAGTATTTCAGGGACCTTCAGTAGTTTCTCATATTGTTAAAGGTTTAAAGAGAAAAGTAAAGGAAAATAATTTTTTGAATATTCAAGAAGCAGTTGGTTATTACCATAAATGATAATCATAAACCTCATCAGTATAATTCGGTTGCGTACATTATGGCAGCTACTAGGGGAACTCGATTATTAATCGTCGGAGTTGCTCTGTTAGTTCTAATTTCTTTGATGTTCATAAGTATAGACCCAGAAGTACAGTATACAGTTGATGAAGTTATGGCATCACCAAATGAATTTACTTCTGAAGAAGTTCATCTTAGAGGTACTGTACTAGAAGGTTCAGTAGATGATCAATCAAAAATCTTTATTTTACAAGGATCAAATGAAGAAAGTCAAATATTCATCGATATATCTTCAGTCGCATTACCTGATGGTTTCGCTGAAGGCTATGTAATTGCAGTTAAGGGCGATCTTATACAACAAGATGGTAAATGGACAATTTCAGCTAATTCTATTCAGACTGGTTGTCCCTCTAAATATGATGCTGAATGAATAAATTCCCTACAACTTGTTAGGGTTTCATTAAAATGTGTCCCTTAAGACGCTCATATGGGCTAGGGGGAGTGTTGACGTGCTCTGCTATTCACAAATCGTCAATAATGGTGACCTGAAGTCTGAGGGCGGCGCAAACGAGCCTTCGATGAACCATAGGGGTATGTCGAAACTTCGCCTCCAAGAGATGCAGGTTG
>JAJPRD010000019.1 GCA_023700255.1 Candidatus Thalassarchaeaceae archaeon | reverse complement strand
CTGGTTTAGGTGTGACGGGAGTAGCTTTAGGTACTGCTTTAAACGTGAAATTAGATGAAAAGAAATCTACCACTCCTCTCGATCCAGGTTTAGAAGAATCTCTACCGCCTATTGAATCTGAAAAATCAGAAACATCGCAGGATTGGCATAATGATCATCATGTTGAGGCTCCCGATAGAGTCGAGTTACCAGATAGGGTTACGGTAGGTGAGCCTATATCCTCTTTTGATTCAAATGTTGAGGTGCAAAAACAAGAAATTGAACCTGTGATTTTGGATAAGTCTGTGACTGAAATATCTTCTCCAATAATCAAAGAATCTTCTTTGTCATTAAATGAGATAGTTGAGAAAATGAATGGTGCAAGATTCTTGAACGAACAACGAGAATTAATCTCAAGTTTCAAAGGTCAAATCTTAGATTTATCATTTAGAGTCAATTCTGTAGATCGAACTTTTGGAATTGGTATATCTGAAGAATATAAGAACGGTAATACTTTATTCTCAACTTCGAATTCACATGAAATTGAAGTTAGAGTGAAAAAAGAATTTGATACTAGTAATATATTATCTGGCACAGATATGAACTCTAGTGTGTCTGTTATTGATTGGAATGGTATTCGTAAAAGGTTAGTTGTTAACCTTTATTGAGCAGCTTCGAATGCTTCTTCGATCATCTCATCGAGACTTATTCGAGGTCTAAATCCGAGTCTCTCTTCAAGCACCCAAGCATCTACAAGTCCAAACACTTCATCGTCATCGCGTTGATTTAATTCAATTTCACATCCAGTTTTTGCGTTAAATATATTTGCTAAATCAAGCATTGAAATCCCTTTTCCGGAACCCACTGCAATTTCTTCTCTAGTAAGTGGTGGATTTTGCAAGATTCCTCCTATGACTTGTACTAAATCCTCCACATGAATGAAATCTTTGGGATTTGAGCCATCTCCTGGAACATTAATCCACCCCATTTGACATTCATTAGCCCATCGATGTAAAATTCCATTCCCTGGTGGGCCTGAAAGAGGCACTCCTTGAACATTTGATGCTCTAATTACACTGACAGGACGTTCTGACTGAGCTCTATCAAGAGCATTTTCTTCCATCCATAGTTGTCCTTCTGCAGCAGTATCTCTTGGAGCAAGAGTTGAATCAAGGCCATAGAATGGTTCTCCAGGTTCCCATTGCGGATGTACTCTTAGCGTACCGATGATTATCAAATGTAAACTCCCATGTCTGTCTACTGCATCTAATATTGGTCTTGCAGCATTCATCATTTCTAATTTTGTTTGCCGATCATTTCTTTCAAAAGAGGATTCGACAGGTCTTGAATTAATATGTATAAGTGCATTACAAGGAGTTAACATTGCATCCAGAGTCAATTGGTCATTAATAGCCTCATCAGGTATGATTATGGCTGCTTTACCAAGCATTTCTACTATAAATGGGGCAACAAAAGAGTCGGACGCAGTGATGGCAATATTCATTCTAACGTGCCTCGACTAATTCCTAAACTCTAAGAGCGTATCGGTCTAATGTATAGTTTTCAACAACGAACAATTAAGTCATTATTTCACTTCCTCGTATACATACTGGCACGGAGATGAATGAATGGATCAATTACCTAATTTAGGTCGAGAACAAGAAATGCTCTCAATAATGGGGCTAAATTCGATAGATGACCTGTTTTCGAATATACCTGATGGTGTTAAAAGAACTGAACCATTACCTCTTCCACCTCCTCAGTCTGAGGAAGAAATATGGAGAGATGCTCAACATCTGCTTGGCTCAAATATTAATCTTGATTCAAGACCATCTTTCCTTTCTGCTGGTTTGGCTAGAAATTTTGTTCCAACCATGGTTGGTATGTTAGCAACTAGGGGAGAATTTTTGACTTCCTATACTCCTTATCAAGCAGAAGTTAGCCAAGGTATGCTACAAGCTATGTGGGAATTTCAAACTATGATTTCAGAGTTAGTTAGTTTACCTATATCTAATGTAAGTATGTACGATGCATCTACTTCTGCAGCCGAAGCAATTACTTGTGCTGTTAGGGTTCATAATAAGAAAGCAATACAGAAAGAAACGATATATGTCTCCGAACTAGTGCCTCCTCATCGGATGTCTGTTATTGAAAACTATGTCCAAGGTGCAGGTATAGGTATAAAAATTCTAAAACATGATGTAAATGGACATTTAGATATTGATTCAGCATCTATAGCTAATGGTTCTTGTGCAGTTTATGTTGAGCAACCAAATTCTTTTGGGATATTAGATCAAGGTTTATTGCAATTAAAGGAGATAGTAGGTGAGAACACAGCTCTTATCGTAGGTGTCGATGCGGTATCTTTGGGTATTGTTTCTCCACCAGGTGAGTGGGGTGCAGACATTGTAGTAGGAGAAGGACAACCCTTTGGGATTGGCCCTACTTTCGGTGGCCCTATCTATGGTATATTTGCTTGTAATGAAAAATATATCAGACAGATGCCGGGTAGAATTGTAGGACAAACTTATGATTCTAATCAAAAATTGGCATTTACTCTTACTCTTTCAACACGGGAACAGCATATAAGGAGGCATAGGGCAACATCTAATATTTGTTCGAATGAAACATTGATCGCTTTAATGGGTGCAATGCACATGTCATTATTAGGTCCTCATGGAATCACTGTTTTATCACAGAGAGTTGCAGCAACTACTGAAGTAACTAAAAGAGTCTTAAGTTCAATTAAAGGTATTGAATTAGTACATCCTAATTCTCATAATTTCAGAGATTTCGTTATTAAATTGCCAGGCGATGCAGGCGATGCAGTTTCTTTCATGGATTCTAAAGGAGTAATGGCAGGTTTACCTTTAGGGAAATGGTGGGATTCTATGTCCTCATGTTTGTTAATTGGTTGTGATGAAAGAACCAGTGAATCTGATATTTCTTCACTCGCTAATGCTATTGAAGACTGGGTTTCGGAGGTGAATCAATGAGTGATATTTTTGGATTCAATGGTTCATCAAATGCTGGTTGGGCTCAGCCTAAACCAATATTATCTGAATCAGAAATTGAGAGTACCGTTCCTAATTCTATGTTGAGGAATAGACCTCCGGCTTGGCCTCGAGCTAGTGAGCCTGAATTAGTGCGTCATTACACTTGGCTATCAAGAAGGAATTTTGGTATTGACACGGGTTTTTATCCTCTTGGTTCTTGTACTATGAAACATAACCCTAGAGTTAATGAAAGGATTGTTAATTTGCCAGGGATCGATCGAATGCATCCTTTACAGCCAGAGCATCAAATTCAAGGGATTCTTTCTATTTTTTATGAAATGCAGGAAATGCTCGCTGTATGCTCAGGAATGGATCAAGTTACTTTACAACCGGTTGCAGGCGCACAAGGCGAATTCACTGCTATGAGGTGTATCCAAGAATTTCATCGTGAAAGAGGTGAAAGTTATAGGAATAAAGTCATAGTTCCGGATTCTGCACATGGAACTAATCCTGCATCTGCTTCAATGTGTGGATATGAAATAATTGAAATTCCAAGTGGTGAGGATGGTAGGATTGACTTGGAAGCATTGCAATCAGTTGTCGGTGAAGATACCGCTGCAATGATGATTACTAACCCTTCGACTCTTGGCGTTTTTGAGCCTGAAATTGCTAAAGCATCGGAAATAGTTCATTCTGCAGGTGGTCAAATGTATTATGATGGAGCTAACTTTAATGCAATAATTGGTAAGACGGATCCTGGGCTAATGGGTTTTGATGCAGTTCACTATAATCTTCACAAAACTTTCAGTCAACCTCATGGTGGTGGTGGACCCGGGAGCGGACCTATTGGAGTTAAATCTCATTTGGCGAAATATCTCCCTTCTCCACTAGCATCAAGGCGTGAATCTACTGATTCTGACCCTGAAGGCGTAGGTGATGGTTTCTGGTATAGTTGGATTTCTCCTGAAAAAACTATTGGCAAAGTTCAGCAATGGCATGGTAACGCTGGAGCAATTGTACGCTGTTGGGCATTTTATAGAAGGTATGGTAAGGAACTTGAAAGGATGTCTGAGCATGCCGTTTTGAATGCTAATTATTTAAGATATAAAATCATGAATCCTGAACCAGAATTAGCGTCTAAAATTCATGCTATGCCTTTAGATGGTGCACCTGCTGATTTTGTTATGCATGAATTTACTTTGTCAATGATTCAATTAAAGGATAAAGTAGGAATAACTGGTAAAGATATAGCTAAAAGATTGCTAGATTATGGTGTCATGGCTCCAACCACGTATTTTCCAATGATAGTACCTGAGTGCTTGATGATCGAGCCCACTGAAACAGAATCGAAAGAAGTTCTCGATCAATTTGCACATGACTTCCTTACAATTTTAACTGAAGATCCCGAAATTGTTACTACAGCCCCGCACACAACTGATGTCGGACGTGTTGATGAAGTGTGGGCGGCTAGAAACTTGATACTTCGTCATCCAGGCAACCCAAATGATTTGTCTTGAGCAAAAAAACTAGGTGTATAACTTCCTCGCATTAACATGAAGGAAGGGTCAGACCAAGATTGGTTGTTAGGTAATCCTCTATGGTGGCCTAATTCTCCAGTTAATGAAAGGTTAGTTAGAATGGGTGATGAGAACCCATCTATGACTTGGGTTACAACAACTACTGAAGTTGGTGGCCGAGGATGGATGAGGCAAAGATTGCAACCAGTAGCTCCTCAAATTCTTTTTACTTCGGCATGGTCGTTATTTTTTATAATCACAAGTGTTATTCCACTATTATTTCCCAATCAAACCCCTATAGATGATCAAAATCTCGCAATTTCATTCTTTTTATTATCATGGTTCTTATTGCTATTTCCATTTTCATGGTATTCTCATTCGAATAGTGAAGGTCTTAATTTATTCCCATTAGAATTTATCTCTTTTTCTCTAGGGATAGTTTTCTTTCTTTTACATATTGCAATCGATCCAATATTAGGTTGGATAGGTTATCTCTTTTTTTCATATTCTTGGTTCAAAACTGTATCTAATATCAGTGATTCTTTGTCAGTCAACTCCGCAAGGTGGTTATTGCCTATTTCTTCTAATGATGTTTCTGAAAATATTTTCAATGAAGGATGGATATTATCTTTTAACAAATTTCGAAACGGTCTACTTGCATCTTGGTCTATGGACTTAGGGCCATATTCTGCGGAACTCACAGGTTTAACTTTCCGAGGCAACAAATTCATTGCCTTTAGCATGATTTATAGAGGGCGAATAATACATGATCCATTCAATACTAACTTTATTAAAAATACCAAATTTGATAGTATTCTCAAACATCCTCCATTGATAATTTCAGGAGAATCATGGCCCCAGAGTTTCATCCAAAATGTAGATGAAGAGTAATTATTTTTCTAATCTTGACAACGGCAGGCATTTGAACCGTCTTCATACCCGAGGTGCATGGACGTTTGTATAATATTAGGTTCAAAATCAGATTTGCCTGTAGCCGAAAAGTGTGTATCAGTTCTTAATGAGTTTTCTGTATCACACCAAGTTAGAGTTGCTTCTGCTCACCGGGCACCTAAGTATCTTGAATCAGTAGTGGAATCATCAATAGAGTCAGGTTGCCGTATTTTCATAGGAATGGCTGGGATGGCAGCAGCATTGCCGGGAGTAATAGCGTCTATGACTACTCTTCCAGTTATTGGAGTGCCCGTGGGAGGAAAAGTCCCACTGGATAGCCTTCTTTCTATTGTTCAAATGCCTCCTGGTATGCCAGTAGCTACAGTAGGAGTTGATCGAGGTGACAATGCAGGGGCTTTGGCAGTACAGATGCTGGCTCTTATGGATACTGATTTAGCGCGTCAATATGATGCTTGGAGAGCAATGAAAACTGCAAAGGTAATTTCAGATGATGAATCTCTCCGAGGTGAATAATTTTGATTCAGACTCAAATGTTAGTTGATGAAGCGATTGAGAAATTACAAAGTGAAGTTAATGACACTGCAATAATTGCTTGTTCAGGCGGGATCGATTCTTCCGTCGCTGCAGTATTAGCTCATCGTGCAGTGGGTAGTTTGCTGCATTGTGTATACGTTGATACTGGATTTATGAGGAAAAATGAGAGCGAAGAAGTAGCCGAGATGTTTGCAGAAATGGGTATAACTCTGAAAGTTGTGAATGCTTCGAAAAGATTTTTCTCAAATTTGGAAGGTGTTACAGATCCTGAAGAGAAAAGAAAAGTTATTGGTGAGCAATTTATTCGTGTATTTGAAGAAGAGCAGAAGTTATGTGGTGCTAAGTATCTAGTTCAGGGAACTATTGCTCCAGATTGGATTGAGTCTGGTGGTGGAGAACGTGATGTCATTAAGTCCCATCATAATGTCGGCGGTCTTCCAGAAGATGTTGATTTAGAAATAGTTGAACCACTCAGAGAATTTTACAAAGACGAAGTAAGAGCTATAGCAAGAGAGCTCAATATTAAATCTAGTGAGCGTCAACCTTTCCCAGGCCCAGGTTTAGCCGTTAGAGTGCTAGGTGATTTGACTGAATCTAGAGTTGAAGCATGTAGGGAGGCTTGCCATATAGTCGAAAAAAGACTTCAAGAGGCTGCAGCAGCAGAAAAATGTGATTTACCTTGGCAATATTTTGCAGCTTTATTACCAGTTCGTTCAGTAGGTGTTCATGGTGATGCAAGAGTTCATGGTGAAACAGTAGTTGTTCGAGCAGTTACTAGTATTGATGGAATGAGTGCTAAATTTTCTCCTATCCCCCATGATGTATTAGCTTCGATTAGTACAGAAATCACAAATGCTCTCAAAGGTCAAGTAAATCGTGTTGTTTATGATATAACTCACAAACCTCCTGGTACTATCGAATGGGAGTGAACTGGATAAAACTAGTAGGTACTGAATTTCAGATCAAGGTTTGGTTAGAACTGAAAAAAATACCTTATGGTGAAGTTAGAACATATAAGCAAATTGCTGAGATTATAGGTCATCCCAAATCTTCTCGAGCCGTTGCCAATGCATGTGGTAGAAATCTCTTTGCTCCAACTATCCCCTGCCATAGAGTAGTGAGGTCAGATGGTGGTTTAGGTGGATATAGTGGAGTCGGTGGAGTCGCTACTAAGATGAAATTATTGATTGATGAAGGTGTTTTTACTTCCGATTAATTGATGAATGATAGAGCAGGCGGCAGGGTTAGGCCGACATAGCTTAGTTGGTGGAGCGGTGGACTGTTAATCCACAGGTCGCAGGTTCGAGTCCTGCTGTCGGCGCCATCATTCTCTTCGTGCGAAAGCTGCGAAAGCAATCATAGTAATCGCTGAAATAACCCCGAAACCGGGTAATCCTGATGATTCTTCTGATTCCATTTGATCACAAATACCGTCGCCATCTGAATCATTTGGAACACTCTCGAAGTCCTGAGAATTAGATATGCAAGCATTTTCTTGGTAATCAGTCCAACCATCACCATCATCATCGTCATCAGCATTGTTTCCAATACCATCTGAATCAATATCTGAGTATTCTAATAAATCGAATGGGAAATCATCATTATCATCGGGGGCACCATCATTATCATCATCTAAGTCTACATAATCACAAGTACCATCTTCATCAAAATCATTAGGGTATGAGTCCGAATTTAATGGATCTGTTTGACAAGAATTTTCTTTCTCGTCACTATAGCTGTCTCCATCGTCATCCTCATCTATTTTATTTTCTAATCCATCATTGTCAGTATCAAGGGGGAAATCATTTGAGTTCAAGGGGTTGTATCCTAACTCAATTTCTTCTAAATCAGTCCAACCATCATTATCATCGTCTGTATCTGCATTATCTCCTAATTGATCTAAATCATTATCTACTGATTCAGATGAATCATCCGGGAACAAATCAAGATCATTATCGACCCCATCTCCGTCTCTATCTAGGTCTGAGTTATCTCCTATTTGGTCACCATCTAAATCAGAGTGTTCAGTAGGGTCTAACGTAAAAGCATCTTCTGAATCATTGAAACCGTCGTTATCATCATCCTCATCAATTAGATCACATATGTTATCAAAATCAGAATCTATTGGTGTTGAATTGTAGTTTAATGATTCAGTCAGACATAACTCTTCATCAGAATCTGACCAATTATCATTATCATCATCTGTGTCTGCATTATCACCAATTGTGTCATTGTCAAAGTCAGCCCACTCATTAGAATCTCTCGGAAAAGCATCTTGTGAATCTTCTACATTGTCATTATCATCATCTGAATCCATAATGTCACAAATCATATCCATGTCTAAATCATCAGGTATGTCCTGCATATCCATACTCACAGTGCCACAAATGGATTCATTATAATCCGACCACCCATCGTTATCATCATCATTATCTCCATTATCTCCGATGCCATCTAAATCATAATCTGAAGATTCATTTACATCTAACGGGAAAGCATCAAATTCATCTACAACACCATCTCCATCGTCATCATCATCAAATAAATTACATACATAATCATTATCAGAATCCAAAGGTATGGAAGATGAATTCAGGGGGTCACTGTTACATGCAATTTCATCAGAATCCTCCCAATTATCATTATCGTCATCAAAATCCGAATTATCTCCTTTTCCATCATTATCAAAGTCTTGCCATTCACTAGCATCTAGAGGGAATGTGTCATTGTCATCCAAATAACCGTCATTGTCATCGTCATTATCTATGATGTCGCATAATGTATCCATATCTGTATCTAATGGGATATCTGATGAGTCAGTAGAGTTAGTTCCACAAAGTGTTTCATTCTCATCAGACCATCCATCGTTATCATCATCATTGTCTAAAAAGTCACAAATGTTATCCAAATCTGTATCAATTGGTATCGATGAATTATCGATGGAATCGGTACCACAAAGTGTTTCATCAAGATCTGACCATCCATCGTTATCATCATCATCATCAATGATATTACAAATACGGTCTCCATCCGAATCTAGTGGTATTGATGTTGAATTATTGCTATCAGTACCACATGATATTTCATTATCATCAGACCATCCATCGTTATCATCATCCGGATCCATAATGTCACATGTTCCATCATTATCATTATCTAAAGGTACGGATGAAGAATCGGTCGAGTTCGTACCGCAGTTAATCTCATCACTATCTAACCAACCATCTCCATCATCATCCGTATCGACTGGATTACAAATACCATCATCATCTGTGTCGATTGGAATTGATGTTGAGTTGTTACTTTCTGTTCCACAAGAAGCCTCATCAATATCAGACCATCCATCATTATCATCATCAGTATCTACAGGGTCACAAATACCATCTGAATCGGTATCGGTTGGAATTGAAGTGTTGTCAGATGAATCAGTTCCACATGATGATTCATCTGTGTCTGACCATCCATCTCCATCACTGTCTCCGTTTGATGTAATCTCTTGATCAAGATTCCAGGTACTTGTAGCCCAGTCATCTCCTGAAGTAGCTCCATTTCCATTAGCAAAATTAACCGCTAGAGAGAATGTAGCCGTTCCTGAGCCATTTGCTGGAGATGTCCAAGTCACACTCCAACTTCTTGAATTTGAGTTAGAATGAGTGACTTCACCGCTTTGTAATTTAGCGTTAGTCCCAGGGTTTGACCATGAACCTAGGTTTGAATCTAGATTGAATCCTCCTTTAGTCCCTGAAGGCCCTCCGGTTCCTCCTATGTTCAAGGTATATGCAGTAGTTTCTTCATATCCAGAGCTTGGAAGACCGGATAATGTGGGTGTAATACCTCCACTTCCTCCATGACATCCACATCCAGATGTAGTCGATCCTGTTTTACCTCCGCTATATCCAAATGTAGTTTCAGAAACTGAAAGTACCAGTAAAAGTACTAAGATAATGGATAGTCGTTGTTTAGAGGTCATACGTCTTTGCGTAGGATTACTAGTTATTGTATTTCACTCATGGATGACTAACATTCTGCTTTTTTTTTCTAATAGTGATAATTGAGATATTAGACTTTTATTAGGAGAACTTTGTTCCGCTAAACTCTTTGACCTAGCCTCCATGAAACATCATGGGCCCAAGATCTCAAGCGACTAAAATTCTCGAATCAGTTAAATCTTCAGGTAGACATTACCGCGATAGTTTACCTATGATTGCTAGTGAAAATATAATCTCTCCATTGGTAGCTGAAGCAGTAAATTCGGATCTTCATGGTAGATATGCAGAGGGTTTGCCAGGTAAGAGATATTACCAAGGATGTGGTGACTTTGATACTATCGAATCATTAGCTATAGAATCTGCTAAACGTGTATTTAATTGTAATTTTACAAATATTCAATCAACTTCTGGAACGGTGTCAAATATGGCTGCTTTGAAAGCTCTTGCCAAACCGGGTGAAACAATCACTGCAGTTTCAACAGCTGATGGAGGACATATATCTCATGCTCGAATGGGTGCAGTAGGTGTACGTGGGTTGAGCTTAGTGACTTATCCCTGGGATATTGATCGGATGGAACCAGATATCGATGCATCACTGAAAATAATTAGGGAAACTAAACCCAGCCTTGCATTATTTGGTCAATCTGTATTTTTATTTCCTACTCCTTTGAAAGAACTTTCAGATGCTGCTCATGAGGTTGGTGCTAAGGTGATGTATGATGGCGCTCATGTATTAGGTTTGATTGCAGGAGGTCAATTTCAAGATCCATTAAGAGAGGGTGCCGATGTCATGACAGGTAGTAGTCACAAAACGTTCCCTGGACCTCAAGGTGGTTTTGTTCTCTCTGATTCTTCTGATGAGAAATTTCATCGTAAATTAAATAATTCTATTTTTCCTGGGACCTGTTCTTCCTATCATCTCCATCACGTTGCAGGAAAGGCTGTAGCTCTTGCAGAATTTGAAGAATTTGGATTAGATTATGCTAAGGATATAGTCTCTAATGCTAAATCTTTAGCATATGCTCTTGCATCAGAGGGTTTTGACGTTCTTGCAGAAGATAGAGGTTATACGGCTAGTCACCAGGTATTAACTCGTCACGGAGAGATAGATTCTGGTGCAGGTCGTAGAGCTGCTGAGACGCTTGAAATGTCTGGAATTATTACCAATATGAATATGCTTCCAGGAGATACTAGGGCGATGAATCCTAGTGGTCTCAGACTCGGCGTCCCAGAATTAACTCGTGTGGGAATGACTACTGATGATATGAAAGATGTTGCTCGATTCTTTTCACGCGCTCTAATAAAAGAAGAAGACCCTGCAAAAATAAAATCTGATGTCAAGGAATTTAAGTCTAATTATCAAACGGTGAAGTATTGTTTTGAACCAGGTTCTGCTTATCCTGGATTAGAATAATCAATTTATTTTTAATTGAATATGTCATGCATATACTTTATGAAGAAATCTTTCGTACCGATAGTATGAGGTTAATCAAATCAGTTGCTTTGTTACTGACTTTCCTCATGTTAAGTCCCGGTTGTCTGTCACTTTTAGGGAATGATGATTCTAAGTCTGAAGAAATTAATTGCGAAATAGAACCAAATGACTCTAGTTGTGATATCGGCGGAGTTACCGAGGATGATTGTTTCTTTAATCAAATATTTACCGGTGAGTCTTGCAGATTAATGAAATCTCCTTCTAATTTAGATTATGGTGAAGAATCATTGTCATTAACTATTGGAACAACTATGCAGTCATTGACACCTAGTTTTATGGGCGATGGTCCTCAAAATTGGCTCGTTAACCCTAGATTACCAGATGGTTTGAATCTTGATGAGGAGAGTGGTGTTCTTTCTGGAACTCCTGAAACTGAATCAATATCTACTAGTTATACGGTAATTGGTAATAACGCTATGGGTTCTAGTGTATTTATCATTGATATAATGATATTTCCACCACCTCCTAGTTCTATTAATTACTTAGATGATACGATGTTTTGCACACTTTCCAAATTATGTGGAATTAGCGAACCTGATGTGTCTAATGGTATAGTGGATAATTGGGAGATTACACCTGATCTACCTAATGGTTTGGAGATTTATAATTCTGGAGAAATATCTGGTGTCGCTCAGAAACTGGGTGATACCAATCACACTATCATAGCATCTAATTCTGGTGGTTCTGTTTCAACAACTCTTCGAATAATAACTACGCACCAGATACCTGAAAATCTACATTATTCTGGTCATCCATTTCAGTGGCTTATTGGTGAATCAATTGAGGAAATGCCAATAGTAGATGGAGGTGAAATTGTACTATGGGGTATTGAACCACCATTGCCTGAAGGCCTTGTATTCAATCTTGAAAATGGTTTGATATCAGGATCGCCATCTGAGTTACATGCAATAAAAGAACATTACATAACTGCGGTAAATACAGGCGGTTCAATTACAACAACTATCCTTATTTCAGTTAATGATATATCTCCTAGTAATATTCGTTATGATCCATATGTACTAGAATTAACTGTTGATGAAAATATTACTAATCTGATTCCCACTTGGTCTGGTGGAACACCAGATAAATGGGAAATCTATCCTAGTCTCCCCTCTGGTATTATTTTTAATAATCAGAATGGTGGAATCTCAGGCATTGCTATTGCTATTCAAGAATCTTCTACTTACCAAATTTGGGCAAATAATTCGGGAGGATATACGATGACTCAACTAATTATTAGCGTGAGTAGCCTACCTCCAGATGAGATATACTGGCCTGAATCTCAGTATGCATTACGCTCTAATTCTAGTGTATTAATTCCAGTTACGAATAATGGGCCTTCCATAGATACTTGGGAAGTATATCCAGCGTTACCATCAGGACTTAATTTACTTGATAATGGTACAATCTTAGGGGTTCCAGATTATCGGACAGATTGGCAAGAATATATGATATGGGCTAATAATACTGGAGGTGCGGTTGGACTTAATATTTGGATAGCAGTCCATGATTTACGAGCTGATCAAAATGAATTATTATATGGTTTAGAGGATTCTGATTGGGGTGGATATTCTTCACTTATTCTACCAATTGGTAAATGGTCATTTCCTTTGGGTAGAGATTCAAATGATAATACTGTAGTTTCTGGTGGTCACGTAGGCCGAGGGAAAATAGTTGGATATGGTCATGAAAGTTGGGTGACCCAGGATCATGAGTTCACACTACGTGCTGTAGAATGGGCTTGTGGGCCATCATCTAGTATCGGCCTTGCATATGGTGCCGGTTTCGATGATTGGGAAGATGATTTAAGAAATGCAGGCTATGATGTCCATCTCTCGGTTACTCCGGATGATCTTTCTGAAATAAACTGCCTTATAGATGAATTTTGGAATGGTCATGATGACGACGATAATTCTGCAATAGAAGATTTTTTGCTAGATGGTGGCGGATTAATAATGGGTGGTCATTCTTGGTATTGGTCATATTCGAATAGTGATGTTGCTCATAATTATCCAGGTAATAAAATTTCCAAAACCACGGGACTAATCGTCTCAAGCACATTTGGTTATAATCAGGTTAATTTTGAATTACCTGATACTCTTTATACGCCTCATAATGCAATTGAAGCAGTGTTAGCAGATCGTATAGATGGCATTGAATTATCCAACGAAGATGCAACTATTGCTTATTCTTCAATTTCTGATTGCACTCAAATGCTAACTCTTGACTTTATCGAGTTCTGGACTCCACTTAGGGATTTAGTTAACTCAACAGGCTGGACTGTTATACCATATAGTACTCTTTGGAGTTCAACAGGTCATGATTTAGGTGCAGATCCTGTGGCTGATATTATACTAAGATTAGAAGAATCATTGATGCAGAATCTTCCTGCTGATGAACTTCCAGTACATCCTAGTCATGTTGAGTTTCCAGGTTCAGTGTCATCCAATGCTACTCGAATAACTCGTACTGTTAATATCGATGGTAATCAATCAGGATTGCCTAGTGATTTCGGTTATTCGGGAGCTCGTTCGAATTTGAGAATGTCAACTGGATTGTATGCTCCTCCGGGGGAAGTCATCACAATTTCTGTCAATCAAGAAACTTCTGAGTTAGGCTTTAGTATATTGATAGGTGCACATACAGATAGTTTATGGGATAAAGATACCATCAAACGTCATTCGAAAATTTATAGATATTGGGCAATTGAAAATACTACCACTCAAGTTGCTAATTCTTTTGGTGGGCCAATCTATGCTTCAATACCTGCTGGTTCTGAATTTGGAGATTTACAAATAACCATTTCTGGAGGAATTAGGGCACCAATGTTTGTATTAGGTGAAACTTCAGATTTTGAATGGCTTTATTCGGAGAAAGAGAATCCTGCTCCATGGGCAGAATTAGTATCTGATAATTTTATAATGACAGTTCCAAGTTCTGAAATACGTAATCTTGATAATCCTAGCCAATTGATGAATTGGTGGGATAGTGCTCTAAATATGGAACATCAACTCTATGGTTTTGAACCTTGGTCAAGGGTTGAGAGAGCAGTATTTGATGTTCAGATATCTGCTGGTTGGATGCATTCTGGTTATCCATTCATGGCTCATGATCTAAGCGTTCCAGATGTGGTTAATTATACTCATATGAGTGAAAATGGTGATTGGGGGATGTTTCATGAACTCGGGCATAATCATCAATGGATGGCATCGACTTTGCCCGGGATGACTGAGACAGGGTGTAATTTTGCTAGTGTATACCTTATGGAAGAACTTGTTGACCCTCCAAATCCACGTCCTGCAAATCCTGATAGGAATTATTTTGAGAATGGCTCAAATATCTCTGATTGGTCAGTATGGATTGCTTTAGATACTTTTTTGGTAATCAAAGAAGAATGGGGTTGGGATGTGATAACTGATACCTTGAGTATCTATTACACATTACCAACCAACGAGATACCTAGTGGCGATATTGAAGAGTTCAACTATTGGGTAATGCATCTATCAAATACTACTGGGTACAATCTTGCTCCTTATCATGCAGCGTGGGGTTTCCCCTTAACTCAGGATACCTATGACTCTCTTGATCATTTACCAATCTGGGTAAGTGACCCACTTAGGGGTGATTTCTTTGTATATGACGCAATAATTAGGGGTTTAGGGACTCAAGATAATACTGAGAACACTGTTTCCATATCTTGGGAAACTTATGATAACGGTACTAACACTTCTTTGACATTTCATTACGGGTCTACTGATATTGGTAACCAAACTTTAGGTTGGACAAATAGTGCATATTGGGGGGATACTTCGGTTGGTAATTACTCAGAAACTTTAACAGGACTTATTGAAGGAACCACATATTACGGAAGACTTCAAGCATCGAATGAAGAAGGTTCAGTTTGGTTCGGACCAATAAGTTGGATACAGATGTAGATTAGATCTCAATTGAATCTTCTTAGCAATTCTTCAAAAGAGATTTTAGGGATATATTTCTCATGCAATACAGCTAAAGGAATCCAAATCGAGGTATGAACAATAGTCAATAAAAACGCAGTATAAAGTTCTAGCCGTGGTTGATTTTGCATTTCATATGCTACAATTCCTAGTAATAGGAAGTGCATCACATATATTGTTAGTGATAATCTCCCTGCAGGTTCCAGCCATGAGAGTTTTCCTCCTCCTTTTGGTTTTCCTCCTGATTTTTCATCTCCTTCTAATACTTTGAATAAAATTATTACGAATATTCCTGAGGTGAATATGAACATGGTATTTGCAGGGAAAAATGTCAGGATTGCATTCCCTTCTGTGAGAGCCCATGGAATCCCTAAATAAAATGAATAAATCATACTAATCCCAATTATTATCAAACTGAATTTGAGTGTTTTATTTCGGCTATTCAGGTTCTCTGAGTAATCATCTATTAGACTACCTAGAACTATGAATGATAACCAAGGCAATGCTGGATATGTTCCATTCAATAGAAGTCTTTCGATCCATTGTTCAGTTCCATGTGATGAAACTCTTTCGATCCAGTTCAGATCAATACCATTGAAATCTCTAATTATTAATGGTGTAATCAGCAATAATAACATTAATTGTAATCGTCTATCTCTTCTTATATATACTAATAATGGTCCTAAAATCGATGCTATTGCAAGTAATGTCAAAACACCGGGTGTCATCCATTCGAATCTCCCTCCTCTTTCTAATAATAGTGCAGAGTTAACTAATAATTGACAAAAACTTAGGATTATTACACGGGGCAATATCCAATACATCCATGAAAATATGTCCGTATCAACAGATTCTTTCCTTCTTTTTGCGCTACGATATATTCCCCATCCAGAAATTGTGACGAACATTGGTGCAGCCATTCCTCCAATTGCAGCAGATACAAATGCTATCGGGTGATCAACTGATATTCCTTCTGGTGGAATAATTGCTGCGGTGTGTACTTGAACCATACAGAGTATAGCAATAGCTCGAATACGGTCGATATATCTCAATCTCACACATGCTCCCCCTTATGTCAGAGGGCTAAGGCAGTAAGGGTTGAACCCTTCGCGTTAAAGAATAGAAGTTAGAATGAACTAAATCTCTTATTCTTCACTATCTTTAGAGGCCATATTCATTCCTCCACGAATAGCTAGGCCAAATCCTACTAGGTAGATGACTAATTGAGCAATATTCAGATAACTAATTGGTGCAGGTGCATCCATGTTAGTGAATCCCATTATTCCTAAGCTGTCTGTAGCACCTCTTACTCCTTCTGCGCCCTCATCATCGATTTCACTATGAATTGCGATTTCAAATACAGGGTAAGCATCAGTCGCTCCCTCACTCAAATCAGGGCTATCATATCCTAATCCTCTGATATCTAGCATGAATTGTAGTGTACCATGGCCATACATCACTGCATTAGTATTAGGTTCAACTTTGAAATCTACATTTCCATTAAAGTATAATCCTAATACACCAGGTGTCACTGAAATTGGTGACAAGCTTGTTGGAATCAGTTTTGATTGAATGTTATGCTCAGTTGCATCAAGAACTATGCTATGTTCTACCATAGGTATTCCTTTGAATTCTACTTCATCACCTACTATTGTGTTTGCTACAGCATAACCTCCAAGATTGTACTTGAATGAATTCTCAGCATCACCAATAGCTCCGATTGAACCTGCTAATACTGCATAATCAACACTCGAACCTACAGCCTCTTCCATAAGTCCAAAGTTTGCTGCATCTTTTGCAGGAGCTCTCCATGTTAGGAATTCAGTCATGCCGTAGACCTGACCTTCACTGCATTCAACATTTTCACCTAGGTATATTCCATTAGATGTATAATCAAAATCACATAGTCCGTCGCCATCTGAGTTGACATAGCCTTGCATTAATCTTTGACCAATTGTGTCTCCTTCTGTACTCATTACATATGCTGAAAAGTCTCCAGTTGAGATTCCATCAGGGAACTCTTCTGATATTGAACCATAATATGTTTCGTTAGTTTCTAAACTAGAGAAACAAGAAGCAGATCCATATTGGAATTCCAGTACTGCATCGCAAGCGCCGAACAACCATTGGTCTACTGTTTGTGTTGTGTAAGCTTCTGCACCTGTTTGGAATGTTAGTAAAGTTGGAACTACTATGTCTACCATGAAGTTAGATATATAATTCCTAACTGCTTGAGCTTCTAGGACAGAAATTCCATATAAATTTGCTACGTATTCATCATCCCAATCTGATACAGTTCCGCCTTCTTCTGGGCCGTCTGCTCCTTGGGGTAGAGTCTTACCTGTAGCCTCTCCATACATGAAATCCGATCCGAAACCAGTAGTAGCGAGTGCATATGGGCTATCATAAAGCAAATTTTTCACATCTTCTTCAGACATGTCAATTTCTCCTTCCCATTCTCCCATGTTTAGACCGAGAGGAATATATCCTCCTGCAAGAGGTTCTTCTCCACCGAATGATGCTATCCACCAATCATTTGCATTCATTGTACCTGCTTCTCCTAAGAGAATCATTGGGAATTCTGCAGGAACTCCTACCATACCTATCCAAGCACCAGCCCAATCAGCTAATCCAAGAAGTTGCGATAATCCTACTCCGTAAGTACTCATGGTATCAAAAGCATTAGATTGAGCGCCTAGTAAGAACAAGATATTTCCATTCAAAGGTAGTCCATTGAAGTCAGTTTCTTGAACAAGGCCAGTCGCCAGTCCATCCTCATTTATTCCAAAGAGAAGGAAATCTAATACCTCTGGATTTGCGACATCTACACCGCTTACTTCTGCGAGTCTTTCTCTGTTGTTATCTGCTGTTGTAATATCAGCTCCACCTCCATTTGCTAAGAAAGTAGACCCAGCAAGTGCATAAACAGCCCAATCGACATGCGTCTTTTCTGGCTCTGAAACATCACTATAACCGTATAAAGAAGCACGAATTGAAGTGGTTATTTCGTTAGGTTCTCCCATTCCTGCAACCATCATAGGACCGTAATCACAAGTAAGTGCTATGCACATTCCTGTTGAAGGATCTCTTGCATCGGTCATAATTACATCAGCGAATGTTGAGAAATCAGGCTCCATAACTCCTGCAGTTGAAGAAGCGTTCCATTGTGCATATGCACCTGACATTACGTAAGCTGGTGCTGCGGCATTTGCTGAAGCAGCATCCATACCTTGAGCTTGCATACCGGCAGATGCAGCTGCGATATTATCTGAAATATCTTCTGCTGACCAAATACTCGGTGCTTTACTAGAAAGTTCTAATGTCATCATATTTGTTGCAAAACCTGCTTTAGCGAAAGGTTCTCCATATTCGAAACCTACTGGACCAATTGCTCCAATACTTTCTGCCATCCACAAAATGTTCACATTTTTGAAGTCATTTGTACCAGGCACAGAGTCGTATATTTGTCCAACCGGGCCCATACTTCCATCTCTATCTTCCCAAGTGCAATCTCCACACCACTCGAATACTTCATATTCAGAGTAAGTCATTTCTCCAGCATCTTCATTCCAATCTAAGAGTTCTTTGTGTGATGTTACGTTGTATATCCATGGTCCTACCTTAGTGTAAGCATTAGAAGGATCTTCACTTGATAGTGCGTCAACATCTGTTAAATTATAGCCAAAATAGACTTTTTCATATGTTGATTCTACCCAATCCTCATCTATCAACTCATCTTGAGTATATGCTATAGCTACGTTCTCTGCCATACCATCAGATATTAATCCATCAAATGTAGATGTGACTATTGTCGCATTTACTCCGATTAACATAATTCCAATCACTAATATTATTGTTGCTTTGTTTATCCCTTCTTTTTCCATGGTCATAGTAGGCACTCTCTATACTTACACGGAAGGATGGAAGGGATAAGTGTTACAGTGCTAACTTAATGTCATAATTCTCATCTAATTTTACATATTTAGCTAAATAACAAAGTGAATATTATTGCTGGAGACCATTACGGATGCTTATGCATGGCCGTTTCTTGGTTACAGGATTCGTAATCTCCATATTTATACTTAGTATTTTTAGTAGTATTTCTTTTAATAGTCAGCCGGAAGTCTTACAAAATGAGGATTTAAGATTTGAAACGTATCTTTACGAGGAGTATTACCATGGAATTGGAGAATACCAGGGCGATCAATTACATGAAGGGATATACAGTATAATTCGTAATCATACTGTTGTAAGTTATAATTCAGTATGGAATCATCTAAGGGATATAGATCAAGACCCTATGAACTCTGCCAATGTGACTCTTTTTTACATGCAAAGGTCTCAATCTGAGAACGATACTTGTGGTGATGGTAATGATTGCACTAGCCAATCATGGAATCGAGAACATGTGTGGCCAAAATCTCATGGGGATTTTGGAACTAGTATGACTAAAGTTGCTGGTACTGACTTACATGCTCTAAGGCCCGTGGATAATACTGTGAATTCAGCGCGAAGTGACAAGGATTTCAGTAATGCTGAAACATCTCATTGGGAATGTGTAGACTGTGATGTTTCTCCCGATTTTTGGGAGCCAGCCGATGATACAAAAGGTGATGCTGCCCGTTCAGTATTTTACATGGATGTAAGGTATAATGGATATGGCTATGAACCTAATTTGAATTTAGTAAATATATCCACGCAACCATCTGTTGGCACGGGTTACTTAGGTGAATTATGCGTACTTTATACGTGGCATACACAAGATCCGGTCTCGTTAATTGAGGTTGAGAGGAATAATGAGGTATATATGGTGCAAGGGAATCGTAATCCATTTGTTGATAATATGGACTTTGTAGAGGGTATCTGGGGTGATATTTGCGATCCTAATACTGACTCGGATGACGATGGTTACGATGATGACATCGATCAGTTTCCGAATGATTCTTCTGAATGGTCTGATTCTGATTTAGATGGAGTGGGGGATAATTCAGATATATTCCCTCTTGATGGTT
>JAJPRD010000018.1 GCA_023700255.1 Candidatus Thalassarchaeaceae archaeon | reverse complement strand
CTGTTGGTTCTTTGATGTTACAGCAAATGCAATGGATGGATGGTTTTTGGTGGCCAGCAACTGTATTTTTGAAAGATATACCTGGCTATATGAATTTAACAACTGCTCCTGAAATGAATTTTGATATGAATGAGAATCTTGCGTTCCAAGGCCTACCTAATTTTGAGTTTACAGCTTCTGATGATGGAATGTCCTTGTATATTGAAGCATTTGGTAGAGCAATAAATTCTCGTGGAGATATTATTCTCTTAGCTCAAGGAATGACTGATAAAATGGTGATAAAGCCAACTAGTGATTTCGGTCTCGAGATCCGTTCGAGTGGTAGTGGTGTTGAGAAAATATATGTCAGGGTGAATGATGTTCCAACTGGTTCAAGCCAGCCTGGCGCTCCTCCTGTATTCCTAGAAGAAATGGAAGCGATGGGTGAAAATCTTCGTAGTGCAACACTGCATATTAGGGAAATATTAGGTCCTTATGCTGTAATAGAAGTTGATGATGTAGATGGTGGGAGAATCATAGTATCTGCTAGATTAACAACTGAATTCGCAGGTCGCGATATACAAGTCAGAGGTGTATTAATTGATGCTCAAACTACAGGGGGGGTCCCGACCGGCACGACACTCGGTATCAATGGACTTTCGTCCGATCTTTCAATTCTCAATCTCGTTCCTGGTTTGAGTGGTTCAACTCATCACGTCTTAGTTCCTGAACCATTTACTTCAGCTATACTGACAATTTTTGCAACATTAACTGAAGGGGGTGGATAAATGGGCTTACTTGAAAAATCGAGACAACAAGAAGTGGAAGAAACTCTTGAGGAAGAATATGCTCATGAAGTATTAGTAAGGTTGGAAGATTCTATCAGAAAAATATCTCCTCTCAGGGTGATTTTAGTATCATTTGTAGCTTTAATGATAATCACGTCGACTTTAGTCGCTTTAACCTGGATAGTCCCTTATGAGAAAGTTACAGTTGATGTCGTTTACATTCAAAGTAGTTCAGGTCATGTAATTCTAACAGAGATAGATAATGATGGTAGTCGGGCAATTACCGACATAACATTAACAGTGAGATTTATTGACTCAGATAATATTGAGCTCGATAGAATTATTTTCAATAAATCCTCATTATCAGCGCATAGTTCAGTTTCTGGCGATGCATTAGAATTAATTGTCATAGGGGCTTCTGTTTGGGAAAATTATACGATTGATATCGATTTAGAATATACTAAAAACAGTAAAGTAGATTCTAAAATAGAATTAGAATATTTAGTTGGCGAATGGAAAATGGAACAATTCAGTCATGGAACTGGAATTGATTTCTTCTAGTTATCATATGTCGAATCTATGAACCCTTAGGGGTTCAACTAACCCATATACTCAAAACGGCCTTTAGAAGGCGGTACTCCATGGCAAAGCGAACTGTGTACCTAATTTTAGGAGTTCTTCTTCTTTCCTATATCCCAATTAATGATGGTATTAGTGATTCGCAAACCTCTTCATTATCGGTATTGGATGAGTCAATTGAAAGAATAGAAATTTCTCCTAATCCGGATAGTATTTCTGATCTAGGTGCACCAATTATAGTTAACAGTTCTGAGCAATCTCGTTCAGAGAGTGCTGATTCTTCAATCGGTATTTACACACATTCTGGATTAATTCCTAGTGTGTATTTTTCTCAGGAAATTGCATCTCTTAGAGAGGATTTGGCAATAGTGATAATTGATGGAAACATCGGTCTCTGGGATGCTAGAATGGAAATTCTAGAAATTCCTGGTATAGAAATTCGCTCTACAATCCCACCTTCTGGGTATTTAATTCAAGGAAGTTCTGATCAATTAAAGAATTTAATTAATTTGAATTCGGTTGAATCTGTACATGAGGTTCCTGCCGGATTATTAGTCCACTCGGCATTATATGATGCACCAAATGATGAGTCCCTAGTTGTCGAAATTGTTGGTTGGAAAAATTCTAATTTAGTCCGTCAAACATCAGCATTAAATGATGATTTGGAAGATGCTTCTAACTTATGGCTATCTAATTCTTGGTCACCTGATCAAGGAATTATTTGGGGAGAGATTCAGACAAATGACATCTCTGAGATAATAAAACACTCTTCAGTTTCTTATATTGCCCCAGTCCCGATTCTTGAATTAATGAATAATGAAGCAAGAAATCATATGGGTATAGATACTGTGGAAGATTTTTTCATTACTGGACTAAATGGTTCTGGGCAGACGATTGCAGTTGGAGACTCTGGATTAGATGATGACCATGGTGATTTCAGTGGTAGAGTATCAGGACTTGATTCAGTAACTCCAGGTGACCCCTCTACTGCAGACCCTTCGGATGGTCATGGGACTCACGTCGCTTGTACAGTACTTGGCGATGGAATGAGGAGTAGTGGGACATATCAAGGAGTGGCGCCAGAAGCCAACCTTTACTTCCAAGCAATGGAAGATGATGATACAGGAGGCCTCTATTCTATCGGGATCAATAGTATGCTTAACGAAGCTTACAATGCAGGAGCTCGTTTACATACCAATAGTTGGGGTTCTCCAACAGGTGGTGAATATACTACCTCATCAGAAGATGCAGATGACCGAGTTTCAACATGGGACCAATATTGGCAATATCAAGGTATGACCGTATTATTCGCTGCTGGGAATGAAAGAAACGACGGAATATCATCACCGGGTACTGCCAAGAATGTAATCACAATTGGTGGACATGTAAATCGATATAGTGGTGCTCCAGATGATATGTATTATTGGAGTAGTCGTGGCCCAACTGATGATGGCCGAATTAAGCCTGATTTAGTAGGTCCTGGAGATTATGTCCGTTCTTGTAAATCTCAAGAAGCAAGTAGTGCATCAGGTTCTTGGGACAATAATTGGTATTTGGAATACAGTGGAACCTCAATGGCAACACCTGCTGTCGCCGGTGCAGCGGTTTTAGTTCGAGAATATCTGATGGAAATTGCAGGTAGACCTGCTCCTCAAGCCGCTTTAATCAAGGCAATATTGATTCTTGGTGCTGAGGATATTGGTACTCGTGATATACCTAATAATAATGAAGGATGGGGACGTGTTAATCTTGTAAATTCATTAATTCCTGAAAGTGATGTAGGGATATTTGTAGATGATCGTTCTAGGCTATCATCTGGTCAAGTCAGTTCTTACTCCTTTGATATCACAAGATCGGGGGAACCATTGAAGGTTGTTTTAGCTTGGTCTGATTATCCAGGTTCCTCTTCCTCTTCAACTCAATTAAGAAATGATTTAGATTTAGAAATTACCAACCCCAATGGCCAATTATACAAAGGTAATGTGTTCACAAATGGTCAATCTGTTGCCAATGGGGTGAAGGATTCAAAAAATAATGTTGAAGTTATGCTTGTAGATAATGCAATGATTGGAACTTGGACTGTTAGAGTTAGGGATTCATCTCATGGCGGAAGTAATTTCTACCAGTCTTATGCTCTTGCAGTTAGGGGCGTTAATGTGAATGATCTAGACCCAGATCCTACATTTGTCTCTGATTCTTTAGAATTATCCGTACCTATCCCTCAAGTTGATGAAGAAGTTGAATTAACAATATCTATGTTTAATCAGGGTGCAGGTAGCATTCCTGAATTATCAGTATGGGGGGGTGTTAATGGTGTTACAATTGGCACACAAACACTCAGTTTATCTCCAGGCGAATATGCAGAATTAACTTGGTCATGGACCCCTAATCAGGAAGGTGAGAATACAATATCTTTCCATATCGATCCAAATGATTTAGTCGAGGAAGTTTCAGAATCTAATAATCAATATCAACAGATTGTGATTGTTAGCGTCCCTGGAGTTAGAGTTAGTAGCGACAACCCAACTCAGATAATCGACGGCACTACTGATAGTTCGTCAACTTGGTCTCTTAATCTTATTAATACTGCATTATTCGAAACAAATGCAACTATCGAAGTATCGGAACCTATTAGGATTCAAGATGGAATCGAATTTGATTGGTTTTCCTCATTTTCTAATAATACGTTTAATTTATTATCTGCTGAATCTGCTACAGTAGATTTGTTTGTAGTCCATCCTGCTCCGCCTGAACCAGGACTCTATCGAATGTTAGTTACAGGAACGGATGTAGAGAATCAAATTGAGTCAGAACTCGAGATATATCTTGAAGTACCACTACTTTCAAATGCTCAAATTATGATTCCAACTAGTCAGATAAAGGTTAATCCTCTTGATCCTACGTCTCTCCAAATTCAAATTAAGAATGAAGGTAATGGGCCACAAACTTATGATGTTGAAATGATTTCACCATCGGGGTGGAGTCTTGGATTAGATTCGATTGGTTCTTTTTCAGGTTCTTCACATGGCTCTACGGGTTCACTAGCTAAAGGTGAGACTAGAATGATAGACATTACGATTAATCCACCAGGAGCGATGATTCCTTCAGGCACTATATTCTCGGGTGCTATTTCTGTGCATTCAAGAGTAAGTTCTGATTCTTGGTCTGAAGACTTAACTCTGGTTGTAGATAATATCGATATAGTTACATTAACGCCAACTTCTAATGGTATCGAATATGAAGTATCTGCCGATGAACAAATTGATTGGTTAATTAATTTCAATAATCAGGGTAATCGTGATATCGAATTAACCCAGTACGTTCTATCTAAACCAAATGGTTGGTCAATTTCTGGAAGTCAGAGTTCATTTACAGTACCTTCAGGTGAACAATTCGATTTATCTGTTTTAATGACGGGTAATGGCCTTGCTAAGAGTGGAGAATTAAGGCTAAGATTTGTGACTGATGATGGTTTTAGTATTGACTGGAATAGGTCAATCGAAGTACTTTCAGGGGCGATCCCAATAATAGAGTTCTATCAAGTAGCTCTACCTGATGGAACCTCTGCAGATACTCCTCTTGGAGTAGACGCCCACCCAGTGGGTGGAATCGGTTTTGATCTGCTCTGGAAAGTGACTAATCAAGGTACAATGACATGGCGCCCACTTGTTTCTATGGATGTACCAGATGATGAGTGGGAATACTCTTGTCAAAATACTAATCCGACAATCTCAATAGATGCGACTATAACAGTTACATGCAATATTATTATTCCATTATCTGCTGAAGCAGGTTCTGAACCAACTATTTCTTTAATTTTAACAGGTGATGGCGTAACTTCTGAAAATGTCATTTCTCTCTATGTCGATTCTGTTAATGAAGTTAGTTGGAATATAGTAGATCAATTTGATTCACCACAAGGTTTCCCTAGTGCACTTTCTTTAGAGGTACAGAATATTGGTAATTCTGATATCTCAGAAATTTTGAAATTAGAAACTCCTGATGGCTGGGAAGGATTGATTTTAGACAGTTCATTTGTTAATTTAAGGCCCGGTGAAACACGCTCAGTGGAAATCGGATATACTCCTGAAAAAGGTTCAGATGGCACCATTGTCGTTTCTTTATTGAATTCTGACGATATAGTAGGTTCTTCACTCAGTGTTGAGATTAATGTGTTACCTAGTGCTAATTCAGATTCCATGAGTACTACAAATTTATTATTAATAATTCTAATAATAATAATTCTTTCTGGTGCTGTAGGCTTTACTATTTACTTACGTCGTGGTGGAGATATTAGTGGATTAATGCTCGAAAAAGTAATTGAAAAAACTTCATCTAAGAATGATTCAGAAAAGTCTAGTGGTACCCCTTGTTGGATATGTAGTGAAGATGTCGTAAACGGTCTAGCATGGGCTTGTTTAGAATGTGGTGCGAGATATCATATGGACGGGCAAGTCCAAGGTTGTAGTATAACTGAAAAAGGTCATTGTTTACACTGTGACGCAGGAATAGAGCAACTAACTGAAGTGTGAAAATATACACATTATAGTGCACGTCAAGCGCGAAGCCCTTAGAGGGTAGATTGTTCCGGGTTAACCATGAAGAGAGCGGATTCCGCACGTTTGGTCCTTATTTTGCTTTTACTTTCTTTGATTTCTCCTTCAGCAGCAGCAGCGGTAGATGTATCAATATCCGCATCTCCAAATTCTCAAGAAGCAGATTCAGATAACCCTGCAGAATACGATATTACAGTTACTAATACTGGGGATGACGACATAACCGTTTCATTATCAGCATCCAATGCCGCAGATTGTAATGGCTTCACCTCAAATGTGGAGCAAGTCAGTGGAACTATAGAATCTGGTTCAAGTGAAACAGTACTCTTGACAGTGTCAGTAAATGAGCAAGCTAGCGGTGAATGCGAGACCACAGTTACTGTTACTGCTACGGGAGTAACTCCTGGACAACCAAAAACTGACGATGTTAAAGTTACAACTACTGCCGGAGATGGTGGATTATATTCTGTAACCTTAACTGTTGATGATCTAACTGTTACTTATGATGGTGAAGATGATCAAGTTGTTTGGGAAGTTGACGTAGAAAACACAGGTGAGCAGCAAGAAAATATTCAACTTGAGATGGTTTCGGACAACGATTGTGAATCAGATGATTTAGATGCAACTGTCAGCCCGGCTACAGTCCAATTAGACTCTGAAGAATCTACTACTGTGGATGTCACTGTAGATCTGCCTGATGGGTCATCAACCGAGGCAGGGATTCATTGTTTCATAATCAAGGCTACAGTTTCTAATGATCCAAATGCGGCAGATCCCGCCGAAGATAATTTAACATTAACAGTTAATATTCCCGAAGTTAAAGAATGTGAACCTTCTCTTCAATTTACTTCTATGAATCTCAATCCTGGAGAAACAGGTTCAAACAGATTTACTGTCGAAAATATAGGTAATACTGAATGGACAGTCGCTGCTAAAGCCACTGCTGATGATTTTGATGTGTCTGGTTGGGTTGATTTTGCTAGCCCATCCAATGCATTCCTTGGCGAAAAAAATACTGCGGACGATCAGCATACTTTTGAATTTCAAGTTACACCTGATGACTCAGTAGAAGCAAGTACTCAAGTCCCAATAAAAATTCAAGGCCGTTCTGGCACAGAAATAGGTTGTGAAAAAATCCTTACTTTGAATGTAGGTCAGGCTTATGACGCCTCTGCCTCATTAAGCCAATCATCATTATCAAATGTGGAACCGGGTACTTCTAAATCTGTGACTATGACAATTACTAACCAAGGGAATGGTGTTGATACTATTCAAATTAGTGCGGCAAATGTTCCTACTGGATGGCAAGTTTCATTTTCTCAATCTTCAGTCACTCTTCCAAGTTCCCAGTCAAGTAATAATCAAGGAAGTGTTACAATTGATGTTTTAGTTCCAGCGGGTGCAACTGCTGGTTCTGATAGTATTAATTTCAATATTGGACATGGTGGTGGGTCTATTCCTTATGCGACTAAAACACTCTCAGTCTCGGTGGCTCAAGTTCATGATCTGACGACATCTATAATTTCAGATTCACAAAAAGGGAAATCCAATCAGATTGTAAGGTATCCTATTGATATAACTAATACTGGCAATGTTAACGATAATTTCAAGCTTCAAGCCTGTGATCCAAATGACATTACTGGATGTAATAGCCCACTTTGGGAATCTACATTCTCCAATAATCAGGGAGTGACAATTACTCAGATAAGTATTGATTATGGTGTTACTAAGCGAGTATATCTTGATGTGACTATAGAGGGTGAAGAAAATGGTGACAGAGCCTCAGTATCAGCCGTGGTTACTATTTTTGGTACCAGCGTATCTTCATCACATATATTCAACATCGAAGTTTCTAATTTTAATTATGGAATGAGCATCACTCCAGCTGAACCCGGGGAGATACCTGATGAACTCCAAGTGAAATTACCACCTGGTGGGACTGGAAGCGTTTCGTTTTGGGTCGAAAACATCGGAGATTTCCCTAATGGAGACAATGCCGTAATCACAGTTAACGGGATGGAATCAACAGTTCTCAGAACTCTAACGGTCAATGGTGTAGAAACAAGTGAACCATTCCATGTCGATGTAGGTCCTGAAAATAGAGTTCTAATTACTCTTGATTTTGAAGTATTAGAAGGGATTCAGAGTGGGGCATCGGGATTAATTAAAGTGTCTGCTGCCTCTGAATTAAATGCAATAGAAAGTACATCTGTTAACCTTTTAATTGATGTAATCACCATACACGACCTTAGAATGGTTATTGAGGAAGAAACATCCAAGACTGTTAACTATCCTGAAAAAGCAATTTTTATGATTTACGTTACAAACTATGGTAATGTAGAAGAAACGGTTGTAATAGAATCTTCAGAGCCTCTTAGATTTTGGTCAATTAATGCTGTCGATGATGAATTCAAACTTGCTCCTGGTGAAACAAGATCAGTGGAGATACGAGTCACTCCTCCAAATGATTTATTCCAAGATGATACCTATGATTTTACAATTATAGTGATGCCTAAAGGGCTTCCAGTAGCAGGTCAACCATTAGACCTATCAGTTACTGCTGAAGTTTCTCAAGGTTTGGCACTCCTCTCAGATGAGGTCGTACAAATATTAGGTTGGGTATCTATTCTAATCGGCGCACTGCTGGTAATAATCTTAGTTTTCAGGTCTCGCAATGAGAGTCGGAGAATTCTTGAAGCACTCGAACTTAAATCTAAGCCTTAACTATCAAGTTGAAACACATTGTTAGGTTACACTTATTGCCCTAATTTTAGTGGGCGGGTCTAACGGTCCCTCAGGGACCGGGTTGTGACCGCCTTGACATCTGTCTCCGAAGCATATCTATCCTTAGCAGTCATGACTTTAGTTGGGATTGGTTTTCCGGTTGGAAGTTTCATAGCTTCCAGACTTCTAAGGCCAGTAGTTGATCCTAATGACTCTACTAAAACACGTTCTTGGTTACTTCCCGGTTACGAAGTTGATCAATCGCTCTATGTTCGTCGACGTAGTACATACGAATGTGGATCTGCTCCAATAGGAGATGCCGACATCAATTTCCATTTCCAATATTATTGGTATGCCATTATTTTCTTAGTTTTCGATATAGCTTTCATGTTTTTAGCGTTCGGTGGATACATTTCTATCCAAGATAGTGAAACACTTGGAAGGGCAGAAATCATGGGTGCACTAACTACTATGTCAATATTCATAGCCTTGATGAGTCTTGGTGTTTGGCATGTTTTCCGTAAGAGAGGAAGAATATATATTTGAGGTGTTGAAATGGCAGATGATGGACAAAATTATTCTATGTTTAGCAGTCGTTTGTTAGTTGACACCGTGGGTGATGTAACTGATGAAGCTTTGAAAGCAAGTCGTCTAAAAGATGTAATCGGTGTATTAGCAGGCCGTCTATTTAACTGGGGGCAAAGAAAATCATTATTCCCTTTACATTTAGGAATTAAGTGCTGTGCTTTAGAGATGGCTGCAGCAGGTGCAAGTCGTTTCGATGCAGAACGTTTCGGAGTGTTCTTCCGTTCTAGTCCAAGGCAATGCGACGTTCTCTTGGTAAACGGTCCAATAAGTAAAAAATTCGCAGATCCAATAGTTCGCCTTTGGGAGCAGATGCCAGAGCCAAAATGGTGCATAGCAATGGGCGAGTGTGCAATTTCAGGCGGCCCATATTTCCAATCGTATAATATTCTCGAAGGTGTAGATACTGTAATTCCAGTAGATGTCTATATCCCTGGATGCCCCCCTCGACCTGAGGCATTAATCGACGGTTTCGGGAAGTTGAGAGAGAAAATAATCCGAATAGGGGCAATGCCGAGCCATTCTAGATTAGAAAGCGAAGCACCAATTATTGTTGGAGACATTTGAGGGATTTTTATGGCAGTTGTTTCAGAAAAAGTACAACAAGCGGCGGCTGAGAAATTAGTCGATGCATTAAATAAAATGGAAGGTGTTGAATCATCAGTGGATGTTCGTACCAGTGGAACTCAAAATAGACCCGTAGTTAACGCATTCGTCGCTCCCGAAAATTGGAGAAAAGTTGCTGAAGAATTAAAGAATAAACATGAGGTTGATCATTGTTCAATGATTACCGGTATTCATTGGCCAGAATCAAATGATAAAACATGGGAAATAGTCTACCACTTCTTAAGAACGGGTATACGAAATCCGATCATTGAAGGAGGTTTGGTAATCCCCAATGTATTGGATTATTCTAAAGTGAAAGGGAAACAAGTGCCTCTTGAAATCCAAATCAGTGTTAATCTCCAAGATACTAGGACTCCTTCAGTAGCTAGTGTACAAGATATTTGGGTAGGTGCTGATTGGAATGAGAAAGAAACATGGGATTTAGTCGGTATTGATTTTGAAGGTCATGAAGGAATGCGTCGAGTACTTAACCCTCATGAATCTCCAGTCGGGTTCCACCCCTTGCAAAAACAACATAAATTACGATATCATGGATTTGAAGAAATGTATGATGATGTTCAAGGATTTAAGCGTAAGCCAGTAGATTCTAGTAGGGTTAAATGAGGTGATGTGAAATGGCTGAAATGTGGATCAATATGGGACCTCAGCATCCAATGACTCATGGTCTTTGGACTCTGAAGGTAAAAGTTGATGGCGAAACCGTAGTGGATACTGAACCTGATTTGGGATATATCCATAGAGGCGTAGAAAAAATATGTGAGTCACGTGATTTCAAACAAATAACAACATATTGTGACAGGTTATGTTACGCTTCAGCTAATACTTGGTCGCATGCATATATTTACGCTGCTGAAGATCTTCTTGGAGTCGAAGTCCCTGAACGTGCTGAATACATCCGATTAGTGGCTGTTGAGATACAGAGAATCGCTAGTCATCTAATGTGGCTAGGCGCCTATGGTCCTGATATTGGAAATCTCAGCGTAATGGTATGGTGTCTGCGTGAGAGAGAGATGATGATGGATTTGTTACAAGAACTCGGTGGTTCTCGAATGCATTATAATTTCCCACGTATCGGTGGAGTAAAGAGGGATCTACCTCATGGTTTTGCATTAAGAGCGAGGCATAAATTAAAGTTATTCCTTAATAGGATCCAAGAATACGAGGCACTCTTTGACGAGTCTACAGTGTTCTTAATTCGAAGTCAAGGTGTAGGTTACGCGAAACCTGAAGAAATGATAAATCATGGAGTATCCGGACCAAATATCAGGGCTGCTGGTGTAAATCATGACATTCGTACGTCTCATCCATATTCTGTTTATTCCGAGCTTGACTGGGCCCCTGCAGTAGAGCGTTCTTCAATCAAAGGTGCAGATTGTTATGACCGATACCGAATTAGAGTTGAAGAGATGCGTCAGAGTGCTGACTTAGTTCTACAAGCTCTAGATAAAATCCCTGGTGGTGCAGAAACCTATCACGAACCAGGCGATCCAAAAATCTTGGGTAAAGCCCCAACTAGGGCTCCTGAGGGCACATCAGGATCTCATCACTTCGAAGATAGTCGTGGTGAATCAATGTTCTACATAGCAGGCGGTGGTGAGGGACGCGGTAAGATGCCTTATCGTGTATCTATTCGTTCTCCAATGTTCATTACTATTCCTTATGCTTCGAAATGCATGATTGGTTACAAGGTAGCAGATATCCCTGCAATTATGGGTTCATTCGATCCTTGTATTGGTGAGACAGATAGGTGAGGTGAATATATGGCGAGTAGCGATTGGTTGAATGTTCGCGGTTGGACTGAATCATTAGTTGGATGGTCTATGGATCTAACTCATGATGTCTTACCCTCTAACGATATAGATTTAGAATTCTCAATCACTCGTCCAAGATGGTTTTTGGAAGAACCAATAGTAATTGGCTCTGAAATCAATCTTCAATCGGGATTCGCTGGAATTCAACCATCTCTAGAAGCATTCTTTATTTCAACAATAATGTGCACAGTAGTTTTTGCTACAATGATGTTAACTCTAATGGTAGTTCCATATATTGAGAGAAAATTCATAGGACGTTTGATGGATAGACTCGGTGCTACAACCTCACTTAGAAGTTTATGGATTGGTGAAGGTAAATCGACTGCTGGAGATTGGTGGAATAAGCTACCGATGGGGATGGGAGTACCAATTGGTATGCTTAATCGTGGTCTCAATTCAGCATTTGGTAATGATCATCATCTAGAAACAATCAATCGAGTTGGAAATCGTGGTTATCACGGTATTTGGTTCTTATTCCCTGGTTTCTTCCAAGCATTAGCTGATTTCATGAAATTCGCTACTAAAGAGCACTTAATTCCCGATAAAGCGGACAAATTAGTGTTCGAGGTTGCTCCGGTAATAATTATTGCAACTACAATAATGTGCTATACATTCATTCCTTTCGGGCCACACATCTGGGCTGCTAATCCGGATCTGTCACTTCTTTTCTTAATGGCTATTTTCGGTATAGCTCCACTCGGCGTTTTCTTTGCTGGATGGGCATCTAACAACAAATATACTCTTATTGGAGGAATGCGTTCTGCGGCTCAATTAACTGCTTATGAAATACCTTTGTTAATCACAGTCCTTTCAATAGCAGTGATTAGTGGTTCTTTCAACATACTGGAAATTGTAGATTTCCAAATAGAAACTTCAAACACTTGGAATTTATTTATGCTACCTTTAGGAGCCGCACTTTTCTTAATTACAATGATTGCTGAAGTTGAAAGGATTCCTTTCGATATGCCAGAAGCTGAAGCTGAACTTGTAGAAGGATGGTGGACTGAGTATGGAGGTATCCGTTGGGGACTTATGTTCGCAACAGAGATGATGCGAGCATATGCTGCTTGTATTCTATTTGCTTTGTTTTTCCTTGGTGGTTGGCAATTCCCATTTGAAAATTCCATTTCTGCCCTCCCTGTGTTGGGAGGATTCTTTGAGACATTGTTTACAATCATACCTGGACTAGTGGTAGTATTGCTCAAAGCATGGTTATTGTTTGCGTTCTTTGTTTGGGTACGTGCATCTTTACACCGAATAAGGACTGATCAGATTCTTGAGTTTGGTTGGAGATATTTATTACCGCTTTCAATAGTTAATTTGGCAATAGCAATGTATCTTCGTTTAGAATTATGGTCGGATGGTTGGCCACTCTGGGCTCCTCCAGTAATTACTATTATTGCAGTTGCTTTGTTCGTTATCTATGCGATAGACGAAGATAAAGATGCACTCCAGTACTCAAGGAGACCATATAATACTCAAACCTTGGATAAAGCATATCCTGGGAGTAGGAGAGAATAGGAGGTGGAATAATGGATTACAATACAGGGCACCCTCATGCAACACCAAATTTTAGGAACTTAGTAATTAAGCCAATGTGGATAACTATGAAAACGGCACTTAGGACTGTGCCATATATTGGTAAAGCAAAATTTCTGAAAAACAATTATCATGGTCAGCAAGCCAACTTAACTGATGAGTATACTTTAGAGAGAATAGGGGAGAATCATCCTTCATCAGGCCAAATTTATTCTGCAGATCGAGAATCATCCCCAGCCCTTCCTTTCTTAGAGAGGCCAGTCACAATAATGTATCCTTATGAAAGACTTGAAGATATGGAGCCTTGGCTTTTCGTCCCAGGGAATTATAATGGTCGCATAGGTATCGTTTGGGAAACTTGTACAGCATGCAAAGCATGTGTTAAGGCATGTCCAAATGATTGTCTTCATATGACTTCAGAAACACGTGTGAATGTACTTGACACTACTGATGAGGGCGACGAATGGCATGGTCTTGGTAGTGAAATCGAATCAGGTGGTTTAGCAGCAAGGCGTAAAGAAGAATTTGATGAAATTAATGATTTTGATTTAATTCACGAACATGCCGCTCCTCCTCAACAATATGATTTTGCCGAAGTAATTGATATTAGTGGCGATAAGGCAACAGTACGTTGGCAAGATGGTTCAGGTATTGAGTCAGTTGAGATGTCTTCATTGAAACCTGCTGAGGTTGATATTGTATCTGGACGTATAGATATGGGACGATGTATGTTCTGTGGTTTATGTGCCGAAGCTTGTCCTTTCGAATCATTCTTTATGTCAAACGAATATGATGGAATGTCAGGATACTCAAGAGAAGATCTTTGGTTTGATGCAGATCGTACTAGACTTCTACCAGCAGTTCACCAAGAGAGAGTTGACATGGAGTTAGCTAAGAGAGCACAGAAAGAGAAAGCAAAGCGCGAGAAGAAGGCGGCTAAAGCAGCAGCTCAAGCGGAGGCTTAATCCAATGTCAATCGATTTCGAGGCACTAGTATTTGTAATACTTTCTTCAGCTGCTATTATTGGAGCATTAGGATGTGTTTATGCTAGACGTGTAGCTCATTCACTTCTCTCTCTAATGCTTACTTTCATGGCAGTTGCTGGAGTAATGATTATGTCTTCAGCAGAAATGTTGGCTGCAATACAGATATTGGTTTACCTTGGTTCTGTTATGCTTGTAGTTCAATTCGGAGTAATGCTAACACGTCGTCAGATTCAGGAAGGTGATATTCAATGAAGGCACTCTCAATTTTCACTCAAGTAGGCCTTTTTGCTTTTATCTTGATAATGTTAAATGAAGTAATGTCACATTCCATGTGGGCTAATTCAGTAACTGATTCTCCATCAACGTTAGATTTTGCACTTGCACTTTATGGTGATGAATGGGCAATTGCTACCGTAATTTTAGGTGCGCTTCTTGCCATGGCAATGGTTGGTTCTTCATACCTAGTACGTGATGAAAGATTAATCAATTTAATCTGGGATATGGGAGGTGAAGAGTTATGATTGATCCAAGTTGGGTTTCCGGTCTAGGAGTAATACTCTTTGGAATTGGCCTTCTTGGTGCCTTTACAAGAAAAAATGCAATCATAGTTCTAATGTGCATTGAGGTAATGTTGAATGCTGCGAATCTCAATTTTGTAGCAGGGGCATCTCATTATGGGGATGTTGATGGCTGGGTATTCACAGCAATAGCAATAGCAATTGCAGCAGCAGAAGTTGCAATAGGATTGGCAATTTGCTTATCTCTATACAGTACACAAGAGACTATTTCCCTTGATGAAGCAAGTATTCTGAGGAACTGAGGTGATTTTTATGAGTGAAGTAAAAAATGAATATAGGCTCCTCCTTCCATTATTACCATTTTTAGCAATAATTCCATACCTTGCAATGACTACTGACGATAGCCCTACTGATTTTGCTTGGCTAATAGTAGTTGCACCTTTTGTTATGTTCCCTGTAATTCTAATTACTGGCCAAGTGTATAATAAAAATGAAACTTGGAAAAATACTTGGAAAGAAGGTGGGATTTTAGCTCTTGCTGCACTTTCAGTTTCTCTAAGCACTACTGTTTGGATAGTTTATGACTATCTTATTGGTAACGCTAATATTGAACATAATGATGTTACAAGTTGGTTAGAGTGGATTTCTTTTGACGTTCTTCAATCCGATTATACTGTGGCTCAGAATCGTATACTAGGTGTTGGTGTTTGGATAGATTCTTTGACTTTGATGCTTCTCTTTGTTGCAACCTTTTTGTGTTTCTTAATTTGTTGGTTTGCAATAGGTTACATGACAACTGATCCGATTAATGAAGATAGTAATCACCGTTTCTTTGCTGAGTTTGTTCTTTTCAGTTTAGGTATGTTCGGGATGGTCCTCGCAGATAACTTCCTCTGGTTATTTATTTTCTGGGAGATTATGGGATTATGTTCTTATCTTCTGATAGGATTTTATTATTGGAAAGAGAGTGCTGCTTACGCAGCTAAGAAAGCGTTTCTAACTACCAGGGTTGGAGATGTGTTTTTGATGGTAGGACTTCTAATTTTATACGATATTTATGGTTCATTAGATTTCGCTGTAGTATTCGACGACCCGTCAACTGGGATTGGTGGTATGGCTGTAGAGTCAGGCGAATTATTTTGGGCTCTAATGATGCTGTTTATTGGTGCCGTTGGGAAGAGTGCTCAATTCCCGTTACACGTATGGCTCCCTGATGCAATGGAAGGACCTACTCCAGTATCTGCATTAATTCATGCTGCTACAATGGTTAATGCTGGTCTATACTTAATTGCTAGATTAATGCCATTTGTAGACATTCATCATCATGGAGTTGCAGGACTGGAAGATTTCGGCTTGATAGTAGCTTGGACTGGGGGTATAACTGCATTTATGGCAGCCTCTATTGCTTTCGTTCAAAATGATATTAAGAAAGTTCTAGCTTACTCTACAATGTCTCAATTAGCATATATTTTTACCGGTTTAGGTTCCGCACTTTATTTCCTGAACACAGGTGATCATCATGCAGGATATTTTGTTCTAGGAGCCTCTTTGTTCCATCTCTTTAATCATGCTATGGCAAAGGGGATGTTGTTCATGGCTAGCGGTTCTGTGATACATGAAGTTCATCATGCCCATGACCATTTACATCATGATTCAGAACATGATGATCATGACTTTGATCCTCAAGATATGCGAAACATGGGAGGACTTGCATCCAAAATGCCAGTGACTTCTACTGCGATGATGTTTGGTTCAATGTCAATTATCGGCATTCCATTAATTGGTGGTTTTTGGTCCAAGGAAGGAATTATTGCTGAAACATGGGCTGCATATTTCCACGGTGAACCAATGATGCTTGGTCCAGCTTTGTTAATACTTGCAACTGCTGGAATGACTGGTTTTTACATGTCTAGAATGTGGTTTATGACCTTTGCTGGTGAGCCGAAAAGTGATGTTGTTGACCATGTACATGAATCGACGCCTTGGATAAAAGAGCCACTTCTTATTCTTACATTAATTACGGCAATAGGTGGCTTTGCATTAGCAGTATTAGGGGTTGTAGACTTCCTTTCTAACCAAGAACATCACCTTTCTCTACATGGGCACTCATTAACTGATCAGATTCTACACGAATTAGAACATGCATTTTTACCTGAGGATAATAAATTACGTATGGTTGGATGGACTACAATTTTACTATCATTTATTATTGGTCCAATTATGGCTGCTAGAATTCATGGTGGGAAACTTAAGGAAGGCCAAAATGCTAATATTTTCGTTGGATGGTTGGTAAATCTTTCTGGTAAATTTGGCACTCAAGATGTCACATGGCTTGCAGAATCACAGTTAGCTGAGGCTCTGGATAAGAGGCTTTACTTTGATGATTTATACGAGGGAATAATTGCTCGTACAGTTATCCCATTTGCAAATATTTCTGCTTGGTTCGATAAGAATGTAATTGATGGAATTATCAAACAGGTCGAATCAAAGTCAGTGCTTGGCTCTGTGCAAATCCGTAGACTTACAACTGGTAGTGCTCGAGATTATATCCTGATGGCTACTGTTGGTGCGCTTTGTATATTTGCACTATTAGTGGGGGTGAATGCTTGAACGATCCATTGACAATCCTAACTCTCACTCCTCTTGGAGTTGGTTTACTTCTTCTAATATTACCAAATCTATTACCTAGTAGCTCCGCGGATACACTTCGTAAAGTCTCTAGAAATATTAGTTTCGGAGTATCTATGGGATTGCTTGTATTTGCAACATATTTGTCATTTGAAACCTTTGGAGGTATTGATTGGTTGAATATCAACATGGGTGAATACAATCTAATGAATGATGAGCCAACATCTTTGATATCTTCAATTGGAGTCTCATGGATAGTTGGTGTTGATGCTCTATCTTTACCAATGGTTTGGTTAACTGCTTTACTAATTCCTTTGTCTATGTTAGTAGAATGGGACGCTAAGAAAGGACATCTATTCCACCCTCTTATCTTAGTAATGGAAGGTGCTTTACTCGGTGTATTCGTTACTCTGGATTTATTTGTATTCTATGTATTTTGGGAAATGACTCTGATACCGATGTTCTTTTTGATATTAGTTTGGGGTGGTGATGATAGAAAATATGCATCTATGAAATTTTTCATCTACACATTTACTGCTAGCGTAGTTATGCTTCTAGGAATTCTCATAATGTACTTCCATACTGGGGATGTAGCAGGAGTCTCTGGTACAATAACTGGTCACCATTTCAGCCTATTAGAGATGAATAGTGGTATGATTCAGTCAGAAGGACTGAGACATTTAGTTTGGATGTTATTACTAATCGGATTTGCCACTAAAATGCCAAGTGTACCAGTGCATACTTGGCTTCCGGATGCTCACGTACAAGCTCCAACCGCAGGTTCAATGTTATTGGCTGGTGTAATGTTGAAGATGGGTGCGTATGGTTTCTTGAGAGTTGCTGTGTCTTTATTCCCTGAATCTACAGTTGTATTTACTCCAATATTAGTGATACTAGGAATGTCTAGTTTAGTTTATGGGGCTTGGGTTTGTATGGGACAAACTAACCTCAAGAGAATGGTTGCTTACTCCTCAGTATCTCACATGGGACTTATTTTCTTGGGGATCGCCACTATGCAACCTCTAGGTATTGCTGGTGCTTTATTCATGATGTTTGCTCATGGAATAATTAGTCCATTGTTATTCGCTGTGGCTGGTGCTTTCAAACATCATTATCATACTCTAGAAATAGGTTCTATGAGAGGTATTGCTCACCATTCACCATATTTAGCAGCACATATGATGCTCGGTTGGATGGCAAGCCTTGGACTCCCATTAATGGCGGGTTTCGTTGCTGAAGTTGCTATCTTGATTGCTTTCTGGATGAGTTTCGGATGGTTGGTTCTTTTACCTGCTTTAACTCTAATAATTACTGCTGTATATTACCTAAACTCTATGCAGAAAACAATTTTCGAATCAAACGATCCACATCATGGTATTCTCCCAGAATCATTACACGGTGAGGAACCTCGTGACATAACTTGGCATGAAAACACGAGTATGTTCATACTTGGAATTCTTACAGTACTATTCGGTATTTTGCCATTTATCTTCTTTGACATGATGTCTGATTGGTCTACTGGATTTATTCAAGAAGTATTACTTGAAAGTATAATTAATGAAGGGGTGAAACCGTGAATTTACCAATAAACATGGATGAAGCGGAACTAATAATTCCTGAATTAATAATGTTAGCAGGTCTAATCGCAATAATATTAATCCCTAATTTTGGTGATGCAAGTTTCCGTATACCTCTAACTCGTATCAAAATCCCTGTATTAATTGGTGGTAATCGTTTCAAACAAACCAGTAATCCAAAGTTACCTAATCAGGTTTCATTATTTGTATTCTCAGCAGCTTTCTTTTTTGGATTAATGCAGACCTCTTACGGCTCCGTAGGTGATACTTTAGAAGTCAATGCGTTTAGTCGTTTATTTTCATTGATATTCCTAGCAGCACTAATTCTTGCGACTATTGCAACAACTTATCGTCTCCCAACTAGAGTAAATGTAAAGGCACCTACTGAGGATGATTCTGAGAGTTTATCTTCAAAGAAGATTAATGCATTAATTGATAATCGTCGTCAAGTTGATTTCCATATTATTTTGATAATGGTCGGACTTGGTATGAGTTTAATGTCAATGGCAACGCATCTTTTCATGCTTTTCGTTTGTATTGAATTAGCATCATTATCATCTTATATTCTCGTTGCTTTCCATAAGGAAACTAAAGTTGGTGGAGAAGCAGGGATGAAATATTTCATTGTAGGTTCGGTTGCTTCAGCAATTGGAATATATGGTATGTCGTTACTTTATCTATGGAATGGCGATCTTTCTTTAGATGCCCTTCAATTAGCATGGATTGAATCAGATACTGTAGATCCTCTAGCTGGAATTGCAGTAGGTTTAATGTTGGTAGCATTTGGATTCAAAGTTGGAGCAGCTCCTTTCCATCTTGCAGCACCTGATGCCTATTCGGGGGCCTCATCTCCTGTTGCTGGATTACTCGCAACCGCATCTAAAGCAATGGGTTTTGTTGCTCTTATGCGTATTTTAATTAATGTTACAATGCCGGTTTCAGGGGAAGCATTTTGGTATTCTGCAATTGCAATAATTGCAGTAGTGACTATGACTTGGGGAAATCTTGCAGCTTTGACAAGCAGTAATCCTAAGCGTATGCTGGCCTACTCAAGTGTATCTCATGCAGGTTATATGTTAGCAGGTTTAGCAGCAATTGGTAGTGGTTTAGCTTCAGAAGATGCTACTAAACTAGTCTTAACAGCCATTGTATTTCACTTAGCAGTTTTAGTAATTTTCAAATTTGGTGCATTCCTCGTTCTTTCACTACTTGAGACTGAAGGACGTGGCCATCGATTAGAAGATCTTCATGGGTTAGCTAGAAGAGATCCATTAGTAGCCGGTTCTATGTTTTTATTCATGTTATCATTAGCCGGTGTTCCTCCCTTGTCAGGATTCCTTTCCAAATTCTTGATGATTAATGGAATAGTGAATATATCAGCTGGAACCGGTGCTTCTGATGCTTCTTCTGTAATGGATTGGTTAGTTAGTGTAGAGCCAGTATTTTGGCTAGCATTTGCTATCATTCTGAATTCTGCTCTATCTATGTTTTATTACCTTAGGGTCGGATTAGTAATGTTCTTTGAAGAGCCAGAAGACAGTAAGCCGATGAAAGATGCATTTAGCCTTAGGATAGCAATAGTTGTTTGTGCGATTTTGACTATAATTGTTGGTATAGGGCCTCTTAGTGATTCGTTATTAGAAATGGTTGCGGGCGCTATAAATTCCTTTATGTCTAACTGATTTAGAAGGCTCAACTTCACATAGGTGACGCTAGACCGATGAGCAT
>JAJPRD010000056.1 GCA_023700255.1 Candidatus Thalassarchaeaceae archaeon | reverse complement strand
CTCTTGTGGGAGTGTTCTGGGAGAGTCTTCTCGAAGGATATCGCGGTCAAAAGGGCGAAGAGTGGGAGTATTAGGAATATAAATGCGCAGATGAAATTTGACAGACCATCACTGAAATAAGCGACGTTTACGATGGTGAATATCAGAAATATTGTTGGTCCTACTATGATCCATATCCTAGGCGCCCTGTTGAAAGCAAGGAATGAGATGTGCAACATCATGTTGCGTATTTTTGGTGGGATATCCATGAATTGATTGTATAATGTCCAGTTTGTCCTTGTATCAATCGCTTTTTGTTTATTTGTTGATGGTTGGAATAGATAAGTAATTTTCAACACTAGGATGAATATACTGAGTACTATGAACCCGATAGCAAAAATCGATATTGCATCCAACACTTCAATCCAAACTCCAGACCAACCTTTGACCATCAAAGATTCATTTGGCTCCTGAGGATCTACAAACACGGAAAATATCATGCCAGTCGGATACTCATCGGCATGTCCAGAATCCATTTTTGATTGTATGAACGTATACCGATTTCCAGAATACGTATTTTCACTAAATTCGTATATGTATTCAACATGAGTCCAATAAGTTGTGCTGCAATTTCCCTCATTATCACAATTAGTTTCTTGTCGTTCTTCAGCAAAATCTACTGTCGCGTCAGTCTTAACCCAATCATTACTCTGAATTTGATCTACAATGGGGAAGATTGAGCTGGCAACAATAACCAGAACCATCAAAAAAATCATCACAAAGGTAACTGAGAACCATCTTTTAATTTCTCTAATACCAACATAGGGGATTACAGGGAATGGTGTTTTTGATATTTTCATCCATATAATGATTATGGGGAGAACTAAAAAAATGATGCTAAATACAATAATAATTGGTACTGCTAGCCATTCATTATCCAAAATATAATTAGTGACATCATCTAGAACCATGAATCTTCTTCTGAAGTAGTGATTATTAATATTTACCCGACACTGTCGTGTCAGAGACTAGGAACTGAAAATATCCAATACTAAAATTTGTAAAATGAATGGCCTCAGATTTATGTAAAATTTGTAGTGAAAAGTACTTAAAGAACCTAATTAGCGAGCCGCGAATTGTGCTCCTAACATCGAAGGTCGCCCTGCGACCATTATTTGGTTGGGCAGCGAATCAACCATTAGTTTTGAGCTTCCTATATTTGTTTACGGATGACCCCATGTTCTACTATCAAGGCGTTGCATTGCCACTTGCTCTTTGCTCCATATTTTGGTTGATTCCGTTCTATCAGTGGTATGAAGAACATATAGATCAAAGCATCTCTCCAAAATATTGACTCAGTCGTTGGCAATAGTATCTTTTACTATCAAGACCCCATTGTATAGGATTTCATAAGTCAGTATTCAAAGGCGACAGATGAGGTTGAGGAAATTATATTCTAAATCTCGATGCAGAAACTCATTGAAAGGATAATACAAAGTTCTTAATTGATATCTGATAACTTAATTTATTTTTGAAACTAACTTTGGATGACATTGTTTAGAATTACGAAATAGTGTGTTATTGAGCCCGCGAGAACAAATAGATGCCATATTGCATGATTGAATGGGAAATTATCAGCGCGATAGAATAGTACACCGATTGTGTAGAATACGCCACCAAGTAAAATCAAGTTTATCCCTTCCCATCCTAGAGAATCAAAAAGTGGTTTAAAGGCAATAACTGCTAACCAGCCCATGATTACATAAGGGGTTGCTGAGACATATCCCGGGACATTTCGATTCCACAATCTCGCAAAGATTCCGAGAATTGCACAGCCCCAAATCAACACAAAGAATGTCCAACCGATCCATCCATCCATCGATACCAGCACGAATGGAGTATACGAACCCGCAATCATCAGGTAAATACCGATATGATCTGCGATTCTCATACGGTGTTTCAATTCGAGATTACTCACAGCATGATACAAAGTTGAGCAGATATAACAGGTGATCATGCACAAGCCGAATATGATGCTCGAACTTATCTTCCACAAATCTCCAGTTAGATTAGCTTCAACAGCTAGAAAGTAGAACCCGAGAGTAGCGAGTAGAGCTCCAAAACCATGGGTGATTGCATTGGCGACCTCTTCAGATTCACTGTAGGGTGCAATATGCAACCGTGAGATATCCTCCATCTGACTACACTTCCACCTAGTCCTGTCTCTCAACCTTCATGAAGACTAGGTGAAGTTGCTAACACCTAGTAACATACGATATTAGAAAATAACTAAATGCTTAGAGATTAACCAAAAAATATGAGTCGTAGATTTAGTGCATTAGCACTTTCTTTAATCATAGTCTCAATGACGCTAAGCGGTTGTATTTCATCAGATGAAAATTCAGAGAAGAAATATATTGATGATGATTCAGAATTGAATCTATTAGAGGCTGATTTCTGTGGGGATTTAGATGGTGATGGTGAACTAGATTGTCCTTTAAGCGGCTATATCCCTGATACTACCCCTTGGTGGTGTAACTCTTCAGGAATCGGTGGCCACCATGTCGACCCTGCTTATGATGGCATGAATAAAGGCCCTTTATCGAATGAGAATTGCGAAACTCTAACTGAAGAATTTCAAGATGCAATTGAGTGGGCATCCCAATGGCCAACTCTTGGCGACGCAGAGAATTCGGGATTTCATATGTTAGTTGGCTACACTGAAGGAATGGGTACACATCACACTCGTTTAGGGAATTTCAGTATGTCTGATGAACAATTTGATACAAATGCACCAGAGTTTATTGGGACCACTCTTGATACCGAATTTGATCACTCTAAACCAGAGTTCTTGATGTATTCAGGCGAATCTCAAGATTCTGAGTTAGTTGGCTTTGCATGGTACGTTCAGGCTCCTAGCGATACTCCTCCTACAGGTTTCACCGGTGATAATGACTGGTGGCATAGACACGATTCACTTTGCTTCAAAATAGATTTAATCCTCGTAATAGGTGAAAATATAGAGGAGGATGAATGCTCTGATAGGGGTGGAGAAAATGTAGTATTAGATGATTTTTGGATGTCTCATGCTTGGGTACTTAGGCCCTGGCTTACTCATGAAGATGTATTTACTAATCACCATCCGTGCCTAGCCGAAGAGGGAGCAATCGAAGATGCTGAAGATGAATGCTGGGGAGAAAGTATGGGTCATGTAGGCCATGATATAGAATAGTTAAACCTTCGAATAATTGACTGATTTGAGATTGAGTGCCGCCTAAATATTCAAGTCCTATGAGTCATTACAGATGACATGCATAAAGTAGCTATGATCACTATTGGTATTGGTACGCTAGGTTTAATTCTCTCTGTAATTCTTTTTGGAGTATCTGCAAATCAATTTGTAAGTTCCCAAGAAAATGTAGATTGGAATGATTGGATAGTATACGAGGTAGAAGGTAGTGAAGCAATTCTTTACCTAGATGAGGATATAGGTTACACGATTTATGTGGATAACTCCTACTCATGTGAAGAGATTGAGGCAGAGGTTATCTTCAAGGAAAATGATTACTACTATGATAACTGTGACTCATTCTACGATTTTGATAACTGGATGCAGATTGGTGATATCGACAACGAGTATAGTGGAGAGCACCAGGTTACCGTCAATGCCGAACGATTTATCCTCGTCGACTGGACTACTGTTGACGGAAATAGTTTAGAGAATACATTAATTGGAGGATTAGGGTGCTGTTTTTCAATAGGAGTTCTTGCTATTGGATTGACTCTTGCTTTAATTCTGAAGAATAAAAAAACTCCAATGACTCAACAGAGAATGACAATTAAAACAGATGTTTACGAATCCGATATAGAATCAAATAAGTGATTTCTCACCTATGCTGAAAGCTAACTCATACACCTTACTAGTTGACTGAGTCAACTAAATATTCAAACTAACTTGATTCATGACTTCTGACTCTATCATTTCACAGCCACAGACAATACAATTACCGTCATCATCTGTATTTGATATGTCAAGGGGTTAACATAGTTATTTTCAATCATTTGTTTTCCTATAAAACATACCAACTGAATTTGGAGCAGTTGGCTCAAATCCCCAATTTTCATAAAATCCATTGACATCTGCTAATAGGTTAATATAAGCATTTTCTTCAGCATTTTTTTCAATATAATTCATCAGATCATCCATAATCATTGTACCAGCACCTTTGTTCTGCCATTCACTTTTTACAGCCATAT
>JAJPRD010000055.1 GCA_023700255.1 Candidatus Thalassarchaeaceae archaeon | reverse complement strand
TCTAGAAATATTTCAGAATCCTACAGGGAAATTCGGGAATTAAGATTCCCTACCCATCCGATTGCTCTTGAGCCGATGGGGAGCCCATTGAATAATTGAGATTCTATAATTCAAGAATTATTATTTTCTACCCATTTGAATAGATTTTTCAGAACAGGCCCTAATGACTTCCCTTTTTTAGACAGTGAATATTCAACTCTCGCTGGCACTTCTGCAAATACTTCTCTTGAGATCAGTTCTGTCTCAACAAAATCTTCTAATCTCCTACTTAATGTTGTAGCAGTAATTGATAATTCTCGCTTTAATTCATTAAATCTTACAGGCCGATTTTGGCTGCTCAAGAAATATAATAATTCTAATACATGGGATTTCCCTAGCAAATTAATTATTTCTTTACTGTTTGTTTGAAGACAAATTGGTTTCACTTTGGTCATTGGTTGCATAATTGTACCAAGTAATTTAACTATATCAACTTACAAGTATCATACATGGTACTAAAGTTTCAAAATAGGAACTTTTCGATATTAATACTCTACCCCTCTGGGACAATCATGAGTAAATGTGGTTGTGGAAGATCTCCAACAGGAATGTGCATGGGATGGCATGGATTAACCGAAGAAGAATATGTTGCAAAGAAGAAACTGTTTGATGAAGAAAATGGTGAATAAATTGTCGAAAAATTGGAATAATATTCTACGTTGGATTCATCTAATATTTGGTTTTTGTTTTTCAATTTATTTTGGAGCTATAACTTTCAATAATGATATAAATTTTTGGGATGATGAACCATGGGTGACAATGGCAATGGGGACTGTAGTCTTAGGTATTGTATTCTGGACAGGAATAATTAAATGGCAACTACCACGAATTAAAAAATGGAATCGTAACCGAAATAAAAATAGACAATAATGGGTTTGTGCTTAGACCCATGCGATTGGTTGGCGCAAATCTAGGGTCTATCAGTGGGCCATTTCAGATGCTCCCCTTGTGCCGGGAATAATTTCATAACCTATTCAGACAATTTACCATTATGATGGCGGGTGGAACTATGTTAACTATCACTTTGGTGGGTGCTCTAATATTCGTTGGTTCTTTTATGTGGTGGATGTATGGAAGAGAATGATGGATGGGCAATATTCCGCCGTATGGTTATCATTGTAGCAATCTTATTGTTAATTCTCACGCCATTTTTCCTTTATCTTTACATGGAAAGAGGGTTTGAAGACTCAATAGATTTCCTCGCCGAGCGTATCATTGGAGTAATGTTCGCAGGATTACTGGTTGGTGCTTTCGTATTGTTCGATAAACTATCCAATAAACTGTTCAATAAACAAGAGTGAACTTGTCAAGTTGGAGATGGCACTACTAATGATAGATTTACACCGACTGCGATTGAAATAAGATAACTGCTATTCATCATAATCCTACCGAAGTAGATGTATACGTCAATTAGGGCTACTCTTAGGTTGATTACGACCCTTGCTCTTTGATGTATTTCCAGAATAAATAAATTGATACCGGAACGCCGATAATACTCAACATACTGAGGATGAATTCAATTTCTTCCCACATATTTAATCATCCTGTGATTTGTGTGAATTATTAACTGACAATAAGTTTTCCCCGGCACTTAGGAAAGTCCAAAATCAACTAATGCGGCCAGAAGGGTAGCGTTAGCCCCAGCCCTATGATCTGTAATATTCAGAAAGAAGCCCAAGAATATGAGTACGCCCGTTCCCGACTCATGGAATTCAAAAGTTTTAACATTCATCCCTTCATTCCGACAAAACTGAAATAACTGCTCGACATTAGGGATCCGTATGTCGAAAGGCTATTGGGAGATCGAATTGGAAGAAAAGCCCGATGCTGAGTTCGAAAAAAGGCGGGAGAAAGTCGATCCCAAAAATAAATCAACTCTTGAGGAGTCACCTAACAGCATACCAACGGGACCCCCACCGGGCATAGCTGTCGCAATAGCGTGGTTATTTACGATTGCTTGGTGCACTGGTTCGGTTTTCCTTACGTTCATGATCGGTGATGGACTGGTCTCAGATTTACAAACGAACGACTGGGAACCAGTCGATGGTGTTGTGACCGACAGTTATGTTTCAGAGACATCAGGAGGAGAGGGCGGTACAACCTATTGTCTGCATGTGAACTATGAGTACACCGTCGATGGAATGACGTTTCAGGGAGATAAGATAAGTTACAGTTTAGAAAATAACTGTAATTCCTGGTCGGAGAATGCCGATGAAGAGTATGCAGAAGGCGAGGAAATAACCGTTTATTATGATCCAAATAATCCGAACGATTCTGTGCTTAAACCGGGATTGTCAGGAATAAACTTCTTTCTTTGTTGTTTCTTCGTGTTTCCTTTGATTGGATTGTTTATGCTTTACGGTTCGATTAGAATGATGCAAGGCCTTTTTAACAGGCAATACTGATGGTTTAATCTTCTCGAGTGAGGTTTGAGTTCAACAAATTCTGAAGACATCAGCATACTCCACGAATGGCTGTTGTAAGGATGCCGTACGAAGACTTATACACTTGCGCTTGAAATATTCTGTTATGAATGAACATCGTACATCAGTTATTGTTTTAGTCTTAATTTTATTTTTAGTTCCACCAATTGTTAATGCTAGTGGAGAAAATAATGCTAAAGATCCACCAATTGACGTTGATATTGCCTTTCTCCTAGATCAAACCGGTCCGATTTCTGTTTACGCAGATGCTTTTCAAGAAGCAGCTTATATTGCTATCGAGCATCTAAATGATAAACAAGATGATTATAATTTTCAAGTTACTTTTTTTGATACTGGATGCGATGGAACAACTGCTGCCACCGCTGCACAGACTATAGTGAGTAGTGGTTTCGGCTTAGTTCTCGGGGCTCTCTGTTCAGGGGCTTCAATGGGTGCAAATTCATTATTATCTGATGCAGGGATACCACATATTTCTCCTACTTCATCAAGCCCAGCATTATCTGATGCTACTGCTTACCCTGATTTCTTCCGTGTTGTGCCAAGCGATGCCCTACAAGGCCAAGCTCTCAATGCAGTAGTTGCAGCTGATATGCCAGCAGATGGAACAGTAGCTCTAGTCCACATGACTAACAGCTATGGTTCCGGATTAGCTGATTCTTTTGCTGCTGCTTATACAGCATCTAACAACACACTATGTACGCAAATCGGATATGAAGAAACTACTACTGATTTCGCTGCAGCTGTAACAGCTGTTATGGATGCTGAATGTACTTCAGTTGTATTAGTATCATATGCTGCTGATGGTGCAATGATAGTTGAAGAGATGGCTTATCAAGGATTCTCCGGCCAAATTTATGGAGGAGATAGCATATGCGGTGCTTCGATGTATGATGAAGTAAGCGATAATTCCGTGTTGGACGGTATAATATGTACCCAGCCCCAATACTCACAACCGCCAACGGTAAGGGCATCGGAATTCAATGCTGATTGTAGTAATAATAATGATTGCGCAGCCGGAATCTTTACTGCTGAAACATATGATGCATTCTCTATCATGATGGAATCATACATACTAACACAAATAGAAGATATAGATTTAGTAGATGCCATACATTACATTGGATATGAATGGGAAGGTGCATCAAGTAACATTACATTCAACATAGATGGAGATGTTGCAGGCCAAGGATATGGGATATGCGAATTCAACAGTTCTAATTCCTCCTTAAATTGCCCCATTATTTATGTTTCCGAGTCATTTAATTTCATTCCTGATAATGAATTATATGGATATGATGTTTTTACTCTTATGGATACTGATGAGGATGGCATTGCTGACATATTTGACGATTTTCCTAATGATGCTTGTGCAGATACAGATACTGATGGTGATGGATATCCCGATACAATATTGTCTAATTGTACAACTACATTAGAAGAAGACATCGATGACGATAATGATGGAGTATATGACATTGAAGATGCATTTCCATTAGATCCTTCTGAATCTTTAGATAATGATGGCGATGGAATTGGGGATTTGACAGATAATGATGACGATAATGATGGATTCACAGATGATATAGATTCATTTCCTCTAGATTCTACTGAAAATATGGATACAGATAACGATACTATTGGCGATAATGCGGATACTGATGATGATAATGATCTATTGAGTGATGAGGTAGAAATTACATTGGGAACAGATCCTCTGGATTCGGATACAGATGATGATGGATTCACAGATGATATAGATGCATTCCCACTAGATTCTACTGAATATCTGGATACAGATGGCGATACAATTGGTGATAATTCAGATAGTGATGATGATGGTGATGGAGTGAGCGATCTTGAAGATACATTTCCACTAGATTCTACTGAATCTCTGGATACAGATAGTGATAATATTGGTAA
>JAJPRD010000054.1 GCA_023700255.1 Candidatus Thalassarchaeaceae archaeon | reverse complement strand
GGGGGGCTTATGTCAGATTCTATATCATTAGATTCTCATGAAAAATCTACAGTTCAGGTTGCGGGAATGCTTCATGATGTTGGTCATGGCCCATATTCTCATACTCTTGAACATATACTCCATGAAAGAGGAGGGCTCGATCATATGTCTATTACAGAAGGAATAATATTGGGAGAATACGATGTGCTAAGAGATGGAGAAGAACTGTCAGTTCCTAATCGTCGAAGTATACCTGAGATTCTCGAATCATTCGATATTGTTCCAAAAGAAGTTGCCTCATTAATTCGTGGCCCCGGTGCAGGAGGTAGTGAAAGAAATCTTTTACAATGGACCGAAGGGAAACAAGATTTTGTTTCTCAAGACAATACACTTTCTCACCTAGTTCACGGTCCCGTTGATTGTGACCAAATGGATTACTTGCTCAGAGATTCACATTTCACTGGTGTTAAACATGGTGTGATTGATCATCACAGACTAATCGAGTGTTTAGAAAGAAAAAGTGGAGATGTAGCAGTAGATGAAGGTGGTCTGCCTGCATTAGAAGGGATGTTAATGGCTAGAGGATTGATGTATAGTGCGGTTTACTTCCATCGAGTAACCCGCGTAACAGAAGTTATGCTTTCTAGAGCGGTTGAGCGTAGTGTAGATACATTACCTGAATCATTAGATTTACAGAGAAGAGTTGATGCAGAGGTTTGGGAAGCATTACATAATGCTGGAGATTATGCTAGAGATATGATTCGTAGACTTAAGTATCGGCAATTATTGAAAGTTGCAACAAGTCGTCGAAGACAAGATTTATCGGATGAAATAGTAGAAAAATTAGCACTATTAGCTTCTAATTCCGAAAAGAGAATAGAATTCGAGAACGAACTTGCTAATCGTGCAGGGGTTAAGGAAGGTTATGTTGCAATAGATGTCCCATCTGTTAAATTATTATTATCAGAACCTAGGATGTCACAAGTAGATATACGTATTGTAGGTGATGATGGAAAAACACGTTGGCTCAGAGAACATACTCCAATCGCTGAAGCATTAAGGAAAAGACAGGTTTCTCAGGCTGCTGTTTACGTGATGACCCTCCCTGGTTTCGAACAGGCTGTATCTCGCGTTGCTGAAGAGCATCTATTCTCATAAATGCATTAAATACAACTCCGCAATGCATACCTTTCAAAAGGGATAAGTAAGACGCCGGTGCACCGATATAGTGATCTAGATTCGGAAACCTTGGTGACTCCAATGGATAATACAATGAAAAAAGTATATGATAGTGTAATTGCAAGAGATCCGAACCAACCTGAATTCCATCAAGCAGTGGAAGAGGTACTGGAAAGTATAGCTCCAGTCATTGAGCAACATCCGGAGTATTTACCAGTTGTCGAATCAATGGTAGAAGCAGATAGGATTATTCAATTCCGTGTTCCATGGTATGATGATAATGGTGAATTACATGTCAATCGTGGTTTTAGAGTTCAAATGAATAGTGCAATAGGCCCGTACAAAGGAGGTCTGCGTTTTCATCCATCAGTTAATCAATCGATTCTTAAGTTTCTCGCTTTTGAGCAGGTTTTCAAGAACAGCCTAACAGGTTTACCGATGGGTGGCGGAAAAGGTGGTTCCGACTTCAACCCTAAAGGTAAGACAGATTCAGAAGTAATGCGTTTTTGTCAATCATTTATGATGGAACTATGGAGGCATATTGGTGCTAATCTTGACATACCTGCTGGAGATATTGGTGTGGGCGGTAGAGAAATAGGATATTTATTTGGTATGTACAAGAAACTTGCGAATGAATTTACTGGAGTACTTACTGGGAAAGGTCTGTCTTATGGTGGTTCTTTAATTAGACCTGAAGCAACTGGATATGGGTTGGTATACTTTGCTCGTGAGATGCTAGCAACTAAGGGTAAATCATTTGAAGGTGCAACAGTATCAATCTCAGGTTCAGGAAATGTTGCCCAATTCGCATGTGAAAAAGTTCTTGATTTAGGTGGAATACCTCTGACTATGTCTGATTCAAGTGGCTTCATTCATGATGCTGAGGGTATTAATCGTGAGAAATTAGCTTGGATTATGGATCTTAAAAATAACCGTAGAGGAAGGATATCTGAATATGTAGGCAAATATTCTAACGCTACATTTACTGCATCTGCTCCTGAACCTGCATCAAGTGGATTATGGGGAGTTAATGTCGATGTTGCACTACCATGTGCCACTCAAAACGAGATTGACGGCGAAGAGGCTCTAATGCTTGTAAAAAACAAGGTTATGGCTGTTGCAGAAGGTGCTAATATGCCTTGTACTCCTGAAGCTGTTGAAGTATTCCATAGTAATGGAGTGATGTTTGCACCCGGTAAAGCTAGTAATGCGGGTGGTGTTGCAACTTCTGGTCTTGAAATGTCCCAAAATTCACTTAGATATAATTGGACACGTGAAGAAGTTGATACTAAACTCCATCAAATCATGGTAGATATTCATAAGAATTCATCTGAAACTGCTGAAAAATATGGTATGCCAGGTAATTATGTTGCAGGTGCAAATATTGCAGGATTTTTGAAAATCGCTGAAGCAATGACTGCTCAAGGTTTAATTTAGAGAATTAATTTTCTTCATCCATAGATGATAAAAATTCTTTCAACCGGTCTGATTGAGGATTTCCTATGATTTCTGATGGACCTTGTTCTGCAATAAGTCCCTTATCCATGTAAATAATTCTATCTGCAACATCTCTAGCGAAGCTTATTTCATGAGTTACAATTACCATTGTCATCCCTTCGTCTGCTAAACCTTTTATTGTCTTTAAAACCGAACCAATAAGTTCAGGGTCTAAGGCACTAGTAGGTTCATCAAATAATATTACTTCCGGGTGCATTGCTAACGCTCTGGCTATAGCTACTCGCTGTTTTTGCCCACCTGACAGGTTGCCTGGGTATGCTTCTGTTCTATCCAATAGATCAACTCTAGCAAGTACCTCCAAAGCACTTTTTTCTGCATCTTTTTTATCCATACCTCTTACATGGCGTAATCCTAAAGTAATGTTATCTAGAACTTTTAGATGTGAGAATAATTCAAATGATTGAAACACCATTCCTATTTTCGAGCGTATATCATTAACATTCGCTAATGGATTATTTATGATCTCGTCATTTAATCTAATAATTCCTTTCGTTGGCTCTATCAGTCGGTTTATACACCTTAATACCGTTGATTTACCACTTCCAGAAGAACCGATTATTGCTACAGATTCCCCTTTTTTAACATTGAATGAGACTCCTTTAACTGCATGAATATTTCCTGGATAAATTTTCTCTAGATTCTCGACACTTAATACAATTTCTTCCATTCAATTACCTCCTGAGATTCCTAGTCCTGGTATTCTAGTTTTTTCTTCTAATCTTCTTAGTAACAGTGCCAATGACCAAGTAACTACGAAGTATGCAATCATGACCATTCCCCACGTCCAGAATATTTGGAACGTGATTGCAACTATTAACTTCCCTTGTCTTGTTAACTCAGTATATGCTATGACACTCGCTAGTGATGAATTTAGTACTAAATTTACCATTTCATTTCCAAGAGGTGGTATACATATTCTAATTGCTTGTGGTAGAATGATTAACCTCATAGTTCCCATATATGTCAATCCTATACTTCTCCCTGCTTCCATCTGTCCAGATGGTATAGCTGCAATAGCTCCCCTTATTGTCTCGCATTGGTAGGCTGCTGAATTCAATCCTAATGCAAAAATAGCACTCAAATATGATCTCTTTCCTGGACCAAATAAGCTTTCACTTACATAATCTATTGAGGGTGATAAAAAGCTATCAAAAGGCCCTAAGTAAGATGATATAATTATCAAATCTCCTGTCAAATCTAGACCAATATTTTGTATATCTTTCCCTAATTGTAATCCGAAGTGAATGAACATGAACTGAACTAGAAGAGGAGTATTTCTGAAGAAATCTGTGTATAAGGTTGCTATAGTTTGTAGTGGCCTTATTTTCCATGGGTCTAGTGATATATTATACTCTTCAGACTTTGCATTCCTTGACGAAAACTCATCTGGTAGAATTCTTTTTGTCACTAACAATCCGATGATTAACACCAATATTCTCCATCCAAATATTCTCAAGAAATCTGTTCCATTTTTGATGTTATTATCTGAGAATTCGAAACCGACAAAAAGTTCAGTCAAAACAAATAACCAAAGAAGTATAGCAATTATTGCTTTCCCATAGTAAAAAGTTCTCTTAGAGTATTTACCATTTGAAGTCATGAATAATATTCCAAGATATGTCAAACCCATCCCGAGTAATAGTTCAATAAATGCACCAGGGTCTCCAATCGGTGCAAAAATATACCCTAATTGTGCAGATATTTTGAATGTGTCAGATCCTAAATGAAATGCATGGAAATCAATGATTGAATTATAGATTAATTCGATACCTCCA
>JAJPRD010000053.1 GCA_023700255.1 Candidatus Thalassarchaeaceae archaeon | reverse complement strand
CAACATTGTAATGTAATGCAGCGACAGACTCCCCTAGGGCGATTAAGTCCTAGGGTGAGTCGCAACTTTTTTTTCAAAAATCGAATAAAGTCGGTTGACTCTCAGATTTAAGTCGGTTGGCATTAGCTAATCTAGTGACTGCCCTTACAATCCTTTTTTCGCTAAAACCTCTTGATATAGCAAAAATTCGAATATTTTCTTCTATTGATTTAGATGACTCTGGTAGAGGTATAGGGTGAACTGGATGGTCTGTAAACAGTGTTCGTATTTCTTCTAAATTATCTGGTAAATCAAATCCCTTAGCAATTGATACTTCTTCCATAGTTATATGTTTTTTAATTAATTTCAGGCCTGTTTTTGGACCTATACCTTTTATTCCCGGATGAAAATCTGTACCAATCATAATTCCAAGATCAACCAATTGCTCATATGTTATCTCATGCATCTCCAGCATTTCACTTAGAACTATTTTTTCTGCATGTAACACTCTTCCAAATTTACGCGTACCATGAGATGTAAGATTACGAATCATTACTGGTGCTCCATAAAGTAGAGTATCCCAATCTTGACTTGCTACAGCGAAAACTTCGTTATTCCTACAACGTACCGCTGCTGCGCCCTCTGCTTCCATGGGTGCCTCTAACCAAGTGACCCCTAAGCAATCGAACAGTTCTTTTGTCTCTGCTACCATTTCTCTAGTATATTCTGCCGTTTGAGGTCCTAATTTTTTAGCAGCAACCATGTCTCCTGCTTCAATCGCTGAATTCCATTTTTCAACAGCATTAATTTTTCTTTCTTTTCTTACACCCAATGTGTTCATCTTTAGTTGATGTGGCCTTCCATCAAAAATGAAAACAGGGTCAATACCTTCTTCAATCATTATTGTTGCTCTATCTAAGAACCCCATTAGGTGTGCTACTGGTTTATCATTATAGGAGAGTGGTTTTCCATCCTTACCAGTTAGGCTTGTGATAAACTGATATGCATTAAGGAACACATCTACAGCAACTTTTTGACCCTTTAATTCGCTGAAATCGATAGACTGAGAAGGTGCTAAGTCTCTCAAATTACAACCCATACTAACTCCGCCTCCTCGTCTTCATCCTATGGCCGGCGTCGAGGCATTTAGGGTTGAAGTCTTACGCGAGTGGATACAGGTGATCTAATGTCAGGCACTCTTCTTCTTGGTAGCGGGTGGCATCCATTTCTTTTTCGCTCAGAAATCACTGCATTATTTGGTGATTTTAAAACACTACATCCTCGTCTAGTTTTACTTAACCAACCAATAGATGAGAAATTACTTTCACGTTTATCTTCAGCAGCTTTAGTTGAAGATTTACTTCATTTTGGGGGTTATTCTAATAATACGAGTTTTGAGTTTCTTTCTCAAACAATCTCTGATTGGTCTAAAGAAAATTTACCTCCTGGTAGTTTTGCAGTAAGGAGCAAGAAATTAGGTTCTGGAGTCAAAGGAATCTCTAGAAGAGATTTAGAAAAAGAAGTAGGAGCTCAATTGTATTGTGAAAAAAATCCAGTTGATCTACAGAATCCTCAATATGAAATAATGATTATTGTTGCTGGTAAAGTAGATGGAGAAGTTCATTGGGATTCTGTAGACAGCAATCCATGTATTACTTGGGGGATTAGGGAAAATAAATGGGTCAAATCAAACTATGTCGGCCGACAGCCAATGGAAAGGCCATTCTTCAAACCCATATCTCTTGAGCCTAGGCTAGCAAAATTATTGATATCCCTTGCTCATAGAGAAGGTGTCAATCCTAAAGCAATGATAGATCCTTTTTGTGGCACTGGAGGTATAGCAATAGAAGCTCTAATACAAGGAATGGATGTATATGCTAGTGATTTAGATCCTACGATGGTTTATGGTACTAAAAAGAATTTATCATGGGCAGATGAGCATAATTCAAGTATCACTCAAGTGGAAAAATGTAGTGTTAAAGATATAGCCGGGCTATGGAGTAAAAAAGAGAATTGCATATTTGCTTTTGATCCCCCCTATGGAAGAAATGCTTGGAAATCTGATGATGGACTTGAGTTATTCTTAGCTGCTCTCGCTCAAGCGTTAGAAATCGATTCTCAATCGACAATATCTACTATGCTACCTGCAGGGGCGGAATCTCTTGAAAATGATCCCGAAGTTGATTATATTGTAATGGGTAGACCTTGGAGTGAAATTGAGAGTGAAATAAATGCCAAAGGTTGGAGCGTTGTCGTACGTTCTCCAGTCAAAGTTCACAAGAGTTTAGCTCGCATGGTTGTCGTGTGCCATCCGTTGCATTGAAATTAGATTGCCTTGGATGGAAGGTTGTAGGGCGATTAGTGTAGTCTGGATATCACTTCGGGTTTCGAACCCGACAACCCGTGTTCAAATCGCGGATTGCCCGCCATTTTTATTCCCAACGTGAGATGTTATCAATCCCCAAATTGATTTTCTCTACAATTTTAAGGCCAGCATTTTCAAGATCTACATTTGTAAAATAAGCTTCACTTTCTCCAGGTAGTATTTTTTCAGAAACACATAAATGAGCAGAGTTCACTAGATTAGAATCTAAGAATCTTTTCCAGGTATTCAAACCTCCTTCTACCAATAGCGTTTGGATTTCTAAATCTCCTAGGCAATCTAATATTTTTTTGACATCTATTTCACCATTTTCCGAGGGTAAAATAATTCTATTTACATGTTTCATATCCTTTGATGTATCGAATTTTTTAGTATTAATAAGATAGGTTTCTGCATCTGATACTGTCATTAAATGACAATCATGAGGTATCCTATTGTTTGGGTCAATAACAATTCTTTTTGGGATATTATCTACTTTCGATGTATTATCTCCTCGAATAGTTAATCTTGGATTATCTCTTATTACTGTATTTACACCTACAAGAATTGCCATTGAATCTCTTCTTAAATTTTGGACTAAATCAAGAGATTCTTTAGATGAGAATCTAATAGCTGGTTTTTCAGGATCGCCATCAATTCTTCCATTGAAATCAGTAGCGGCTTTCAGAAGTACATGTGGTCTTTTATTCCTACACCAATGCATAAAAGCAGACATTTGTTGATTACATTCATTCTCAAGAACGCCAATTTTTACATCAATTCCTTCTTTATGTAGAGCCTCTAAACCTCCTCCTCTAACAGTAGGATTTGGATCTGAAGTTCCAATAATTACTTTCTTTATGCCTGCCCACATCAATGCCTCACTACAGGGGGGTGTTCTTCCAAAATGATTACACGGCTCTAATGTTACATATGCGATAGAGCCCTGAGTTTCTACACCTCTGACTTCAGCATCAGCAATTGCCATTTGCTCTGCGTGTAGACCTCCAAGGTGGTCATGCCAACCTTCAGCTATAATTTCGCCATTACGAACTAAGACACATCCAACAAGTGGGTTGGGCATAACTGAATATCTCCCTTTCTCTGCTAATTCAATAGCTCTGCGCATGAAATCTTCATCACTCATGTGGAGGTCCTCTGAACGTTCGAAACATCTCTTACTGATGATTCCTCGCTTTGCGAGCATTCAAGTCTCAAATCCTCACTCATGTACTCGTGACACGCGTTGCATGCATCCTCAACCCCAAGGCCAGAGACGGATTATCAATGAAACAATGGGACTCATTTGAGCCTGCATTGAAAGCCGCCGGATTTGAAATTGACTTACATCGTACAGAGTATTCAGGACATGCTACAGAAATAGCACATGAGTTATCGAATGGCGATTATCAACTTGTAGTTGCAGTAGGAGGTGATGGAACTGTACATGAGGTAGCATCAGGTCTTAGAGGCTCAAAAATGACATTAGGTATTCTACCAATAGGTAGTGGTAATGATTATGCTCGAGCCCATGGAATACCTATTCCTAGAGGCAATAAGTTCCCCGATATGCAAGAAGCAGTGGATATTCTAGTTAATGGAACTGATAGAAGAGTCGGCGCTGTTAGAGTTGAGGGACTCCCTGCTATTGGCCATGATACTATTCCTGACCCCGCTCCTCATTCTGTTGATGGTCCTCCAGAAATAGATGGGAATTTGGTGCGTTGGAGCTTTTTAGAAGTTGATAGTGGAGTTACGTCAGCCGTTAATCGTATGAAGAATGAGGGTAAATTCAAATGGATTAGAGGGCAATTGAAATATACTTTTTTAGGAATAAGGGCAATACTTGGTTGGAAAAAACAACAAGGTTGGATAAAAGTAGATGATGAACCGGGTCGAATAATTGAATTTTCAGGATTATTTTGTCTTTCACAATGTCAGACATTTGGTGGCGGATTCAAAGTTACACCCGGTGCCTCACCAATTCAAAATCATGCATCACTAATCTTAGCTTTTGGACTTTCTAAAATTCAGATGCTAGCAATAATGGGTCCATTAGAAAAAGGCACACATGTAGGTAAGTGGGGGAAAATTAGTATGCAACCCTCAAAATCTCTTGAAGTTAGAGCAGTGGATAAAGATGGTAAGCCCTCTAATGAAAGCCATAATCCTACTATGTTTGTTAATGTTGATGGTGAAGCGGTTTTGACAACTCCTGTTACAATGAAATATCATGAAGATCAAATAACCGTACGTGGATCATCTTCAATCCCTAATCAGTAATTCGATAGAGTGGCGCCGAGAGAGGGATTTGAACCCCCGAGTCCTATGGACAGT
>JAJPRD010000017.1 GCA_023700255.1 Candidatus Thalassarchaeaceae archaeon | reverse complement strand
CCAAAAGGCCCGAGAGCTCCTTTTACGTCATTTTCTTAACTGTTTAACCCGATTGCCTCGAATAACCAATCAAAGGTAGATTGGTCACCAGGACCGAGGTAGAACATCATCATCAGTATAGCTAGAGTACCCATGATTTTGTTGATCTCATCAAACTTACCCATTCCTGCTTTGATAGCAACGTATGAGATTACACCCCATGCTATACCATCTGCGATAGAGTATGTGAATGGCATCAGAACCATTGTTAGGAATGCTGGTAAAGCGACTTCTGCATTGTTCCAATCAATATCTGCTGCTTGCCTCATCATCATTGCACCAATAATTACCAAAGCACACGCTGCTGCGAATGTTGGGATTGATTGGAATAAGTCTGAAAAGAATAATCCTGAAAGCATTAAAACACCTACTGTAACTGCTGTTAATCCAGTTTTTCCACCTTCTTCTACACCTGCTACTGATTCAATGTAAGTTGTAGTTGTACTTGTACCTGTAAGTGCTCCAACGATTGTTGCTGCTGCGTCTGACATGAATGCTTCATCTGAGTTCATTAACTCGTCGTTTTCATCAACATATCCTGCTTGACGTCCTACAGAGTAAAGTGTACCCGCTGTATCAAAGATATCAACGAATAAGAAAGTAATCATGACTAACAAGAATGCTCCCCATGGTGTCCCGTCTGCTGCACCTATATCGCTAAGAGCGCCTAATGCCGCCCCCAGAGTTTCTTCAGGCAATCCTACAAATCCAACCGCAGTTGGGTCTGGCCAAGTTGCAGTGGGTGATGCCCAGCCTGCTCCTCCAGCCATGAAATCATTGTATGGATCGTAAGCATCGACTGCCCATCCATAAACTGATGCTCCCATAATTCCATAGATTATTGCGCCTTTAATGCCACGAGCCATCATAACTGCAATTGCAATTAATGCGACCATGGAGATTAGAGCGCCGTGATCATAACCGAATGATTCTGTTGTTGCCAGATTAACTAGTGTTGCCCCGTCGTCTTGAATCCATCCCATTTCCCTTAGTCCGATAATCGCGAGGAACATTCCGATACCTGCTCCAGTAGCGATTTTTAGGTCTGTTGGGATTGCGTTAATCATTGCAGTTCTCCAGCCTACTTGAGGGAGAGATAGTATCATGAAAATGATTCCTTCTACCAATACAGCAGCTAGTGCAACGTCCCATGCAACGCCCATTGCGCCAACTACGGCGAATGTAAAGTAAGCATTGAGCCCCATGCCAGGAGCTAAAGCAAAGGGTAAGTTTGCCCAAAGCCCCATTACTAAACAGCCTACAAAGGCCGCTACTGCTGTTGCAAATAATGCATCGTCAAAGGGTATACCCGTTTGTCCGAAATTATTCAACATTGATGGGTTGACTACGAGAATGTAAGCCATTGTCAAGAATGTTGTCAATCCTGCTCTTAGCTCGCCATTCACGGTACTTCCCGCTTCCGTTATTCCAAATTGTTTGTCTAATGCGTCCATATTTTTCTTCATCTCCTATTTTCAATCACCCGAGACAGATGTCCAGATAAGTTTCCATTATGCGTGAGGCCTATCAATTGTTCGGAGGACCTGATTCACGAATTGACTTGGATTGAAGTGCCATTAACAGGTAAATGAATTGTTATTTCTTCCCTCATTTCGGAAAAAATAACATTTCTACTTTCTTCTGAAGCGTGGAATAATATCATGTCCTTTGGGTTACATTTTTTGGCAAAATTACACAAATCACTATGCCCGGCATGATTGGATAATTGGAATTGCGAGACTTTCAAATCTATTTGCGTAATATTGCCGAAAATGCTTATTTTACCCTCATTAAGAAGTTTTCTTCCACCTGAATTCTCGGCCTGATACCCAGTGAGAAGAATTCCATTTGCGAGGTCATTTCTTAGGCGATTCAAGTACCATAAAGCAGGGCCTCCGTCGAGCATGCCACTGGTTGTTACTATTACGTCTGCTTGTAAAGCCTTTTTCCTATCTGATTTGCTTGATACTTTTTTTGTCCATTTCCAAACTTTATTCAATGTTTCTGGATCCCGTATGTGTTGAGGATTATCGAACCATTTTTTGGTCAAGCGAGTCCCCATTCCATCATAATGGACATTCAAATGTGGAGCATCTCTGTGAAGGATTCTAAGAATATCTTGCCCTCTTCCTGAGGCAAACGCCGGAACTAATGCAACCCCGCCTCTTTGAACTATTTCTTTGACCGAAGCTACGAACCTACTTTCTTCTTCAGAACGATTTGGATGTTCTTTCCCCCCATAAGTTGCCTCTAAACAAAGTATATCACAATCAATTGGTTTTGCTCCATACGTATTGGGGCTATCTCGCGTATCAAGATCTCCGGACCACAAAATTGTACGTGTAGGTGTTTTGATTTCAATCATTGCAGCTCCGGGCATATGTCCGGCCTGATGAAGTCTACATTTCCAAAATCCTACTTCAAACCATTCCCCATATTCGTGAGTTATCCAAGATTCAAGAGCATATTCTAAGTCTCTTTTGTCCCATGCAAGAGGATATCCTTCTATTCTTGAGACTTTGTATGTATCTCTCCACATTATTTCTGATACTGCTGCAGTTAATGATGTCCCATGGAATTTTACATTATTAAATTGTGTAAGCCAGGGCACCATTCCGATGTGATCGATGTGACTATGCGTAATTATAGCATCTGTAATAGGGGGGCTTTGATCGGGATATCTTGGAGGTCTTGTGGGAGCCAATCCATAATCTATCAATAATCTTGTACCTGTATTGTCTTCTATAATACAACCAACATTGCCAACTTCATCTCCTCCTCCAAGGAAATGAAACCTGATACCATCCTTAACCGGATCAGAGGGATATCGTGTGGATTGTCCAGGTTTGTACAGTACCATACGACCTTTGGGGGATGTTCTTTTTGATGAGGTCTTTGGAACCCCACCCCACGATTTCCTATGGAAAGTAATAAGAACTGTTTTTTTAATTTTTACTTAAGGATAATGTTTATTTATTTCCGATTTTATACCTTGATTGTATATCAAAATCTATTACAAAAAAATGATTTTATAAAAATCTATTACAAAAAAGAAGTTGCAATAGAAACAAAGGGGTCGGGGGACACAATTGAGAACTAACCCCCCCTCTTAGGAGGGTGGCTAGACAAGACAACTCAATATTTGTTATAGACAATGATCGTTGTTTTGGTTGTGCTGCATGTGTTGCATTATGTCCTGTAGACGCTCTTGTTTTAGAGGATATATTAGCTATAGTTGACGAACCATCTTGCACACATTGTAATTTTTGTATCCCCCACTGCCCCGTTCATGCTCTTTCAATTATCAAAACATAAATCATACCACCATTCTAATAATAAAACACCTTCAGATAATATATGAATCCTTCAGAAATTATTTCAAAGGCTAAAAATATTGAATCTTGGATAATTGAAAAAAGAAGAATCATTCATCGACATCCAGAATTAATGTATGAGGAGTTCGAGACTAGTAAATTAGTTCAAAAAACACTTTCTGATTTGGATATCAAATATGAAAAAGATATAGCAATAACGGGAGTAGTGGGGACAATTGGAAACGGAAACGGGCCCTGCATCGCTCTAAGAGCAGATATGGACGCATTACCTATCCATGAGGAAACCGACATTGAATTTAGAAGTGAAATAGATGGTAAAATGCATGCTTGTGGGCATGATTGTCATACTGCCATGCTACTGGGAGCAGCTCGCCTATTAAAAGAAAATGAAAATGAAATAGAGGGCACGATAAAACTAATTTTTCAACCAGCAGAAGAAGGTGGTGCTGGAGGAAAAATGATGAGGGATCAAGGAGTTCTTCAAAACCCTAAAGTCGAACAAATATACGCATTACATGTTGCTGGAACAATGCCAACAGGCACTTTAGCATCTAGGGAAGGAACTCTTCTGGCAGCAACAAGTACTGTGAAAATTATAGTTAATGGAAACGGAGGACATGCCGCCGCTCCCCACCAAACCATAGATCCAGTCATCACAGGTGCAAAAATAATAGTTGAGCTTCAAACAATAATTTCTCGGGAATTAAATCCTCTTGAATCGGGTGTTATTAGTATTACAATGATAAAAGGAGGAAACGCTACAAACGTAATACCTTCCACGATGGAGTTGCAAGGAACAATCAGATCATTAACAATGGAAGGGATTTTGAAATTACAAAAAAGAGTCAAAGAATTAGCCGAGGCCACTGCAATTGCTAATCGGTGTGAAGCGGAAGTAACGTTCCCTGGAAACGACTATCCACCCACAATAAATAATGCAGAATGTTGGGATTTAGGTAGATCTTCTGCTGCTGAAATTCTTGGTACAGATAAAGTAACCGAAATGTCGCCCATTATGGGTGGTGAAGATTTTGCATATTATACTGAAGAAATACCCGGTTGTTTTTCTTTCCTCGGAGTGGGGAACTCTAATCTGGATGCAATTTATGATGTCCACCACCCTATGTTCAAAGTCGATGAAGATGCTTTATCGCTGGGTACAGCAATACATGTCAACAATGCATTGAAGGCCCTACAATCTTTAAAAAATTGAGAGGGAATTAATATGAAAATTGCTATAATGGGTTCTGGGATAGAGGTTTTTTGTTGCGCTCATCGTTTATTAGATTTAGAATCAAAACTAGAGATTCACATTTTCGACGAGAAAGCAGAGGCGGGCATGTATGGCGAAGAACCAGGTATTTTTCAAAAATGGCCAATAACTCCAACCTCATGGTATGGTAAAATGTTCAGTCAGGCACCAAATAATAAATCTACGGCAGTGAGATATTCTTGGTTTGTAAAATCTCTTTCAATAGCATTAGCTAAGAGAGGAGCGACATATCATCTCAAAACAAGAGTGACGGATATCAGTAATAATGAAGTTAAATATATTGGAGCAGGACATTTGGGTTCTGGAGTAATGAAAGTTCAGCAAACAATCGATTTAAGAGAGAATAAATTAGGCAAAAAGTGGCATGGTGCAATTTCAAAAACCAGAATTGAAGGTAAAATTTGCGGAATCAGGCCAGATGAAACTATTGAGACCTGGTCTAATGAAGAAGTAATGGGCAATTTTATCCAAAAAATGAATTGGTACGGGGAAGATCCCGAAAAAGCCATATCAAATAGGGTGCTTTTAGGCATAGAGGCAGCGGAACTAACAAAAATCTTGTAAAATATTAGATGCTTAATGCAAACAGGAGGCAATATGAGCGCAGTAGACAGCCGGGCATTAGAACATGTTTCGGACCCAAATAAAGGCCCCCGGCACGCTATATTGATTGATCCTGCAGATCAGACCCCCGATGTCGCTGGCAAAAGGGCGGTTGCCGCAGTGGCAGCAGGAAGTCAAATGATACTCGTGGGGGGTTCGAGTGGAACAGATATGGAGAATGTCAACCGAACAGTTGTTGCAATACAAGAGGCATTAGAGCTAGTTGCATGGGCCTCTTCACAAGATTCTGGCCTAGATGAAAAAAATTGGAAAGTCCCAGTCGTTCTTTTCCCCCAAGGATCCACTGCCCTCTCACCGGCAGCAGACGCAATTACTTTCATGATGCTCATGAACAGCAAGTCTTCCAAATTTTTAATTGAAGAACAAGTAGCAGGCTCATTATTTATCAAAAAAGCAGGCATTTCCCCTCTTCCAATGGGATATATTATTTGCGCACCCGGAGGAAAAGCGGGAGAAGTAGGTATGGCCGATTTGATACAACCTTCCGAAATAGAGAGAATAGCTGCATATGCTACAACTGCTGAATATTATGGCTTTAAAATAATATATTTAGAAGCGGGAAGTGGTGCAAAAACACCAGTTTCTCCCGATTTAATAAAATCTGCCAGAGAATCTTGCAACCTTACAATTGTTGTTGGAGGAGGGATTAGAGACGGTAAAACTGCAAAAATAGCTGCCGATGCCGGCGCAGATTGGATAATAACTGGAAACTTAACCGAATCATTCGATAATGCCGACGAATTACAAAGGGCATTAGCTAGTTTCATAGATGAAATGAATAATTAAAAATAATTTTAATTTTTAATTACATTTTTTTAATCGAATCAAGCAACCTATCAATTTGTGACTCCATGTCTAGGATAAGAATCATTTGCTCTTCTTCTACTTTCAATAGCCTAGCATTTTCTTCTTGTAATTCTGCTAGACGATTTTCAGAATCTCCCCCTCCGTCGAGCCTTCTAATTTTTTCATTTTCTAATTTTGCTTCTAATTGCCCACAACGCATTTTCATTACACGCAACTGCTCTTCAAGATCTGTAATTGTGGGGCCATCTCCGTGTTCTAAATCCACGGCCGCCAATTCTAATTCTAATGCACGTGCACGTTGTCTGGAATTAACCAAATCTTGCTCCATTCTAACCACTTCATCCCAAACTGAAATAACTTCTTGAACCAACTTTTCATTCGGAAATTTAGCCAACCTTTCTTCTAAAGCCCCGCCCTTATTCTTTGAAGAGGAATCCGGCTTAGAAGAAGAACCCATGATTAATCAAGAAACATCAAGGCTCATACGTTCTTGAACCTTGAGTAAAAGTCAGAGTATTAGGCATTGATATTTAGGGGAAAACTCGTTTCCCGTTTTTCGTCGCGTTTATATCGAAGTCGAAACTCGCCGGCAATATGAAGGTATATCGCGCAGAAGGCACGTTCCGCCAAGGAAAGACAAACCAAGAGTTCTCAATGGACTTGGTTGCGACCGATGAAGATGAAGCAAGGGAGAAAATAATGTCACATTTTGGTAGTCGAAACGGAGCTAAAAGGCGCGAAATCAATATCGTTACTCTTCAAACTATAGACCCATCTGAATCATCAACTCCAGTCGTAGTCTCTCATTTCAGAGAGAATTAAGGATTTAGATTTTAAGAAATCGTTAGTTTTACGAATTTTTAACAAACCTTTACACGCAACGGTGAAATGAGAATAGCCTTAGGAAGGGACGTGTTAAAGAAAGCCTTCATGCGTCAGTATTGGCGTATTCAGCAAAGTCAAACCCTTATTTCCTTGGGTTTTTGGATAACAACTCTAACTTTACTTATGTGGCCATATGTTAGTTGGCGTTTTGATTCTAACAAAGAATTGTTAAGCATACCTCTGACTTATTGGGGGCTCATCGCAATTGCGTTTTCCGTATTACTTGTAACTCTCGCAATTGGCTGGACCTATGATGTATTCCTAGGATTGTGGAGAGAGCACCTCACAGTGGTGCAAGAGAGAAATCCATTTACTACGTACAAAGTTAACGCACCGTTTGGAATGTTATTAGCACAGACAAATACAATTTTGCGTAAACTTTCAGAAGAAGATGAAGATATACTGCGTCATTGCGATTTCGTAGATAGGTGGCTAGAATGGAACTCAGAACAGGAAATATGGGCGAGAACCATGTCATCTTGGAAAGAAATTGTTGGTGAAGAAGACCCATATTTGTTCCATTTAAGTGAAGAATCTAGGGCGAAACTAGAGTCTGCTGCAGAAAAAATGCAAGATTTCTAATTAAGGAGTTGGGGCTTTGAATGTGGAAAAAATAGTTCATATTGCCGAATTGGCAGGTTTAGCAATTCTTGAAATATATGATAGATCCGGTGAGATACAAGTTCAACATAAAGAAGATTCGTCTCCCCTAACTGAGGCGGATTTAGCGGCCCACAATATAATTGTGCGAGAATTGCAAAAAATTGATAATACGCCAATCGTATCCGAAGAAGGGAATGAAGGCGACCCACTGTCAAACGATACTTGTTGGTTAGTAGACCCTTTAGACGGAACAAAAGAATTCATCAAAAGAAACGGAATGTTCACCGTCAACATAGCTCTAATGCGCCGTGAGAAAAATAGATGGCGCCCTATTTTTGGAGTAGTTCATGCTCCTGTGACAAAAACAACATGGTTTGGAGGGACTATAACTCCCTCTGAAAGAAGAGGCCCCGAGGGTTCCGGTTTAATGATGGTAAATCCATCTAGTCCGCCGTTGCCCGTACGTCTTGTAGCCAGTGGGACACATAGAGGAAAAAAAGATGAAGAATTTGCAAAAACTCTTGGTAATTATGACTTAGTAAGGATGGGCTCATCTCTGAAAGCTTGCATTGTTGCAGAGGGTTCTGCGGATCTCTACCCTCGTTTCGGCCCTACGTCTTGTTGGGATATCGCGGCGGCACACGCAGTTGTATCTGGCGCGGGAGGCATCATAGTAGATCCATCAGGAAAAACGTTAGACTATGACTTAGTCGAAAACGTTCTTAACCCTTATTTTCTTGTTGCCGCAGATAACCGATGGACTGAAGATTGGGTTGCTCAACAGTAATTTGAATATTATATAACTACAAAGAGGCCAAAACCCGTCGATGTGAAATAGCCCGTATCTTACGCCAAAGGCATGTCTCACCTCGACGCTTTAGAGGCCGAAGCCATTCATATCATGAGAGAGGTGGTAGCAGAGGCAGAAAATCCAGTGATGTTATACTCAATTGGAAAGGATTCTTCAGTCATGCTCCATTTGGCACGAAAAGCGTTTTTTCCGGGTAAAATCCCTTTTCCAATTATGCATATTGATACTATGTGGAAATTTTCAGAGATGATTGAATTTAGAGATAGAACCGCCAAAGAATTAGAATTAGATTTAATTGTTCATATTAACCAGGAAGGTAAAGATATAGGGATGAATCCATTTGTTCACGGTTCTTCAACTCATACTGATATGATGAAAACAGAAGGTCTCAAACAAGCACTGGACAAATATGGATTTGACGTAGCATTTGGCGGCGCTAGACGTGATGAAGAGAAATCTCGAGCCAAAGAAAGAATATTCTCATTTAGAACATCGAAGCACCGATGGGATCCAAAAAGTCAGCGTCCAGAATTATGGAATATTTACAATTCCCGTAAGAATAAAGGCGAATCAATCAGGGTATTCCCCCTATCAAATTGGACAGAATTAGATATATGGCAATATATACATTTAGAAAAAATACCAATAGTCCCCCTATACTTTTCCAAAAAGCGGCCAGTAGTTGAGAGAGATGAAGCATTAATACTCGTTGATGATGAAAGGTTGCCTTTGCAGCCTGGAGAAACGCCGATGATGAAAAGTGTGCGATTCCGAACATTAGGGTGTTACCCTCTTTCTGGGGCAGTTGAATCCGAGGCAACTACATTACCAGAAATAATCCAAGAAATGCTTCTGACTACAACTTCAGAACGGCAAGGCAGAACTATCGATCATGATGGCAACGCCTCAATGGAGAAAAAGAAACAAGAGGGGTATTTCTAATGTCTCATGTCAGCAAATTAATCGCCACAGATATAGAGTCATATCTGAAGTCACACGAAGAAAAGAGTCTTCTTCGTTTCATAACCTGTGGTTCAGTAGACGATGGGAAGTCAACATTAATTGGTAGAATGTTATACGAATCTCATATGCTTTTTGATGATCAATTATCGTCTTTAGAGGCCGATTCGAAAAAAATAGGAACGCAGGGAGACAATATCGATTTTGCTTTGTTAGTGGATGGCTTAGCAGCCGAAAGAGAACAAGGGATAACGATAGATGTAGCGTATAGATTCTTTTCTACCGACAAAAGAAAATATATCGTAGCAGATACACCCGGTCATGAAGAATATACGAGAAATATGGCAACAGGGGCCTCAACTGCCGACATTGCAATAATCTTAGTAGACGCAGAACAAGGAGTATTAACTCAAACAAGAAGACATTCATTCATTGTATCAATGGTAGGGGTCAAAAAGGTCTTGTTAGCAATCAACAAATTAGATTTAGTAGATTATTCTGAAAAAGTATACAATAACATAGTCTCTGAATATCAAGAATTTGCAAATAATGCATTGAATATCGATAGCATAACTCCTATTCCAATATCAGCACTAATGGGAGATAATGTAGTGCATAAAAGTCAAAACACGCCTTGGTATAACGGCCAAACTATAATGGAGTATCTAGAAACAGTAGAGGTCCATGACCAAAAAATAAGCCAATCATTTAGGATGCCAATTCAATGGGTAAACAGGCCAAACTCAGAATTCCGAGGATTTTCCGGATTAATCGCTAGTGGTGAAATAAAATCAGGTGAAGAAGTAAAAATCCTTCCCGGTGGGAAAAAATCATCGATAAAAGATATAGTGACATGGAGTGGAAACTTAGAATCAGCATCGGCAGGCCAATCAGTTACAGTCACTTTAGATGATGAAATCGACATATCAAGAGGGGACGTCATGATATCCGCAAAATCATCTTGCGGGGAATCCGATCAATTCCAAGCTCACGTGTTATGGATGAATGATGATGCGATGATGCCAGGGAGGCAGTATTTACTAAAATCAAATACTCAATCAGCAACATTAACATTAGGCAAATTGAAACATAAAATTGATGTAAATACACTCGAACATTTGCCTGCTAAAATTTTACAACTCAACGAAATTGGAGTTTGTAACCTATCTCTCGATAAGCGAATTGCATTCGACCCCTACGAGGAAAATCAAACAATGGGGGGTTTCATTATAATTGACAGAATGTCGAATAATACTGTGGGGATGGGGTTGATAGATTTCGCTCTTCGACGCTCTGAAAATATACATTGGCAGAAAATGGACGTATCAAAAGAATCTAGAGCCAAACAAAAATTACAAACCCCTAAGGTAATATGGTTCACTGGGCTGTCCGGTTCTGGTAAATCCTCAATTGCAAATATCTTAGAGAAAAAATTACAATCACTAGGGAAGCACACAATCACTCTTGATGGTGATAACATTCGTCATGGATTAAATCGGGACTTAGGGTTCACCGAAGCCGATCGAGTTGAAAATATTAGAAGAGTAGGCGAGCTTGCCAAGTTGATGTTAGATAGTGGATTAATTTGCATCACATCTTTCATATCGCCTTTTGAATCTGAAAGGTCTATGGCAAGAACATTAGTATCCGAAAATGAATTTATAGAAGTGTACGTCGACACGCCTCTTTCAGTTTGTGAGCAGAGGGATGTCAAAGGGTTATACGCAAAAGCGCGCGCTGGCGAAATACCTAATTTCACAGGAATATCAAGTCCTTTTGAAGCTCCAAAAAACCCTGAAATTAGGATAGATACTACCAATATTTCCGCGGAAGAAGCAGCCAACCAAATAGTTGAATTTCTCTCGAAGTAATGGCATATTAACAAAAAAAGATATAAAACAACTTAATTGATGTTTGCGACGCCTTCTTGAGATACGGCAACTTCGCTATGTCCGATGAGTGCAGTAAATCAGGCTGAGTTACAACGTATTGCACAACAAGTTGAGCAGAATCGTCAAAGAATGGAATCTATTGAGCAACAGATAAGGCGTTTGGAGCAAATAAGATTAGAACAAATGCAAACAATAGATACACTATCTGCAATACCCCCTGGTGGTGCTAAAGGTGCAATGATTCCTCTCGGAGCAGGCGTTCAAATAGTCGCAGATATCCCTGCAGAAACCGGTGCAGTAATAGATATAGGGAGCCGGGTCCAAGCAGAAAAGCCTCGTACAGAAGCTATTAAGATTTTACAGAAAAGAACCGATGAGATTCTTGTGATAATGGATAAGATGAAAGCCGAGTTTGACTCAATCGAAGAAACAACCATCTCTTTAGCGAATATTTTCAATGGTCAAATTGCAACATTACAAGATGAACCAAAGCCCGAACCCACTCCTCAAACGAAACTCCCTGAACAACCATCCACTCCTCAACCATCGCGAAAGAAAAGGAAGCGCGGTACCGAATTAACTCTTGATGATTAGGTGATATTATGGGATTATTTGATCGTTTTAAAAGGCAGACCAAAGAAGCAGTTGATGCCAATAAAATAACTGTTGAAGAAGATACATTGGAAGCAAATAAAATCCTCCAAGAAAGAAAAGAATTACTAGATGCGATAGAACTTTCTAAGAGTGAAAAAATCAATCTCGGTGTTCATGAACAAGTAATTGAACCACCAGAAGATGAATGGGAAGACTTTTCAGAAGTTATTGAAAAAAATCCATTTTCTAAAGTAAAAGACAAAAAATCTAGGAAAAAAACTCAAAAAATTGAAGCGGCGAGCACCAAATCAACTACTATTTTAGCAAAAAAACCCATAGATCGAATGAAAACAACAACCGGCCGAACACTAATTGCAACAGTCAAGAATTTTGAAATGGATTTATCTGATTCAGAAGTAAGCAAAGGTGGCCAAATAATTCGCGGTGGTCAAGTTTTAGATGAAATAATCAACCAGCTCGAGACAGAACTTCTGGAATCCGACATGGGCCATTCGGCAGTTATGGAAGTAATTACTAATCTGAAGGCTAATTTGATAGGCGCACGGGTAGATACACGTAAAGGATTAGATAAAATCGTGGAAACTGTAGTTAGGAGATCTCTTCAAAATCTTCTTGAAGCAGGTTACTGGGATTTTGACAGAACTATCCAATCTTTTGTTGCAGACAGCACTCCTGTATCGATCATGATAGTGGGAGTTAATGGAACAGGTAAAACAACAACATCTGCAAAAATAGCTCATAGAATGACTGAGAAAGGATATTCGGTAGTTTTAGCTGCTGCTGACACATTCCGGGCGGGTGCCATAGATCAATTATCGGCACATGCAGATCGAATAGGGGTGAGATGTATCAAAAGTCAGCGTGGAGGAGATTCTGCGGCAGTTTCCAGAGATGCTATAGAAAGCGCGAAAGCCAAAGGAGATGATATCGTGATAATCGATACAGCCGGAAGAATGCAAAATAAAGCTAATTTAATGGAAGAACTCAAAAAAATTCATAGAATAACCAAGCCGCATTTGGTAATATTTGTTGCTGATGCTTTAGCGGGTAATGATGCAGTAACACAAGCAAAAGAATTCCAAAGAATTCTTAACTTTGATGGAGTAGCTCTATGCAAACTTGACACAGATGCCAAAGGAGGAGCAGCTCTTTCAATAGCTCACGCTACAGGCCGACCAATAGTTCTCGCAGGGGTGGGTCAAGAATATGGCGATTTGCAAGATTTCGACCCAGAATGGTTCTTAGACTCTATATTGGATTGAATCTCGCACCGCGTTGTTCATGTATAATGTCCCTTGTGTAGCGTTTGAAATGTCACGAGTAGCCCTAGTTGTGGTGGCCAATTCTATTCTTGCAGGAAGAATTCGAGACATCATGTCCCGTAGAGGATGGGATGCTGAAATCTGTGATGATGGAGACAAAGCAGTTGACGAATATGTTCGTTTAGAACCAGATCTTGTATTCTTAAGTTTAGATTTACCTACTATGGATGGACACATCGCCGCATTAGAAATGAGAGAAACCGATTCAGAAGCGAGAATAGCATTCGTCTCTAGTAAAACCCGGCTATCTAAAACTCAAGATGCAGCATATTCCTCAGGAGCGGTTACGACACTCGTAACCCCCATCACATTCGGTAGTGTCGATAAAGAGTGGCAGAATATTATCGGAGATATACCTGAAGCACCGGGTTTATCGGACTTAGATGCGCTTTATCCAGATATTGAAGATCCGGAACCAGAACTACCAATATTACCTCCACTCCCATCACTCCCACCTCCTATGGTTTTACAGCCAGTAATTCCAAAAAGTAAACCCAAAAGTAGGAAATTAAAATTATTCGTACTTTCAGTACTCATCATCGGATCTTCATTAGGGGTTCTGCATTACCTAGAATATCTTGATATTAATGCTTATTTAGATGATTTATTAAGTCTCATCAATTAACACAGCAGGTACTGAATTGAGAAAAGTACTCCCTTCTGGGGCACTTGTTAATATCTCAATTTTAACTGAAGAATCATCCAATAATGTTTTATCATTATTTTCCAATCTATAGTTTAATCTCCATCTTTTTAAGATTTCTCTAGCGATTATATAAGCCGTTAAGAAAGAAATTCCTATTGCAACAAACCAATAAATGAAATCTAAAAACATTTACTGTCCTCGTTCAAGAATAGCACTCCATGAGGCTTCAGCATACAACTTAGCTGCATGAATCCTATCTTCAGCCCCATGAATACCCGAACCGACTATTATAATATCAGAGCCAGAAGTTATGCTATCATGGGGATTGCCATATCTTTGACCCATTTTTCCAGCATTATTATCCAAATTAATGCCAGGTGTCCATATCATCTGAGAATCCCCTACTAGGCTTCTTAGTTCGCCAACTTCTTTTGACGAGCTTCCATTTCCAATATATCCTATAACGTGTGGAGACCCTTTACCTGTAGAGATTACTTCGTTAGTATAATTTGAATCTAATAAGTTTCCTTGACTCGACATTTGGGCTAAAAGTAAGATCCCTCCAATGCGTTCAACATCAGCCCATCCTGCTGCAATTCCGTCTACTATATCTGGCCCCGAAATTCTATGCGCCGTAACAATATCAGCCCAGTTTCTAATGTCGTGTACTCCCGCCATTTGTTGTTGAGATATTTTTCCAATATCTGCAAATTTCCGGTCTTCGAATAGCAATAATTCATGTTCCTTTGCTAAATCGATTAATATATTCCATTTTTCGACAGAGAAATCATCTACCAAATCAACATGAGTTTTCAATGCTGCAATATACGGCCCAACGTCTTTCACCAAACTAATTAGTTCAGACACAGAAGTCATATCAGCAGCTAAACAAACCAAAGTTTTCTTTTTCACAGCCACTTCCATTATACGATGTGCAAGAGGATTTGCACAGTTTTCCCAGCGTCTTCCCCAAACTGCCTCAGGTGTCATCATGTGAATCAACGACTATAGGTTTGTCAAGTTTTACCCTAAAATGTTCTCACAAGGCCTACGGCCTGCACCGCTTTGTTCATTGACGAGTTACTACGGGGGTCGTCTATAGGAGGCCGGGAATATGATGAGACAAATGCAGATATACAATTTTCAAGTCACGACTCGTGATATCGAAGGATTAACTGATGCTCGAGGTGATTCGGTTAAGTCAATGCTAGAATCTGATTATGCTGTATCTATAGAAAAGGTCAGAGTTATTTTAGGTTACCAGGTGAAATCAAATATTTCAGAAAATGATGCTAAACAAGCAATTTATGATTTATTCGCAGATCCTGTAATCGAGTACGGCGAGTTAGGAAACTCGATATTTGATAATAAGAATTTATTCCCCGAATCTCCGCATATCGCAATAACGGTGGGATTCAAACCCGGCGTCACAGATAATGCCGGACAAGCAGGGCTAGATGGCCTCCGAACTATATTTCCAAAAATATCGACTTCTTCGCAAATAGCTACAACAATGACTTACTTATTTTGGGGAGTTTCTGATGAAATCTCTCCGATTTGGCTCTCATCCAAATTGCATAATCAAATGATTGAAAGATCTAGCATATCATCTAATGAAGAATGTAATAAATCTCTTTGGCCTAGTCTAGAATTTCCAGAAAGACCACAATTAACTCAAAAACCGGCTGCAACAGTAAATCTTGAAGTTAGCGATGACCAACTTATTCAAATTAGTGAAACAGGATTATTGGCATTAAATCTTGAAGAAATGAAAGCAATACAAGCAAACTATCGGGACCCTGAAATCCGCATTGCAAGATTAGAATTAGGATTACCGGAAAAAGCACCCACTGATGCAGAGCTTGAATGTCTTGCGCAAACCTGGTCCGAACACTGTTGTCACAAAATATTCGCTGCTAAAATTCATCATGTTGATGGAGAAACTGGAGAGGACGTAATTATCGACTCTTTATTCAAAACACATATCGTGAAGCCAACATTAGATATCCAATCAGAAGTCAATTGGCTATTGAGTATATTTCATGATAATTCCGGAGTAATAGCTTGGAACGACAATTGGAGCCTTTGTATCAAAGCAGAAACGCATAATTCACCTAGTGCACTTGACCCATTCGGGGGAGCAATGACAGGTATAGTGGGAGTCAATCGTGATATTTTAGGGACCGGCTTAGGAGCTAGACCAATTGCTAATACGGATGTATTTTGTTTTGGTCCACCTGATTATTCGGGCCATATACCTGAGGGGTTGTTTCACCCCTCTCGAGTATTCAGAGGCGTTCATGCAGGAGTTCGTGCAGGGGGTAACGAATCAGGTATTCCAACAGTCAATGGAGCAATCGTATTTGACGAAAGATATCTTGGGAAACCATTGGTTTACTGTGGAACTGTAGGTATGATGCCTAGGCTACTACCTGACGGCCGAGAAAGTCATGTCAAAACTCCCCAGCCTGGAAATATAATCTATATGGTTGGCGGGAGAGTCGGTAGCGACGGAATACATGGTGCTACATTTTCTAGCCTTGAATTAACCGAAGAAAGCCCCTCTTCTGCAGTCCAGATAGGTGACCCAATTACTCAAAAGAAAATGATTGATATGGTCCTCGAAGCTAGAGATTTAGGATTAATCCAAGTAATTACAGATAATGGTGCAGGAGGGCTATCTAGTAGTGTAGGCGAGTTAGCAGAATTGACTGGCGGGGCGGATTTAGATCTAGCCGCTGTACCATTGAAACAACCCGGATTAAGTAAATGGGAAATATTAGTATCTGAATCTCAAGAAAGAATGACTATTGGTATAAATCCTGATGATTGTGATGCATTTGAAAAATTAGCAAACTTGCATGAAGTTGAGGCCACAGCCATCGGCACATTTACTGACACAGGGGCTTTTGTAGTTCGTTTTGGTGAGGAAACAGTAGCCCACCTCCCGATTTCATTCTTGCATGATGGGTGCCCACAACTGCAGTTAGAGTCTGAATGGAAACCTCCTCAAAACAATCCGATATTGTTCCCAAATTCTAATCATTTCGAGATGGGAATTATTCTTTCCAAATTAATGGCCAGACCGAATGTGGCTAGTAAAGAATGGTGGGTCCGATCTTACGACCATGAAGTCATAGCACAGTCAGTGATCAAACCATTCTGTGGGGTGAATCATGACGCGCCCGGTGACGCAGCAGTAATTGCTCCAATACAAGGAGAAACTCAGGGAGCAGTAATTTCGAATGGGATTGTTCCTAGGTATTCTGACATCGATGCCTATGCAATGGCTGCAGCCAGTATAGATGAAGCATTACGTAATGCTGTTTGCGTAGGTGTAGATTTAGATTTAATTGCAGGCCTAGATAATTTCTGCTGGCCCGATCCAATTGAGTCCGCAAAGACCCCTGATGGCAAATACAAATTAGCACAATTAGTGCGAGCAAATAGGGCCTTAGATGAAGTTTGCAGAGCGTATAATCTACCTTGTATAAGCGGTAAAGACTCAATGAAGAATGACGCTACTTTAGACGGGGAAAAAATAAGTGTCCCCCCTACTCTTTTATTCAGTTTGATAGGGAACCATAAAGATGTCAGAAAAGCAGTATCTAGTGACTTTAAAGAAGTTGGAGACCTGATATATTTAGTTGGAGAAACTCATCAAGAATTAGGTGCAAGTGAACTAGCATTTATGTTCCGAGATGAAACAAATGGTACAAGCGGTATTGGGGGACAGGTACCTCAAATAGATACATCAAGAAATTTATCATTATACCGAAGTCTAACCAATTCAATGTCTAAAGAATTAGTTTCTAGCGCCCATGATTGTAGTGATGCAGGCCTTGCCGCTGCGGTTGCAGAATGTTGTTTCGGGTGTGATTCTGGTGCAAGTTTAGACCTTTCAAAATTATTTTCTTCTAGTGCAAATCTCGATGCTTGGGGTGCCTTATTCGGTGAAAGTCTCGGTAGAATATTAGTTAGCGTGTCACCCGAAAATGCACAGCAATTCGAAGAATCAATGAAAGGGCATGAATGCAATTTGCTTGGAACTGTAAATTCTGATGATAATATAACATTCAGTAAAGGTGATCAAAAAATTCTCTCAGCATCTATGTCTGAATTACGAGATTCATGGAAAGGTACACTAAATGGAGGTGGCAATTAATGCAACCAAGAGTGGCGGTTCTTTCAGGTTTTGGAATCAATTGTGAAACTGAAACGATAGCAGTATTCGAGATGGCTGGAGCTAAAGCCGATAGAGTTCATGTCAATAGATTGGTAACCGGGGAAATTAATTTGGAAGATTACCATATAATGGCGGTTCCAGGCGGTTTTTCATTTGGAGACCATTTAGGCAGTGGCCGATTAATGGGTAATAGACTTCGGTTCGGCCTTCGCGAACAAGTAAGGGGTTTTGTCAAATCAGGAAAACCCGTAATTGGAATTTGCAATGGATTCCAGGTACTTGTTAAGATGGGATTATTACCTGGGGATGACGATGTCAGTTTAACTCAAACCGCCTCTTTAGCATTGAACGATTCAGGGCATTATGAAAACAGATGGACGACTTTAGAATTTAATTCGGAAAGCCATTGTATCTGGACAAAAGGAATGACAAGAATAAGAGTTCCAGTACGGCACGGCGAGGGCAAGTTCGTCACCGCTGACAAAAATCTGCTTGACGATTGGAGCAAGGCTGGTCAACTGGTAGTAAAGTACGTAGATCCTTCGACTGAATACCCTTCATCTAGTGACGATGTATTACCATATCCAATATCTCCAAACCAGAGTTGGAGGAACATCGCAGGTGTGTGTGACCCTTCGGGTTTAGTGTTCGGACTAATGCCACATCCTGAAGCCAATCATTCAACTTGGTTAGGGGCAACATGGACTAGAGAAAACATAGAACACGGAGAAGGTGAGGGCATGATAATTTTCAGAAATGCAGTGAATTATGTAATAGAAAATTTTGACAATTAAAATGAAAATCTTCTTGCAATAGGTGACTTCGCCATCATCATGGCAATCCGTGATGCAACTGATGTATTCTCAGAATGGGCTCTCAAAAATAGGGATGAAGGTATGGAGAGCGGGCATGCAAACTCAGTTAATGACATGCTAAATCTTGCCATTCCTAAATTAAAAACCTCATTTTCAGCTATAGATGTTGGTTGTGGGAACGGTTGGGTGTGCCGTAAATTAGAAACTCTTGAAACGTGTCACAAAGTAGTTGGAGTCGATGGTTCAAAAGAGATGATTGTGAAAGCGAAAGCAAAGGGAAGTGGCGATTTTCATTTAGCAAATCTTCCTTCTTGGAAGCCTTTAGATAAATTCGATTTAATCCATTCTATGGAATTCCTTTATTACTTGCAGGACCCTTTAGAAATGTTAAAAATCTTCTTTGAAGAATGGCTAATGCCCGGTGGAATTTTGGTTGCGGGGATAGATCATTATCGAGAGAATAAAGATAGTCTAGATTGGCCCGATGCATTAAATGTAAAAATGGCTACATTTAGTGAGAGCGAATGGAAGAGAGGGATGTTAAACGCAGGTTTTATCGATGTAGAAATGCATCGTGCAGGAGTTAAAGAAGGATTTGTCGGGACTTTAGTAATGCTTGGCAAGAAACTGTAAGGTATCAAGCAAAGTTGAATGCAGAGACCCTATCGCATCATCATGGCTGACCCCAATATCAAGGTAAAGAAAGAGGCCACACTGATAGAAATCTTATCGATTTTACATCCGGATGCAAAAAAGAACTCCCTTCGTCGAATGATTGATCATGGACGTGTAAGGGCCGACGGTGAAAAGGTAACTAGGGCAAATTCTAAGATTTCTCCAGGCGTCACTATTACAGTACTTTCAAAATCTGACGGTGATGAGACGGTTGGAAAGTATAAATCCACAATACCTGCTCCCGAAGTATTGTATTCTGATAAATCGATTATTGTTGTAAATAAACCAGCAGGGCTTCTATCTGTAGCTACAGATAGAGGGGAAGCCGATACCGTGTTTGATCGAGTATTTGCTTGGGCATGGGAGAATGGGAAAACCCGTGCACACCTTGTTCATAGGCTTGACAGAGAAACTTCGGGTTGTTTCATTCTAGCTCGTTCCACTGAAATTCGCGATAATCTTCAAGATCAATTTAAAGATAGATCAATTGAACGCATATATCATGCAGTCGTTCATAGTAAACCCCCCACCGAATCAGGTATAGAAACAGGGCGAATCCAAGAAATGAGGGATAAGAGGATGAGGCTCGTGCCTGAAGGAAAGCGCGCAGGTAAATCTGCAATTACCAATTGGTGGCTAGAGAAGAAGGGCCCTGAACATAGCCTTATTCGTATAAAAATTGATACTGGTAGAAGAGCTCAAATTCGTTTACACATGAAAAATCTAGGGTGCCCTGTAATAGGCGATACAAGACATGGATTTGGTAAAGCAAGCGTTAACAGACTTTGTTTACACGCCTCCTCACTCACTTTCGATCATCCCAACGGTGAGCGAATGAAAGTAGAAAGCCCAATTCCAAGACAATTGATTTCTGAACTTAAAAGGCGTTTAGGATAATCATTCTTCAGCTGTTGAATTAATAGCAACTTTTTGTGGCATATATAATTTAACTAATATTGCATTTATGAGAGCTATAACTCCCATAACTGTTGCCGAAGCAATCATTCCTTCCATAAATGCATGTTGAGCATTCTCTATCAGTGCTAAACCCAGGAGATTACCTTCTGCCAATAAATCGCCTCCGATTTGCATAGCCGCTGGAAAGGACTCTAGAGGAATATTTCCTAATTCTAAACCCTCTGGGACAATCATATTTCTTTGATAGTATTCGTTTAGTACACTTCCCCCTATTGCGATGCCCAGAGCGCCCCCGACTTCCCTACTGGCATCATTCGTGGCACTACCTACTCCCGCCTTATCCGAAGGAATAGAATCCATTACAACAGTAGTAGCAGGAGCCAAGGTTAAACCCATTCCAAAACCAAGTAATGCGAAAATACAGGCAAGACGGATATATTCTGAATCAATTTCTACAGTAGTGAAAATAACCATAGCCGCCGTCATTAAACTGAGTCCTAATGAAATGACGTTGTTACTCCCAAACTTAGCCACCAATTTGTCGCTATTTGCTGCTGCGGGCATTAATCCCATCGGCAATGGCAAGAACCTCACAGCGGCTTCTAATGCACTATGGCCTCTAACTAACTGGAAATGTAACATTTGCGTAAACATAAAAGAAAACATTACGAAAGATGCCAACATTATTGCTACTAAACCTAAAGAAAAGCCATTAAATTTAAAGAAATTGATTGGTAACATTGGAAACTCCACCCTCTTCTCCCATTGAATAAAGACATAGGTTAAACCAACACCAATTCCACTAATGGCAATCATTTCGCTACTAGTCCAGCCCAATATAGGAGCCTCAATTATTGCATAAAGAATAGTCCCCAGGGCAGCAATCGATAGAATAGCGCCCACAGGGTCTAAAGGAGTTTTTTTGCTATCCTTTGAATTAGGGACAAAAATCAACCCCAACAGAAGTGCGATTAATATAATTGGAATATTAATTAGAAAAACCATCTGCCAATCATAATTTTCAACAGCCCAACCACCTACAAGTAATCCAATCGGAGCCCCAATACCAGCCATCATAGTCCAAATACCAATCGCCTTTCCCCTTTCTTCTCTCGGAAAAACAACAATTACAATGGAAAGAGTTGCGGGCATAACCAAAGCAGCTCCAAATCCCATTGCAGCTCTAGCAATAATCACATCACTCGACGAATCTGCATAAAATGCCGCTGCGGCCGAAGCCGAGCCAAGGAGTAATAGCCCTAATTGTAAAGCCCTCTTTCGACCAAAACGATCTCCTAGAGCTCCCATTACTAGCAAAGTCCCTCCGAAAATAAGTGCATATGAGTCAACAATCCATTGTAAATCGCTATTATCTGCTCTCAAATCTTTAGACATTTCAGGCAATGCCACATTCAATGTGACATTATTCAGCATTACGATCACCAAACTCAAACTCATAATCCCCAATATAATCCATCGACTTTCATGAATCTTATTGTCGTCCATGACTTCGCGGTAGAAAGGACCTTTTTGAAAACATAGGTTACAATATTCGAACCTTCTCGGGTATTCATGCAAAGGCGCTTATGTGCATTTTCTTTGGCAATGATTATTGTCGCAGTGAGCATGTCTGGTTGTTTATTTTCTTCTGATGACAGAACACCATCAACGGATGCGAATGATTCCTATGTTTCTATTTTTGATAGACATACTCTTGAATGGAAGAATAACCATACCTTCTCTTATACTTTAGAGGAAGGACCTTATTTTGCACTTGATGTTGAAGAAGTAGACATTGATGTAGACACCTCCGATATATGGGAAACAGGACCTGCAACATCTTCAGTCCACCTTTCTTATTGGTTACCAAGCAACACACTTGAAGGAGAGAACGTACCAGTTATCGCTATCATCAGTCCTTATTTTTCATATGGAGCACAGGGCGATGAATCCCCTCCTACAAACGTAGTAAGTGCTGGGCGTGGTGAATTTATTTTCGAAAACTTTGTTCCGCATGGGTATGCTTTTGCCCAGGTCTCAGTTTTTGGTACCGAGCTTTCAACTGGTTGCTTTGATTACCGTGGGGCTGGAGAAGGTCTAGGGATTCACAATGCTGTAGAATGGCTAGGCAGTCAAAATTGGTCCAATGGGCATGTGGGGCTTTATGGAAAATCCTACGAAGGAGCAACACAATGGGAGGCTGCTGCTTTAGGTAGCGAATATTTGAAAACAATCGTTCCAATTTCAGGAACAACTGCTCTACACCCTTTACTTTACAAAAATGGTAGTGCGGAAGCCAGAAGTCAAGTTATGCATATGAATTATTTTTCCAGTACCGTAGATTATAATGGTGATGATTTAGACAACATATGTCCTGATATTATCGAAGGCCTTTTTGCTGGACCTGTGACGTATGGTGCAGGTGAATTAGACCCCTATATGTCGAATTATTATGATGAAAGAAGTCATATCGATAAGGCATTTGAAAATT